>JAZSFA010000043.1:0-65662 GCA_045531965.1 Eubacteriales bacterium
TGCGGGCAAAACCACGATGGTCAACCTCTTGATGCGCTTCTTTGAGATCAACGGCGGCAGTATTACGGTTGACGGTACGCCCATTCACGACATTCGCCGCGAGGACGTTCACGATATGTTCGGTATGGTATTGCAGGACACTTGGCTCTTTGAGGGAACGGTTCGTGAAAACCTTGCTTACAATATGGCAGAGATCACCGACGATGACATCATGCGCGTCGCCAAGGTCTGCGGCATCGACAAGTTTATTCGCTCCTTGCCGCAGGGACTTGACACGGTGCTGACCGAGGGAACTACCATCTCGGCGGGACAAAAGCAGCTTCTCACCATCGCACGTGCGATGCTTCAGGACGCGCCTATGCTGATTCTTGACGAAGCGACCTCGTCCGTAGATACGAGAACCGAGGTCATCATCCAAAGAGCCATGGATGAGCTGACGAAAGGAAGAACCAGCTTTGTTATTGCCCACCGTCTGTCCACCATCCGCAATGCCGATCTGATCCTTGTGATGAAGGACGGCGACGTGATCGAAAGCGGAGATCACGAAGCTCTCATGAAGCAAGAAGGCTTTTACTATCAGCTTTATCAGAGTCAGTTTGATGTAGAAGAAAGCGCAGAAGAAATATGAAATAATCTTTGGAGAAAGGATTTGTGATGAGCTTTTTTGCAGACAAACGAAAGAGAAAAATATTCATTATCGTTACTTCCATCGTTCTCGTAATGGCAGTTCTGATTGGAGCGTGTGCGATATACCTCGGAGATTATTACAAAGCAGACGATGAGGCAATCGGTGCTTTTCTGCCGCAAGGTAGCACGTGGAAGGAAGAACCCGACGGAAACATTGTTTTTGAGCCCGAGGGGGCAACGACGGGATTGGTTTTTTACCCCGGAGGAAAGGTTGAGCATTCGGCATATATTCCGCTGATGCAGGCGTGCGCTCAAAATGGTATTTTGTGCATTATCGTAGAGATGCCCTTCCATCTTGCCGTTTTTGATATCAACGCGGCGGACGGTATTCAAAAGGAATATCCTCAGATCGAGAATTGGTATATTGGCGGACATTCGCTGGGAGGCTCAATGGCGGCATCGTATCTTGAAAAGCATACCGACGAATACGAAGGGCTGATTTTGCTTGGTTCTTATTCAACTGCCGATCTTTCGGACGACGAACTTGAGGTTCTCTCCATATACGGTAGCGAGGATCAAGTGCTCAATCGGGAAAAGTACAACGACAATATCAGTAATTTGCCCAAAGATTTCAAAGAGATCGTCATTGAGGGCGGTTGCCACGCATATTTCGGAATGTACGGAGCGCAGGACGGAGACGGAACACCGAGTATTACGAATGAGGAGCAGATACAACAAACGGTTGAATATATTGCGAAAATGATTTTAAGTGAATAAACAAAAAAGGAGAAATATTATTATGAAAATTGCAGTAACTTATGAAAACGGACAGATTTTTCAGCACTTCGGACATACCGAGCAGTTTAAGATCTACACGGTAGAGGACGGTAAGATCGTTTCTTCCGAGGTCGTGGATACGAACGGAAGCGGCCACGGCGCGCTTGCGGGATTTCTCGCAGAGCAAAACATATCGGTACTGATCTGCGGCGGTATCGGTGGTGGCGCGCAAATGGCACTTGCAAGTGTGGGCATTCAGCTTTATGGCGGTGTCAGCGGTTCTTGCGACGATGCTGTGAACGCTTTGCTTGCAAATGAACTGAACTTCAACCCGGAGGTCAGATGCGATCACCACGACCACGAACACAGCGAAGAAGGACACAACTGCGGCAGTCATGGCTGCGGATCACATCATTGCGGTACCCACGGCTGCGGCAATTAAAGGAGCATACGTTGAAAAAACAATATCAGGATAAGGATACACTGTTTGACGGTCTGGATGAGACGGCGTTTCCAACCGCGCTTGCAACCATGTCAACTGCGGCGATGAATGCGCTCTATCATCAAACAAAGAAAATCATGGGCAGGATCGTAGATTACAAAGAGCTTAGAATGATCTATGCCTGCGCAATGAAGGAGATTAAAACGAAATTTGATATTTTAAACACAGAGTTCAGTCTTCAATACCATCGAAATCCGATCAACTCGATCCAAACCCGCCTCAAAAGTACGGCGAGTATCATAGAGAAACTTGCAAAGCTGAATATGCCCGTTGATATCGAAAATGTTGATGAGCATATTCACGATATTGCGGGCGTCAGAGTGATCTGCTCGTATATTGACGACGTTTATTTGGTCGCCGAAGCACTTTTGAAGCAGGACGACATTACGCTCGTCACACGAAAGGATTACATTGCCAACCCAAAGGAAAACGGGTATAGAAGCTTACATCTGATCGTTAAGGTTCCCGTGTTCCTGTCGGAACGTCGTTTGGAGATGGAGGTGGAGGTTCAGCTTAGAACCATCGCTATGGATTTTTGGGCAAGTCTTGAGCATCAACTTCATTACAAAACCGATTTTGACGGCAAGGACAAGCTTGTGGATGAGCTCCGCAGGTGCGCTGACACGATCAGTCAAACCGACAATGATATGATGAAGATACGCTCGAAAATGGAAACCCTTGTTGACATTCCAAGCGAGGATGAGATCTTGTTTGAGAGGATCAGAAAGCTCGACACACCTATCGAGTAAAAAATATTCGGCTCACAAACAATCCGTCTGTGAGCCTTTTGAAATTTTTCGCATTGTTTATTTTCGGTTTAGATTACGCAGGTAAAATTTTTCCGTATAACGATGATTTGAATGGATAACTTTTTAGAAAGCGGTGAAATGATGTTCCATATTCTTGTGGTAGATGATGACAAAAATACGAGGATGTATTTTGAGGCGGTGCTGAAAAACAACGGATATACCGTCACCGTTGCCCAAAACGGTGAGGAAGCACTTGACGTGATGGACAAAGAGCATATCGATCTTGTGGTGCTTGACATTATGATGCCGAAGATGGACGGATATGAATTTACGGGGATTCTGCGTGAGTGCGATAACAACCTTCCAATTCTGATGGTTTCCGCCAAGCAACTCCCCATGGATAAAAACAAAGGCTTTGCCGTTGGCACAGACGATTATATGACGAAGCCCGTTAATCAGGAAGAGTTCTTATACCGAATCAAGGCACTCCTTCGCCGTGCGAAGATCGCAAACGAGCGTAAGATCGTTGTCGGTGACGTGGTGATCGACTACGACTCCTTAACAGTCAAACGAGGAGACGAGGTGCAGGAGCTTCCGCAAAAGGAATTTATGCTTCTCTATAAGCTTCTGTCATATCCCGGAAAGATATTTACCCGTATTCAGCTGATGGATGAGATCTGGGGGGCTGAGAGTGAGACGGGATGGGAGACGGTTACCGTACACGTTGGCAGACTTCGTAAACGCTTTGAGGGCTGGCAGGAATTTGAGATAGAGTCGGTTCGCGGACTCGGATATAAGGCGGTAAAAAAAGTATGAAAAAGACACCGCAGATCAATATGGAAAAAATAAAGGAAAGAACGTCAAGAATGTCCTTGACGCTGGCGCTGTCCATATTCGTATTCATCATTCTTCTCGCAGCAATCGGGTTAACGGCTCTCGGCTTATGGCTCTTAACAAAGGCAGGCGTGATCGTTGATATAAATGGTGAGCTTCAGCTTGGTCAGGTCATTTTGTTTATGTCACTGATCAGCTTGATCATCGGCGGCGTAAGCGTTTTTTTTAGCAGCCGACTTCCGCTGAAGCCCGTGAATGAGATCATCAATAAAATGAATCGCTTAGCGGCAGGGGATTTCAAGACTCGACTGAAATTCGGAAATACGATGTCAGCACACCCTGCGGTAAAGGAGCTTACGATAAGCTTTAATACCATGGCAGAGGAACTCGAAAATACCGAGATGCTGCGAAACGATTTTATCAATAATTTTTCTCATGAATTTAAAACACCGATTGTTTCGATCACGGGGCTTGCAAATCTGCTTGAAGTAGGAAATCTTACTGAAGAACAGCGGATTCAGTATGCCCGTGCCATTCGTGAGGAATCCATGCGTCTTTCCTCCATGGCAAGCAACGTATTGAATCTGACCAAGGTAGAAAACCAGACCATTCTTACCGACGTGTCACGCTTTAATCTGTCCGAGCAGGTACGATCCGCCGTTCTTCTGCTTGAAGAAAAATGGTCAAGCAAAAACATAGATCTTCAGCTTGACTTTGATGAATTTATGATTGAAGCAAACGAAGAAATGCTCAAGCAAGTGTGGATCAATCTCATTGATAACGCCGTAAAATTCGTTCCTCGCTGCGGGACGGTCGAGCTTGCTATGTTCGACACCGGCGATGATCTTTGTGTAAAAGTTACCAATACGGGTAGCGAAATTCCTCCTGAAAAGAAAGAAAAGATTTTTTCAAAGTTTTATCAGATCGATGAGTCTCATACAACGCAAGGCAACGGTATTGGACTTGCCATTGTGAAAAGCATTGTGGAGCTTCATAAAGGAAAGATATGCGTACATAGTGGGAATAGTATCACCACCTTTACTGTTGTGCTTCCTAAAAAGCAGTAATCTTTTATATGATAAAAACGAGCAGAAATTAAATCTGCTCGTTTTTATTTCTGAAAATATTGACTTGTTTCGTTTCAGTTTAGAATCCGAACGTAAAATTTTGTCGTAAAATGAAAAAATATTGCCATCAAGGAGAACCTTGCCATGAGAAAAGTAAAGATCATTACCGATTCCTGTGCTGATCTAAACGCAATGCAACTTCAAAAATACAATATTGCTTTTGCTAAAATGTCCACATCCTGCGACGGCGTGGAAAGCGTAGCGTCGCTTACTTGGACGGAAAGGGAGGCTCACGAACACTACAACAAAATGAGAGACGGCAGGCGCATCATCACAGCGCAAGTCTCGGTCGAAGAGTTCCATCGTATCTTTGAAGAGTACCTAGAGCAGAATATGGATATTGTTTACATAGGCTGTTCATCAAAGCAGTCGGGGTCGGTTAACACAGGCTATGTTGTCGCCCAAAAGTTGATGGCGGAACATGAAGATTGTTCGATCATTTGTATAGATTCACTCAACGCGAGTATGGGGGAAGGAATGCTTGCCATTGAAGCGGCAAAGCTGGCAAACGACGGCGCATCCGCTACGGAAATTGAAGCGCATATTCTCTCTATTCGTAAAAAGGTCAATCAGTATGTTACCGTTCACTCTCTCGATGCTCTTAAGCGTGCGGGAAGAGTCAAGGGGTCGGCGGCGTTCTTTGGCAATCTGATGGGCGTCAAGCCTATTATCATTGCCGACGCAAACGGCGATCAGGCAGCGTACAAGAAGGTCAAAGGCAGACAAAAGTCTTTTGAGGAGATCGTAGCCCTTTTGAAGGCAAGTATGATCGAACCCGAAAAGCAGGTGGTTTATCTGACTCACGCTGACTGTGCAAAGGAAGAAATCGACGGATTGGTTGCTTTGATCAAACAGGAGATTCCGTGCATTGACGTAGAGATCGGATATATCGGACCGATCATTGGTGCATCGATAGGCCCCGATGCAGTCGGCATTTGGGGGATTGGGCAAGAGGTAGCATTTAAAATAGGGGACTGAGCTATGAAGACACTTGACGGTATTTTATTTTCTCGCATGATCACCTCGGGCGCGGCGAATCTGAAGGCGCACGCAAAGGAGATCAATGACTTAAATGTATTTCCCATCCCCGACGGTGACACGGGAGATAATATGCTGATGACCATGATGGGCGGTGTTCATCACGACGATAAGACCTCCGAAGCACTTGGTGAGATGTCTTGTCGCATATCAAGCGGAATGCTTCTCTCGGCAAGAGGAAACTCGGGCGTGATTCTTTCACAGTTTTTTGAAGGTATCAAGAACGGCTTTTCGGGACTTCGCTCTGCTGACACGCGCGAGATCGGCGAAGCCTTTCGCCAAGGGGTCAAGCAAGCCTATAATTCGGTTATGACACCTACCGAGGGAACGATATTGACCGTTGTGCGTGAGGCGACCGAATATGCCTGCCACCGGAACACGGATACACCCGAAGCTTTTTTGAATGCCTTTATCGATGAGGCAAAGCGTTCTCTTGCGCGTACGCCCGAGTTGTTGCCGGTACTCAAAAAAGCAGGCGTGGTCGATTCGGGGGCGGCGGGACTGATTTACATCGTTGACGGCATGATGAAGGCTGTTATGGGGGAGGACGTGTCGGATCTGACCGCATTTGCGGAACAAACGCAAGAGCTTGATCTCGACGCATTCAATGAGGACAGCGTATTGGCGTTCGGCTATTGTACCGAGCTTCTTGTCCGTTTACAAAACGCCAAGACCGATATTGCTAACTTTGACGTGAAGGTGATCACGGATTATTTGCAAACTATCGGCGACTCTATTGTAACGGTGCGTAACGGAAGCATCGTAAAGCTTCACGTACATACGAGACAGCCGCAGAAGGTGCTGGATTTCTGTCAGCAGTACGGTGAATTTCTCAAGGTCAAGATCGAAAATATGTCCCTGCAACATAACAATATCGTGACCGAAGAAAAAGCGCCCGCAACGGAGCGTAAGCAATACGGAGTCGTTACTGTTGCCTGCGGAGAGGGATTGAAAGAGACCTTCCGTGAGCGCGGTGCTGATGTGATTGTGGACGGCGGTCAAAGTATGAATCCTTCCGCAGAGGACTTCATTGAAGCCTTTGACGAGGCGAATGCTGATGTGATCTTTGTGTTCCCGAACAACGGTAATATCATTCTCACCGCAAAGCAGGCCGCTCACTTGTATGAAAAATCTGATGTGCGTGTGATTGAAAGCGCGACCATCGGCGCGGGATATGCCTCTCTTGCTATGCTCGACACAAGCTCGGGAGATACCGATGCCATCGTGGAGGATCTCAGAATGGCAATGGACGGCGTTATTACCGCAGAAATCTCTCATTGTGTCAGAGATGCGAGCATCGACGGTATGGAAATGCACGTCGGGGATTATATCGGATTTGTAGGAAAGGCGCTCTTGTCCGTCAGAAGTGAAAGGCTGGAAGCCGTCATCGAAACCATCGACAAGGCGGGACTTTCCGACCGCGAGATCTGTATCGTGATATGCGGAAAGGATGCGACGGTTGAGGAAGCGGAAAAAATAGAACAGTACATTCATACCAATTACTGCGGAAAAGAGGTCTATATTATCAACGGCGGTCAAGAGGTTTATGATTATATTCTGATCATAGAATAATCGGGAGGTTTCTATGAAGATCTTTCTTTTCATAGCTGCGGCGATCTGCGGCTACGTTGTCGCAGGAATAAATCCCGCCATTGCTTTGTCAAAAGCCATATACAAAAAGGATATCCGTGAATGCGGCAGCGGAAATCCCGGATTTACCAATTTCAAGCGCACATTCGGCAATAAATGGGCATGGTGGGTGCTTTTACTCGATCTTACCAAAGCAGCCGTTGTCGATGGGCTTTTCGCGTGGCTCTTGTCCCGCCAGGGTGTGGATTTTCAGTTCGCGGCGGCTTATACGGGGATCTTTTGTATGCTCGGTCATGCTTTCCCGCTCCAATTCAAATTCAAGGGAGGTAAAGGGTTTCTTGTTTGCCTTTCCACGATGTACGTCATCGATTGGCGTGTGGGACTTATCGCAACGGGAGTTATGGTGGTTCTGCTTTTGACCACAAAATATATGTCACTTTCCACTACGCTTGCCATGCTCCTTTGCCCGATATTACTGATCCCGTTTGGTGCACCTGTTCCTGTTATTCTGATGGTACTTGCTTGCGCTCTGTTTATGGCAGTCAGACATAAGGAGAATTATATAAGGCTGATACAGAGAAAAGAATCCAAATTCGTTCTCAAATCGAAGAAGGAGACGTAGGGTTAAGGAGGGTTGTTATATAAAAAGATAACATATGGGAGAAATCTTTTTGATGGAGCACCTCGATCATAGCAACATGAGCACGACAGCGGATATATGTTCCTCTTTGATGTTAACACCAAGAGCGAAGCCGACAGAGTAATCAAGAGTGTATTATGTATCAATGCCGAAAGTAAAGAATAGCACGATGAGAAAAATTCCGTTCAAAGTCTATCAAAAGTTTAAAATTCCTTGACAAATTCTATATTTTGTTTTAGAATAATAAAAAAGAAGGTAAGATGTATGATGCGGATGAGTGTTTCAAAAAGAATATTGACAAGTACGGCGAGGGCTCTGCCGAGTTTGCGTTGATGCGGTTGCCGCTTACATCAAGGAAAAATGAATCCATATCTTAAAAATCTGAGCAAAATCGAATTTGTCGTGACCTATGCCTGCACGGGGCAGTGCAAGCATTGCTCCGAGGGAGATCACACTTCATGCGGTGAACGGATCGATCCGCAAATTGCCGCAGATGCGGTGCGAAAGGTGGCGGCGGAGTACGCTACCAAAACCGTGATGACCTTCGGGGGCGAACCGCTTTTGCACACGGCCGCGGTCTATGCGACCATGGAACCCGCCGCGGAGTTGAATATTCCCAAACGACAAGTTATCACCAACGGCTATTTCTCAAAGAATGCCGATAAGATCCGCGAGGTCGCGGAGCAACTTGCGAAATGCGGTGTGAACGATCTGCTTTTGTCGGTGGATGCGTTCCATCAGGAAACGATACCGCTTGACGTGGTGAGGCAGTTTGCAGCGGAAGCAAAAAAGAGCGGTATCCCGATTCACCTTCAGCCTGCGTGGCTCAGGAGCGCGGCGGATGACAATCTATACAACCGAAAAACACGAGAGATTCTCGATAGCTTTGCGGATATGGAAATTCCCGTGGGCGAGGGGAATGTCATTTTCCCCGAAGGAAACGCGCTGAAATATCTCGCGGAGTATTTCACAGACGGGTTTTACGATAATCCGTACGTAGAGGATCCACGCGATGTGCGATGTTTGTCCTTTTCTCCGAATGGTGACGTTCTCGATGGGAATGTGTACGAGCGCGATATTATGGAGTTTATCAGAGATTACGCGCCGCCAAAAAGCTAAGCTGATCGACAATTTGGAATTTAGGAGTACAATATGGAATACAGACAGCTTCCTCGTGGAAATGAAAGCGAAAAATTCAGCGTACTCGGTCTTGGCATGGGTGGTATCGGAAAGACACCCGTCGATGAGATCGAAGCGATCATACGCAAGGCAATTGACAACGGCATCAACTTTTTTGACCTTTGCACGGCGGGAGCATCCTACGCGCCTATCGGCAGAGCCATCAAAGACTGTCGGGATAAGGTATTTTTGCAGGTACATTTCGGTGCCGTATACGACGAGAACGGAGAATACGGCTGGTGCCGTGATTTTGACACCATTAAAAAGACCTTTCTCTGGGAGCTTGAACAGCTTCAAACCGACTACGTTGATTTCGGTTTTCTTCACTGTGTGGACGACGACGAGGATTTCGACAAGCTTTGCGAGATCGGTGTTTTTGACTACATAAAGGAGTTGAAAGAGCAGGGGATTGTCCGTCACATGGGCTTTTCTTCCCACACGCCGCGCGTGGCGAACCGTATCATTGACACGGGGCTTGTGGACATGATGATGTTCTCGCTGAATCCCGCCTACGATTTTGAAAAGGGCGACGAGTACGGCATCGGCTCGGTGAATGAACGCTTTGAGCTTTTCAAGCGTTGCGAGCGGGAGGGCGTGGGCATTTCGGTCATGAAGCCCTTCTTTGCGGGACAACTGCTGTCTGCCGAGCAGTCCCCCTTCGGCGTGGCTCTGACCCATCATCAATGTCTGCAATACGCCATCGACCGTCCCGGTGTCCTGACCGCGGTTCCCGGTGTGCAGACCATGGAGCATCTGGATACCCTTCTGAAATTCCTCACCGCCACCGATGCAGAAAAGGACTATTCCATCATCGGCAGCTTTACGGCGGATACCATCACGGGCACTTGCGTTTACTGCAACCATTGCCAGCCCTGCCCGGCGGGGATTGACATCGGACTTGTCAACAAGTATTACGATCTCGCGCTGGCGGGGGATGATATCGCCGCAAACCACTATACCAAGCTGTCGGTCAATGCCGAGGCATGCCTGCATTGCGGTCATTGTGAGAGCCGTTGTCCCTTCTCGGTCAAGCAGGAGCGTCGGATGGAGGAGATCGCAAAGTATTTCAACCGATGATCATTTAAGGGTGATCCCATATTCCAGGTTTTTATGTATCAGAAAACGGAGGCATTGAATGTTTTACTACTACAAGGTTACCTACAAGGATGGACGAGACGGGATCAAAGAGATCGGCGTTTTTTCATCTAAGGAAAAGGCTTTGAAAGCCATAGATGCGGTAAAAGACAAGCACGGCTTTGCGGATGATCGGGACGGTTTTTCTCTTGAAAAGTTCTTTAAGCTATTCAAGCCTCTGTTTCTTGATGAGATTTTCTGGCGCGACGGAATTGACACGTATGTTTTCAAAAGACGATCGAATATCATATGTTGCGATGAAGAACAAAGGCTGATGCGTCATTTTTCCTTTCTGCTCACCGAATACGGTTTTAAGTTTGATAAGCTTGAGCTGGGGGATATGGTTGATGAGACCGGGAAACGCTGGTTCTACGGGCCGTATAATTGCTACTATTTTTACAATGACAAGCTATGCATTAACTTTTTGAACTTAGTGCAAAAGCATGATTGGGATGTGTACGTAACCGAGGAAGTGTTTTCGGATCAAAACCTGATCAACAAAGGGAAAAAGATCCCCGGAAAGCTTTGCTGTGATTGGTCTTTGTTTGGCACGGTTATCAAGGAAGAGTTGGGCAAGGAGCATCCGTTTGGGGAATTGGATTGATTGGACATTGTGTCACCTCTAAAAACTCTCTCGACGGTGAATCTAATGAAACAAAAAGCCAATCGAAAACTTATACGGCGTTTCAAAAGCAGAAAAACGCCGAAATCAAAAATGGGCTTGTTCAACCCTCGAAGCAGGGAAGAACAAGCCCATTATGTTTGTTGCGAAAACGCGGGATTTCTGAAGATCATGCGAGGAAACAATAAAATCGGAGGCTCGACTGAACCTCCGATTTTGGTCTCAATAATACACCCTATATTGAACAGCCTAGAGCAAGTGCACCTCTCGGTGCTGATTGGAGCGTTGAAATCAACGCTGACTATCAGAAGCGAGGAAGAAAATCCAAGAAAAAATACGCGATAAAAAACATAATATTGCCGCTATCAAAGCGTGATTACTACGCCGCGATAGCGGTTTTTCCTTCTTTTTATTGAATTTGACCAACGACTTCGTCGATAAGGTCTTTCTCTTTTTTAACTATGATTTGTTATTTTTTGGTTTTTCAGCAGCAGGGTTCGATATTCTGTGGGGCTCATTCCGATATAATGACGAAAAGCGCGTGCAAAGTAGGAGGCACTTTCAAAGCCGCAATGCTTCCCGATCTCCTGGATTTCCAATCGCTCGTCGGCAAGCATCTGCTGTGCCTTTTTGCAACGTGTCCGGTTGACGTAGGCAACGAAAGGATAGCCTGTATATCTGTGAAATTCGCGCGACAGATAGTATTTGCTGATTCCAACAAAGGAGGCAACATCCTCCAGGGAAAAATCCTTGTCGCAAGCTGCGTGGATATAGTCGATGGCTTGCTTGGTGTACAAAACGCCACGATCATGGCGGTCATGGCAATCGTTTGGCTTCGAGGGGTGGCTGTGATGCTTGCAAAGCAACAGCAAAAGCTGTGACACAAGACTGCGGATCGTCAACGTCCGATAGGGGGTATCGGCTGGGGATTCGTAGGCATCGCGCAGACTCTCCAAAATTCTCGCAACGTAGTCATCCTCGATCTTGATATCAAAGGTGATTTTGTTGCTGTCAAAGCCGTTTTCAAGACAAAAGGAGCGGTCGATGATCAGATAGCAGTAAACCATTTTCACGTCTCCGGCTGATAACGCGTGCAAATGGTTGGAATTGATCATCACGGTGTCGCATTTGCAAACTTTCAAAACCTGACCGTTTACTGAAATCGAGCCATCACCATCGATGATATGAATGATCTCAACATTTTCGTGCCAGTTAGATGATCCGAACATATGGTTGGTTGGTCGAACCGATCCTGTATTATAAATAAACGGAAGCGGTGTTTGCTCCAAATGGTGATTTTCGTATTGACTCACGGTTATTTCCTCATTCGCAATAATATGGTATGAATCGCAAGAAATTATCATTGACAACCCCATTATACATCATTTATAATAGAGATGTCAATAAGAATTGACAAAATTGTGATATTGAGGGGGGGATGTTTTATGAATAAGCTCGGTGTAATGATCGTGCTGACTGCAGGTACGGATATTCTGCTGGAAATGAAAAAGGCGAAGGAGATCGGTTGCGAGTGCTGTCAACTCTGCGTTTGGGATTCTACGTTATATACCGATTTATTAGCAGAGGAGATCGTTGGCGCATCTAAGGAAACCGAGATTGAGGTCTCCACTCTTTGGGCAGGCTGGTCGGGTGCTAAGGAATGGAATTTCACGGGTGGTCCCGTGACCCTTGGACTTGTTCCTGAGGCATATCGCATGAAGCGCACCGAGGAGGTTCTTGCGGGTGTCGATTTTGCTGTGAAGATCGGATGCTCCCGAGTGGCAACGCACGTAGGCTTCCTGCCGGAGAACGTGAACGATCCACAGTATGGTGGCGTGATCGCGATCCTGCGTTATATCGTAGCGTATTGCAAGAAGAAGGGTATCAACTTTCTGTTTGAAACGGGACAGGAAACCCCTGTGACCCTGCTTCGCGTAATCGAGGAGCTTGGCTTTGACAACGTAGGAATCAACATGGACACCGCCAATCTGATTCTGTATGGCAAGGCAAACTCCGCTGATGCGATCTTGGTATTTGGGAAATACGTGATGGATACGCATATTAAGGACGGCTTTTATCCCACCGACGGAATGCGGCTTGGACGTGAGGTGGCTGTGGGTAGTGGCCTTGCGGACATTCCGGAGGTAATCAAGCGTCTGCAGGCGGTGAATTACACGGGTAACTATATTATTGAGCGTGAGATCAGCGGAGAGCAACAGACCAAGGATATCATCGACACGCTCGCATTTCTTAAGAGTATTTTGAGACAAGAGAGGTAAATCAAAATGTTGAAGGGGGCTATCATAGGATTTGGCGGGATCGCCAAGTCGCACAGAATGGGTTATGCAAATCTTAAGGCGCAAGGCAAGGTTGAGCTTGTTTGTGCGTGCGATATCGACCCCGAGGCGGTCAAGCGAAGGATCGTGACAAATATAGACGGAGAGGCAAGTGAGATTGACGAGGAGATCCGCTTCTATACCGATCTTGACGAAATGCTTGATAAAGAAAAACTTGACTTTGTTGACATATGCGCCCCTACATTCCTCCACGCCGAGCTTTCAAAAAAGGTGCTTGGCTGCGGAATACACGTTCTTTGTGAGAAGCCCATGGCGCTGAGCTTTTCGGATTGTGAAGAAATGATCCAAGCGTCCAAGAATGCGGGAAAGGAGCTTATGATCGGTCAGTGTCTCAGATTCTATCCCGCATTTGACTACATAAAGGCGGCTGTTGACGACAAAAGATTCGGTAAGGTCATTGGCGGCTTCTTCAGCCGTTTGAGTGCGCCCCCCACCTGGGGCTGGGAAAATTGGTTTATGAATCCCGAGCTTTCCGGCGGATGCATTACCGACCTTCATATCCATGACGTTGATATCATCAGATATCTCTTGGGCGAGCCCGAGGCCGTAAGCTGTCGCGCATCCACAAGCGTTTGCGTAAACGACACGGTCCACACTTCCTTCTATTACGGCAATACGCCCATCACCGCTATCGGCGATTGGTCGCTTTTCGGTTTTCCCTTCAACGCAAGTTGCCTTATCGACTTTGAGTGTGCAACCGTAACCTACGGTGCTGCGCTCACGGTCTATCCCAAAAACGGCGATAAGCCGTACGATGTTGAGCTTGCAGCTGTGAGCGGGTATCAGGGTGAGATCGACTATTTCTGCGGTGTTATTGAAGGTAAAATAAAGAACGATAAAAATCCTGCGTCCAGCGCCGCAACCACGATACGTCTTATTGAGCGTATGCGTGAGAGTGTAAGCGAGGGTGGAAAAATACTTTCTTTCCGCTAACTTACTATCGTCTGCTTTGGGCTTTAGAAATACATTTTGAGAACAAATTTCGCACGCTTGGCGTTATATCGAAATCCAAAGTCTTTCGGGTCGATATCGCACTCTTGCGTATAAATACAAAAGGCCTGATGATCTAAATCACCAGGTCCTTTCTTGTCTATGAAGTTGTAGTAGATCTCCACCTTGTCGTCATAGAGGACAATCTCTTTCACGAGCAGTCGGATCATCGAATACGGCTCTTTTTTCAGCACTTTATACTGCTACCGATTGGTTCGGTCAATGTTCTTTTTTTACGGCGCTTTTTTGCTATACTCAAAGAAAAAACGGAGGCAGCTTATGAAAGAAATTCAGATCAAGGACAACGCAACGGGGTTGAAGGTTCTGATCAACGGAACACCGGATATTCGGCGGATACCGAAAGAGCTTGCAGACGCTTGCATTGCGGGATTGGAACGGCGAATTACTGAGGACATTCTAAAGAAGAAGGAGCAAGCAAAAATATAAGTATAACGGTAAAAAGGAGCCGATCTGTCTAACGGAAATTTCGTCAAACAGATCGGCTTTTATTATGTTTTGAAATCAGCCTTGCATGACTATATATTGCAGATACTTTTTCTGTATGCTCTTTCTTCTGCGCCACACAGTCGTATTGTTGACGTTTTGCATCTGTGCGATCTCTACGAAACCAAGTCCTGCCATGTAGTGATTCAAAGTTTCAGTTTCCGCAACGGTCAAGTGCATTTGATGGATGATGGTATCAACCTTGGTATAGTCCTCAATCTCATACTGTGTCTCAAAGTCAATGGAAGCGTCTGCCGGCGAGCATTCTTCAATACTGATCGTCTTGTAAACGGAAAGATACTCCTTTTCGATGTACCGCAGAGCGTGACGGTAGCAAGCAAAGCGAACAGTTAGTAGCTCGCCTTTTCGATTCTGACAAGCCAAATCGTCCAGGTTGTGACCAATGTAATGGCAGAGGAAGCAGATCACTTCGGATGCGAGATCATATCCGTCCGAGAAGGTCGTGTTGTAGCCACGATTGCCGTAAATGTCTTCGACCAATCCGGCGTACAGCTTGTCCAGAGAACGCGGATGGTGTGCAAATCGCATCATCTTCTTGATGGCAGACAGCGCGATACATTCACCGATATGCTGGACGTTTTCTTCGGTGATTCTTACGTTTTCGTTTGTGATTCTTTCTTGGGTTTTCATTTTCTATACCTCCCGATTTTCTGAACAGCTTCGCTGTTCGCGAGCCATTTCGGCAGGGTCGGGGGAGCATAGGTCGGGAGGAAATCGCGTTCACTTTGAGTGAAGTGTGCAGATGTCAACGGGAGGTATAGTCCCATGCCAGTACACGAAAAAATATTGCTTGTGGATAAAGAAAAAGCCAAGTATTGCTACTTGACTTTCTCGATAATATTTCATTTCAGCGATATTTTTTCACGTTGACAGCTGCGAGAGCTATGCTACACTGGACCGGGACGAAAGGCAAAAATCGGGAACAATGTTCGTTAATTAAACAGATGATCCTGGCTGTTCTTTTTTTTGCGCTCCCGGTGAAATCGTGCCAATGGGATATTTTATTGATTCTTGTATTATGCGACAATTAAAATGAAAAAATATTTTTGGAAAACATGTCGGATTTCAAGAAAAATTTTGTGTGTATAAGTGAAAGGCCTTTGACACTTGCGAAAGGAGGGTGAGCTATGAATGACGAAAAGATCATTGATCTGTTCTGGAAACGGGACGAAACAGCCATCAAAGAGACAGACAAGAAATATGGGCGTTACTGCTCAACGGTTTCCATGAGTATCCTGCATAACGAACTGGATGCAGAGGAGTGCGTCAATGATGCCTATTTATCTCTATGGAACAGCATTCCGCCTCACCGCCCGCAAGTTCTGCGAACCTTTCTCGGCCGAATCGTTCGCAACATATCCATCAATCGGCACAAAAGTACACACCGCCAAGGACACAACTGCTATATGGACGTTTCATTGGAAGAGCTTATGGATGAGCTGGGGGATTGCTTCCCCTCGGATGATGACATGACAAATGAATTGTCGGGGGAAATCAAAGAGTATCTGCAAGCCTTTCTCCGAGAGCAGGATGCCCTCAACCGAAAGCTGTTCGTGGGACGCTACTGGCACAGCTACAGTATTTCAAGATTGTCTGCGTCTTATGGATTGACCGAGGGAGCGGTGGAGATTCGCTTGCGCCGAACAAGAATCAAGCTCAAAAAATATTTAAATGAAAGGGGTATCAGCGTATGAAAAAAACAAGATATCAGGCTTGTCTGCTCATCAGCGAGCTGGATGATGATATGATTCTGGAAGCTGAACTGGCGAATGTGCCGATGCGGCGCAGAGTGGGACACGTGATGAAGCGTTTATGGTTCATCGCCGCCTGTATGACCCTGTTGGCCACCGCCGCCATCCTGTTGCTTTTGCCCGCCATGCTCCGTGAATATCCTGCTCCGTCACCCATTCCCCCCTTGACCTCAGAACCTGCGGTTGAAACACCTGAACCCGTCGTGAACTGGGTTTCCGATCCGACGCTGGTGAGGGTAGAACGGCTCAGCGCTTCAGAGGCCGTGGCGGATCCGGATGTTACGGAGGATGGCAACCTGGTCTCGGTAGAGTCCCAGACCCAGTATTTCGCAAATCAACTCATTCTGATCCATTTTTCCTGCCGCGAGGACGAGCATGTTATGGTGGAACCAAGCTCGTGGCGCAGCGCGCTGAATCCCGTGTACCTGTACACAGCGGAAGGAGACGGTCACACCCGCTCCTACTGGCGGTTCAAGAACGAGGAATTGGACGGTCACACCTCGGTGTCAGAGGAACTGGAGTACAGCCGATACAAGGATTATTTCGGCCGCCCCGTGACGGTGGAGAACGGCGATGTGCTTCTGTGGCAGTACGCCAATCTTGCCCTTCCCTGCGTGGAGGACAATTTTGTGGATTTCACGGTAGTAGACGATGAAGGAAACATCACGGGCGGCGGCAGTATCTATATCGGTGGGTATGATCTAACCTCCATGAGCAAGAACAAGAAATACTACGGTGAAAGCCAGTACGGAGATTTCGGAGGCTCCTTCGAGGACTTTTGCTTCACCAACGCTATCTACCGCCCTGTGGTGCTGGGTGCCTACCGTTACACCAACCACGGCGGAGGAGATGCTGAAACCCAAGCCCAACGCCGGAAGGATCTGCACGCCCTTGCCCCCGAGCGGCGGGAATCCCTGCTTGCCGATATCAGCGGCGAGCTTCTGCGGGTGTCGGTGCGGGAGGCGTTGGCGGACTACGCCTGGGTCATCGGAAAGACGGGCGGCTGGGGGTTATCTTCTTTCGGGAAATATCAGAACGAGACCAAGTATCTGATCATGAGCTTTGCCAATTCCCTCGACCCTGCCGATCATGAGTATCTGCTGTTTCTCTACGAGGGCACCTACAGGCGGATCACAGGCTGGGAGGTTCATCTCCAAAATGAGTACGGCGGCATGATCGCAGGCCGCCTGTATCTGGAGGACGGCACCGTGGTGCAGGTGGATCTACGCCATGCAGACCAACCCGTGACCCTCCTGCCGCCCGCGGAAACCGAAACCGCATGACCGCATCACAATGAGAAAGGAAAATACCATGAAAAAGATACTATTATGCGCCCTTAGCGCCACGATCCTGCTCACCTTCCTCGCCTCCTGCTCCCGCAGAGGGCAGTACGAAGATCAACTGGAAAGCCAAAAGGAGGCAGCGTCCTTGGCTGAATCCCTGGCCGATGCCCCCCAGGTCGGTGCCAACGGCGAGGCCAACATCATCGGCACCATCGTCGATCCCGCCGATTGGAAGGTCACCATCCAAAAGCAAGGCGATGCGCCCTACTTCGAAGGCAAGACCACCGAGGAGCTGTACGAGATATACAGGCTCAACGGGGATCAATCCATTTTCGCCATCCTGCCGACGGGACGCACGATCATGGCCGGGAACGGAAGCACGTGGTTCTACAATAAGCTGACGGGCAACATTCTCCCCTGGTGTCCCGACCAGCTCTGCAACCACGATCCCTCGACCTGTATGTTCGCCGCGCGCTGGTCGGACGGCTTCGAAATGGTCAGCCACGTGGGGAAGGAACATCTTTACTTCATAAATCAGTACCGGGATTTCGTGTATAAGATGTACCGCTGTGATTTCCAGCGCAACAACGTGGAGCTTCTCTACACCATTCCCACCTACGACGGTGTATCCAA
Source organism: Eubacteriales bacterium (assembly GCA_045531965.1). Classification (GTDB taxonomy): domain Bacteria; phylum Bacillota; class Clostridia; order Oscillospirales; family CAG-272; genus CAMEON01. The sequence goes on from JAZSFA010000043.1 coordinate 18,359, forward strand.
TTTTGTCGATATCGTCTGCGAGGATGGGAATATGCTGTATTTCCTGGAGGATGATTACGGAGACGTAGGCGGCTCCTCCATCAATTCCCTGAAGCGCTTGAATATGGACACCAAAAAGGTGGAGGTCATCTCGGGGGATTTGAATCTCTGGTGGTGCTACTACATCGGCGGGGAGCTGTACTACCAGCCCCAGAACAGCGTGACTATTTACAAAAACAGCCTGGCCTTCGACCGGGAGCAGGAATTCATGAAGGATTATAAGATCGTCAATTACAACGATAAGTACATCATTTACAGTCCCAACGTCTATTACGGAACCTGGGATGACCTGATGATCGTCAATCTGGAAACGGGAGAGACCCAAACCCTCCCGTATGGCAGCTACGAAATTGCAGGGGATTACCTGTATTATATCAGGAATCTGACCGAGGAGGAGCTGGAGAGCAGCCCTCATAAGGAGTATCACGAGTGGCGCAACGAAAACGGTTTAAAGCCGGGGAATGACGGCTCGGTCTGGCGCATGAAGATCGGAACCAACGAGGAGGAGAAGGTTTTCACCGCCACCTATCAAGATAAGCCCATCTTCACCGCAATTGAAGGCGTGGATGGGGAGTGTCTCTGGCTGAAAATTCATACCTACGATCAATGGGAGAATTACTACAATCAGAATTTCACTTCGTCCTCCGCCGAATTCATGAAAAAGGGCATGATGTCGGATTATCTGGTGGTGGTGGATCTCCACGACGGTACCATGCGGTTTATTGAGACCGAGGGTGCGAAAGAGGATATCATCACATACAATTGATCGCAAGACCAAGGAAGGTACGATCCTATGATGACATACGAAACGCAATGGCACCGCAAGAGATCTCTCTCATTCCTGCTCGCCGTCCTGCTGCTTCTGCTCACCTCCCTCACCTCCTGCTCCCGCAGAAGCCAATACGAGGATCAACTGGAGAGCGCGAAAGACACCCAACCCGAGTCCCCCTTGGAGGAACAAACAGCCCTGAACGGTTTCATTGGCAGTCCCTCGGAGGATTACGCCCTCCCCATTATCAAAAAAACAGGAGAAACGCCCTATTTTTCGGGCAAGACCGAGGATGAGCTGAAGGCCATGTGGCGCAAAAACGAGGTGCGGCCCGAGATCAGCATCCTGCCAACGGGCAAGGTTTTCGGGGATACCTTTTATAATAAGCTCACGGGCAATATGAGCAAATGGTGCGCCGATCCTCTGTGCGAATGCGACAGCGAGGCGTGTATTTGGGCGTATGGCTATTCCATCCTGTACGTGAGTCATGATTGGCTCTATTTTTCGGTCGAAAACCAGATCCACGGATACGGACTGTACCGCTGTGACTATCAAAGAAATAACATCGAATTTTTGTACGAGATCCCCGCATTCTATGAAAGCGACGGTCTGAACGGAGGCTATGGGTATTGGGAAGCCATTGAGTCGCTTTACGAGGTGGATGGGAAGCTGTATTTCGCGGGGCAAGCCTATGAATCGGGGAAAGGCTCCTTGTTTGCCTGGAAGGTGCTTGACCTTGCCACCAAGGAGGTGACTGTCCTGTACACGGGAAAGTCCGACCAATTTGTTGAGGCCATTATAGACGGTGACGTCTACTATCACTACGGAAATCAAGAGGGGACGAAACAGATCATTTATAAAACCGATCTGTCCTTTGAAGCTCATGAGGAAGTGTTCACGGCCATGAAGATCTCATCCTATAACGATACCCACATGGTTCTCCGCGGGTACGTACAGAAAAACAGGTACACCCCGTACTATGTATACGACGTGTCCACCGGTCAGATGACCGAGCTCCCCGGCGGAGGTGACAAGTACAATTTCAAGCTATCCGGGAACTACGTATACTACCAAGACCGCGTCATGGGCGAGGAACTGATGGACGATCCCTTTGCGGAGTACTATTCCTTTACGTGGAAGGGCAATAAAACCGCCAGAACCGACGGCGCGGGAAAGCTCTACCGTATGAATATCGCCACGGGGGAGAGCGAATGTGTCCTGCAGCTCACCTACAAGGACGTGCCCGTGCGCATCGAGTTTTACGAGCCCGATGGTGAGATGGTCTACGTCTCCTTCCGCAACCACGAGGAATTTGAGAACTTCTACAATCACGGTGAATTTGACGAGTCGGTGGAATACGATGCCCATAGCTGTGTGGTTGACCTGCACAGAGGGATTCTCACCTTTTTGGAATTTCCCAATGAGGACAAATAGAATACCGATTATCATGGAGCAGCCGCATTTCGCGGCTGTTCTTTTCATACCCCAAAATCGTGCCAATGGGGTGTTTTCCCCACAAATGGATTATGCTATAATGGAATCCCCCAAAAATTTTTTGAATGATGATTACAGATCCGCCAAAAAACGCGGACTGAATGGATAGAGGGAGAAAAGGAGGTGAGGTTATGCGCTCCGACGAAAAACAAAAGCGGGAGGATCGCCGTATCGTGGAGCTTTTCTGGAAGCGGGACGAAGCGGCCATCGCGCTGACCGCCGAGCGGTACGGGCGGAGCCTATACTCCATCGCCTACAACCTTCTCCACGATGATTGTGACACCGAGGAGGTGCTCAACGACACCTACCTGGACGCCTGGAACAGCATCCCGCCCGCCAGACCCGACTGCCTGTTCGCGTTTCTGGTCAAGGTGGTTCGCGGCAATGCTCTGAACGCCTATGAGCACCGCCATCGGGAGCGTCGGATCCCGCCCCACATGGTGGTCTCCCTCTCCGAGCTGGACGACTGTTTAGGGCGGGACGATGCCGCCGCGGAGGAGGACTCCCGCACCATCGCGGCCGTCATCAACCGCTATCTGGAGCAGACCACCGAGCGCAGACGCTTCATTTTTGTTTGTCGCTACGGCTGTGGAGATCCCATCCGCAAGATCGCGGGAATGCTGAAGGTCAGCGAATCCACCGTCAATAAGGAGCTGGCCGCCATGCGGGAGGAACTGCGCATACAACTGGAAAAGGAGGGTATTTTCGTATGAAGCATGAAAAAAAGTACGAGATCATGGGGCTTCTGGATGACCGCATCTATGAGGAGGTCCTGCAAAAACGGGAGGAACTCACCCGCGGGGGCATAGGCCGCAAGGGAGGCCGCCTCCGACAAATACTCATGATTGCCGCCTGTGTAGCTCTCTTGGCAGTGGGCGTGACGGCGGCGTTCCTGCCGGCTATGCTGTCGGATTCCGGTGTGGACACGCCCCCCACGACCGAGAGCGAGAGTGCCGCCACGCCATTTCCCGATGCGGAGTGGGTGGAGGATCCCACCATTGTGCAAGTACAGCGGTTGAGTGTGGGAGGTAATTTTGACACAGCAAACATCCTTACGGCCAAGGATGATACGGTTACGGTAGAGACCGAACAGCGGCTGGGTCAGCGGCTCATTCTGTTGCAATTCAGATGCAGGGAGGGTGAGCGGATCACCGTGACCCCCGATGAGGGCGGTGCGCTGTTTGAGACTGTGCAGATCGAGTATAACCAATACCCGTGCTGGTCGGTGTGGAACCCGGAGAAGGAGGAATACTACCCCGCTTGGGAATACCTCAATGTGAATACCGAGGAGAAGCGCGCCTCCCTCGGGCAGTCGGTCGTCATCACGAAGGACACTGTACTCCTGTGGCAGTATCCGAACATCTCTCGTCCTTGCATTGAAGACAATTTTGTGGATTTCACGGTCACCGACAACGAGGGGAACATTACGGGGGGCGGCAGTATCTATATCGGTGGGCTTGACTTGACCACGGTCAGCGAAAACAAGACCTACTACGGCGGCAGTGCAGGTATCACCTACGTGCACCTCAACGCCTCCTACCGTCCCGTCCTGCTGGGGGCGTACCGCTACGCCGAGGGGAGCAAGGTGGATGCCGACACCCACGCCAAAAAGCTAGCCGCCCTGCATAGTGAGGCGGAAAGAATCCGCCAAGGGCTGTTCGATGACCTGAGCGAGGACTATTTCCGCCTGTCCTACCGTGTTTTTCTTCATAAATATAAGGATAAAAATCATCACGGTATTTTTACGGGTACGATCCACCGTGATGTCTCCTATGATCGCTATGCCTATGTGGAGATTTTGGATGAAGATGTCAAGAGACAATTTTTCCTTTATGACGGCACCTGCCAGCCCATCACAGAGTGGGAGATCTACACCGCCGACGAGTACGGATATACCGTCACGGGAAAGCTCACCTTGGAGGACGGTACTGTGGTGATGGTGGATATTAACAGTCCCGAAGCCATGTATACGTTCATTCCTCCCGTCGAGTCATGAAACAGAAAGGACATCAAACCATGAAAAATGCCCTACTCATCACCCTATCTGCCATTCTTCTGCTGAGTGCCCTTGCCTCCTGCTCCCGCCGAGGGCAGTACGAGGACGTTCTGGAAAGCCAAAAGGAAGCCGAATCCCTTGATGCCATCCCTGAAACCAACGGAAACATCATGGGCGAGAGCGCGCCTGATTATCAGACACCAGTCATTCTGCAAACTGGGAACACCCCCTTTTATGAGGGGAAAACACTTGAAGATCTGCAAGCAATCAGTCGTGCATCGGGAAATGGAAATATCAGCATGGTCCCCACAGGACGATTGTTTTACAGTATTGATGGAACCCAAACGTATTTCTATAATAAACTGACCGGAAATTTTAATAATTGGTGCAGCGATCCTCTCTGTGACGGAAGTGACTGTATTTGGACAGCATCAGAATTATACCTCCAGTATGTTTCTGATGAATACCTCTACTTTTTGGCAAACAGTATTGATGAGTCGGGCGAAGCATGCGGCATCTTTCGTTGCGATTTTCAAAGGAATCATATTGAAAAGATTATGGATATTGCCTACTATCAGGTGCCCATTGATGATGATGGGGATGGCAGAACCGATGGATTTTTCGGGTACATGGATGATGTGAAGATCGTTTATGAAAACAATGATGTCGTATATTATCTTCAAACCGCGTATAACGCAAATAATTATGATACGATCGGCTCGTTATATGCGTTGAACATGAGTACGGGAGAAAAGCAACTCCTTTCGGGAGATAGTGATCTCACGTCAGTCACGATCGTAGCTGACACGGTGTTTTACGTATCCAAAAGAAATCTGTACAAAACAGATTTGTCGTTTTCGTCATCCGAGCTGTTCCGTAAGGAAGCCTATATCGATCAAGCAAATGATGTGTATATCATTATTAAGGAAAGAGGCTCGGTTGCCAGATGCTCGTACAACGTAAAGACCGGTGAAATGCACATGTTGAATGATATTTACGGAAATGTGTGCTTATCAGGCGAATATCTGTATTACAGCAGAAAACTGACAGACGATGAGATAGCCGCTGATGCTTTGAAGGAGTATTATACTTTTACATGGGAGGAATTCACTCTTCCCAACGGAGAAGTGATTATGGGTGAATCTAACACACGATCTGCCGGCAAGGTATATCGTGTTCCTGTGAATTCGGATAAAGCAACCGAAGAATGTGTGCTTCAGCTCACGTACAAGGATATTCCCGTACGGATCGATCAAATAGAAATAGATGGGGAAGTCATCTATTTCAGCTTTCATAACCATGAGGGATTTAAGAATTTTTACAATCAAGAATTTGATGTAAGCGGTGAATATGGAGCCGTTTGTTATGCAGTTGCTGATTTGCAAAACGGAAGCGTGACCATTCTTGAAATACCGCAGACTGAATGAATATTCTGTGTAATCACCCCAAAATAGAAAGGAAACTCTATTATGAAAAAAATCATTATGTTAGCCTTAGTCACCGCACTTTTGATGATCTCCCTCGCCTCCTGCGCCCGCACCCGGCGAAACGAATTTGAAAACATTTTGGAAAGCCAGAAGGAGGCAGAGTCACTGGCTGAATCCCTGGCCGACGTACCCCAGGTCGGCGCCAACGGCGAGGCCAACATCATCGGTACCATCATCACCCCTGCCGATTGGAACGTGAGCGTCCAAAAGCTGGGAGACACGCCCTACTTTGAAGGAAAAACCACCGAAGAGCTGTTCGAGCTATACAGACAGAATGGCAAGCAGGAGATTTTTGCCATGATGCCCACGGGCCGCACGATTCAAGCCAATAACGGCAGTACGTGGTTTTACAACAAGCTGACGGGTAACATCCTCCCCTGGTGTCCCGACCAGCTCTGCGACGGCGGGGAGGACTGTATGTTCAGTTTGGCTTGGTCGGATAGCTTTGAACTCGTCAGCTACGTAGGCAAGGAGCATTTCTATTTTAGGAATATGTATAAGGACTTTGTCTATAAGCTCTATCGCTGTGATTTTCAACGCAATAACGTGGAGCTGCTGTATACCATTCCCACCTACGATGGCGCATCGAACAATATTGAAATCGTCTGTGAAGAAGGAAATATGCTGTATTTCCTGGAAGCGGGCTACGGCGGCAGGGGTGGCGCGGCCGTTATCTCCCTGAAGCGCTTGAATATGGACACCAAGACAGCCGAGATCATCTCGGGAGATCTGAATTTCTCTTGGTGCTACTATATTCGAGGGGAGCTATACTATCAACTCCGTGGCAGTGAGATCATTTACAAAAACACGCTTGCCTTCGATCAGGAAACGGAATTTCTGGACGAACAGAGGATTGCCAATTACAGCGACAAGTACATCATTTACAGCCCCAACATGGAATACGGAGAATCTGACGATCTGACCATCTACAACATAGAGACAGGCGAGACTCGCACCCTCCCCGATAACGGCTATGAGCTTGCAGGTGATTATGTGTACTATACCAAAATGATCACGGCCGAAGAGCTGGAAACACATCCCCACAAGGACTACTTTTCATGGAAAAATGATCGCCGCTTTACGCCGCGTCAGGATGGTATCGTCTACCGCATGAACGTGAATACCGGCGCAGAGGAAGTGGTGTGCTCTGTCTACTACAAGGATAAGCCTGTTCAGCTAAGCCTCTGGGGTGTGGATGGCGAGTGCATTTGGTTGACTATCCAGAACTATGAGCAATGGCAGAACTATTACAATCAGGATTTTAACGGAAACACGGCCATGAGGGATTATTTGGTGGTGGTGGATCTCCACGACGGCACCATGCGGTTTATCGAGACCGACGGTGCGGGGGAAGAGATCCGACAGTATAGCTAATAAAGGTGAAGGTACGAAGCCATGTATAAATACGAATGCAAAAAACTCATCAGCAACAAATTCATCCTCGGTCTGTTCATCCTTCTGTTCCTCCTGAACGCCCTGTTGTCCTACTCCGAGGCAAAGCACGACCCAGCAACTGATCTGTCCGAGGGTGTGCTGGCCGCTCTGGAGGCCTATAACGAGGATCCCGAGGCGTGGAATGTTGAGTATGCACGACTGGAGACCTATTATAACGAGGTGTTCTACCCCAAGGTACAACAGGAAATGCAGGAATTCCTTGAGAAGAATCCCAATGCGAATAGCTATACTTGGGAGAATACCGAGGAATCTCAAAAATATTGGGATTACTTCACCGCTCAAAGGTATATGTCCGAACTGGATTCCTACCCCAAGGACTTGAAGCGCGTGGTCAAAGCTGCCATCATCGCCAAAGAGGACTACCTCGCCTCGGGCGTAACCGAGAACGACTACGAATACAAGTACCAATCCGACATCGAGTACATCTATGAGGTCAACTCCCTCATTCCCATCGACTACGAGTACGCTGTAGGCTGGGACGAATACCACGCTTATACCAGCGGCAACGTCCTGCTGGTCATGCTCATGCTCGTCCTTGCCCCCGGTCTCTGCATCGAGGAATTTTCTTCGGGCATGTACCCCATCCTCCACGCTACCAAGAAGGGCAGACTGCACACATTCTTAAATAAATTGGGCGCGCTGGCTCTGTTCACCACCCTCGCCGTGGTGCTGTTCACCGCCACAACCCTGGCCTTTTACGGTGCAAGCTACGGGTTTTCTTCCCTCGACAACTTCGTGCAAGTGTTCGAGGACTTCAAATTCTGCCCCGAGATCATCACCGTGGGCGAGCTGCTGGCCGTTTCGGTGCTGACCAAGATCCTTGTGCTGTTCGCTCTCGGCACCCTTATTATGCTGCTTTCGGTGTTCATCAAGAAGTACGCTCTGACCTTCGTGGCATCCCTGGGCGCTGTGGCTATCAACTTCGTGTTGTACTTCTTCATTTCTCTGGAGCAGACGGGCTCCTTTGATATGCTCAACCTGTTCACGGTCATGGACACCAAAACAGCATACACCCGCTACTACTCCCTCAACGTCTTTGAGGAATCCGTGCCCTATATTCCGCTGTCCATCGGCCTGTTCGCTGTCCTTGCCGTAGTCTTCGCCGCCCTGTCTGCTTTCGCCTTCTGTCGCACCCAAGGCGCGGTCAAGATCAAGACCAAGAAGCCCATCAAGCTCCCTGCAAGGGCCATTCCCATGCCCTGCCGCACCCTGTTCGGCGCAGAGATGGGTAAGCTCCTGTTGGCCAATAAGTTCATCGTCATCGTGGCAGTCGTTCTGCTGGCCAAGGGCTTTATCGCCACCGAGACCTTTACTTATACCGATTCCTTCACCGACAGTGTGTACAAGGAGTACATGGTTCTTTTGGAGGGCGAGATCACCGACGGCAAGCTGGCCTACATGGAGGCGGAACGCAACCGCATCGACACCGCCAAAAACAGCTTTAACCAGGTCGTGGCCGATTACCACCAAGGTAAGATCACCCAACAGGAATACCTTGCCTTTGTGGACGAATACGACTACGCCAAGGACCGTGACAGCCATTTCGCCCGCATCGAAAACCGCCGCGACTATATCCTGTCCGTCCAAACCGCCGGAAAGGATGCCTACTTCGTATACGATACAGGCTGGAACACCCTGTTCAGCCAAGGCTTTGATTACCTACTCTACGGCCTCGTCCTGCTCCTGTTCGCGGGCGTGTTCGCCAACGAGATCCGCGGCGGCATCCACAACATCCTCAAAGCCACGGGCAAGGGCAGATGGCGTCTGTTCCTCGCCAAATATGCGGCGGTGCTGACCCTCGCAACAGTCCTGTTCGCGGCGTTTACGGCCATCGACCTCACCGCCGCCATGAAGTCCTTTGAGTTCCCCGCGTGGGATGCCCCCGTCCAAAGCCTCACCATGTTTGGAAGTCAGCCGAGCATGACCGTGGCACAGTTCGTCGCCCTCTGGATCGCCGTCAAGTGGCTGGCTGTCGTTCTGCTCGTCACCGCCCTCACGGGTATTTCTCTCCTGTCGGGCAAGGTGCTGAACACTATGGCCATCGTCGCCACCGCCACCCTCATGCCCTTCCTGCTCCGCCGATTCGGTCTTGCCGTGGCGCAGTATTTCGACTTCACCTACCTGCTGGAGGGTACGAGCTTCCTGACCACTGCGGCAGGTTCCGGGCTTTATCTTACGCTGACGGTTGCTGTTCTCGTCGCCGCTATCACGATCCTCACATGGCTTGCCAAACAGATGTGGGTGGGCCGTAAAACCAGTTAAGCATTAAGAAAGAAGGAAAATACCATGCTGACCATCAACAATCTTTCCAAATCCTACGGCTCCAACCTCGCCCTCAACCAGTTCACCTACAGCTTTGACCACGGCATTTATGCTTTGCTGGGCCCCAACGGTTCAGGTAAATCTACGCTGATGAACATCGTCACCCAAAACCTCAAATCCGACAAAGGTGAGATCCTGCTGGACGATACCCCCATTGGCAAGCTGGGTGCATCCTACCGCGAAAAGCTGGGATTCATGCCTCAGTACCCCGGTATGTATCCCTCTTTCTCGGCTCTTGATTTCCTCCGCTACATGGCCGTGCTGAAGGGGTTAAACAAGAAGAAGGCCGACGAGCAGATCGACGAGCTTCTCCATGCGGTTGAATTGCACGACGTAAGAACGCACCGCATCGGCTCCTTTTCGGGTGGTATGAAGCAGCGTCTTGCCCTGGCTCAATCTCTCTTGGGTGATCCCGAGATCGTCATTCTCGACGAACCCACCGCGGGTCTTGACCCCAAGCAGAGAATCGCCATCCGTAACTACATCGCCAGCGTTGCACTGAATAAGACTGTTATCATTGCTACTCACGTGGTTTCTGACGTGGAGTTTATCGCCCGCGAGGCCATCATGCTCAAAAAGGGTGTGATCTCGGACAGCGGCAGTCCCTACGAGCTGACCCAGAAGATCGAGGGTCAGGTTTGGCAGACCGTGGTGTCCGCCGAGGAGGTGCAGGCCATGCAGGAAAAGTTCCGTGTGGTCAACATACAGAACGGCGAGCAGGGAGTTATTCTGCGCATTCTGTCCGATGTGAAGCCCACCGAGGATTCCGTGACCGTGGTGCCTTCTCTGGAGGATTACTATCTCTATGTATTTGGTGACATCCTTTGATTATTCACCGCAACGGATATAATTCAATTCTTGCAAATATGTTCCTTCATAATATCTAAAAAAATGTGTTAAGATAGAAAATGAGTGATGCTTGGTCGTTCGACCTTGCATCACTCATTTTTTTGTTGTTTATCGGACAAAGCATTATATTGTCAAACAGCATCTTTATTTTATGCTTGAAGAGGGTGAGCACGCCGTTTTTGGCAGTGATGACGTATATTATCCTCGCACTCCCCAAAGGGATAGAGAGTATGATAAAAAATACGAAAACTCTCTGTTGCCGAACGGTCAGCGTATCCATACAAACGGGTACACCAGATATTACGTGGAATAAGGGGGGCGATCTATGGCAGAGGAAAAATGCAAGGTATATTATGACGGTAGCCACTATATTGCTATCAAGTATAGCGGAAAACTTTGAACGGAAAGAACGCAATCTCATATGCAGGCGTATCCGTATGAGCAGAAAAGCAAATCAGCAAAAATGGAATTACTTTGTAACCTTTACGTATAGCGACGCTCTGCACACCGAAGATAGCTTTCGTGAAAGCCTGATGAACAGGCTGAGCCTGTTTTCTTCCCGTAAGAAATGGAGATATATCGGCGTATGGGAACGATCCCCCGAAAAGAAGCGTCTGCACTTTCACGGTATATTCTTTGTTCCCGACGGAACGATGCCGGGCGAGCTTGTGGAAGTCAGCGATTACAGCTTTAGCAGTAAGAAACGGCAAACTACCGTTCAGAATACCTACTTTAATACTTATTTCGGAAGGAGCGATTTTGAAGAGATAGACGATCATCTGACGGCACGGACGTTGCAGTATATGCTGAAGTATATAGAGAAAACGGGAGAGCGTATCGTGTACTCCCACGGACTGTATCAATACTTCATATCCGATATACTGGATGATGATATCGTATGTGTTACGGGGACGGATGAAAATAAGTTTATACTGTTCGACGACTTTTCGTGCTTTGATGAGGGAGTATATGTAGGGCAAAACTCACCGGAGGTCAGAGCGCAGATGAGGAAGAGCAACTAACGGCTAAAAAAGACTAACAATAAAGCACTGCGCCGACGAAAATAAGGCGAAGGCCTTGCCAAGCGGATCAGCGGCAAGCCTCGCCTTTCGTCGGCGCTTTATTTGCTTTTTTTCGTTTGATTGTTTTTGGTGTGCGCTTGGTTCGGCGAGCTTGCGGGGCTCCCCGAAACGAGCGTAGCGAGTTTTGGGGGCTAGTTGGCGAGCCGACTTGTATATAACCAAGCGCACACCTTATCGTCAAAGGGAAACAAAAATACAACTGTATTGTATATAAAGGGGAACTGACTTTCGAGTCTTTTCTGCGCATTTCGAAATCAATAACAGCGTTCAAATACATAACGAAAATAAGGGACTATCCGTTTTGTCGTGCGGATAATCCCTTTTTTGAAATAAAAAAGCCCGACCTTTTCAAACTCTTAACAAGTTCAAATAGGTCGGGTTTGGTCTGAGTGACACGACTTGAACGTGCGGCCTCTACCACCCCAAGGTAGCGCGCTACCAACTGCGCCACACCCAGATGCTGCCGTAGGCTCTTGCCTTGCGACTTGATTATTATAGCACACCCCTGAGGAAAAGTCAAGAGATTTTTGGGATTTTTGGTTTATAAAAAACATTGAAAATAATCGGTGTAAATTGTGCGAAATGCACAAAAACGTAGAGGCGTTTTGTGTATACACAGGCTTAGCGCCGAGCGAATTACTCGTGTGAGCGGTCCGCTTGGCATTCTACGTAATCCAAAAGAAGACCTCCGCCAATGAGGATCGCTACCCCTGCGATAAGGCATTCTACTTCATACCCCATGCGGAGCATGATCCCGACGGAATCTTCCAAAAGATCGTTTGCCAAACGGAACAGCAAGTCACCTGCCCCCAGAAGTAAAAGAATACCGCCTGCACAAAAATACCGCCCAGATAGGTGACCGGCGCGCTTCTTTTGTTGAAAAGTCAGACCGGGAAGACGGCAGCGGTGCTTTATATGTTTTTTCATAGCGTTCCTTTCTGTGATGGAATAGGGAAGGGACATTCCACCGTTCCCCTTATTGATTATACAAAGGAAGCGTATCCATGTCAAGCGGTAATGTTTTCCGATTCGGAGCGAAAAAGAAAAAAATTCACTTATCTTTTTGAGATACTTTTTATATGTTCCACGGGCTTTGCGCCAAAAAGGCATTTGAGGGAGCGTGATAGGAAAAAAATGCCCCAAACATAGATAATCAGCATGAAAATTTGAGCAAATAGCGGAAAAGCTGTCCGTAATTTCAGCATGATGACGATATGAAAAAAACAGAGAATTATTTTGACCTTTATAATAAAAAAAGTATTGATGCATAAGTGAAAAGAATGTTTTATTCCTGAAATCGTACCAAGCTTTTTCGTGAGATAAGTAACAAAAATAATCTCGAATCGCCGGATGTTTTCGAAAAATGGATCACTTTTATGTGGCAAAAACAACAAAGACCAACAAAAATGAATATAATAAGGCAATATTTCGAGTCAGTTCCCTTTAAAACAAGGGCTTTGGATGCCTGTTTTCGCTATGATTCGACAGATAACACCGCAAGAAAATTAAGAGTTTTTAAATGAACAAAATATAAACGCCAATTTGTGGTAAACTATTGCACATGCAACCCTGCATCACAAAAAAGGAGGAAAGTTTATGAAAACAGCATGTTGCATCATCACCCCAGGGAGGTCAGACGGTGACCCGGGAAAACAAGCGCTCGAGGTATCGGATCTTTTACAAGAATGCGCCTACTATGTCGGAAAAACACGTACTCTTTGCCGCTTGTATCAAGAGCGCACGGCAAGGGAAACGTCCACGGGAACCACAAGCCAATATTGGCTGACTGTATGTGAGTCGGAACAAGCCATCATTTACGTTGGTCCATGCGAGCTATCGTCTGCCATGAAGGTATTCGATCTCTTGACAAAGTATGAGGTCGCGCTTTGCCATGTGGCGGACGTATTAGAAGAAACCGAGCTGTATGTGCCTGTACACGATTCACGGAAGACACGAGAGGCGAGCGAAAAGGGGACGGCTTTCAGCCAATGAAGCGTTTCTTGTATTGACAAAACATCGCACCTGTGGTATAATGTCATAATAACGTTTTACCTATGACGTATTATTAAGTGAACAGGTGGGGTGCAGTTTGTACAGAAAAATCATCAAGCGTTTGATAGATCTTGTCCTGTCGTTTTTGGGTATCATCCTTTTGGCTTTGCCTATGGCAGTTATTGCGATTGCCATCAAAATCGACTCCAAGGGACCGGTCCTTTTTAAACAAAAACGTGTGGGCATACATAAGTCTCATTTCAACATTTTAAAATTTCGCACCATGCGGACAGACACACCGCCCGATGCACCGACGCACGAGCTGAATGACCCCAAACGGTGGATCACCAAGGTGGGCGGTTTCCTTCGAAAAACCAGTCTTGATGAGTTGCCTCAGCTCTTTAATATTTTCTGTGGCAAAATGTCTGTGATTGGACCGCGTCCCGCGCTTTGGAATCAATATGATCTGATTGAAGAACGAGATAAATACGGCGCGAACGATGTCAAGCCCGGTCTCACCGGATGGGCGCAGATCAACGGTCGTGATGAACTGGAGATTCCCGTCAAAGCTGCTTTGGACGGCGAATACGTGGAGCGTATGAGCTTTGGCTTCGACTGCAAATGCTTTTTCGGCACCGTAAAAAGTGTTTTGAAGTCTGACGGCGTCGTAGAAGGCGGTACAGGGGAGATCGAGCGGCAAAAAAAGCACGCAAAAGCCTCACCTGACCGTGAAAAAGTGAAAAAACAAGAAAACGAAAAAGAAACGGCAGGTCACCGCTAAAATTGCCATCGCCGTATCAATAAACACGGATCTCTTATTGTACAATCAAATCTGATCATACAGGGTCAACCAAAAGGAAGTGAAGAAAAACATGAACAAGATCTATATTCCCGAAGGCTACCGTCCTCAACTGGACGCCTACGATACCCAGCGTGCCATCGCACACATCAAGGCCACCTTCCAGGAGGAGTTCGCGAACGCTTTGAACCTCAAGCGCGTGTCCGCTCCCCTCTTTGTCAACGAGGCCTCGGGTCTCAACGATAACCTCAATGGCTACGAGCGCCCTGTATCCTTTGATATCCCCGCCATCGGCGGCGATGCCGAAGTGGTGCATTCTTTGGCGAAATGGAAGCGTCTTGCCCTCAAGCGCTACGGTTTTACTGTAGGACACGGTCTCTATACCGATATGAACGCTATCCGCCGCGACGAGGATTTGGACAATACCCACTCCATCTACGTTGACCAGTGGGACTGGGAAAAGGTCATCACAAAGGATAACCGCAATCTGGACTATCTCAAGCTCATCGTCCGTGCCATCGTCCGTGCCATCTGTGACACCTCTGACCGTCTCCGTGTCCGCTTCCCCCAACTGAACGTACAGTTGGAAAGGGAAGTGTCCTTCATTACCACCCAGGAATTGGAGGATCTGTATCCCCACATGACGGGCAAGGAGCGGGAAGACGCCTACCTTCGCGAACATAAGACCGCATGTCTCATGCAGATCGGCGGTAAACTGAGATCGGGCAAGCCCCACGACGGCCGTGCCCCCGACTACGACGATTGGCAGCTCAACTGCGATATCATGTTCTGGAATCCCGTCCTCGGCAAGGCGCTGGAGATCTCCTCCATGGGTATCCGCGTGGACGCCGAAGCTATGGACCGTCAGCTGACCCTGGCGGGATGCGATGACAGAAGGGAACTGCCCTTCCATAAAATGCTTTTAAATGGAGATCTTCCCCTGACCATCGGCGGCGGCATCGGTCAGTCTCGCCTCTGTATGCTCATGATGGGATGCGCTCATATCGGTGAAGTGCAATCCAGCTTGTGGGATCAGGAGACCGTCAAGGCTTGTGAGGATGCGGGGATTCCGTTGCTGTAATTCAGATACACGCCAAAGGGATCCTCGCGATCCCTTTTTAAATTTTTTTTTAAAAAAGGGAACTTTTTCGTCACGGTTTCGTCTATAAGGATGAAAGGCAAGTTTTCCGGATTTCGATGATGCCTTGTTGAAAGGAGTACGTATATGATGAAGCATACCGCTAAAAAAGCAGCCACCCTTTTCCTGTCCCTCTGCCTCCTGTTCTCCGCCATCGCCTGCGGCGCCCCACAGGGCGGCGAAGATCATACCCATGCCGCGACTACGCCGGGGGCTGGAACTACGAACGGAGCACACGCTGCTACCGAAGCGCCCACCGAAATCGTTACAGAGGCGCCCAATCTTGTCCTGGTAGCAGGGAAAACCGAGATGACCGAGGAACTCAAACCTCTTCGAAATGCCCTCATGGACTACTATTTTGAAATGTTCAAGGAGATGGTTGCGGACGGAAATGAGAACGCTGTCATGTCCCCGTATTCCATCTTTGCCGCCACCGCGATGGCTACCGAAGGTGCTAAAGGGCAGACCCTTGCCGAACTGGAAACCCTCATGGGCGTGCCCCAAGCGGATCTTTCCAAAATTTACGGGCTTTATCTCGGCGAATATGGCAAGGCATCCGCTTTGCTTACCGCCAACTCTATTTGGGTGGATACCCACGAGGGTCTGACCGTCAATCAAGTTACCTTTGACCGTTTGCGATCTGCCTATGGCGCAGGTGTGTTCCATGAGGATCTCCAAGCACCCGAGACCGTAGAAAAGCTCAACAGTTGGATCTCGGATCACACCAAGGGCAGAATCCCCAAAATGCTGGATGAGATCGGAGAATCCTCCCGCCTTATGCTGGTCAACGCCCTGTCCTTCGATGCGGAATGGGTAGAGGCATATACCGAATATCAGCAAATGGAGGGAGAATTTACCAATGCCGACGGTTCGACGGTCAACGCCACCATGTTAACCCGCATGGAATACTTCTATCTGGAAGACAGCAACGCCCAAGGCTTCTATAAGCTTTATAAATCCTCTGAGGACGGCAAATGCTATGCCTTCGCCGCTATCCTTCCTAAGGAAGGCATGACGCCTGTGGAGTATTTGTCTGCCTTGGATGGCGACGGTCTGCGTAAGATGCTGTTCAACTATACCACCGACGTCATGCTCACCACAAAACTTCCCGTTTTCAAGGCGGATGCCGCCTACGAGCTGTCTGAAACCTATCAAAAGCTGGGCTGCGTGACGCCCTTTGGCGGTGCCGCTGATTTTTCCGATCTGGCTGTGTCCAATGGTTCTCTCTACATCGGTAGCATCACCCATAAAGCCTTCATCGAGGTGGATGCGCTTGGTACCAAGGCAGGTGCGGCGACCGTCATTGACATGCCCGAGGGAGCGGGAGACCCCGATGTCTGGCCTCCCATAAAAGAGGTTTTCCTGGACCGCCCCTTCATTTACATGATCGTGGATTGCGACACGGGTCTGCCCGTGTTCATGGGCGTTACCGCATCCGTCGGATAACCCTCGTACTGCCACCGAAAAACAGACCGGAAAAGCGTGGACTTTTCCGGTCTGTTTTTTTGTTGTATATCATGGTTTCGGTTGCGCGTCGGCAGGATCAGCCGGGATGCCGCCACCCACCCCTGACAAGGTGCGGATGATCTCTCCCGCCATGATCATCCCCATGACCGACGGAACGAAGGACAAACTCCCCGGTGCGGGGGCGGCATGCGGGCGCCGTTCCTCATCGAGGGCTGCGTCGGGAGAGATGGGAATGGGTTGCTCGTCGGAGTAAACCACCTTGAGCCGTTTGATGCCTCTTGCTTTCAGCTCGCGGCGCATGACTTTGGCAAGGGGATCTGTGGTGGTTTTGAAAATGTCGGAGATCTGAAACCTTTCGGGATACAGCTTGTTGCCCGCCGCCAAAGCGGAGATGACGGGAATGTTCCATTTGTGACACAGCATGATGAGATAGATCTTGGAGGATAAAGAGTCGATACAGTCGGCTACGTAGTCAAAGCCACAGTCGGCGGACAGCAAGTCCTGATCTTCTTCGGAAGAAAAAAACAAGTGCAGGGGAGTGACCTTACATTCAGGATGAATGTCGGCGATCCTTCGTGCCATAACCTCTACTTTGGATTGCCCGACGGTAGAATGAAGCGCGACTGTCTGTCGGTTAATGTTGGAGAGGGAGACTACGTCTCCATCCACAAGGGTGAGATGACCCACACCTGCCCGAGCCAGTGCTTCGGCACAATGCCCACCAACACCGCCCACGCCGAACACGGCTACGTGGGCATCCTGTAAGCGTTGAAATCCCGCGTGACCGAGGACGCGAATGGTTCGGTTGTGTTCCGTGGGGAAAGTGTTTGTATCCATAAAAACTCCTGTCTGCTGTTTGTATGATAAACTATTATAACATACGACGGGACTTTTTTCAAGATTCTTCTTTACAAAAACCGAGAATTGTTATATAATACATACATATGATCAAACACAGAGAGGTACAACATGAAAGATCTGACTTTTTTTAAAGAACATACCAAGGAGAGCCGTCTGATCTTTGACGGCAAGGTCTTGCATCTATATAAAGACGATATTATTCTTCCCAACGGACGGGTCAGTATGCGTGAGTATTGCAAACACGGCGGCGCGGTCTGTGTTGTACCGCTGACACGGGAAGAAGAGGTGGTATGTGTCCGTCAGTACCGTTACGCCCTGCAAAGGGTGACCTTGGAGATCCCCGCGGGCAAGCTGGACAGCCCCACAGAGGATCACACCGAAGCCGCTCTTCGTGAGCTTCGGGAGGAGACGGGATATGTCCCCGGACGGATCACCCCCATTGGTGATCTTTCGACCTCACCCGCGCTGCTCACCGAGATCATTTATATGTATCTCGCGGAGGATCTCAGCGAGGGGGATACCGATCCCGATGACGATGAATTTATCGAATATGTGAAAATTCCCTTGGAAGATATGGTGGACATGATCATCCGAGGAGAAATCCAGGATTCCAAGACCCAAGCCGCCGTTCTGAAGGTGTGGGCTATGAAGCAGAAAGGACTGTTGAAACATGAGTGATCAAAAAGCCGCGATAAGAACTGACCTGAATGCGCTCAAGACCGAAGGGCGCAATCCAAACACCTTGCATATCGACAAATTGTCTACCCTTGATATGGTCACGTTGATGCACAATGAAAACCGCGTGGTGGAGGATGCGGTGGCGACCCAGCTGCCCGAAATAGCCCGCGCGATAGATATCATCGCGGAGCGGCTCGAAGCAGGCGGACATCTGATCTACATCGGCGCGGGAACCTCCGGGCGGTTGGGCGTGGTGGACGCGTCGGAATGTCCCCCTACCTTTGGCGTGGATTATCGTCTGGTCCGCGGTATCATGGCGGGCGGAGAGGACGCCATGTTCCGCGCTGTGGAAGGCGCTGAGGATAACGAGACCAGAGGCGCTGAGGAGCTGTTGGCTGACGGCGTGGCGCCAGGTGACGTGGTGGTGGGACTGTCTGCCTCGGGAGGCGCCCCTTACGTGCTGGGCGCGTTAAAGAAAGCCCGTGAGATCGGCGCTATCCCTATGGGGATCACCTGTAACCCCGACAGCCGTATGCATCCGCTGTGCGACGTTACCATCGCTCCCTATGTGGGTCCCGAAGTGATCACAGGGTCGTCTCGTCTTAAAGCAGGAACTGCCCAAAAGCTGGTACTCAATATGCTGTCCACCGGCGCCATGATCAAAACAGGGAAGGTGGTGGGCAATCTGATGATTAACGTGCGCCCCACCAACGTAAAGCTTCGTGACAGATGCATTCGTATCCTTATGGAGCTGGGAAATTGCGATCGAGAAACGGCAGCCCGACTGATCGATCAGTACGGAGATATCCGACGTGCACTTGAATTTCTTGAAACCAATGCTTAATTTGAAAGGAGTCGTCTCATGACAGAGCGTGAATGCCTTCCCCGAGTCCCCTCTGACAGTGAAGCTGCCGTGACCCGAGAACATATCCTTGTGGTAGATGACGAATCGGACATTCGTACCCTTTTGAAGATCCTTTTCGAAAAGGAAGGCTGGTGTGTTACGGAAGCCCCCAATGGGCAGGCGGCGGTAGACTATGTTCGGAAACATCAGGATATTTCTCTGATTGTTTTGGATATTATGATGCCCGTCATGGATGGCATTCAGACCGCTAAAGAACTACGCCCCCTGACGGATGCCCCCATTCTCTTTTTGACCGCTCGTTCTTCTGACAATGACAAAACCTCTGCTTATCGTGCGGGCGCTGATGATTATATCGTCAAGCCCTTCCATGCCACGGATTTGCGTTTGAAGGTCAGCGCAATGTTGCAGAGATATCGCCTTTACCGAGAGCGAATTGAAACAGTCCCGGAAGCGGATAGCCATGTATTTCTCACGGGAGCGGACGTAGAGGTTCATCTTGGAGAGAATGTTGTGCTCAAGCATGGGGAACGTGTTTTTCTGACGGACCGTGAGTATGAGCTTCTCTGTTTCTTCTGCAAAAACCGCAAAACTACCCTGTCTCCTGCGGAAATCTATGAAGCTGTGTGGGAAGAACCCTACCTCAGCACGGCCTCCAACACGGTCATCGTTCATATTGCTAATTTGAGGAAAAAGCTGGATGCCGCACCGGGAGGACAGTCTGTCATCCGAACCGTGTGGGGAAAGGGGTACCGCCTTGACTGACACCAAACATCCAAAAACAACCGAGAAAAAGAAAAGCAAACGTAGGCGAATGCCTCTTTTGAAGTTCAAAGACGTTTCCGATGGTCGGCGTTTTATCTCCCTTCGCTTCAAATTCGCCATGGTCATGCTGATCAGCGCCGTGGTGGTCATTTGCACCGCTTTGATTCTGATCCCCATAGCGGTGACCCTCATCACCAATTACTATATGGAACCCAGAAGGATCGACAACCGTCTGGACGATTATATCCGCAATTTCAGTGATTATGTCACGGAAGAGGGAATCGCCTCGGATGACGCGGCGGCTGTTGCCCGCTGGTCAACCTTCCATCGAAACGTGCATCTGGTGGTATTTGGCAGTAACGACGCGCAACTGGGCGTGTTTGATGGTGAAATTTTGGAGGGCGGAGACCAACCTGTTGTGGATGATCCCATCCTTACTGAGAATAACATTTCCGCAGGTGTTGCCACGGGTAATACCTATATGGTGCGCTTTTCGGATCGTGTTTGTACGGTCTCGGTAATGGACTACTCCGGTCCCGCCGTGTTCAACGGCGTGCATATCGCGGGTATCCTTGCCGCGATGATCGTCTTTTTTTCCGTCATACTGATCTACTATCATTTCCAAACCAAAGCCATCATGAACTTGTCCGCAGATGTAGAGCAAGTGAGCGGCGGTGATTTGTCAGCGCCGATTCAGTCAAAGAGAAATGATGAGATCGGCGGGCTTGCCCGGGACGTAGATATTATGCGCGCCACCGTTTTGCAAAAAATGGAAGAGCAAAAAGCAGCCAGAGAAGCCAACAGCGAGTTGATCACCTCCATGTCTCACGATATCCGTACCCCTTTGACTACGCTGCTGGGTTATATGGAGCTTTTACAAAACGATTGCAGCGGCATGACCCCCGAGCAGATCACCTACCTCCGCCTGTGTGGGGAAAAGGCAGAACAGATTAAAGAATTGTCAGACAAGCTGTTTCTTTATTTTTGGGCGTTCAGTGTCAACGAAGACGGGATGGAGGCAGAAGTTTTCAATGCCGTTCTGCTTATGGAACAAATGATCGGAGATTGGCTCTTGCCGATGGAAAACGAGTCGATTGTCCTGCGGGTAGATATGTCCGAGATTCCTGAGGATATCTGTGTCAGGGTGGACGCTCAATGTCTCCACAGAATCGTGGATAACTTGTTTGACAACATCCGCAAATATGCGCATCGGGAGGCTCCCGTGGAAGTAAAGCTTTCGTTGGCAAACAAAAAGCGTGAGCTGTGTATCTCCTTTCGTAACACGGTAAGGAGCAACACCGAAATGGTTTCAAGAACGCACATCGGTCACAAAACTTGTGCCAATATGGCAAAGCTGATGGGCGGACATTTTGAAACCGAGCGTCAAGAGACCTCTTTTACCGCGCGTGTATATTTACCTGTTTCAAAAGTCTGAGAATTATATGCACATAGCCCCCCTTGCCATGGCGAGGGGGGGCTTTTAAAAGATGATTCCTCGCTGTTTTCATGATAAAAATGACCGTGGCACTTGATTTCTCACTCGTCATGTGATATAATAAAAAAGTATTTTGAGCGCAGGCTTGGGAATACAATATCCTTCCTCAAAGAGAGGCTTAATATGTTTCGTATTGTTACTAAAAAATATTTGAATCCTACTGTGGTGATGATGGAGATCGAAGCTCCCCGCGTGGCTAAGAAAGCACGGGCAGGTCAGTTCATCATTCTGCGGGTCAACGAAGCGGGAGAGCGCATCCCCCTGACGGTCGCGGGGACACATCCCGATAAAGGCACGGTCAAGATCATTTTTCAGATGGTGGGTGCTTCCACCGATGCTTTGGGCGCCAAGGCTCAGGGCGAGTATATTCAAGACTTTGTTGGCCCTTTGGGTAAAGCCACCGAGATCGAGGGTCTCAAAAAGGTCTGCGTGGTGGGCGGCGGCGTGGGTTGCGCCATCGCGCTTCCCGTGGCACAGGCACTTCACGAGGCAGGCTGTGAGGTACACAGCATCATCGGCTTCCGCAACAAGGAACTTTTGATTCTCGAGGATGAGTTCAAGACCTGCTCCGATCGGCTGACGGTCATGACCGACGACGGCTCCTACGGTCGCCAAGGCGTGGTCACCGTCCCCCTCAAGGAAGCCATCGAGGCAGGGGAGAATTACGACCGTGTGATCACCATCGGCCCCCTCATCATGATGAAATTCGTGGTGGCCACCACCAAGCCCTACGGCGTGCCTACCGTGGTATCCATGAACCCCGTCATGGTGGATGGCACGGGGATGTGCGGCGGTTGTCGCCTCACCGTGGGCGGCAAGACAAAATTCGCCTGCGTGGACGGCCCCGAATTTGACGGCTTTGAGGTGGACTTTGACGAGGCTATGTCACGCAGTACCATGTACGCCGATTTTGAGCGTCACGCACGCGACGCCTCCTGCAATCTTTTCAAAAAGGAGGTGGAGTGAGATGGTCAAGCCCAATATGTCTCCCGCAAAGAATCAAATGCCCACCCAGGATCCCGCCGTCAGAGCTCATAACTTTGATGAGGTTGCTCTGGGCTATACCGAATCACAGGCTCTCGACGAGGCCGCCCGTTGCCTCAACTGCAAGAATCCTCCCTGTGTCACGGGCTGTCCCGTGAATATCCACATCCCAGCCTTCATTGAGAAGGTCAGGGAGGGGGACTTCGAAGCCGCTTATCAGATCATCCGCCGATCCTCCAGCCTTCCCGCCGTTTGCGGCCGCGTCTGTCCCCAGGAAAAGCAATGCGAATCCAAGTGTGTCCGAGGCATCAAGGGCGAACCCGTGGGCATTGGACGCTTGGAGCGTTTCGTGGCGGATTGGCATAATACTTTCTCCAATGAATCTCCTGTTCTGCCTGAGAAGAACGGTCATAAGGTGGCGATCGTAGGCTCGGGGCCCGCAGGTCTGACCTGCGCGGGTGCTTTGGCCTCCAAGGGTTATGACGTGACCGTGTACGAGGCTCTCCACGTGGCGGGAGGCGTCCTCATGTATGGCATCCCCGAATTCCGTCTCCCCAAGCACATTGTGCAAAAGGAGGTGGACGGTCTGCGCGCCATGGGCGTCACCATCGAGACCAATGTGGTGGTGGGCAAGACCGTCACGATTGACGAGCTGTTTGAGGAAGGCTTTGAGGCCGTTTTCGTTGGCTCAGGTGCGGGACTACCCAAATTCATGGGCATCCCCGGCGAATCCCTCAAGGGCGTCTACTCCGCCAACGAATTTCTCACCCGCTCTAACCTCATGAAGGCGTATAAAGAAAACGCCACCACCCCCATCCTCCGTGCCAAGCACGTGGCCGTGGTGGGCGGAGGCAATGTGGCGATGGATGCCGCCAGAACCGCCCTCCGTCTGGGGGCTGAGGAGGTCTCCATCGTCTACCGCCGCTCCATGGAGGAGCTTCCTGCCCGTAAGGAAGAGGTAGAGCATGCTGAGGAGGAAGGGATTATTTTCCGTCTGCTCAATAATCCCGTGGAGATTTTGGGATACAATAACCCCGATGACCGCCGTGACCCCAAGAACGGCTTCGTTACGGGCATGAAATGTGTGAAAATGACCCTGGGCGAGCCCGACGAGCGAGGCCGCCGCTCTCCCGTGGTCATTCCAGATTCCGAGTGGGTGTTGGACGTGGATTGTGTCATTATGTCCATCGGTACGTCTCCCAATCCCCTCATCAAGTCCACCACCGAGGGACTTGATGTGAATAACCGCGGCGGCATCATCGTGGAGGAAGCCACGGGACTCACCTCCCGCGAGGGCGTGTACGCAGGCGGCGACGCCGTCACGGGCGCTGCCACCGTCATTCTGGCCATGGGCGCGGGAAAGACCGCCGCTGAGGCGATTGACGCGTATCTTCAAAACAAATAAATGGCTATGCTACACTCAATGGTTGTTTTTAGAGTGACCGTTGGTTGAATTTGCGAGGAAAAAACTATGGTGAATAACCAATGCGCGGGAATATACGGCAAATGTTTGAATATCAAAATCACAAATGTATGTCCCGGCAACTGCTATTTCTGCATAGAGCGTGACGGATACAAGCCTTCCATGACTTCGGTTGAAACCATCATTCGTAAGGCTAATGCCTTGGAAGATTATCAGACGGTTTTGATCTTAGGTGGAGAACCGTTTACTTATCCGCATTTACCTGAATTATTAAAGGGCCTGAAGAAAAGAGAAGTCTATATCACGACCAACGGCAGCTCTTTTGATCATATCAACGTGGCGAAAATTTGCCCGCATATAACCGGTCTTAATATTTCAATCCACAGCTTTTCCGAAGAAGAAAACAATGCAATATTAAAAACAAGGGTTTCATTTGCTGCGTTGAAGCAGTATATCCATGAATTTCAATGTCACGGTGTTCCTGTTCGATTTAATACGATTTTATTGGAATCTGGCATCAATACCAAAGAAAAAATGCACCAAATGCTTGAGTTTTCAAAGCAAATGGGTATCAAATGGGTCAGATTCTCTGAACTGCAATTTGAAAGCAAGGGCTTTGTCCATGCCCAAAATATATTTGATGGGATAAATCCCGATCCTTACGTTCAAGGATGCAACCAAAATTTCGTAATAGATGGAATCAATGTGACCGTCAGACAATCTTGTGGCATTGTAAGCCCCGTGAAGCCGTTTCCCAAGGAAGGCAAGCTGCGCGAAAATAAAGCGGATAGCTTGGTTATGTATCCCAACGGAGAGGTTTTCCATGGTTGGATCGTGCCCGCCAATTATCGGATACAACAAACAGAACCATGCGAAAAAGTCATTGAAAGATGATCCGACTCCAAAAAGATCCGAAGTAAAATGGCAATCGAAAAGGCGCCCCATGGGTGCTTTTTGGGTTATTTAAGCGTGTAATTTGTTGCTTGCGGGAGTACGGTCGAGGGAAACTTTTTGCAAAAAGTTTCCCTTGGGCCTCGCTGCGGCTCGGTCACGCCGCGGCTCTGACTGCCACCGGCAGTCATTCACTACCGCGTCGCCGCTTCACTACCCTTCAAAAACCTTTAAAAAGAATCATTATTTAAAGGTTCTTGGAGGGGGTCTGGGGGCACTTCTTTCAAGAAGGGCCCCCAGGCGTACTCCTAAACACACATTCAAACGAAAGGAATCTGTTCTATGAAAATCAAATTTCTTCTCGTCTTATCCGCCTGCCTCCTCGCCCTGACCCTCTCTGCCTGTGCCGCACACCGAGATCCCCAGCGCGTGGAAGGCGAGACGGAATCCTCAGCTGAGTCCGTGACCGGCACTATGACCCAAGCTCCTGCGGAGACCGACGGTGCGTCCGAAACGCCCACCGAAGCGGTGACCGACCCCGTCGAAACCCACCCCGAAACCGTCACCCTCAAGGAGGTCTACCCCACTCCCATGGAGCTGACCCAAAAGGCAGGGTACGCGGATCTGTCCACGCTGCACATTACGGCGGAT
Organism: Eubacteriales bacterium; assembly: GCA_045531965.1. GTDB lineage: Bacteria > Bacillota > Clostridia > Oscillospirales > CAG-272 > CAMEON01. The sequence continues at coordinate 43,858 of JAZSFA010000043.1, forward strand.
CCGGGACGGTTTGCCGAGCTTCTCACCGCCCAAGGTGTGACGGTCTCCGAGGACGGCAAGCCTCTGATGGTGATCCTCCGGGATCTGTCGGATGAGTTTGTGTACGGTGCAGAGGACGCCTATATCCTCAAGATCACCGAGGCGGAGGTCTTCATCGAAGCCCAAAGCGAACGAGGCGCTTACTACGGACTCATGACCCTCCTGCAACTCATGGAAGGCACGAGATCGCCCTTGGTCACAATCAAGGACGCTCCCCGCAACGGCTATCGCGGCGTTATTGAGGGCTTTTACGGTACTGCCTGGACACACGAATACCGCAAGGATCTTTTTGAGTTCATGGGGAAGAACAAGATGAACGCCTACATCTATGCCCCCAAGGACGATGCCAAGCACCGCGCCCAGTGGCGTGTGCTGTATTCGGGCAGGGAACTGGAGACCATGAAGGATCTCATCCATGCTGCCAATGAAAACTACGTCAGATTCATCTACGCCATCTCCCCGGGCGGCGACATCAACCTTGGCGAGGGCTATGAGGCTGACCTCGAAAAGCTGATCATCAAGTGCGAGCAAATCTACAACCTGGGTTGCCGTGATTTCGCCATTTTCCTGGACGATATCCCCACCCTGGACGCCGAGGGTCACGCCAAGCTGCTTAACGATTTCCAACTGAAGTTTGTGGAAAAGCTGGGGGACGTCAATCCCCTCATTGCCATCACTACCGAATATACTGACCCCTTCCTGACGTCCTATACCGATAAGATTGCCCCCCTCATTGACGAGAACATTCAGCTCATGTGGACAGGTCCCGGTGTGGTGCCCGCCACCATTACCAATACCTCCCTCAGAAGTATCATCCGCAAGTATGACAGAAACGTGTTCATCTGGTGGAACTATCCCGTCAATGATGTGCTGGTGAACAACCTCTACATGGGTGCCTGCGAGGGTTTGGAGACCGACCTCTACAAGTCCATCACGGGTCTCGTTGCCAACCCCATGAACCAAGGGTATGCCTCCCTCGTCCCCCTCTTTACCACCGCCGACTACCTGTGGAATCCCGATGCCTACCAAAAAGAGGACTCCCTCAAAAAGGCCTGCGAGATCCTCATGCCCGATGCCTCCGAAGCTCTACTCAACTTCATAGGCATGACCTGTGAGTCCCCCATGAACAACCACACCGACAGCGTGGTGCTGAAATCTCTTTTGGATGCCTTCAAAGGAAATCGTTCCGTTGAAAATCTCGCTGCCCTCAAAGCATATTTCGAGAGTATGATCACGGGAGCGGATGCCATTGCTGGAAGCGAAAACCAAGGGCTTTATCAAGAGATCAAGGATTGGGTGGCAAAATACCGTGCCTACGGCGTCATGGGCATTTCCTATATTCAAATGGAAGAAGCCTATGGCGCAGGGAAGGATCTGAACACGCTCCTGCCCCTCCTTGGTGAGTACAAAAAAGCAGAGACATCCATCAAGTCCAATACCCGTCTGGTTTCCACCTATGTGCTGACCCCCTACTTCAATACCCTGCAAACCCGTATGAACGTCCTCCTCGGCGTGGGCGGCGGGCTGTCCTTTGCTCCCGCTACCCCCATCACCGACTGCGACCATTACGAGGACTACGAAGCCAAGTATATGACCGACGGTGACGATTCTACCTACTTTTGGACCAACGGTACGCTGTCCCAGGCGTCCAAGAACGGCGAGGGCTACTTCGGCGTGGATCTCGGTCAGGTCATCACCGTGAAAAACATCTACGTTGCCACAGGTGTGGGCGGCAGCGACGCCCTCTATCAAGGCGCTTTTGAGTATTCCACCGACAACAAAAAATGGACAGCCATCGAACAGGGCGCGTACAAAGATGAAATTCTCATTGAAGGCTTGAATATTCAGGCGCGCTACGTCCGCATGAAGCAGACCGACAGATCTAACACCAGCTGGACCAAGGTGCGTGCTTTCGAGGTCAATACCACGCGAAGTGTTGTGGAGACGCCCATGGTCTCAGCCACCGTCACCACGAATCTTCCCACCTACCAGTCCTATACCCCCGCATTGGCTTGCGACAACAACGATGGTACTTTCTTTTGGTCTTCCCGTGGCGGTGAGGCAGGGGACTACATCCAGCTTGACCTGGGGGCTGTAGTGAGTATCGCCCGTGTCAGCTTCAAGTCGGGTGTGGCAGGTCACGAGGCAGACTACATCCAAAACGGTGAACTGTCCTATTCTCAAGACGGCAACACGTGGACATCCCTGGGTAAGGTCAACAGCCGTGAGACGGAGATGGCTGTGAATATTTCTGCCCGTTATTTCCGTGTTACCGTCAAGACTGCTCAGGTCAACTGGATCACTGTGTCTGAATTTACTGCCACCTCGGATACCGATGTGTCCGAAAACCTGGCGCTGGATGATTATTTCATCCCCCGCATGAATCTTTTAACCCTTCAGGACGGGCACCTTCTGTCAGTCTTTATGCCCGATGACAAAAAGGCAGCGGGACATAGCCTCCGTGTCACCGTCACAGAGACAGGGCGTGTCCGTATTCTGGCGGTGACTCTTCCCGAGGATGGCGTGATCGCCAAGATACTCGATTCAAACGGCAAAGAAATCACCACCACTACCTTGAGCTATGAGAGCGTGGTGGAAGCCCCCGCGGGCTCGGTGATCGTGATCCCCTTGGGACAAGGGCTTATTTTAGCAGAAATTATTTGGTAAAGGAGAAAAAATCATGGAAAATTATTACTGCGGGAAGGGAACGCATATCCCTTTTGACGATTATATGGCGTTTATTAACCTTGTTTTTGGTTTTACTACGCCTGATCAACAGTTTGAAGGACTGCTTCCCAAACTGTACAAAGCACATTATCGTCCTCAGGACGAGAATTACGTTGTCACGGAGGACGGAAAGCTTATGGCGGCTGTGGGCGCATACAGCCACGAGATCACAGTCTGCGGTGTACATATCCCCTGCCGTGGCATTGGTAACGTAGCCGTCCATCCCGACACAAGAGGGAAGGGCTACATGAAAGCGACCATGAACGCCGCCCTCGACGACATGGTCAAAGACGGCATCGCCCTGTCTACTTTGGGTGGACGCCGCCAGCGGTATCAGTATTTTTCCTATGATAAGGCAGGTCCTTGTTATACTTATTCCGTGGCAAGGGATAACATCCGCCACACCTACGGTACCTTGGATGCGCCCTATGCCGTCAAGCTTGTGGAGGAAACAAGCGATCCTCTGATCGATGGGATCATGGCAATTGCCGCTTCTGCTCCCTTTATCCCTCACAGAAGCAGAGAAAAGTATCTGGACATTGCCCACACATGGAGATGCCGCCTCTTGGCGTTCCTGGATGGAGACCGCCTCGCGGGCTATTGCATCATGGATCAGGGCACCGGGATTCATGAAATTCGCGCTGCAAAAGATGAGGATTTCATGAATCTGATCCGTTCGGCTTCAGCCTTCGTTCAGAACGGTATCTCGGTGGCGCTTCCTGCCTTTGACGTTGCTTATATCCAAGCCATTGATCCTATAGCGGAATATGTCAGCGTTGCCGCCTCCATGAGCTATTCGGTACTGAACTACCAACTCATTCTTGAAGCGTTTTTCAAACTCAAAGAGACGTATACCACGCTTCTTGATGGAAAAATGGACTTGCTCATCCACGGCTATGCCAAGGATGAATGCCTCCGTATCACAGTCAAGGATCACCATGCTACAGTCACCGAGCTTGCCGAGGATGAACCTGCGGACTTGGAGCTTTCTCATATAGAAGCACTGAGCGTTCTGTTCTCTCCGATCAGCGCCAAGCGGGATGCCATGAATCCCCTTGTGAAGGACTGGTTCCCCCTGCCGCTCTGGATGTATCGGGCGGATGAAGTCTGATCTTCCGTAAGCCAAACGAAAAACAGCCGCCATCGGAGATGGCGGCTGTTTTTACAGAACAAATAGCTTGATGGCTTTGATGGCAGTCCCCGTCTCAAAAGACTGAACCTCTCCCAGCGCAAAGAAGTCTCCCTGAGCCGAGCAAAGTCTGACTCGAGAACCCAAGTCAAAGTCGGTTTTGATACGGGACTGATACAATTCACAGCCGTTGCGGCAAAGGGTCTCGTAGAAGGCGGGTAAATTGATCGAAGGCAACTCGCCGAACAGTGTCTCAATGGGAAGCAGGAGCGACACACGTTCTTCGTAAGTTTTCTGCTCAAGAGCTTCAAGGGTGTGGCACTGCTCAATGGAAAAATGCCCTGCCATGGTGCGACGCAGAGATGCCATCACACCGCCGCAACCCAAGGCGCTGCCGATGTCCGCGCAAAGGGTTCGTATGTACGTCCCGCCGGAGCAGGAAACCGACAAGCGGTAATCCGAAGGATATTGCCCCTTGGACAGTCGGATATCCATAATCTCGATTTTCCGTGCCTCTCGTTCGATCTGACCGCCCTGACGCGCGATGTCACACAGCTTTCGTCCCCCTACCTTCAAAGCGCTGTACATGGGAGGAACTTGTTTGATCTTTCCCATAAACCGGCTGACAACATGGGCGACGGTTTCTTCGGAAGGTAGGTCGCAGGACTTGCGTATCGAAGCAGGATAAATTTTTCCGTAGATGTCTTCGGTGTCGGAAGTCAGTCCCAACCGAAGCGTGGCGAGATAGGCTTTTTGATCGTGGGATACGTATTCCGATGCCTTGGCGGCACGTCCGATCAGGACCACAAGCACGCCTGTTGCCATGGGATCCAAGGTGCCGGTGTGCCCTACTTTTTTGGTGGAAAACAAACGTCGCACTCGTCCAACCACGTCATGGGAAGTCATGCCAGCAGGCTTGTCCACGAGCAAGATCCCCGTAGGCTCGGCGCAAATTGATTTAACAGAATCCATGGTTCACCTCATATATCAAATTGGCAAGAAGCCAAAAGAGATAACGCATTGTTCGAAAAAACAGCTGTTTTCAGCTCCTCAGAAAGCGGCGCTGTGCGAATGGATGACACTTCTTCCCGGGCATCCGTCCAAGGGGTATCGGTGGCAAACAGCAAACGATTTGGCGCATGGGATTGGAGAATCTTATAAAGAAGCGCTGCCTTTTCGGGGCGGTGGGTCATGAGAGACGTATCCAGATACACATCCCGACCGCACAAAAGCGACAGAGACTCAGCCTCGCAATGGAGACCGCCCATGTGCGCTACTACCAGTTTGAGGGCGGGATGCTTGTCTAGTACACGACATACCATAGCAGGTGTACAATGGAAGTGATCGGGAGAGAGGGGATCAAAACCCGCGTGGGTGATGACGAAAACGTTATTTGCCTCACAGAGCGTAAGGATCTCCTCAAAATCGGGCGCGTCAAAGTCAATGTTCACGTAGTCGGGATGGAGCTTGATGCCGTGAATCCCCGCCGCCATCAGACGGTTAAGTTCTTCGGCAAGTCCTTCGGCATGGGGATGAAGAGACCCCAGCGGGATAAGCTTTTCCGGATATTGCGCTTTCAAAAAAATGGCAAAATCGTTGACCTTTCGCATCTGTCGGGCGTTGGTGGCGATGTTACAGACCACGGATTGATCGATACCGCTGCGTTCCATGTTGCTGATCAGCCCGGCCACCGTGCCGTCGGTAGAAGGGCGGATGTGCAGGGAAGAAATGGTCTCTGTCAGTTGTCCGATGGCGCGGGGCGCCAATGCATCGGGGAAACAGTGCGTGTGAAAATCTATGATCATAAGAAATCCTTTCGTTTGCGAATAAACAACCATTATATTATACACCATTACCATGGAAAATCCAAGTACATTTTGTGAATCTTTCGCCAAGGTGTAAACAATTTGCGAAAACGCTTGAAATATCACGGCTTTTGTGTTATAATACACCATGTTTGAAATTTGACAAGAAGACGTTTTCATCATGGCAATAGAAACCTTGTTGAAAAAATGGAGGAATGTACAATGATTTTTAAGAGAATTTCCGGTATTGCCCTGATCTGCCTGCTTTTGTGCGGTGCGGTACTTATGTCTGCTTGCGGCGGACAAGAGGATACACCCGCTACAGAAGCACCCACCGAAGCCCCAACCGAGGCACCCACCGAAGCCCCTACCGAAGTACCCACCGAGCCCGCCGCTCAGGTGACTTGCACGATCACCATTAAGGATCAGGACGGTCTTACCATCCCGAACGTTTCCTTTACCCTGTCCGGTAAGCAACATCTGACCACCGTTGAGGCAAAGACGGATGAAGCAGGGAAGTGTACCCTGACCCTCGTCGAAGACGAATATTCCGTGTCCGTTTCCACTGAAACGCTACCTTCCGGCTACCTTCCGAACGATACTAGTCTGACCGTCACCGAAGGAACTGCCGAGTACTTGCTTCTTGTCAGCAACAATAATCCCAACGGTACCGCCGACCGTCCGTTCCCGGTCACCGAAGAGACCTCTGTCATGACTGTCCCGGCGGGCGTATCTTATACCTACATTATGTTCAACGCTATGGACAGAACCCTCAAGATCGACAATACTACCCTCACGGTGACCTATAAGGATGTGGAGTATACCCCCGATGAAAACGGCAGCATCAGCATCCCCCTGACCAACGAGTCCCCCCGCGACCCCGGCTATTTTACCCTGACCAACAAAACAGACACAGAGGTGGTTGCTACGGTGGTCATTGAGTCCACCCCCGGTTCTATGAACAACCCCTTTGCGGTGGAGGCGTTGGGACAGGATATCACGGCTGTTGTTCCCAAGGAAACCACCGTTTACTATCGGTGGATCGCTACCAAGACCGGTGTGATGATGGTCTCCTGCGATAACTCTTCCAATCACATCTCTATGACGAATATGACCAATTCTACAGTGTCTTACTTTACCGATGGCTCTGCTTGTGAATATCTCAACGTCTCCGAAGGTGATACGATTCAAATTTCTGTAGCCTGCAGTAAGACCGATGTAGAAAGCACAGAATTGACCTTCAAGCTCACGGAGTATGCGGGAACAGCCGAGGATCCCATCGTCGTTGGCAAGCCTGAAGCTCGCTTTACCTTGACCGCAGGCGCAACCTACGTGTTCACCGCCGACGGAAGCATGGGGACCGTATGTATCGAGGGTAAGGAACTCAAGGTCACCGTAAACGGTGAGACCTATACTGCCAATGAGGAAGGTAAAGTGGAGCTCACCTTTGAGGGCAACGGCTACGAGGGTGCAGTTTCGGTAGAAAACACAAGCGATAAGCGACAGGAAATCACCGTCGCACTGATGGCTCCCCTTCAGCCTTGATAAAACAATCAAGCGCCCTCTGCCTACAGGCAGAGGGTGCTTTTTGATACATGATCAGCCCTCTGCCTGCCCCTTGTGCTTGGCGACAGCTTCTGATCTTTCCTCTGCGGATACGCGTGCGGGTGGGGATGCGGGTTCTCGGATGGTCTGATGTAGAATCCGGCTACCCGAGGACGTCCTGCTTGGCTCCTTGTCGGTTTCGTGGACAGGCTCTCGTACACCCTCGTGCAGACCAAAGCTGACGGCGATAGCGTTATTGACCGCCTCCATCGCTTCATCGTCCAGGTGTCCCATTTTCTCGCGCAGGCGACGTTTATCCAACGTGCGAATCTGTTCCAAAAGAATGACCGAGTCTTTGGCAAGACCCACGCGATCGGCATATATATCGATGTGGGTCGGTAACTTGGTTTTCCCCATGCGGGAGGTGATGGCGGCGGCGATCACGGTGGGACTGTAACGGTTGCCCACGTCGTTTTGAATAATGAGGACAGGGCGCAGTCCTCCTTGCTCCGAGCCAACCACAGGGCTTAGATCGGCATAAAATATATCTCCTCTGCGAACCGCAGCAGGTGAAGCTTGATTAGGGTAAGATGCGGACATCATGACTGTGACCGTTCCTTTCATTGGTTTCCATGTTACTCCTTGCTGGGGAGTATCCATAGTTTTGCCTGAGAGTCCCCTGCGCTAAACATTTAAAGGGAAATTTTCTCATAGGAAATTTTTAGGCAGGATGTATGGGGGCGGTTACTGTCATTATATGTCTATACGGATCGGAAGATGACAGGAGGAACGCGTAAAAAAGCGCTGTGATACAGCGCTTTTTCTGTAGAAAAAATCATGAACAATCGGTTTGTGACTCAAATAAAGCCTCATCCACTTCCAAAAGCGACGGAAAGATGAACGCGGGCTTCTCACCCTCGGGCAGCTCCATCGCTTCCTCATAGGTCCCCTCGCCCGTCAGGACGAGGATGGAGGTGACACCGTTCTTCGCTCCCAGGGCGATGTCGGTGTAGAGACGGTCGCCGAAGATGCAGGTCTTGTCCCGGGGGATGCCCGTAACCCGCTCGATCATCTCCACCACCTCAGGGTAAGGCTTGCCGAGATAGCGGGGGGTGACACCCGTAGAAGCGGTGACGAGGGCAGCGATGGCACCGCTGTCGGGCATAAATCCCGTGTCGGTGGGGCAGTTGAAGTCGGGGTGGGTGCAGAGATAGGTGGCACCGTTTCGGATCAGTCTGCAACCGTCGTTCAGCTTTTCATAGGTCAGCTCGGTATCAAAGCTGGACACCACCACGTCCACTCTGTCTTCTTTGCCCGTAGCGAGGCGGATGCCCCCCGCGCGGAACTGGGACTCCAGCTGCTCGGTTCCGATGAGGTAGACGGTCTGATTCTTGTGATAGGTATTGAGGTAAGCCACCGTCACGTCGGCGGAGGACATGATCTCGCTTGCCGTGGGGGAGAAGCCCAGGCGGGTGAGCTTTTCGAGATACACATCGGTGGAGCGGGAGGCGTGGTTGGTGAAGGACAGCACCCGCTTGCCCGCTGCGCGGAGGTTCTCGATGAAGCGGATGGCGAAGTCGAAGACGATCTTGCCGAGGTAGATGGTGCCGTCCATGTCGAAAACGTACAGCTCTTTATCCTTGAGGATCTGGATGGGGGGATTCTGGTGGGTCATGGGTGTATCCTTTCATTTGCGTTCAAATTTGGGTTTGTCGGGGAGGAGGGACAACCATGCCACACCCCAAATATACCAATGGGGAAGGGGCCCCATGGGGGTTTCCCCTATGCTTCCCACTGTCAAATCTTTTGGCTTGTCAATGCCTTTTTGAAAGTTCTTGGGATTCTTAAACCCTTCTTTCAAGAAGGGTTTAAGCGGGGGTAGCGAAGCGGCGACACGGTAGTGAATGACTGCCAGTGGCAGTCAGAGCCGTGTCGTGACCGACCCGCAGGGAGACCAGGGGCAGAGCCCCTCGTTCCCCATAAACTCCAATTTATCCGTAAATCTCCGCGAAAATGGGGTCGAGAGCCGCCGCCACGCAGGCAAATCCCAGATCGTTGGGGTGGCAACCGTCCACGCTTCCGCCGTCGCCGCCGAAGATGGCGAAGATGGTCTCGCCGTCCACGAAGTAGACGTTCTCCCCCCTGGTCTTGGCTCTCTCATAGGTTGTTTTGACCACCTCGCGGCGGGCTCTTTCCTCCGCGTTGTATCGGATGCCGGGGCGGGTGATGAAGATGACGGGAATGTCGGGATGGTTGGCGCGGACATTCAGATACATCGGTTCGTGGGTGGCGGCAAGATGCTCCACATTGGGGGCGTTGTGATCGTAAGCAAAGACAAAAGCCGACATGGGCAGGGAAGCGATGTAGTCCGAAATCGCTTGCTCGCCGCGGGCACTGCCTGAAAATCCCAGGTTGCGGAAGTCCACGTTGTATTTGCGGGAGAGAATGTTAGGATAATGATTCCCGGGACGGGAGGCACAGCCCCCTTGGGTGATGGAGGAGCCGTAGTAAACCGTAGGTGGCAGGTCGCGGTAGGGGGCGGCAGACTCCACCTTGGAGCCGGGGGTCAGTCCAAGCCACAGCTCGTCGATTCCGCCGTAGAGTGGGAGGTTCAAGAGGACGTCCTTCATACCCTCCGCGGGAAGACAGACCATGTTGGTGTACCCGTGGTTTTCGGTCATTTTGATGGCGGCATCGTTGCCCCCCTCGGTCATGCAGGAACCGTAGTAGTGGTATTCACCTTCGCAGCCGAGGTAGACGTCCAGTCCCGCCGTACCCAGGAGGGTCATGTGGGGCATCATGCCCACACCCGAGAGCTTGACTTTGACCGCCATATGGATCGCGTCGGTCTTAAAGCGAACGCGTCCGCCTGAGGTGTGAAGGTTAAGCCACGCCACGCCCTCGTTGGTGGCGTCAGCCACGTCCTGGGGGATGCGGTGGAAGGGCTTACCGTCATAAGGGGCACAAAGACCATAGAGGGCGAAAGGTGTATCAAGAACGTTGACAAATTGAACAGGTATATTCGCAACGGTCTCGATGGTTAAATTTTGATCAATTTCGGAGATAGATTTGGACATAGAGACGCCTCCTTGTATCATAAGTTGATGGTTTTCTCACAAAAGCACAAAAAAAATCAAAAAATTCGCTGATATTAGTATAGCATATTCTTGATTTTTTTGCAAGAGTGTGGTATAATATTTTATCTGTATGAATAATGGGTAGGTCTGCGCGTGCAGGCTACTCCGTGGAAAGGAGTTCTTTTCTCATGACAGAGAACTTACATACAAGCTGCTCGGTGGTTTTGGGCATCGACGTGGGCGGCAGTACCACCAAGATCGTGGGCTTTAAGCTGGGTGAGAACGGCGAACGAGAGCTGATGCCTCCTCTCTTTGTGCGGGCTACTGACCCCATCACCTCCATCTACGGCGCGCTGGGACGCTACACCTCGGAAAACGGTTTGGCTCTTTCGGACATCAAGCGGGTCATGACCACGGGCGTGGGCTCCTCCTACCTGTCGGGCCCCATCTACGATCTGGAGTGCAAATCCGTCCCCGAGTTCTCGGGCGTGGGTCTGGGAGGACTGTACCTCTCGGGGCTGGACGAGGCCATCATCGTCAGCATGGGCACGGGTACGGCTCTGGTACACGCCAAACGGAATTCCGACGGCACCACCGCCATTGACTATCTGGGGGGTACGGGCGTGGGCGGCGGTACACTCCTGGGTCTGACTAAAAAAATGTTGGGTGTGGACACCATCGCCCACATCGAACAGCTCTGCGAGGGCGGAGATCTTTCCAAGATCGACTTGACCATCAAGGACATTACCCAACAGGGTCAGTTCCCCGAGATGAGCATCAACCTCACCGCCTCCAATTTCGGTAATCTCAGCGATATCGCCGACAGCCACGACATCGCCCTGGGCATCGCCAACATGGTGGCAGAGACCATCTTCATGATGTCTATCTTCGCGGCGAGGAGTAAGGGCATTTCCGACATTGTCCTGACGGGCAATCTCACCAACATCGCCCCCATCCGCAGAGTCTTTGAGGACCTTGGCGATTCCTTCGGCGTGAACTTCATCATCCCCGAGCATGCACAGTTCGGCACGGTGATTGGCGCGGCGCTGGTGGAGACGTAATACTGATTATCTTACAACAACGAAAGGAGGACGTCATGAAAACAAAATATTCCTTGATTTGCCTTTGTATGGCAATTCTTCTCTTGCTGTCCTCCGCTTTTAGTGTTATTCTGCCCTTTGAGCATGATTGCTCCATGCACGAGGGCTGTACGGTCTGTCTCTTGCTGTTCGCCATGAAGCATTTGCTGCACGCCCTTTGGCTGATTGCTTTGGCGCTTTCCGCCTTTGATCGTCTGCTTTTGCACAAACGCGTTTGGGCAAGCGGCCGCCCCTCTGTTGACCGCTTCCATTCAACCCCCATTGAGCTTCACGTCAAGCTGTCCAATTGATACCGGTATTTTCTTCGAAATCATGATTCGAAAATACAAGTATTCAAATTGGAAAGGATCTTTGAAAATATGGTAGAAATCAAAAGTGTGACCAAGCAGTTTCAAAACGAAACGGCCATTGACTACAAGGACATGACTTTTGAGACGGGTAAGTCTTATATGCTCCTTGGAGCATCAGGCTGCGGAAAATCCACCCTGCTGAATATGATCGCAGGTATTCTTGCACCCACCTGCGGTTCTGTCGTCATTGACGGTGTCAGCATGACCGAAAAGAGCCAGCAGGAGAAGGACAAATTCCGCATCCGGCATATTGGCTACATCTTCCAGGACTTTAAGCTCATTGAAGATATGACAGTCATGGACAACATCAACATCCTCCGTTTAGAGGGCGTGGATACCTCGTCAGCAGCACAGTTACTCGAATCCTTAGAAATTGCCGATAAAAAGAACAGCAAGATCAAGCATTTATCGGGCGGTCAAAAGCAGAGGGTCGCTATTGCGCGTGCCCTTGTGAAATCTCCCGACATCATTTTGGCTGACGAACCCACGGGAAATCTCAATTTTACCATTGGTGAGCAAGTCATCCGTGAATTGACCCGAATTTCCGAGGGCAAGACACTGATCGCCGTCACCCACGACGATCGTCTGTCAAAATATTTCGACGTAGTCATCGACATGAACGACATGACGGATGGTCGCCGAGACGTGACCTCCGGCGGAAAGGAGGCTCGTTGATATGTTTGGATTTGCCATTAAAAACATGGCCATCAAAAAGGTACAGATCATTTTGGTGGTACTGTCGATTACGCTGTCTGCGGGGATCGGCATTTTGGCTTACAACGTAGCCTCTCAAGTGGACGAAGGCATCACGCAAAACGCGGGATACTATTCCGTCATCGTGGGTCCCACGGGCAGCCAAACGCAGCTTGCCATGAACACCATGTACTTTACCGACGCCCCTCTCGGTACCATTCCCTATTCCGTAGTCACTAAGCTTCAGATGGATGGCACCCGTGTCAGTAAGGTCATTCCCTTTGCGATGGCCGACAGCTACAACGGCTCCAATGTGGTGGGCACCACGTCCGCCTTCCTTGACGGCAAGACTGTTGCCAAGGGAAAGATGTTCGACGACAACACGACTTTGCAGGTGGTCGTAGGTCATAACGTGGCCAAGATCAACGAACTTCACATAGGTGATACCATCTATACCAGCCATTCGGCGAGCGGTACGGATACGCATACGCAAGGACTCACCGTGGTCGGTATTCTCGAAGAATGTCACTCTGTTTACGACAACGTAGTCTTTACCCAGATCCGTACCCTGTGGGCGATGCACGACCACAGCGGCGAGCATACGGAGGAAGCACACGAAGAGGAGCATCAGCACACCTCGGGGACCGTTTGTGCCATTTTGGTCAACACCAAGAATCCTGCTTACGCCATGCAACTGGCAAGCGAATACGACGGCATGATCTTTAATACGGCCGACGGTGAATCCTATACCCTACAGGCCATTGAGCCCATGGCCGTCGTCAGAGACGTGTTGAATGACGCGGATAACACCAAATACATTGTTTTCGTGCTTTGCGCGGTCATTCTCATCATGAATGTCATGATCATCTCTATTATTACGCTTTTAAACATGTACCATTCTGCCAAGGAGATCTCCCTCATGCGCCTCATTGGCATCAGCATGAAGAAGATCAATTTGCTCTATATCATTCAAAACAGCTTGGTGGGGCTTGCCTCAACCTTGATGGCCTTTGGGCTATCAAGGCTATGTCTGACCCTCATGAGCGACTACGTTGCTTCCATGGGCGTTGTTTTGAACACAGGCAAGGTCTATCCCGTAGAGGTGATTATTTTGCTGGGTATCTTCATCATCGGCGTTCTGCCTACGATGATCTGGACCTTTTTCACCGCTCGCAAGGACAGCATTTCGGGCTAAGGAGGCAAGTCATGAAAAGAAGCATATTGAAATGTTGTGTACTCCTTTTGAGTGCTTTATTGCTTTTCGGGATGATCAGTTGCGGAGACAAGGATCCCGCAGTCACTCCTTCTGAGGCTACGAGGTTGAGCTTCAAAGCAGCAACCTCCTATGAGGATCTTAAGGCTCTGAACGGACAAGCAGTAACCATCAACGGTTACATGGCGACCAGCTCCCCCGTGGACGGCGGCTACATTTTCCTCATGAATTTACCTTATCAGAGTTGTCCCTTCTGCGTTCCTAATACATCTCAGCTTTCCAACACCATGGCAGTCTACGCGCCTGAAGGAGACTCTTTCAGCTACACCACGCAGGCCATCAAGGTGACGGGCACGCTGGTGGTTGCCGAAAATGAGGATCAGCCCTTTACCGACAAGTACGGCTATGAGTTCAACTTCAAGATCGTGGATGCGGCCTATACCATTCTGAAATCGGAGGAGCTATCTGCTGATATGGCACTCTGGCAGAAGATTGCTGACTCCGACGTGATATCCAAGCTGTACGCCATGTACGATTACATAAATTTCGTTTGTGCGTGGAATACGTATTACGTCAATTCCTACGTCAATGAAGCGGGCGAGACGGTACCGGGTTACTATCTCTATCCTTCCGATGCGCTCCACTATCTTACCACGGATGGTGCTCAATGGAATTACGGTTACAAGGAAGGTTATTTTGACAACCTGAAGTCGGCCGTGCAGGCCGTTGATCCTACTGCCTTTGAGGATTTGATCGCGAACATTGAGAAGGCAGAAGCATTGGCACAAAAGGCTCTCGCCGAGCTGGAGGCTGAAAACTACACCGCAGAATACAAATACGTGGAGATGTTCGGTGCCTCAGATTACGTTTACACCTTGAACAAGGGCGAGGAGTTGACTTCCGAAATGAAGGCGATCTATGCACAGTTTGAACAATGGTTAGCAGGCTGGGAAATGTGATCAGCCGTTTCCTATCTCTTTGCGGAGCAGGGTTTCCTGCTCCGCTTTTTTAGAGATGTTCTTTAGAAATTCCCGATCATTGATCGCTTGAACAAAAAATATTGAAAAACAAAGGAAAAAATCCGCTACGTATCTTGATTTATCATAAAATATATGATATAATGAAGTTTGGAAATTTATTTTGAAAGGCAATAGATCACTATGCAATGGACAAGTCTTAACGATCTGCGCGAGAAATATCTCGCCTTCTTCGAGTCGAAGGGTCACCTTCGTCTCCCCTCCTACCCTCTGGTCCCTATCAACGACCCCTCCCTCCTGCTTATCAACTCGGGTATGGCACCCATGAAGAAATTCTTCACGGGCGAGGAGATTCCCCCTCGCAACCGCGTCTGCACCTGTCAGAAGTGCATCCGTACCCCCGATCTGGAGCGCGTGGGTCACACCGCCCGCCACGGCACCTTTTTCGAGATGCTGGGTAACTTTTCCTTTGGCGACTACTTCAAAAGCGAGGCCATTCCGTGGGCCTGGGAGTTCCTCACCGTGACCCTGGAGATCCCCGAGAATCTGCTCTGGCCCTCCATCTACGAGAAGGACGAGGAGGCATACCACCTGTGGGCTGACGTGGTCGGCGTCCCCGCCGAGCGCATCGTCCGTCTGGGCAAGGCCGACAACTTCTGGGAGCACGGCAGCGGTCCCTGCGGCCCCTGCTCCGAGATCTACTTCGACCGCGGCGAGGCTCGCGGCTGCGGCTCTCCCGACTGTAAGCCCGGCTGTGACTGCGACCGCCTCATGGAGATCTGGAACAACGTGTTCTCCCAGTTCAACAACGATGGCAACGGCAACTACACCGAGCTGGCTCAGAAGAACATCGACACGGGTATGGGTCTGGAGCGTCTGGCCTGTGTCATGCAGGACGTGGACAATATGTTCCTGGTGGACACCAACCGTAAGATCCTGGACACCGTCAGCCGGATCGCCGGTAAGGAGTACGGTGCCGACAAGAACAACGATATTTCCATCCGTGTCTGCACCGACCACATCAAGTCCGCCATGTTTATGATCGCCGACGGCGTCATCCCCTCCAACGAGGGACGCGGCTACGTGCTTCGCCGTATCATCCGCCGCGCCTGCCGTCACGGTAAGCTCCTGGGCATTAACCATCCCTTCCTCTCCGACCTGTGTAAGGTAGCCATGGAGCAGAACTGCGGCGCATACCCCGAGCTTTCTGAGAAGTACGACTACATCCTCAAGGTGCTGACCTTGGAGGAGGAGAGATTCGACGCCACCATCGACGCGGGTCTGTCCATTCTGAACAGCGTCATTGAGGCAGCAAAGACCGAGGGTAAGACCGAGATCTCGGGCGAGGATGCCTTCAAGCTCTACGATACCTTCGGCTTCCCCATCGACCTCACCCGTGAGATCATCGAAGAGGCAGGTATGACCTACGATAACGACCGTTTCCTTGAGCTGATGCAGGAGCAGAAGGTGCGCGCAAGAGCCGCAAGAGCCAACATCAGCGGATGGAGCAATGCCTCCAAGACCCTGCTGGCCGATCTGCCCAAGACCGAATTCTGTGGATACGACGGATTTGTCCGAAACGATTCCAAGGTTGTCGCCATCATTATGGACGATATGCTGGTAGACGAGGTTTCCGAGGGTGAGTGCAGCATCATACTGGATAAGACCCCCTTCTATGGCGAGGGCGGCGGTCAGATCGGTGATATGGGTGTGCTTTGCGGAACCAACGCAATGATCAAGATTACCGACACACAGAAGAGTGACGGCGTTTATATCCACCTCGGTACCGTTGCGGACGGTATCCTGAAGGTAGGTGACACTGTAATAGCTCAGGTGGACGTTGTCCGCCGCGAGGCCATCATGCGCAATCACTCCGCCGCACACCTCCTGCAGAACGCTCTGCGTCAGGTGTTGGGTACCCACGTTGAGCAGGCAGGCTCCTACGTCTCCGACACGGTTTGCCGCTTCGACTTCACCCACTTCGCCGCTATGACCGCCGAGGAGATTTCCAAGGTGGAGGCCATCGTCAACAGCGAGATCCTTTCCGCAGGCGAGGGCTCCATGACCGAGATGGGCATCGACGAGGCCAAGGCTCTGGGGGCTATGGCTCTGTTCGGTGAGAAGTACGGCAAGACGGTTCGCGTAGTCCGCATGGGCTCCAGCTCCATCGAGCTGTGCGGCGGTACCCACGTGGACAACACGGGTAAGATCGGTCTCTTCAAGATCGTTTCCGAGTCCTCGGTGGCCGCAGGCGTGCGCCGTATCGAGGCTGTGACGGGTACGGGCGTGCTGGCTCTGCTGGGTCAGAAGGACGCTTTGATCCACAGCACCGCCAAGGAGCTGAAGGTCAACAATCCCGCTGACATCGCTCACAAGGCGACCCAGCTTCAGTCCGAGTTGAACGCCGCCCACAAGGAGATCGAGTCTTTGAACGGCAAGATCGCCGCTTCCCAGGTCAGCGATCTCATCAAGAATGCGGTTTCCGTAGGTGATTTTAAGCTGGTCACCGTTCATATGCCCGGTCTGGCTGTGGATATTGCCCGCTCCATGACCGACAAGATCAAGGACACCTACGCTGACGTGGTGGCTGTCATTGCCATCTCCGACGGCGAGAGCGTCAAGTTCCTGTCCTGCGCAGGCAAGGATGCCGTGGCTCACGGCGCGCACGCCGGTAAGCTGGTGGGTGCCGTTGCCGCTGTCACCGGCGGCAAGGGTGGCGGACGTCCCGACTCTGCCATGGCAGGCGGTAAGGAGATCACAAAAGTGAACGAGGCTTTGGCTTCGGCTTCTGCAACGTTGGCTTCTATGCTGAAGTAATTTATATCCTTATACCCCGCCCGTTTGGGCGGGGTAAAAATTTTTTAGAGATTCTACCAACCTTTTTGAATTTCTCTCCACTTATATAGATGAAACCACCCCACGAAACCCGAAAGGAGCCGCCATGGACAAGCAAAGCGCCGACCGAATCCTGACCGAATATCTCCAAAAGATCTATGGCTTTGCCCTGTCCAAGACGGGGGATTCCTACGAGGCCGAGGAGCTGGCCTCGGATATCACCTATGAGGTCTATCTGTCCTTGCTCCGCGACGGAGAGATCTACAACATCAATGCCTACATCTGGCGCATTTCCTCCTACGTTTTCGCCCGCTGGGTAGAGAAGAAACAGCGGGAACGGGAGCGCGGCGGGGTGTCGGTGGACGAGGTGATGGAGCAAACCGCCAAAACGGGGGCGAGGATGCCCACCGCGCTGATCGACACCGAGGATGCCGAGCGGGCAGAGCGCGCCGCCCACGAGGACAGCCTGGGGCGTCTGCGACGGGAGATCGCCTATCTGGGTGAGACCCAAAGAAGGATCGTGGTCGCCCACTACTACGGCGGGCAGTCGGTCAAAGAGATCGCCGAGGGCATGGGCATTCCCGTGGGGACGGTGAAATGGCATCTGTATGATGCGAGAAAAACCATCAAGGAGGGTATGAATATGGAAAGAAATAAAGGCTCACTGGGAGTCAATCCCATTCGTTTTTGCAGTATGGGGCACAATGGCAGACCCGGCACCACGGGGGACACGGCAAGCCATCTGAACACGGTACTGGCGCAGAATATTGCCTACGCCGCCTATCTCTCCCCCAAGACTGAGGCGGAGATTGCCGAAGAGCTGGGGATCACCCCCGTTTTCATCGCGGACATCGTGGCGGATTTGGAAGAATACGGCTTCATGTCCCGCGTGGAGGGAGGTAAGCTCCGCACAGATATCGTCATCAGCCGCTCCACCAAGGAGGTGGACGAGGCGATCCACGCCTTGAAGACCGAGGCCGCGGACAGGCTCTGCAAGCGTTTCATGTCCGCGTGGCTGAAGAATATAGACGGGTACTATGAGCAGAACAAGGATTCCATCTATGTCCCCGACGGCGACTTGAACCTCTGGCGGTGGAGTGCCTTCATGTGGGGACGGCAGGATTTTCCTGCTATGGATACACAGATTGATCCTGGCATCCTGAACCGCTACTCCATCCAACGCCCCGACGGCGGATGCTACATAGCCTACGCCGACGTGGACGATGATTACACCGTAGACTACGACGGCACCTACCTGTGGGCCTGCGGACATATGACCCGACGGTCCGAGCGATACGAGGGCTTAGCATCCGTGCAGCTGAATACCGCCTATGACACCCGCCCCAACGGTTGGGAGGATAATCTGTACACCGACTACGACATTCTGTACGAGTTCATCACGGGACAGCTTCCCGAAACCCAGCCGAATCTCGTGAGCTACCAGCGTCTCTTCACCCGTGGGCTGGTGGTGCGACGTGAGGACGGCATTTCAGTTAACGTCCCCGTGGTGGGGAGCGATCTTCCTGCTTTTGATCTGTTCGAAGGGATCGACATGAAGGAGGTGTTCGCCATTTACACGGATTGCTCCGCAAAGATCGCCGATCTGCAAGAACCCCTGTACCCCCCTCATATGCGGGCGTATAACCGAGCGAGACTGCTGGCCTACGGCACGAATCTCGACATGTACATCTATCGCTGGATGCTGGATAACGGCATCCTCGCCCTCCCCGAGGATGACCGCCGTGGCGGCATCATGACCATCGTTTTTGCAGATCAGCTTCCTTGCAAAGTAAGCGGAAAATGAATTCTATAGTGATCCCCCGAAGGGTTTTCGCCTTTCGGGGGATCATTGATATATTTGGGCATACCCGTTTATCTCTGCGCAAAAAAACAGGGAGCCTTTGTGGACTCCCTGTGATGAAACGTTGGATCAATCTTCTTTTTTCTTGAGACAGATAAAGCCTGTCATCACGGCAATCAAAGCTACTGCAGACAAACCGAAGGTGCTGCTGCATCCCTCCGAAGCCGCGGTGGTCTCGCTCTCCTTTTCGGTCACAGGCTCGGTGGGGACAGTAGAGACGACCTCACCGGCTACGTCGGCACCGCAGTTGTCGCACTTGAAGTCACCGTCATTGTTGACGTGCTCACCGATCTCATGGGTCTCGCCGCAGATATTACAATCAGGGTCGCATTCGTAGTCATACACGTGACCATCGGTGGTTCTTGCCTCGCCGCAACGGTTGCAATCCGTATCGCAAGCGTGATCATAAGCGTGCTTGTGGGTAACGGTTAACTCGCTGACAGTCAGAACGTTGATCAGCTTATCCTCAGCGTCAGCTACCGCAAAGTGCAGGGAAATAGTCTTGCCCTCGTAGGCAGAGAGATCAGCGGCAATCTGATCGAAACGGGCGTTTGCGTCAGACAGCGTTTCAAGACCTGTGAGCGCCTTGGCTGCGGCTGTGATCTCCTCGGTGGCGGCGGCGGTGGTACCGCTGACGCAGGTATACCAGCTATAACCGTCAATCGACCAATAATAGCTCTTTTGACCGTTCTGAGTCTGCACCCATCCTGAAATGCTTAACAGATAATTGTCGTCGGTGGTCAAGGTCTTGCCGTCAACCGTGACAGCCTTGTAGCTCTCAGCGGTGAGATTCAGGGAGTTTGAAAGGTTGGCGTAAGGGGTCACTGTGTCGCCGTTGGATCCCACACCGTTGATCCAATCCACGGAGGACGCGAAAGGAATATTTTCTTTGGCGTAAGCCAAAATATCGGCATTTTCGTCAAACACCTCGGGCGGCGCTTTGTAGCCCTCGGGACGGTTGTCATTCTGTTCACCGTCCAAAAGACCGATGAGGGATGCGCGGTCATAGCTACCATCCACGTCATCACCCTTATAGTCATATACAATGGCAAGACTGTTGCCCAGCACGCGAGGCTGACCGTCGGAGCAACCGTTTCTGCGGATGTAAGCGCCTTCCTCCAAGGTAACGAAGGTAGAGGACCCGCCACCGTCGAAGAGCAGAGCATCCACGCAACCAAGTTCCTTGCAGAGAGAAGGAAGATCCATCTGACGACTGCCCTGATATTTCTTATCGTACTGAGAGGTAATGCCGATGAGGATGGCAGAACCGTCCTCCTTGATGCCCACGATGGAGCAGGGGTACTGATCCTTGTTGGTGGGCTGCCCTGTGAGCCTACCGTTTTCCATGAGGGTAAAGAAACCGCCGATGATCTGAACGGCACCGCCTGCAGAGCCGGACTTGTTGGTCACAGCCACGGAAACCTTATCGCCTACCTTGAAGTTACATCCGGTCAGACGGGAGATGGCTTTGCCGCGGGCAGAGATGATCACCGTATTTTCCCCGATGGCGGGGCGGGCGTTCTTGTCCCCGCTCGCAAAGATATGGGTGACAGTGCCCGTGACAGAATCGTCTACAGCGAAAGCGGTGGTCGCGCACTCAAGGTAGACCTCATAAGCATCCTCAAAAGCGAGAGACTCGCTGTAGGCGCGCTTGTTGTATACAACGACCGAGTTGGGGGCAGGGAGGCGGTTGATGCCGTCAACTACTGCTTTTTTACCGTTGCCTGTGTTGATGGCGGAAATGGTCAGATTGGGGGCAGCACCGATATCGTAGCTGCCGTCAGCCATGACGTAAAAGCAGGTTTGACCCGATACGACCCAGTCCTTGTAGTTCTTGTTGTCCATTTTGTTTTCGTCGGTGAACCAGTTGGTGTTCCAGATTTCTCCGTCGATCATCATAAAGCCCATGGACATGGAATTGCCTGCACCACCCTTGATAGCGGGTCCTGTTGCGGTCACGTGGTCGCCGTCATAATCGGTGGTGGTCATGAGCCAGGGAGACGCATTGACAGCCGCCAGCACAGTGCTGTTTTTATTGGCTTGGTTGTAAGCCACAGCGGCGTCACCCACAGTGGATTTTCCCCAGTTGTAGGTGCCGTGGTTGATGACCTTAAAGGAAGCACCGACGTCCTTGGCGATCTCTGCCACGTTTAAAACGCCGTCGGAGTAGAGGGCATACTTGGTGCCCTGAGGCAGGAGCATCTGGGTGTGGGTCACGCCTGTGTCCTCGCCGTTGAGGTAGATGCTCTCGGTGATGACCTGAGAAGCCCCCGAAACGCCTTCGGCAGCGGCGGTGTCCACAACGGATACCGCGACAAGCTGGGTGAGGATCATGAGGGCGCAGAGCAAAAGGGAAAGGGCTTTGCGAGTTGCTTTCATGATGAAACCTTCTTTCTTTTTTATCATAGAGTGCGTAGATAATGGAGAGATAAATTGTTGTTTACGGGAGTACGG
>JAZSFA010000100.1:0-13698 GCA_045531965.1 Eubacteriales bacterium
GGGGGGCGCGCAAATTACGGAGGGCGTTGGGGAAATTCTCACGCCTTGGGCTTGCTTGCCGCCTTGCCACCTGGTTGTCGCTTGCGCGGGTGAGGGTGTATCCACCCCTGCCGCCTATAAAAAGCTGGACGAGATGTACGGTGATTTTGACGGCACCGCCTATACCCCCAAGATCGACATTCTCACCGCTCAACTGGAGGCCTTGAAAAACGGAGACCTCGACGGAACGGGGAAGTATGCCTACAATATCTTTGAGTCCGCCGTTTTGCCTGCTCACAGTAAGGCGAGCTATATTAAAAACACCCTCAAGGACGCGAGCGCGGTCTTTGCCATGATGAGCGGCAGCGGACCTTCGGTGTTCGGCGTATTTGAAGATGACGCAGCCGCTCTTTCTGCGGCAAAAATGTTGAAAAATCAAGATATACCTGTATGGGTGTGTGAGCCGATAGTAAAGTAATAAAATAAAGATAAGGAAGGTACACGTATGTCTACTCCCTTCACCCGCGCCGCCTGGATCTGGCGAAAGGATACGCCGGGTATCGATGAATTTGCCGATTTTATTTCCTCTTTTGAAACCTTCAAAAGTGATGACAAGCGCTACTGTATCTCCATCGCCTCGGATTCCAACTATACTGTCTGGCTGAACGGTGAGATGGTCGCCTTCGGCCAGTACGCCGACTATCCTTCTTATAAGGTTTATGACCGCGTGGATATTACTGACTATGTCAAAGATGGTCATAACTATATCGCTGTTACGGTTTGGTACTACGGCATCAACTCTCAGACCTACCAGAAAGGCGAGGCAGGTCTGATATACGAAATTACCGATGATATGGGTGATGTCCTTGACTATACAAGCGAAAACACCCTCTCCCGTAAGTCTCTCGACTATATCTCGGGCAAGGGCGCTCTCATTTCGGGGCAGTTGGGTCCTACCTACCATTATGATATTAAAAGGTATGATGGCTTCCGTGATCCCGATTATGTCCCCGTGGGATTTGAAACCAGCCGTGAGGTGCCTGATATCTCTACGGACTTTCACATCCGCCCCAACAAAAAGCTGGTGCTGGAGCCTCGGATGCAAGGGCAGTTCTTTGGCACAGGTGCCTTTACATATACCGACCCCACCCCTCACCCCCATGTCAATATGCAGTATGCCCCTCTGTCCTACCGCTTCTTCGGCGAGCTTCGTAAGGAGGGTGACATCAAAATGACCACCCCCACCCGTCTGACGCTGGGGGACGGTGATAAGGACAAGACGGGGATCTACTTCATGATTGATCTCTACGAGGAGACTGCAGGCTTCCTTGATATCGACCTCGAAGTTCCTCACGATTGTCAGGTGGACGTAGGCTTTGGTGAGCATCTCTATGATGGCCGTTGCCGTACCTCTATTCGTGGTTTCTTCTGCGATCTCTACCTGAAGAAGGGAAGAAATCAGTATCTCCACACCTTCCGCCGTTTCGGATGCCGCTATCTCCAGTTCTTTGTTCACGCCCATGAGGTCACGGTGCATTACGCGGGGATCCGTCCTACTGTTTATCCCTTTAACGTCAAAAATTATCAGTCGGGCAACTTGCTCCGAGATACCATCTACAAGGTCTGTGAGAACACCCTCATCCATTGCCATCACGAGCATTACGAGGATTGCCCTTGGCGTGAGCAGGCGCTCTATACCATGGACTCCCGTAATCAGATGCTCTGTGGGTATTACGCCTTCCATGAATTTGAGGCGCCCCGCGCCTCTCTGGAGTTGATCGCCCACGGTGTCCGCTCTGATGGTCTGCTCATGCTCTGCTATCCCGCAGGACTGGACTTTCCTATCCCTGCCTTCTCCTGTATGTACTTTGTTCAGATGGAGGAGTACATCCGTTATTCGGGGGATACTACTCTGGCCGCTACTTATTTTGACCAACTGGATACCATCATTAACACCTTCCATAAGAAGGTACAGCCCGAGGGTGTCATCGAGAATTTCTACGGCAAAGGTCCCACCGGAAAGAATGACTACTGGAACTTTTACGAATGGTCTGCGACCATGAACGGTCACTTTGGAACAGCGGACAGACGGTTGGAGTGCCCCATCAACTGCTTCTACTCCTTGGCTATGCAGTCCTTCGCCAAGATTTGTGACGCGCTGGGCAAACATGAGTATGCCGCTGATTTGCGGACGCGGGTGAAGTCGCTTAACGCTGCCATTGCCAAGATGTTCTACAACGTTGAGAGCAAGCTGTTCGAGTCCTTTGAAAATGCTCACCGCGGCTGGTACACTGTACTGACCCAGTCTTTGGCTATGCTCTGTGGCGCCGCTGAGGATCTGGATACTACGGTTATGTTGCAGGCGATGGCTACCAACGGAAAGACCGAAGTGGGCATTGACCTGGTACCCAACACTCTGTCTATGAACGCCTTCCGCTTTGACGCGCTCTTGGCAGTGGACAAGGAAAAGTACGCGCCTGTCATTTTGGATGAGTTGGATCGTGACTATCTCTATATGCTTCGCGGAGGTGCCACCACCTTCTGGGAGACCATCATTGGGGCTTCCGACTTTGGTGACGCGGGAAGTCTGTGCCACGGATGGAGTGCTTTGCCCGTGTATTATTACGAGCTGCTTCACAGCGATGGAAAGTGAATTTTTTCCTGCAAAAGTATGATTTTTTGGGCCGTAGGGGAGGGGACAGCCCTTCTCCTACGGCTTTTGTGGTCATTCTGACGGACTGCATTTCCCACAGCGTTTGTTCAGATTGCACATTCAAACCACTTGAATTTTTGTGATTTCCAACATTTTCAATTCGTAGGATTTGTGATATAATAGTACCATGGGTAGGATCGATGAACAAAAGATCCGACACGAAAGGAGAACTACATACCTATGAAGATGAGAAAAATTATGGCGGTTCTTGTGGCCGCCGTCATGGTACTGTCCATGATCCCCGCCATGGCTGTGACGAGCTCTGCCGTGGACGTGGAGGGTGACTGGATCACCTGCCGTTCGGCCAACGACTACGATGAAGAGCAGGAGGACGGCTCTTATAAGCCAGCCCCCGGCTACCACTACACTGACGACGGCTTCCAGACCATCGGAGCAGACTATACCAACACCATGCCTTATTTCCATGTCATGTCCCGTGAGGCAAAGTCTTTGCAGGACGGTATCTATATGGAAGTCCGTGTGGACGATTTCGACTATAAGGGCTGGCTCTCCTTTACCCTTTGGGATAGCAGCAACTTCTCCATCCTGGATACCGGTGGCTTCGGCTCGGGCTGGAGCAGCTTGATCAACGGCACAGGTACGGGTGCGGCTGCTACCGTGTCCAGTCATACCGTGTTGGAGGACGGCAACGATCTTGGAGAGAACAGCTTCCAGACGTCGTTGGGTAATGTCTCCGCAACCCCTACCCTCGACGAAAACGGCAAGGAAGTCTACACGCTGGAGGTCAGCTACGACGGCTCCCAGTACAACGTGCTGGTCTGCGGCCAGTTGGTTGCAGGATGCCGGGACATTACCGCACTGTTCGACAAGCTCAGCCCTACGGGTGATTTCTATATCGGTATCGGTATGTTCACCCCCACGCCGGGCGGCACGGCAGGTCTGTCCATTTTGAAGTTTGGTACCAGCAAGGAGGAGGCTACCACGCCTGTTGGCTCCGACCGTGCAGACCCTGAGATCAACGCCAACGTGTTTCCTGATATGATGCCCGCAGACGGAGTCGAGGCCAATACACCTGCACTTTTCTACAATGCCGCAGAGTACTCCGTGCCTCAGATTGCCAACGCAGATGTCAATGCGCTGGGCGACAATGCCTTCCGCTTTACGTCCAGAGCCGAGGATATATATTTCCGCTGGGTCATAAAGAACACGTATTCTTATGATGCCGTCGATTTCCCCGTGGTGGCGTTTATGCTCCGCAGCTACGATGCCTCGGGAGGTGCCGTTTACTATTGCTCGGGTGATGTCATGGCCGCTACCGCCGATCACATGACCTCTTGGGGTCTTTGGGATGAGGGTTGCCTGGAATACGAGGACGAGGACGGCGTTTATTACAATATGGTCGTGGTTGACCTGTCCGAGCAGTGGCAGGATCGCATCAACCTGATCCGCTTTGATTTCTTTGATATTGACCTTGACGAAGAGGACTACGCCACCTTCGATTTCTGCTGGGCAGGTACTTTCCGCTCGGTCGAAGAAGCACAGGCCTATTCTGCGGCTTGGGCTGCCGAAAACGACCTGAGTCAGTCTGAGGAAGAAACCGAAGAGCCTACAGAGGCACCCACCGAGGAAATCACTGTGGCTCCCTCCGACGCCGAAACACAAGACGGTGAAGCCAAGACCGACGCGCCTGCCGCGACCGATCCCGTAGCCGATCCCGATCATGGTTGTGCTTCTGTTGTCACCGCAAGTGCCGTTGTGGTTCTGACCGCTGTGGCCGCCGCCTTCGTACTGAAAAAGAAGGACTGAATTTTCTGAATATACGAAAGCTCCTGCGACTTTTAGCCGCAGGAGCTTGATTTTTTGGGTGTGGGCATCTCTGAAGATTATTTGTTCTGCCCTGCCGAAAGAAACGCCTTGAGCTTGTTGCTCTTGGGATTCCCAAATACCTCGTCGGGAGCACCTTGCTCCTCGATGATGCCGTCTGCCATGAAGATGACCTTGTCGGATACGTGACGTGCAAATTCCATTTCGTGCGTGACAATGATCATGGTGCGATCAGAGCTTTTGAGGGAACGGATGACCCGAAGCACCTCACCCGTCAGCTCGGGATCGAGGGAGGAGGTGGGCTCGTCAAAGCAGAGAATGTCGGGGGAGAGCATGAGGGCGCGGGCGATGGCGACACGCTGCTGCTGGCCTCCCGAAAGCTGACAGGGATAGGCGTTGGCCTTCTCCGAAAGACCGACAGTAGTCAGAAGCTTTTCGGCGCGGTCACGGATGGCTTCAGGGGATTCCTTTGCACTTCCAACTTGCTTTGCCTCGCGCTTGGCGCGGAGCTTGGGGGCAAGCATCAGGTTCTCCATGACGCTGTATTGTGGAAACAAATTGAACTGTTGGAAGACCAAACCAAAGGAAAGCTGCGCCTCTGGGGTGACCACCGGTTTCTCCCCATTGATTGCATTGTAAACGGTTTTTCCGCCGACTATGATCTCACCGCTGTTGGCACGTTCCAAAAAGTTAAGACAGCGGAGCAGGGTGGTCTTTCCTCCGCCTGAGGAACCGATGATGGATAAAACCTCGCCCTTATCTAGGGTCAGATCGATGCCTTTCAGAACCTCATTGTCGCCAAAGCGCTTGCGGAGGTTTTTGACTTCAAGCATATTCATATGATTTGCACCTCCTTACGCCTTGAAATAGTCCAGCTTCTTTTCCACCCAGCGGAAGAAGAAGGTCAGAACGGCTGTGAATACGAGATAGTAGACGGCGGTGTAGAACAGTGGCCACAAAAGCCCCGCGTTTTTAATGTACCGCTGGGCAAAGTAGATCAGCTCGTAGTAAGTCACCACACGGGCGAGGGAAGTATCCTTGACCAGTGTGATGATCTCGTTGGACATGGGCGGGATGATGCGTTTGACGACCTGCAAGAGGATGACCTTGAAGAAGGTCTCGCGCCTTGTCATACCCAAAACCTGCCCCGCCTCATACTGACCCTTGGCGATGGATTCAATGCCGCCGCGATAGATCTCGGAAAAGTAGCAGGCGTAGTTGATGGTAAAGGTGATGTAAACGGCCGCAGGGGCGGTGAGAAGCATCTGGCCAAATACCAAACCCGGACCATAGTAAACGGTGATGAGCTGAAGCATCAGAGGTGTGCCGCGAATGACCCACACGAAAGCGCGGGTGAGGGCGGAAAGGGGCTTGAACTTGGCCATGGAGCCAAAGGCGATGATTAGCCCCAAGGGGAGAGACAGTGCCAGCGTGATGAAAAAGATCTTGAGGGTTTCTCCAAAGCCCACGAGCAGATCCAGCGTGATTTTCAAAAATTGATCCATAATAATCTCCATTCCGCCGCTATGCGGCGGTATAAAAGAACCTTGAAATACACCCGTGCCGTTAGGCAAAAATGGGTTGGACCCCATTTTAGGGTGGATTTGTGCGTGAAACAGTTTGCTTGGGTTTGCGATCACTGAACTTTCACGCTGTATTCCTTAAAATAGCTCGGGGCGCGCGGCGCCCCGAGCAGATTTCTTTTTTACCCGATCAAAGCCTTGGCCAGCGTCAGGTCAACGATAGCGGCCTCGGACGCACCTGCGAGTACCTCAAGAAGCGCGTCTGTCTGACCTGCCACGGTCTTCAGACCGCCCGCCAAATCAGCGTTGTCCTTGATCACCTTTTCACCGGCGGAACCACCCTCGGCGGCAATGCTCACGCCCTTGAAATCAGCCAGCGCCTTGTACTTTTCCACGTTTGCCTTCTTGACAACGGCCACCTGGGTGTTATACATATAGGGAACCGTGCAGTCGGCGGCGGCCTCGATGGCTTCGGTGATGGTCATGCCGTTCCAGATGCAGTCGATCTCCTTGGCCTCCAGGGATGCCAGCTTCAATTCCCAATCGATCTCCTTAAACTCTACTTCCACGCCAAGCTTTTCAGCTACGGCACGGGCATAGTCGGCATCGAAGCCGATCCACTCGCCGTTCTCGTCGCGATAGTCCATGGGCTTGTAATCGGTGATACCGACCACCAGCTTGCCCTTGCTCTGGATGTAAGCCCAGTCGCCGCTATCGGCACAAGCGTCAGCCTTGGGGGTGTACTCACCCTTGCCAACGGCACCCACCTCGTACTTGGTGGATAGCTCGCCGAGGGTGCCGTCTTCAATGAGCTGAAGAGTGATATCCTCGACCTTGCGGGTCATATCCGAGCCTGCGCGGAAGGCAATGCCAAAATACTCTTTTTCAAGACCTAAATCAACGATCGCGAGGTCTTCATAGCTACTTTTGTTGCCGCAGGCAACGAAGGCGGTGCAAATCATGGCCAAAGCCAGAATCATGACAAGTAGTTTTTTCATAATAGTCTCCCATCTGCGTTTTAACGCTTTACTTTGCTAAAGTGTCTATATCATATCACGACCGCCCTCATTTGTCAAGCCCTTTTTGAAAAAAAGTTGAAAAAGTTTTGAATCCCTCTTGACAAACCATGGATCGTATGGTATACTACATTTAACAGTTAAGTTAAATGTTAAACGAAGGGAGTGATCCTATGGGGATACAACAAACTATGAAAGCCTTGGCTGACCCCATACGGCGGGAAATTCTGAACCTTTTGAAAAAAGGAAGAATGTCAGCGGGGGATATCGTCGATCATTTTGACGTGACGGGGGCCTCCATCTCCCGCCACCTGTCGGTGCTCAAGGAGGCCGACCTCATCCGCGACACCCGCGAGGGTAAATTTATTTTTTATGAGTTGAACGCATCCGTGCTTGAGGAGATCATGCTGTGGATCGCGGAATTGAAAGGAGAAAACCATCATGATGAAGAAGCATAAGTGGAAAATACTCGTCTCGTCCCTGGTCATGCTCATCCCTTCGGCGGCAGGACTCATCCTGTGGGATCAGCTTCCGGAGAGGCTGCCCATCCATTGGGGACCCGGCGGGCAAGCGGACGGCTGGGGGTCTCCCCTGATCGCCGTGGTGATTATGCCCCTTCTCCTCTTGGGTATTTACTGGCTCTGCCTGTTCATCACGAGCAAGGATAAAAAGCAGGCTGATCAAAGCCCCAAGGCCATCGGCATGATCTTCTGGATCATGCCCTTCATCTCACTCTTTGGCTGCGGCATTATTTATGCGGCCGCCTTGGGTCTGGATTTTGATTTCTCCGCTTTGATCTGTATCTTTTTGGGCATCGTTTTTCTGGTCATCGGCAACTACCTGCCCAAGTGCAAGCAAAACTATACCCTGGGCATCAAGATCAAGTGGACGCTGGCCAACGAGGAAAACTGGCAAGCGACCCACCGCTTCGGCGGAAAGCTTTGGGTCATCTGCGGCGTTCTCATCATGCTCTGCGCTTTCTTGCCCATGGAGGCATTCCCCTTCGTAGCATTGGGTATCATTCTGCTGGCCGTCATCCCCGTCGCGATCTATTCTTCCTTATATTACAAGAAGCAGGTGCGGGAGGGCAGAGCCTCCTATGAGGATGTAAAAATGATGAAGTATTACCCCAAGTGGGCTGTGGTGCTGACCATCGCTTTGGTGACGGCCATTCTCATCTTCGCGGCTGTGCTTGTTTTTACGGGGGAGGTGACGGTGACCTACGGCGACACTGCCTTCACGGTGGACGCCACCTACAGCAGTGAGTTGACCATCAATTACGCCGACATTGATGCCATCGAATACCGTGAGGACGGCGTGGACGGTCACCGTGTCAGCGGCTTCGGTTCAGCAAGACTGCTGGTGGGATGGTTCAGAAACGAGGAGTTCGGCAATCACACCCGTTACACCTGCGGAGATATGGACGTAGCCTGCGTGGTGGTGACCTTGGAAGACGGCTCGGTGCTGGTGCTGGGCGGTCATGATAACGAGGCTTCCAAGACCATGTATGACGAGCTGATCGCAAAGATCGCCGGGTAATATCATACGACAAAACCCCGACGGAAATTCCGTCGGGGTTATTGTATATCGGCGGTTACATGGATGATTCAGCAAGATTGACCACTCGCTTGGATTGTTTTTGAGCGTACTTCATGGCTGAGTATGCCCCGCCTTTGTTCCGCTCCACGTTGACGATCACGAGATCAGCCTGTGCCACCATCCAACGGTTTTTCAAAGTGATGGCAGATTTTGGGTGGACACCTTCCACTTCGTCGGGAATGATAATGCTGTCATAGTAGCCCTCGTAATAGGGCAAATCCGCTACAGGATAAGGGAGGACAAGGGTCAGTTCATTGTTTTCTTTTCCGAACACACGCTGGATGCCTTTGATCACCGAGGCGGCAAATTCGTCAAACGCTCCGTGGCGACCGATGAGAAACGAGACGTAGGGCTTGGTTTGGATGAGTTCCTTGACAAGGGGTGTAAGGCGCACCTCAATTTGATGGAGGTCATGGATATCGCGGTGACCGAAAAGGGAGACAGTAAAGATTTGCATACTATAATTATCTTTTGCTTTTTGATATTTTTATTTGTTTAATTTATTATACACTTGCTTACCAATATTGTCAAGTGCTTTCTGATAAATATGGATATTTCTTTTTTTGAAAGATATAATGATAATATATCATATTGAAAGGCGAAGGGGAATGAGCAAGGAAGTATCTTTTAAAAATAGAGATAGGTTTATTCAGTTGGGTGTTGCGATTGCGGCACTCCGTAAATTGAGAGGGCTATCACAAGAAAAACTTGCGGAAAAGGCGGGGATCAGCCGCGCACTCGTAAGTACGATCGAAGCCCCCGGCATGGCACACGCCTTTTCCCTTGAAGTTTTCTTCGATATCGCCGACGCTTTGGAGATCGACCCCGCTGACCTGATCAACGCCACCGTGTTTCCTGATAAGATCATCGGCAAGAAATAAAACCGCTGTTTTGGGCGGGCGCACCTTGTGTGCGCCCGCTTTCGTTTGCGGGGCTTTCGCGGTGCCTTGTGGCATCTGAAACTTTGTTGCATCGGTAGGGGCGCACCTATGTGTGCGCCCGCTCTCCTGATTTGTCCATCAAAAAAATAAATATATTTTTTGCCGAGATACCTTGACAGGCGAGGTATATTGTGTTATAATATACTCACGAGGAAGGAAACGGCGCAACATCCGCCTTCCAAAAACCAACGCAGAAGCCGCCGTCGGGCGGCAGAAAGGAGCTTGCCATGTCCATCACGGCAGATCTGATCCGAGGACATACCGATACCATCATCCTTGCCGCCCTTATGTCGGGGGATAGCTACGGCTACCGCATCAGCCGCATGATTTCCAAGGAAACGGACGGACGTTTTGAAATGAAAGAGGCAACCCTCTATACCGCTTTTAAGCGGCTGGAGGAAACGGGCTATATCTCCTCCTATTGGGGAGAAGAAGGCACGGGCGCGCGCCGCCGCTATTATGCCATCACAGCAGCGGGTAGAGATGCCTACCGTCGCCTGATGGGAGAGTGGGCTGAGGCAGAAGCTTTGATCAATCAGCTGATCAGAATTCCCGCATCCGGCGGGTCAAATACTTGACGGGAGGAGAGCATCCATGAAAGCTAAACTGAAAGATTATATCGACACGATTTTTACTGACGCACCCAACACGTATCGTGCTTTTGAACTGAAAGAAGAAATGTATACCGATCTTTGCGAAAAGTATGATGATCTGATTTCGGAAGGAAAGACACCCGCTTCAGCTTACCATGCGGTCATTTCGGGCGTGGGAGATATCAGCGAATTGATCGAGGAACTGAAAAAGGATGTCCCAGGTTATTCGGCACCTTCTTCGTCCGACCCCCAAAACGAAAATAAGTCAGGGACACAAAGACCTCAGTTCTATACTTCGGAAGAACGGGAAACTATGCGGAAATATAAGAATCGATGTGCCGTGATGACTGCCGTGGCGGTGGCCTTGTATATCCTTTGTTGGCTACCCTTGGTGCTGATAGGGGCACTTTCCGATCAACCCGAAATCAGCGGTACTATTGGTCTGGTGATCATGTTTTTGATGATCGCTGTTGCTACGGGACTTTTCATTGTTCAAGGCATGACCAAGCCTGAGTTCATGCGCGGTAAAACTTCTGAGAACGATGATGACGATGAAGACGATGATGACGACAGTCATGAACAAAACCATAGGGAAAAGAAAAACGGCAGCCGACATCCTGTATACAAAGCGATCAGCAGCGCTTTTTGGACGCTGACGGTTGTGGTTTATCTTGGCTTCAGCTTTCTCTTTTCTGCATGGCATTATAGTTGGCTGATCTTTTTGATCGCGACAGCCATAGACAACATCATCAAGGCTTGCTTTGAACTGAAATCCTGAATGAAAGGGAGGAAAAATTATGATGTATCCCGAAAACAAAAAGAAGGTCAACGGCAGCGCTGTGGCGCGGATCGCTATCTGGGCGGTAGTGCTTGTCATTCTGACAGGAATATTTGTTTGCGTTATGCTTATGGGGGAGGAAGGCTATATGTTTGGCATCAATTTTGGCGGATATAGATACGAGGATGCGGATTCTTATCAGGTTGGCAATGGTGAATCCTTGGAAAGTGTAACGTCGTTGGATATTGATTGGATCGATGGCAAGGTGACTATTGTTCCTGCAAAAGGCGATAAGGTAGTGATCTCCGAAGATTACAAGGGCGACGAGGATGCGTTGCGCCTGCGTTGGAAAATAGAGAGCGGGAAGCTCACGATTAAATATCAAAAATCCGGTTTGTCTGCGTTGTTCAAGAAAACAAGCGGTAAAACGTTAACGCTTGAAGTGCCTCAGGCAATGTTGGACAAGATGAGCGAGGTCGATCTTTCATTGGTTTCCGCTGATCTTCTGATAACGGACATGACTGCGCTTGAAACGGACATTGAACTGGTGTCGGGCGACGTGGTTATGAGCGGCGACTTTGGACAACTGGATATCGACACCGTCAGCGGAGACGTCAAACTGGAGGGAACCGTAAAAAGCGCAGATATTGACGGTACGTCAGCAGTGATCGAATTGTGTCTTGTCGAAACACCCACGGGAATCGAAGTGGATACCGTCAGCGGTAATGTGTCCATCCTGCTCCCCGAGAATGTCAAAGGCTTTGAGGTCAATCTGGATGCGGTCAGCGGTTCGCTTTATGTGAACGATTTTGACAGCTTGGCGCAGACGAAGCATCAATGTATCTACGGTGATGGCTCACTTAAAATCAACGTGGAGGCTGTGTCGGGAAATCTGAAGATTGGTCGGCATGTTCAGCCGGAATGAAAGCGTGATTGCATGTATCAGGAAATCCAAACCGTGTGTTTCACGGGACACCGGGATATCCCTCGCCCCCATGCTTTTGCCCTGCCACGCGTGCTTGAAAGGGAGCTTTTGACTCTCATAGAGCGTGGCGCAACGGTTTTTCGCGCGGGTGGCGCTATGGGCTTTGACACCGTGGCGGCTTTGAAGGTATTGGAACTGCGTGAAAGCTTTCCGCAGATCCGTTTGGAATTGATCTTGCCTTGCCGTAATCAAACGGAGCGATGGCAGGAGGCGGAACGGCGAACTTATGAATATGTGCTTTCCCAAGCAGACGGACACGTGTTTTTGTTCGATCACTATGTCAGTGGGTGTATGATGGAGCGAAACCGTCAGTTGGTCAAAGGGAGCGAGGTTTGCGTGGCTTACTGCTACAAAAACCGAGGCGGCACGTTGTACACCATGTCTCAAGCCATAAAAGATGGTCTTGAAATCATCAATTTGTACGAAATGTTAGCATGAAATGAGGAGGAAAATGCTGTGAATCAATCATTGTTTATGACTGCTATGTGTGATGAAGTAAGACGACAGGGCGGAGAAGGAATTTACTATTCTGTGGTTACCCTGGAGGAACCCGGGGAAGGAGAGTCGCTCTACCATATGGAAAAGGTAAACTTCCAGCCCGGTAATCCGAGTCACGATTGTTACTCCACGGCGAAGGCTATTTCTTCTATCGCCGCGGGAATCCTCTATGATCGGGGGCTTTTAAAGCCAACCGATCGCCTTGAAAAGTTTCTTTCTTCCTATTTAATAGAGGGGACGGATCCGAAATGGGGGGAGCTGACGGTGGATCAGTTGATGCGCCACCGTACTGGCGCGCGGGAAGGCGTGGATTTTGACCTGACGCAAGCGCATCTTTGGAAAGATCCCGAGTGGTTGCACACGCTGTTCTCCATTCCGATCGTTGCCTCTCCCGAGGATCATTTTGTGTATTCCGATGGCAACTACTACATTCTGGGGCGCATTGTGGAAGAGTTGACCGGCATGGATTTGGGGTTGTTTATGGAAAAGGAAGTTTTCGTCCCCTTGGGCTTCCACGTGGATGCATGGAGCCGTGACGTCAACGGACATACCGTGGGCGGAACCGGGTTGTTCCTGCGCACCGAGGATTTGGCGAAGATCGGCTGGCTTTGGGCGCATAAGGGCATGTGGGGAGAGCGACGCATTTACTCCGAGGCGTGGTCGGATCTCTTTGTGAATTACACGAAAGATGATGTGGCTAATTACGGCTATGGTATCAGCCGCTTGGGCGAGGGGATTATCGCCGGTGGCGGTATGTACGGTCAGGGCGTTTGTGCTGATTTGAATCGAGGTCGCGTCGTTGCCTTCCATTGTTTTGATCCGCAGGGAAAAACCGCAGGGTTAAACGGTTTTTGCGCCGGATTGAAAGATTGATATAGTAATTATGGGCAGGTTGCACAAACGACCTGCCTTTTGTTTGGCAATAAGTGCCTGAAACTCCAAACTCGAAAAATATCGAAAAAAACGCTTGACAAAAAGGAAAAGGTGTGCTATACTATGCAAGCTGTCCGCGAGGGAGTACGCCAAGAAATGACAAATAACTTAAAAAAGTTAAAAAAACACTTGACAAACCTTCGAGGATATGGTATAATAAGCAACACTTCCGACTTTTGGAAAGCGGCTGAAAAAAAGTTTCAAAAAACTTTTCCAAAACCTCTTGACAAAGTGGATAAGATGTGGTATAATACCGAGGCTGTGCACGCGAGAGCGTGCGAGTGAGAATTGATCATTGAAAATTGAACAACAGGAGATAGAAGTACAAGCAAAAGCGAGTGCGAAAATCTCGAAA
>JAZSFA010000047.1:0-21111 GCA_045531965.1 Eubacteriales bacterium
AGACCCCCTCCAAGAACCTTTAAATAATGATTCTTTTTTAAGGTTTTTGAAGGGTTCCAAGGGAAACTTTTTGCAAAAAGTTTCCCTTGGCCGTACTCCTGCAAACAACAATTTATCCTTCCTCCTCAAGATCATACAAGGAGGACCTTTATGGCAACGTTTACCAATCAAGCTTTCTTAACCTATCGGAACAACGTGACCCCATCCAACATCGTCACGGGAGAGATCCGCGAGGTGTTGACCGCCGCCAAGACCGCTGTCACCGAGACGTATACCCCCGGGGACACGGTCACCTACGCCATCAGCCTTGTCAACACGGGCTCCACCACCCTGTCCGGTCTGACCGTCACCGATGATCTTGGCGCATATCCCTTTGGTACAGGCAGTGTCGTTCCTTTGGACTATACCGAGGGGTCGGTGCGGTATTTCGTCAACGGTGTCTTGCAGCCTGCCCCCGCCGTCAGTAGCGTCTCCCCCCTGACGGTCACGGGACTTTCCCTGCCCGCCGGAGGCAGCGGGATTCTTCTGTACGAGACAACGGTGACAAGCTTTGCTCCGCTGGGTGCTGACGGGGAAATTGTCAACTCCGCCACAGTCACGGGCGCCGGCATTCCTTCCCCCATCACGGTTTCTGAAACCGTCGTTCCCGAGGCTGCCGCCCTGTTGTCCATCACAAAGGCGATCAGTCCTCTTTCAGTCGCCGATAACGAGCCTCTGACCTATACCTTCGTCATCCGCAATTTCGGCAATACTGCCACCGTTGCCACCGACGATGTCACAGTAACCGATACCTTTGATCCCATTCTGAACCCCATCACCGTCACCTTGGACGGTGTAACCCTCATCGAGGGCACAGACTACACCTACGATGAGACCACGGGTGCTTTTGCTACCGTCCCCGGTCGTATCTCTATACCTGCCGCCTCCTACGTACAGGATCCTGTCACAGGAGAATGGAACGTAACCCCCGGTAGTGTAACCTTAACTGTCGTAGGCACGGTCTGACTTTTTCAAAGGCAAACAGAGCCGCCGACTTCCGTCGACGGCTCTGTTCTTTTATGTTGATTCTTCGGAGGGGTCCAAGGATTCGGGAATGTCGGCTTTTTCAACCGAAATAAAGCCGAAAAGGTCGGTGGTAAAGGTGTATGCCACGCGCTCTGCCATCTCGTCTCCCGTTTTTTCATCACGGTATACGTAAACAATGGTTACCTTGGCACGGCTACTCGAGGCTTTGTACTTGAACGTATATTCCGTCTCGGAGGTAAAACCCTCGTCGGTCAGCTTGACAACGTTTTCGTCGTTCACAAGCTCCATCCATGTCCCGCCTTCGCTGACGTCGGCAGGCAGGGTGACGCTGCAAGTGCGCTTCCCCATGACCAAAAGGATCATCACCAAAATCAGAATTACCGCTACCACAAGGATATCGGACAAGGAGAAGGAGCGCTTCCCTTTTTCCTCGGGGTGGGTCTTTGCACCGCTCTTGTCTTGTGTTTTACGGTTCATTAAAAGACCTCCTTTATAGAACCCAACTTATCTGTCACAGTTCTCCCAGTTGTGGTAAACGTCCAACACGTCCTCGTCCTCGTCCAGCTTGTCGAGAAGCAGACCCATGAACTTGATGTCGTCCTCATCGGAAAGCTCGGTGTAGGTGGAGGGGATCTTGGTAACTTCAGCGGAGTTCAAGTTGTAGCCCAGCCCCTTCAGGGTGTCGGCGATGGCGTAAACGTCGTCGGGCTCGGTGGTGATCTCATAGATGCCCTCGGTGGCGGAGAAGTCCTCAGCGCCTGCCTCCAGCGCCTGCTCCATGAGGGTGTCCTCATCGTAGTCGCCGTCCTCGTCGTTGATGACGATCATACCCTTGTCCTCAAACATGAAGCTCACGCAGCCCGAGGTACCCATGTTGCCGTGGTACTTGGCGAAGTAGGAACGGACGTTGCCCGCGGTGCGGTTTCTGTTGTCGGTGGAGGTGACCACGATGACGGCCACGCCTGCGGGACCGTAGCCCTCGTAGGTGATCTCCTCAAAGCTCTCGCCCTTGGTGCCGTCGGCCTTCTTGATGGTGCGCTCGATGTTTTCGTTAGGCACGTTGTTAGCCTTGGCCTTCTGGATGAGATCACGGAGCTTGGAGTTGGAGGCGGGGTCGGGACCGCCCTCCTTGACGGCGATGGTCAGCTCTTTGCCAATCTTGGTAAAGATCTTGGCTCTCGCCTTGTCGGTCTTTTCTTTCTTGTGCTTGATGTTAGCCCATTTGCTATGTCCGGACATAATATATACCTCTCAAAATTATTATTTTCATTGGTTACGGGCGAACACAGTTCGCCCCTACGGAGACTTTTTTGTAGGGGAGCATTTCATATGCTCCCATCGGTTTCGGGCGGATAGGGAATCCGCCCCTACGGAAACTTTTGTGGGGAGCATTTCATATGCTCCCATCGGTTTCGGGCGGATATGGAATCCGCCCCTACGGAAACTTTTTGTGGGGAGCATTTCATATGCTCCCATCGGTTTCGGGCGGATATGGAATCCGCCCCTACGGAATTATTCAAACCAAAAATGATGCTGTAGGGGCGAACTGTGTTCGCCCGCTTATGAAATCAGATCTTCTCGGTCTTTCTGAGACAGATGAGACCAAAGGCGCTGCCCAGCACGTGCTTGGTAGCCTCAGTCAGAGCAAGTCTCGATGCCTTGACGGCGGGATCCTCGGCACCAAAAATGGAGCATTCGTGATAGAAGCGGTTGAAGGCGGTGGCAACGTCCAGGATATAACGGGTCACGACCGAAGGCTCGTAGTCACGGATGGCCATGCGTACCTTCTCCTCATACTGGGAAAGGACGATGCACAAAGCGCGCTCCTGGGGGGTGGTGATGGTCACGCTGTCCACGGCCTTGGGCGTCTCGTCTCCCGCCTTTTCCAAAATGGAGCAGGCGCGGGCGTAGGTGTACTGGACGTAGGGACCCGTGTTGCCGTCGAAGGACAGGGCGTCCTCCATGTTGAAGTTGATGTCCTTGATGCGGTTGTTGGAGAGGTAGTAGAACACGATGGCGCCCACGCCCACGGCCTCAGCGATATCGTTTCTTCCCTTCAGGGCGGGGTTCTTTTCCTCCATGATCTCGGTCACCTTCTCAATGGCGGCGGCGAACAGATCCTTCAGAAGCACCACGTTACCGGTTCTGGTGGCCAGCTTGGCACCATTGACAGACACCGTACCGTAGGGCACGTGGACCAGGCCCTCGTACCAATCGTAGCCCATCAGCTCCACCACCTTGAACCA
Organism: Eubacteriales bacterium; assembly: GCA_045531965.1. Lineage (GTDB taxonomy): Bacteria > Bacillota > Clostridia > Oscillospirales > CAG-272 > CAMEON01. Next base: position 3,273 of record JAZSFA010000047.1, read on the forward strand.
CTGCTGGAAGTGGAGAATCTGCTGGTTGGAAGTGACGTAGATGCACTTGTCGAAGTCATACATTTCCTTACGATCTACGGCAGCGGCGATATCACGGGTGGGATAGAGGGAGGAGCCATCCCGCTTCAAAATGAGGCAAGGAGGCATACCGTACGCCTCCAGGTCAACGATGGACGCGCCATCGTCGATCTTGAGGAGCCCCTGATCGCGGAGCTTCTGTACCTGGGCGGGCATGAGTTCGGTGTAAGCAGACTCACCCTTATAGCTGTCAAAGGTGATACCAAGCTGTCCCAGCGTCACGTCATTGGCCTTGATGGACTTTTCCACCAGCCAGCGCCACAGGGCCAAATTCTCCTCGTCACCCTGCTCCATCTTGCAGAACTCAGCTCTGGCCTCATCCGCGAGGGCAGGATCATCAGCGATAGCGTTGTTGATGCGGACGTACAGATCCACGAGCGCATCCACGCCGCCCTCTTCAACCGTCTGACGGTCGCCCCACTTTTTGTAAGCTACCATCATCTTACCGAACTGGGTACCCCAATCACCCACATAGTTAATGCCGACACACTTGTAGCCGGCGAACTCATGGAGCTTCTTCAAGGAGTGACCGATCACGGTCGTACCCAAATGACCGATGTGGAAGGGCTTGGCCAGATTGGGCGAGCAGTAGTCCAGAACCACCGTCTTGCCCTTGCCAAAGTCGGGCGCACCGTAACTCTCCTTCTTTTCGAGGATCTCGGGCACCAGCTTGTTTGCCAGATATGCGCCCGACAGGTAAATATTCAGATACCCGTTCACCGCCTCAGCGCGCTCGATGCAATCACCCGCCACCAAAGGGGCGAGGGTAGACGCGATCTGCACGGGGGAGCGGCGCAGGGTCTTGGCCAGCTTGAAGCAAGGCAGGGCGATGTCGCCCATGGCAGGATCGGGGGGATATTCCAGGAGGGTCTGCACGCCCTCTGCGTCCATGCCGCAATCGGGGGCGATGGACAGCACGCCGCCGAGGATGGCCTCCGCAAGCTGTGCTTTGATCTTCATCATCATAAAAATTTCAGTCCTTTCGGGATTATGTTGTGCCGTTTCCACGGCGAAAAGTCTTTAACTGATATATTATATCATAGATTTTGGGATTTTGCAAGTCCTATTTTCAAAAAAGATGCCCGCCGCACGGAAAATGCGGTGGGCAAGCAGGATATTTGTCAATTTTCATGGGCATCAACAGGTTCGCTGTTGCTACCGTCCGAGATGAAGGTAAGGTCACCGTCTGAACAATGGATAAGAATCTTGGGGCTGGCTGTATAGTGATCCATACCGCCAATGTCGCGCCATTGCTCGCAGGTTCCATCAAAAAAGATATCCGTGAGGTTTCGGCACAAGAAAAAATCATTGTCTTCGATTTCGGTAAGACTTGCGGGAAGATAGATGGATTTCAGATTTTCACAGGATCGGAAAGCACACTCCATACTGGTCACGTTCGCCTCCACCCGCGCCGTAATCAAGCCGCCGCAGTAAGCAAAAGCCTCGTATCCAATGCCGGTCACGGAAGAAGGAATGGTCATCTCGGTAAGGCTCATGCATTCACCGAAAGCATTGGAGTGAATCCTGGTCACACTTGGCGGAATCTCTATTTTTGTCAAATTTTCACAATCGGCAAACACATAAGAAGACAGTGTTGTCAAGGTGTCGGGCAGGTCGATCTCGGTCAGGTTACAAGCGTAGAAAGCGCGCTCCCCAAGAGACGTCAGGGGAGCCTTGATCTCCACACGACTGAGAGCATAGCATTGATAAAAGCATTGATCCTCCATCACCGTCACGCTTTCGGGGATGGTGATCTCGGTGAGCTCATAGCAGTTATAGAAGGCGCCAAAGCCCAATATCTTCACGCTGCCGTCATCGGGAATCAGCGAATCCTTGCAGCCCAGAATCAACTTGCCCGTGGCGGTCTCAATAAGGCAATTGCCGCTCACATGGTAATAGGGATTCTTTTCGTCTACCGTGATGCTCTCCAGGTTACCACATCCCCAAAACGCCAACTCCTCGATATTCGACACGCTCGCAGGCAAATGAAGATTTTTGAGGGCCGTACAGTTTTGAAAAGCACGGTTACAAATGGTGGTCACGCTGTCGGGAATATAGACAGACGTGATATTCGGCGTTTTTGAATCGGGGGAAAAGGCACTGTTGCCGATGGTGGTCACGGGATGTCCGCGATACTCTGCAGGGATGATCACATGGCTCTTTTCCCCCGAATAAGCCAAGACCTCTACAATGGTATTGTCTCCGATGTTGATGACCGTCATGGTCAGCCCATCTGTGTATTCAGTAGGATCATAAGGATCGCTTTCTGCTTCTGTCCACCCCTCGGTAGGCACTTCCGTATGGATCAGATCCTCCGTCTCCTCACTTTCCATGCTTCCCTGCTCGGAATGCGCGGGAGGCATATCGGGAGGATTTTGTCCTGCCCACATCATACCTGCGATCACCCCCAAGCCAACGAACGCGCAAATGATCGCAACACCCCAGCCGCTGTTGATCAGGCGGGTGAGTACGCCGGGGTGTTTAGAACGATCCTCTGGTACGGGGGACGCGAAAAACATCAGAGACTCATCAATCAGCTCATCGCGCAAATAGCTCATGGCATCAAATACCGTGGTGTTCTTCATGGCTGATACCCCCTTTCCAACAGATAAGCACGAAGCTTCTCTCGGGTGCGGTGGAGGCGGACAGAAACGTGGTTTTCGGTCATTCCGCTTCTTTTTGCCAGTTCTTTGACCGAACAAAGATGGAAATAGCGTCCCATAAAAAGCAAACGATCCAACTTGTCAAGCTTTGCAAGAAAATTGGAAATATCCTGTGCCAACTCAGCGGATCTGTCTTCGGGGGGCGCGGCGATAGCGGCAAGATCCTCCATCGCCACCTCCAAATCCCGATTCCTTTTTTGTCTGTGCAGGTCACGAAAGCGTTTAACCGACAGGTTTCTGGCAATACGGCAAACAAAAGCGCCCAGCTTGAGCGGTCGTTGAGGCGGGATGCTGTTCCACACCCCCAGGTAGGTATCATTCACGCATTCCTCAGCATCGGAACGGCTGTTCAGAATATTCATAGATATCCGCATGCACGCCGCGCCATACTGCTTGTCTGTTTCCATGATCGCCTGCTCGTTGCGGGCAAAATACAAGTCAATGATCTGTTGATCTTCCATATAAGACTCCTTTCGTAGAGGGCTTCACTCCTACTGTACCCCTTTGAGGGATATTCTTACAGATATACAAAAACAAACCGTAAAAAAGTTTCGGGCACACGTACATACTGCTCTGATTATATCACAGGACACGCCCTTTGTAAAGAAAAAAATCCCCGCCGAAGCGGGGATGAAGTTGGTTAATGAGCGGGGATGACAGAGGGGAACGAGAGATGACCGTTGCCGATCTTATGAACGTTGACCGCCTCCCATTGTTCTCTTGTTCCACCAAAGTAGATAGTTCTTAAGCCACAACAATTGAGGAAAGCAGAGTTGCCGATGGATTCCAAGGTAGCGGGAAGATGCAAGATCTGCAAGCGGGAGCAACCGTTAAAGCAATTGTCCCCAATTTTGGTCAGACCGTCCTTCAGTTCTACCATTTTCAACTCCGTACAGGTCTCAAAGGTCTGGCGAGGCAGCGTCGTGAGTCCTGCGGACATGATAACGCTCTCAAGCCTTGTGCATTCTTGGAACACATAGCTCCCCATATAGGTTAGAGTCTTGGGCATTTGAATATTCAGAAGACCGTTGCACCCACGGAAAGCACCTGTCTCGATGGAGGTGACGCTGTCAGGTAGAATCAGGGTGGTGATAGCGGTACAATCCTTGAAGCCATAGGCGGCAATGGCTGTGACCCGATCTCCGTAGGGAGATACCTCAGGAACCGTGACCTTCCCTTTCAGGGTGCTGTCCGCGGCGTTGACCGAGCAGGTGCCGTCGCCTTTGGAAACAAAAGTAAAGCCGTCTTGGGTGATGGGATCGTACATCACGCCCTCAGTGGGCGCTTCGGTGGGCATTTCGGTGGAAAACTCGCTGTCGCTCTCATTTTCGGTCACTGCAGGCTCTGCCGTGGCAGTTTCATGCCGGCTTTCTTCCGTACCGCCAATGGGAATGGTCGGCTCGTCGGGAGGGTTGTGTACTGCCCATATGATACCCGTCATCACGCCGAAGCTCACAATGGCACAGACCACCGCCACCCCCCAACCGCTATTAAAAAAACGAGAAAATGCCTGCGCTTTGCCGGGCTTAGCGGTTGCGGACGGTGTTTGAAACAGCACCATGGATTCTTCCAAAAGCGCGGGATCCATGCCATCCAGCATGGTAAGGAGCTTCAAGTCGTTCATATATCATACCCCCTTGTCACCAAATATTTACGTAAGCGTTCGCGTACACGATAGAGATGCACCGATATGAGATTTTCCTTAAGCCCCGTACGTTTGGCAAGGTCTTTCACCGAAAAAGCATGGTAGTATCTGCCGATGAACAGCAGTCGATCCATCTTCTCCTGGGTTTTGAGAAAATCCGATAGGTGTTGGGACAGCTGCCCTTCCGACATGTCGTCTGAGGGCAAGCATTCCGCCAATTCCTCCGTCAGCACCATCAGATGATGATCCCGCTTTTGCCTGTGCATAAATTTCGCGCGATCCAAGGAGAGATTGCGGGCAATACGGCACAGATAGGCACGGAGGGACAGGGGGCGTTCGGGGGGAATGGTTTGCCACGTTTTCAAATACGTATCATTGACACACTCTTCCGCGTCGGGATAGCTCTGCAAAATGTTCATGGACACCTGCATACACACCTGCCCATGGCTTTTGTGAGTTTCTGCAATCGCCTGTTCATCCCGCGCAAAATAGAGTTCAAGAATTTCCTGATCTTGCATCATGATCTCCTTTCAATAGGTCTATTCACCCTATATGACGACAAATACGCACGAATATGACATGCAGGGAAAAATTTTTATTCTTGTGTCGAAGTCATGAAATGGACCACCAGATTTTCCACTTCAAAGTCAATGATCATACCGCGCCTGATTTTCTGCCATTGCTCTTCCGTACCGTAAAAATAGATTGTGCCCAGTCTTGTGCAATCTTTGAAAGCTCGTTCTTCAATGTCTCCCAGCGTGGAGGGAAGATAGATGGAGGTCAATTTGTAACACCCAAAAAAGGTGTCTTCCTGAATACATCTGACACCCTCAGGAATCATCATGGTGGTCAAGGAGGTGCAGCCGTCAAACGCGGCTTTCCCGATGAAAGACACGCCCTCCCCCAAATGGATCTCCCTGAGCGCCAGACATCCCCAGAACGCCTTTTCGCCTATGGACGCAACCGTGTCCGGAAGCGTCACGGCGGTGACGGTTGAAGCGTAAAAAGCCTTGTCGCCAACAGCGGTCACCGTTTCGCCACTCGGCAGAACAGCGGGGATGCTTACGCTTCCCGACAGCGATGAGGACACACCGCTGACATAGCAGGTAAAATCTTCCCGGATGGTATACTGTATACCCGCGTGTTCATAAATAACAGGCGCCTCGGTTTCAATCTCCGTCATCGTGTCCTCGGTGGACAAAGAAGTTTCCATCTCGCTCTCCTCGGGTCCCGTCACGGGACGGCTCTCCCATGCGGGCGGCGTCGAGGGCTGATAACCTGCCCGAATGATGGCGATTACCACCGAGACGGACACGACGGTACACAGAATTGCCACACCCCAGCCGCTGTTGAAAAATCGGCTCATCAGTCCTGGTCCGCGGGGTCTTGCCTTGGGTTTTGCCATAACCGACCAAACAAAATACTCGTCTAAAATATCGTCGGGCAACTGTCCCATCTTTTTAAAAATTTCCAATCCGCTCACAGTTGGTACCCCCTTTTTGTCAAATAAGCCCGCAGTCTTTCACGAGCGCGATAGAGTCTTACCGAAACAAGATTTTCGGTCAGCCCGCTCTTTTTCGCCAAGGCTTGCGTGGACTCGGCGCCAAAATACCGCCCGACAAAGAGCAAACGGTCCAAACTCTCTTCCGACCGTAAAAAGTCTGAAATAAGGGGGATCAATTCGCTTTCCTCCTCACGAGCGGCGATGCAGTTTTCCAAATCCGAAAACACCACTTCCAGATCCCGATTACGCTTTTTTCGGTGCAGATACCGAAAACGATCGATGGATAAGTTTCGGACGATGCGGCAGAGAAACACCCGCAGGGCTTTAGGTCGTTCGGGTGGAATGCACTGCCACGCCTTCAGGTAGGTATCGTTGACACACTCTTCCGCGTCCTGCTTGCTGTGGAGAATGTTCATGGACACCTGCAAGCAAGCAGCGCCATGGCGTTTGTCCGTCTCGAGTATCGCCCGTTCGTCACGAGCAAAATAGAGATCGAGAATTTCGTGATCTAACATAGTGACTCCTTCTTGAAAATGAAAACCGGGACGTGGAGATGTCCGACACTTACCCGCTTTATCCTTACAGACGATATTCTACCCGTCATCTTACAAAAAAAGAGAAAAATTCCGAAAAATTTTTCTCTTGAATTCTTTATACAGCCACATCAGCCAACGTGCCGCCCACAAAAGTTACCAACACTTCCCTGTCTATGAGCAGCTGGGCACCGCGGACACCAGCACTGACCGTGATCTTTTCCTGCGCCGCCGCAGATGCATGAAAATATGTAGGAAACTTCTTTTTCATGCCAATGGGGGAGCAACCGCCTCGGATATACCCTGTCAGAGGCAAAAGCTCTTTGACGTGGATCATCTCCACCCGCTTATTGCCCGTCACAACGGCGGCTCGCTTCAGGTCAATTTCCCGATCCACGGGGATGCAGAAAACAATATATCCCGTTTTATCCCCTTTGGCAACCAAGGTTTTAAAGACCATTTCCATGGGCAGTCCCACCTCAGCGGCGATGTGAGTCCCCGACAGATCTGACTCGTCCACCTCGTAGGTCAGCACCTCATAGGGGATCTTGGCGGCATCCAGTTGACGCATGGCATTGGTTTTGGGTGTGGCTTTACTCATAATTTATCCTTCTCCGATATCAGCTCCAAGGCGGCGGTGCGTTGCGCTTCGGTGATCTGCAAACCGCCTAAAATGCGAGCGATCTCCTCGACACGATCCGCTTCGTCAATGGGGCGCACCGTGGTTTCGGCACGGATCTCTCCTGCCTCTGCCGTCTCCTTCTTTTCAATCACGTAATGGGCATCTGCCAGTGAAGCGATCTGAGCAGAGTGGGTCACGCAGATGACCTGTGTCCCCGTACTATGCCCATCTTCCAACATATGACGTGTCCCCTTAGCAATGGTAGCAAGCTTGATGCCTACCTTCCGCGCGGTGCGTCCCGAAATGCCGGTATCGACTTCGTCATAAATGGCGGTGGGAACACCGTATCGCTCGTTGAGAACACTGCGAATCGCCAGCATAATACGGGACAGCTCACCGCCCGAGGCAATGCGGATCATGGGCTGCAAGGGTTCTCCCGCGTTAGTAGCGATCAAAAATTCTACGCTGTCCATGCCCTCGGGGGTAAACCCTTGGGTAGGGGTAACGGACACAGAAAACCTGACCTTGGGCATATCCAAAAAGGCAAGGGACTCCTGTACCGCGGCGGACAGGGCTTGAGCTGCCACACGGCGGACTCCTGTCAGCTCCTCAGCGACATGGGTCAGTTGCTCTCTGAGCGTCTTTTCTTCTTTGGACAGATCCTCGATCAAATCATCAGCGATATCCAACTCGTGAAGTTTGGCATAAGCTTCATCTCTGAAGGACAAAATGGTATCTACGCTATCGCCGTACTTTCTGCCTAGACGGCTGATCAGCTCAAGTCGTCCTTCAATACGATCCAACTCAGCGGTGGGATCATCCACGTCCTCGTCTCCAAACTCACGGACACGGTCAGCGATGTCCTCAGCCTCGACGCGGATGGCATTGACTCGTTCGATCAACTCATCACACTCGGGGATGATAGCGGCAATCTGCTCCAGCGCCGTGCTTGCGCGGTCGCAGAGGGTGGTCACCGTGGCTTTCTCACCGTCTCGCAAAACGCGACACGCCAAGGAAACCTGGCGGTTGATCTTTTCCAGATGCAAGAGCTTGTCCCGCCGCTCGGTCAGCTTTTCCTCTTCTCCGGGACGGAGCTTGGCATCGTCGATGTCCTTGATCTGATACTCCAGCATGTCCCGCAGGCGAATCCGCTCAGCCATATCCCGACGAAGGCGATTCATCTCCTCCTTCACGGTTTTCCAACGGTCATACAGTGCCTTATACTTACCCAATTCGTCATCGTCCTGTGCATAGCTGTCCAAAAGAGTCAAATGAGCGGCGGTCTGCATCAGTTTTTGGTTGTCGCTCTGCCCATGAATGTTAATGAGCAGATTGCCCACGTCCCTCAACATACTGCCTGTCACCGCCCGTCCATTGATGCGCGCTTCAGATTTTCCATCCCGTCGGACGGTGCGCTGGAGCATGATCTCTTCCTCGGCGTCGATTCCAAGCTCTGACAACGCCTCACGGATGCTGTCATCCAAAGTCAAAACCGCGCTGACCAACGCTTTATCCTCTCCCGTGCGGATCAGATCACGGCTGACACGCCCGCCTGTCAGCAGGTTGATGCTGTCGATGATCAGGGATTTACCCGCGCCTGTCTCGCCCGTCAGCACCGAAAGGCCGTGAGAAAAGGACACGTCCGCCTTCCGAATGACAGCGAGATTCTCGATGTGGAGGGAAAGCAACATCTTATTTGCCTCCCTTTTCCCTCATGCGAGTGCGGATCAGCTCTTTGATCTCTTCGCTGATGGTGTGGGCACTTAGGCGGTCAATTGCCACGATCAAGATGGTATCATCTCCCGCCACACTGCCAAGAATACCCGTATGGTTCAAGTGATCCACCTCCAAAGCAACCGCCTGTGCCATGCCGGGATACGTATGTACGACAATCAGGTTTTCGGCGTATGCCACACGGATGATGGCATCAGATAAAGCATGGCTGAGCTGCAAACCTTTCATATCCCGACTCGCTTCAGGCAGGATATAGCGGTAACTGCCACGACCGGTCATAACCTTAGTCAGCTTCAGCTCACGAATATCGCGAGAAACTGTGGCTTGGGTCACCTCAAAGCCTTCCTCACGGAGGTAGGCGATCAGGTCATCCTGGGTTTCCACCTCATGGAGGGTGATAATTTCGATGATCTTATCAAGGCGCTTCTTTTTCATGGAAATGCTCCTGTTCATTATATCATTTTGGTACGTAGTTTGTGGTAAAAGCCCCATTCCTTGAGGCGGATGAGCTTGGTCTCCAAGGGAGATCGGGTGATGCGTACCACTTCCCCACGGTAAAGCTCACAGTTGGTTCGTCCATCTACCGTCAAAAACAGCATTTTCTCCCGCTGGCAGGTGTTTTTGATCTCCAAAACGGCGGTGTCAGGAAAGATCATGGGGCGAGTCGCCAACGAATGGGGGCAGATAGGCGTCACGCAGAAACATTTGACACGAGGGTCAGCCACAGGTCCCCCTGCAGACATGGAATATGCGGTAGACCCCGTGGGAGTTGCCACAATCAGACCGTCGCTACGGCAAGCGGTGACCGGAACTCCGTTTTCCGACAGCTCAACGTCCACGATGCGGGCGATGGAGCCGTTAGTGATCACCGCGTCGTTCAGACCAAAAGCGGTGATTCTGACTTCGCCATTGGTATTGAGCAGCTCGACGTGTAACATAGATCTATGCTCTACTGTATAGACCGGTTCGCTTGAAAACAGCTTATCCAAAAGATCCAGCTCGGACATTTCAAGTTCTGCCATGTAACCGACCCGTCCCAGGTTGATTCCCAGAATGGGCGTACCTCGAGGAGCAGCACGTCGGGCGGTTTCCAGGATGGTTCCATCACCGCCCAGAACGATCATCAGATCAGCCGTGCCGTAAACATCGTCCATCGGCAGAAAGGTAAACTGCACCTTCGAACGGTTCATGCGAAGGACACGGTCACGGTTGAAGGATGCCACCAAAATTTCGCAGTCATAACCCGACAGCTTTTGGGCAACCGTCATAGCCGCCCCTGCTTTTTCGTATATATTAAAATTCGTGATAAGTCCGATCTTTTTGAAGTCAGCCATACAGATCACCTCGGTTTCTCTTGATAAAATATGCCATATATTCTACATTCCCGTCACCGCCCCGAATGGGGGATGGCAACAGTCCTTTCAATTCAAAGCCGCAAGCTTCGGCGCTGGTCACCACCCGTTGACAAGCGGTCGTACGTTCGGACTCCTTCTTCACCACGCCCCCTTTGCCCAGCGCTTTGGCGCCCATCTCAAACTGGGGCTTGATCAAAGTATAGAAGAAGCCGCCATCACGGACGAGAGTCGCCAGCGCGGGATGGATCAGCGTTTGAGAAATAAAAGATACGTCCATGACAATGCCATCCACAAGACCGTCGAATACCTCACCGTCAGGACGAAGCAGTTCCCCTGTGACTTCCTTTTCAAAAGAGACCAGCACTTCGGGGGTCAGATGTCGGGCGTTCACGCCTTCGCAATTACGCACGCGGGGATCTGCGGCAATTCTCGGATGGAGTTGTCCGTGCCCCGCGTCAATGCAATAAACACGGGATGCCTGACGACTGAGCAAACAATCCGTAAAGCCTCCTGTGGAAGCACCGATGTCCGCGATCACCAAGCCCGATACGTCGGTTGGAAACGCATCCAGAGCGGCTTCCAATTTGAGCCCACCGCGGCTGACGTATTTTAACTCATTGATTTCACCGACAGTCAGCGTATGTGCCCCCTCGGGAATATCTTCCGACGCTTTTTTGACAATTTTTCCGTCCAAACGCACCGCCCCCGCTTCAATGAGCTTTTGCGCTGCGGTACGGCTTTCCGCGGCGCCTTGCGCCACAAGATACAGGTCAGCTCTCATAGAAATCTCCATTCCGCCATAAGCGGCGACAGAAAATCAGTCAGATTAGTTTAGTGAAAGTCGAAAGTCACGGCAAACGACGATTCACGTTGTTATCCGTATATACCGAAAGCGGGGATCAGCCCCATCAAGAAAGGGATAGACAATCCCACCAAAAAGCCCACGAATACCTGTAGCGGGGTATGTCCTACCAGCTCTTTCAGGTTACGGTTAATGTCCTCATGGTCAGTTGAACTAAAAAGATCCTTCATAATACGGTTGAGAATCTTTGCTTGCTCTCCCGTTTCGCGGCGCACGCCGGTAGCATCTCTCATGACAATTAAAGCCAAAAGGCAGGAGATGGCAAAAGCGGCAGAACTCAGTCCTTGAGACAATCCGCAAGCCACCGCCAACGCTGTGACTGCCGCTGTGTGGGAAGATGGCATACCGCCCGTCCCAAACAACAGCTCGATCACGTTAAACGTGCGTTCTTTGAAGATCCCTGTCAGCACCTTCAGCAATTGGGCTGAAAGCCAACCCACCCCCGCACAGATCAACGGAAAGTTTAAAATTAAATCTTTTATTACATTCATCAACAGTAATCCTTAATATTAGTGTTTTCTGATCGCCAAAAAAGCAGCTAAGGCACACAGGCGGTCAGCGTTCTCATAGCCTCTGATCAACGCCACAGCCTCTTGTGTCAGTCGATCTGCCAGCGCCTCCGTCTCTTCTACAGAATGGAAAGTCAGGAACGTGTTCTTATGATGAGCCGCATCGCTGCCCACGGATTTCCCCATTTCCTCAGGTGTGGAGGTCACGTCCAAAATATCATCGATCATTTGGAACACAAGCCCGATTCGTTCGGCAAAGCCTTCTGCCGCTTTCATTTCGGGGCTGTCAGTCATATACCCCGCCGCGAGACAACCCAGTTGTGCCGACACACGGATCAAAGCGCCCGTCTTGTTGCGGTGCAACGTGAGCAGCTCCTCCTCGGTGAGGGCATGGGTCTCGCCAAACATATCAATGATCTGTCCTCTGACCATACCAAAGCTTCCAGACGCCAAAGACAGCAGTTTGACCGCTTCCGCCCTTACTTCGGGAGCAACCTTCAAGTTACCTGCAGCCACGCCAAACGCATCCATGATCATACCGTCTCCGGCAAGCAACGCAACCGCCTCACCGTACACTTTATGATTGGTGGGTCTGCCGCGACGCAAGTCGTCATCGTCCATGCAAGGCAGATCGTCGTGGATCAAAGATGAGGTATGGATCAGTTCCACGGCTGCCGCGAAGGGTAGCGCGTTCTCTGCCTGACCGCCGAACAGACGGCAAAATTCCAAAACAAGGGCAGGTCTGACCCGCTTGCCACCTGCCAGAAGTGAGTAGCGCGCGGCATCATACAGATGCTTGTCGCAGGGGATGCCTTCACGATAAAACGTCTCCAAAAGGCGCTCTGTCAGCGCCGCGTCTTCTTGCAAGACCTGCAACGCTAATGCTTTATATTGATTTTCCATGATTGTCTCCTTATTTGTGGTCGGTATTAAAATCAACAGCGTGGATCTCACCGTCGGGGGTTTGTTGCAACACCTTGACACGCTGTTCTGCGACATCTAACTCCTGATAGCAACGGCGCACAAGAGACACGCCTTCCTCGTAGAGCTTGATACCTTCTTCCAACGCGATCTGTTCACGGCTTTGCTCCAGCCGTCTGACGATCTCCTCCAGCCGTGCTACTGCCGCCTCATAGGTCATGTCTTGCTTTTCTTTAGGCTTGACCGCAGTCCTTTTTCGCGCGGGTTTGACCTCTGCGGGGGTTACTTCCGCCCCATCGGTAACTGAGGTCTCTTTTGGAAGGTCAGGCTCGCTGATATAGATTTTCTTCTCACTCATGTGTGTTCTCCCTTTCAAATAAGATCACGTCCCGAACGGTGGTATGCGCTATACCGTCAGCGAAACGGATATTCATGACATCCCCCGCCTCCACGGTTTGGGCAGAAGTCACCACCCGTCCCTCCGCATTTTGGGTGACGGTATAGCCTCTTGTCAGTACCGCCAGCGGACTGAGGGCTTCCAGCTGGGCTGTCAGACGTGTTAAATTCTGACGAGCTTGTATCTGCTGATGCATCACGCTCTGATCCATGCGCTCCTTCAATGCTCCAATACCCTCTTTTCTTCGGGTGTACATGACCTCGGGAGAAGTCAGCACCCCTGACCCTGCCAACAGATCCAAGGTGGCACGACGGCGTTTCAGATGCTCCTCTATGGGTTTGGACAATCTTGCATACAAATTATCTACGTATTTCTTGGCTTCTTCCCGATCGGGGACGGTCAATTCAGCCGCCGCGGAGGGGGTCGCCGCACGAAGATCTGCCACGAAATCGCTGATGGAAAAGTCCACTTCATGCCCCACGGCGGAGACCACAGGCAACATCGACGCGGCGATCTCCCGTGCCAAGGCTTCGTGGTTGAAGACCCACAGATCTTCAGCCGAGCCACCGCCCCGACCTACAATAATAAGATCTACCCCAAACTCAGGATGATCTTTCATTTGGTTAAAATATCGCACCCCTGACACAAGAGATGCCGCGGCACGGTCTCCCTGGACGAGAGAAGGATAGAGCAGGATCTCCACCGACGGGTCACGTCCGCCGGCAACACGGATGATGTCGTGAATCGCAGCCCCCGAAGGAGACGTCACCACACCAATGCGCTTCGGATGGGGAGGAAGCATCTTTTTTCGAGCGGGATCGAACAGCCCTTCTGCCGACAGTTTTTGCTTAAGCTGCTCAAAAGCCAGCGCCATGGCGCCCGCGCCGTCGGGGATTATACGATCCGCGATCAACTGGTATTGTCCTCTGGGCGGATAAGCAGACAACCGTCCATGTACCAATACCCGCATGCCATCCCGGGGCTGAAACTCCGCATTCATCAGAGAAGAACGGAACATAACAGCGGACAGCACGCTTGCCTCATCCTTGAGTGAAAAGTACAGATGCCCCGAGGCATAAAGCTTTGCCCCCGAGATCTCTCCCGCGATCCAGATGCTTTTCAAAGTCGGATTGCCCTCCAGGAGCATTTTGATATATTCGTTGACTTGAGAGACAGAAAAAGCCTTTTCTCTGTCGTGATTGGCTCCGTACATGGGCAACCTCCTTTCGGTAAGATGGAAGTACACAAGAAAATCTTCTTTTAAAAGTTTTCCCTTGATCCTTTCAAGAACCGTTCAAGCAGGAATGACTTGCCTGCTCAAACAAGGAATGATTTCAAATATGCCTTAGCGCAAAGAACAGAAGTCCCCGCCGCGTTATCCGCCGAAAAGGCAGGCTCGGCGAAGTAGCACTTCCAATTTGCTTTGCCCGTCAGCATAGGGCGAATGAGCTTATTGCTCATAACACCGCCGCTGTATAGCACAGGAAGCGGCGTATCTAATTTTTCTTGAATCTGTTCCGTCATGCGGCGCAGGGTCTTGCCAATAAAGGTCAAGACATAGGCGCTGACGTGACCTGCGTCGGCGGATTTGCGCCACAGATCCGAGGCTTGATTCTCCAACCCCGACAGGTGGCAGATACCGTCTTGCACGCAGACCTTTAAGCCCTTGATGGGTTGATTTTTCAGATATTCGGAAGCCAGCACTTCCATGTCCCTTCCACAAGGGAAAGGGAGTCCCATCATGACCCCGGCTCGGTCGATGACCTGCCCTGCGTGGAGGTCGGCACCGTAGCCCACGAGGTCAACGGCGAAACCGCCCACATTCGGCGTGGCTATCACAGCCTCCGTAGTACCGCCCGACACGTGAAAGGCAAGAAAAGGCTTCATCATAAAGTCCTCATCAAAAAGCGCACCCGAAGAATACAATGCTGCCATGATGTGCCCGCTCTGGTGAGAAAAGGCGTAGAGGGGCACGTCAGCTCCCGCGGCAAGTGCCTCAGCCGCCACTCGCCCGGACAAGAAGCAGGGCATGTAGGAGCCTTCGGCATCTCTCGGCGTTGCGGAATAGCCTACCGCCGCCACAGTCAATTCATGATCGCGGAGAACATCTCGCACCTGCCTGATCGCCTCAGGCAGATTTTTCACATGGGCAAAGACTGCGTCGCTTTGGCGCAGACCTCGCGCACCCTCGCTGACAGGCAGGGGGATTTTTATGTTGGCAACCACCTTCGGGCGTCCTCCATCCTCAAGGACAGTCACAGCCGCTGAGGTGGTATAATTGCTGGTGTCAACACCCACGAAACAGCGGGAAGATGTATCACTCATGGGACTTATCGGAATCGGTTGTTTCTTCCACAGGGGCGGGGGTGGCTTCGATCATCTCTGCAGGTGCGCTCTCAGTTTTCTCGGCAACAGGCTCGGGAAGGACAGGAATACCATTCTCGGCGAGATCATTCTTGATAGCGTTCAGTACGCCGTTAATAAACACGTAAGCGGGAGTTCTGCCGGGTTCACGGGTGGGATCATCAAACTTTTTGGACAGCTCGACTGCCTCATTGATCGCCACAGGCGCGGGGAGATTGCCATACGCCATCTCGTAAGTTCCGAGGCGAAGAATGGTGCGGGTCATGCGGGAAAGACGGTTGGTCTTCCAGCCCTTGGCATGACGGCTGATGAGGATATCCAAACGCGCCTCCTGTTCCTTCACGCCGAAATAGGTGCGGCGAATGTACTTGTCGGTCTCGTCGATGTCACGGTTATCACAGGACAGGGCAAAAATTGCCTCAGGCGCAGTATCGGGTTGATATTCTGTTTCGTAAAGTAGCTCAAACACGCTCTCGCGGGCTTTTCTGCGAGCCATTTTCTTATCTTCGTTCATGGAGTGAGGCATCCTTTCTTTATATGGATTCAAAAATCTTTTGTCAATGAGGGTATAAGACTACATTATATTATTATACTTGATTTTGAGTGAAAAGTCAACCTATTTATGCATAAAATATTGAATATATTGAATATTTCACGAGGATGGTAAATTGTTGTTTAGGAGTACGCCTGGGAGGGCCCTTCTTGAAAGAAGTGCCACCCAGACCCCCTCCAAGAACCTTTAAAAAATTATGATTTAAAGGTTTTGGGAGTTCCAAGAACCTTTTTTTAAAAAGGTTCTTGGTGGGGTCCAGGGGCGACGCCCCTGGTAAACAACAATTTTCCGCTGTACTCCCCCCCGCGGCGTGAAGTCGACATGGGTTGAACAGCCCCGAGCCGGAGCCCCACCGCAGGGACAACTCATCATTTGCCTCACTTGACAAACCGATTCCTTTGATATATAATACCTTCATGAAGACCTAAAAGGAGTAGCCATGAAACTATACGCCCCTACCTATTACCAAAACTTCACCTGCATCGCGGACAAATGCCGCCACTCCTGCTGTATCGGTTGGGAGATTGACGTGGACGATCATACCATGAAGATCTATGATACCCTCACTGGTGGGTACGGACAAGTCATCCGAGACAGCATCGACCGAGAGGACACGCCCCACTTCAAATTATGCGCGAACGAAAGATGTCCCCATCTGGACGAATCGGGGCTATGCAACATCATCACAAATCTCGGCGAGGGGTATCTGTGCCACATTTGCCGTGAGCATCCCCGTTTTTACAATGACACGAACTACGGCAAAGAGGTGGGCTTGGGCATGGCGTGCGAGGAGGCCTGTCGGCTGATCTTGTCCAACGGGAATTATGGGGGTATGACGGAGATTGGGGAGATCGACGGTGAGGTGGATCCCATCGACTTTGACCCTCTGCCCCTCCGCACGCGGCTGTACAGCATTTTATCCGACAATGCCCTGCCCTACACCGAGCGGCTCGGGATGATCTCTGATACCTGCGGCGTTTCCCTTTCGGTCAAGTCCGACGGCGAGTGGCGTGAGCTGCTGGATTCATTGGAATATCTGGACGAGGCGCACAGAGCCTTGTTTGCGGGGTATTCCTCCGATCCTTCAACACCGGTGGGTTTGGAGGTTTATCTTGAGCGGGCATTGGCATATTTCATCTACAGACATACCACGGCAGCTTGGGATGAGGAAGATTTCCGCGCGGCAGTGGGCTTTGCCCTGTTCTGCGAGCGGTTGATCGCATCGGTGGCAACCGCCGAAGAAGTCAGTGATCTGACGGGACTGATCGAAGTGGCGCGGGCGGTGTCGGAGGAGTTGGAGTATTCGGAGGAGAATACGGAGGAGGTCAAGACAGCCTTTGACCATTCCCCTTTGGGAGAGGTGTCGCCATGAAAAATCTGACTGTCCGCTTTGCCACCACATCCAACGCCGAAACTCTGGTGGCCATCTACGCCCCCTACATCCTGAACACCGCCATCACCTACGAGTACGAGATCCCCTCGGTGGCCGAGTTCTCCCGCCGCATCGAAACCTATTCGGCGAAATACCCCTACCTTGTGGCCGAGCTGGACGGCACGCCCGTGGGCTACGCCTACGCCTGCCCCCTGGGTTCCCGCCCCGCCTTTGACTGGTCGGTAGAGGCCGCCATCTACATCCGCGAGGACTGCAAGGGAATGGGCGTCGGTAAAGCCCTCTATGAAAAGTTGGAGGAGATTCTCAAAGCCATGGGTATACGCACCATGACCGCCGCCGTGGCCAGCGTGGATCATGACGATCCCTACCTGACAAACGCCAGCCTCGCCTTTCATCTGCGGATGGGGTTTGTCCCCGTGGGGACCTTCCACCATGCGGGGTGCAAGTTCGGTCGGTGGTACGATCTGACCTGGCTGGAGAAGCAGATCGGGGCGTATGAGGGGGATCCGCCCCATCCGAGGACTGTTCATGAGGTCATGGACGAGGCGTTGAATATTTTGAATGGATAAATAAACATCCACCCGCCAAGCGGGTGGTTTTTCACATGCGGGCATAGCCCTCTGTTCTTCGCTATGCGTAAACGCATCTATACGAACTGCCAACTGCGTGGGGACTGTTACTTGCCGCCCGTGAACGGGCCAGGTTC
>JAZSFA010000161.1:0-7857 GCA_045531965.1 Eubacteriales bacterium
GGGGGAGGTGGCACGCTTCATGCGTGACGGAGAGGGTATTTAGCGGCATTTCGCGTTTTTACCCTCTCACCCGCCCGTCGCAAAGCTGGGCGGGAGCTCTCCCAGAGGGAGAGCCTTTCTTCGTGCCTCCTCCGCTAAACAACAATCTAATTTTCCAAGAAAGGAGAGAACCATGATACGATCTATAGAACACTATATTTCAGATTATCTTGGGGACTCCATCTTTACTCCCGAAGAGGTCTATGAGCTGGAAATCGGCGGCATCCGCGTTCACGTAGAATCCTTCGAATACGACGGCGAGCCTTGGTGCAAGGAAAAAGCCCTTGTCACCATGAAAAAAGACAGCCTGACTTATGAATATACCGCTGTTGATGACCATAACTGGGAGAAACCCTTCTATCCCGTGACCATAAGTGGCACCGACTACCTCTGCTTCCGCAAGACCCTCTACGGCTTCACTCTCCTGAACACCGAAACCTTTGAAGACTTTGACTTTTTCCCCGAAAAGGTGCTGAACGGCGAGGAATCTTATATCATCTCGGATGCCGTATCCTTTGAAAATTTGATCGTTTTTGACGGCTGCTGTTGGGGGGCGCCCTACGTCTTTTATATCTATGACCATCAAAGCAAGCGTTTTCTTGATCTATACAAGACCTTGGGGCTGTATTCCCATGGCGACCTACCCGTTACGTCGGTTTTCGAAAACGCGCTTGTGCTGAAATGCGAGAACCAAGGCTTTGAGCCTGTGACATTGACCCTCACTTACGAAGAACTGACACATTTGTTGAACGAAAAAGGCAAGTCCATATACAGCG
Source organism: Eubacteriales bacterium (assembly GCA_045531965.1). Taxonomy (GTDB): domain Bacteria; phylum Bacillota; class Clostridia; order Oscillospirales; family CAG-272; genus CAMEON01. Next base: position 816 of record JAZSFA010000161.1, read on the forward strand.
ATTTTTAGCAAGAAAGGAGCATTTCCATGCCATTTCCCAAGAACTTTATCTTCGGTACCGCTACCAGCGCGGGACAGATCGAAGGTGCTGCCCGCGAGGACGGTCGAACCCCCTCCATCTGGGATATTTTTGCAGAGACCCCAGGCAAGACCTTTGGCGGCGAGACCCCTGCTGTGGCCTGCGACAGCTACCACCGCTTTTTTGATCGAGATCTACCCAGCCTTAAGGCTCTGGGTGTAGATTCCTACCGTCTGTCCATCTCCTGGTCCCGCGTCATGCCCGAGGGTGTCGGCCCCCTGAACCCCAAGGGCGTGGACTACTACCGCCGTGTCTTTGAGGCGCTGCTGGAAAACAACATCATCCCCAACGTGACTCTTTACCATTGGGATCTGCCCCAGGTTTTGGAGGAAAAGGGCGGTTGGCGCAACCGAGATTCCATCGAGTGGTTCGGTGAGTACGCCGATAAGATGTTTACCGCCTACGGTGACATCGTCCCCATGTGGTCCACCGTCAACGAGCCCATCGCCACCTACGTCGGCTACGCCCACGGCGGCTTTGCCCCGGGGCACACCAACGAGGCGTGGGGCAACCAGGCGAGACATAACATCCTGGTGGCTCACGGCAAAGGCGTGGAGGCTTTTCGCGCCCATAATCTGAAGTCTCAGATCGGCGTGGTCATCGACATCTGGAAGCGTCACGCCCTGACGAACTCCCCCGAGGACATCGCCCTCATGATCGACCAGGACGAGCGCAACTGGAAGTTCTACTGCGACCCCATCCTGGCAGGGAGGTACAGCGACTACATCCTTGAGCATCTTGAAAAAGAAGGCACCCTCATGGAGATGCATCCCCACGACTTTGAGCTGACAGGCCTGCCGCTGGACTACTTCGGCCTCAACGTCTACAACCGCGTCCCCGTTACCGTCAACCAGCAAGCCCAGATGGACTTTTCTCAGGGCGGCAATTTCCTCAACAACCGCACCGAGTATTACCCCAAGGCGGTCTACGATGCCATCCATCTTCTCCACGATCTGTACGATATCAAATGCCCCATCTACGTCACCGAAAACGGCACCTATTTTGAGGGCACCGAGCCTGTGGCTGCCGACGGTATGGTGCATGACGATGACCGCATCCGCTACGTCAGCGGCTTCCTCGAGTGGCTGGAAAAGGCCATCGACGAGGGCTTTGACGTCCGCGGATACTATCTCTGGAGCCTCATGGACAACTTTGAGTGGTCGGCGGCCTCCAATTTTAAGTTTGGCATCGCCACCACGGATTTTGCCACCGGCGAGACTAAGTGGAAAAAGAGCGCGTACTTCTACCGTGACTTTATCAAAAAGGTTAAAGCGTAAATTGTTGTTTACCAGGGGCTTTGCCCCTGGACCCCACCAAGAACCTTTTTAAAAAAAGGTTCTTGGAATTCCCAAAACCTTTAAATAATAAATGGTTTTAAAGGTTTTTGAGGGGGTTCCAGGGGGAACTTTTTGCAAAAAGTTCCTCCTGGCCGTACTCCCGCAAATTACAATTTACCACACAAAGGAGAACACCATGCCCACCTTCACCCTTGCATCCTTCAACATCTGCTCGGCTCACTTCAAGGAAGGGAAGTATACAGACGAAAACCTCCGCCTGCTGGCCGAGAAGATCACCCAAAGCCGTGCCCACGTCATTGCTCTCCAGGAGGTAGACCTGGGCGCGTCCCGCTCCAACGGCGTGGATATGCCCACCCGCCTGTCTGAGTTGACGGGTATCCCCTACCACTATTTCATCAAGATCCGCGACTTCCAGGGCGGACAGTACGGCACAGCCATTTTGTCGAAATACCCCATCACCACCGCAGAGACCTTGAATTTCCCCGTGAAGATCGCCACCCAAGGCACCTCCTGCGGCTACTGCGTGCTGGACGTGGCCGGCACCCCCGTCACGGTCTATAACACCCATCTGTCCATTGAAAGCGAGGAGGCCAATACCGAGTGCCTCTCCTGCCTTGGGGATATTCTGAAGGCCCACGCCGACACCAAGGGTGCCTTCCTCTGCTGCGGAGACTTCAATACCTCCCCCGAGAAGGTCAGGACCTACATTCCCTGGGTCACCCTCGCCCATAACGGCCTCCATACCTACGCCGACCGCTCCATCGACCACATCCTGTCCATTGCGCCCATCATGACCCAAAACACCCGCACCATGGATACCCAGTATGACGGAACCACGGATCATGATATGGTGGTGACAGAGGTGACGGTGCCTTAATGATTCTTTTTCGCTCCTATGCCCGAATCTCCCCCTTGGATCCGGGCAAAAAACAAGCGGTACTGATAAAATTTCAGTACCGCTTAACTTTTTCTTGAGGAACATTCTCTTTACAAATCCCCGAGATGTGGTATAATGAAGGTACAAAAGCGCTTTTGATGAGAATGAAAGAATAAAAATTGTTGTTTATGGGTTGAGTGTAGTGGTGGGAGAAGCCCGCTGTGAAGCCTCCACCTCTGGGGGAGGTGTCACGCTTCATGCGTGACGGAGAGGGCATTTAGGCGATAATATGCGTTTTCGCCCTCTCACCCGCCCTTCGCAAAGCTGGGCGGGAGCTCTCCCAGAGGGAGAGCCTTACATCGTGCCTCCTCCACAAACAACAAGTTCCCTCACGAAAGGAGATTCACATGGAAATCGGAACCATAATCAAAAAACACCGCCGTCAGCGGGACATGACCCAGGAACAGTTGGCCGAATACCTGCGGGTATCGGTGTCGGCAGTCTCCCAATGGGAAAGCGGCAAGACAGCCCCCGACCTGTCACTGATCCCCGCCATATGCAACCTGTTCAGCATCTCGTCGGATGAGCTACTCGGAATCAATTTGGAGCAGAAGGAGCAGAGAATCAGCGATATCGAGGATCAAGCCAATCAGCACAGCTCCCGCGGACAGCTACGGGAAGCCGCTGATATATTGGAAGCGGGTCTACGGGAGTATCCCGACAGTTATGGGATCATATATGACCTGATGTACGTTTATTTCAGTCAATACTGCGGCAATCATGACTGCCTGCATGAATTGGACGAGGCCATTCTCCTTGCCAATCGCATTTTGGAGGGATGTACCCTTGACGGATACCGAGAAGCCGCCAAGCAGGTGTTATGCTTTGCTTACGAAAGTAAGGGAGAGCTTGATAAAGCCTTGGAAATTGCTCGAAACCTGCCATCCATCTATATCACCAATCAAGTCTTGTACGCCCGTTTGCAGACCGGAAGCGAGGGGCACAGCTCTCACCAAAGCCTGCTGAGCCACCTTTTGGATTTGTTGAATCAAGAACTCAGTGTCAATAAGATATTGGATGACGGCACCCCCGCCTACACAGCGGATGAAATGGCGATCCTCTACCACAAGCAACTCACCCTCCACGAATTGATGATCGAGGATGGCAATTACGGCTTTTTCCATACCCGTTTGCAAGACATTCACATGGCACTGGCTTACCATTACGCAGGTAAGCATGATGCGGAAAAAGCTCTGCACCATCTCTCCGCCGCCGCCGATCATGCCGTCGCCTTTGTGGCGTGCGAGGGTCGCGGCGCATATACCTGTCTTTTGCTTCGAGGGCGTGTTACGGACGGCTTTTCCACCAATGATCCCAACAATAATGCCACACAAATGCAACGGCAACTGTCCTCTCCCACCTTCGACTTCCTCCGTTCCACCCCCGAGTTCGCCGCCATCCTTGACCGTCTCGCCCCCGTGGCCGGTGCGTGGGCGGCAAAGAAGGAGACGTAAGATCACCTGCAAGGCGCGAAAAGCAATCCCTTGGCCGATAAAATTCTACGCTCCGTGGAATATCTTTTTACAATTTGTTGCTTTACATCCGCACTCCTTTATGCTATCATAAAGAAAACGAAAAAAGGAGACCGCCCTATGTTACCATCCACCTTAGGCCAAAGCATCCGCCGCTACCGCAAGGAAAAGAATATGACCCAGAGCGAGCTGGCAGAACGGCTGGGGGTGTCGGTTCAGGCCGTGTCCAAATGGGAGACCGACAAGGGGATGCCCGACGTCAACCAACTCCTCCCCCTGTCGCGGCTGCTGGGCATGAGCGTGGATCTGCTCTTGGGCGGCGACCGTCGGGGAGAATTTGAACAGAGATTTCAAAAAGCCCTCCCTTGGGGGGAAGAATTTACCTTGCTCGTCTCCCTGGACGCCCTGAAGGAGTTCCCGGAGGATGCCGTCTTCCGTTACCGTCTGGCCTGCGACGAAAAATTCCTCGGCGAGCGTGAAGCCTCCCGTTCTCTCCGCGATCTGTATCTCAACCGCGCCGCCATTCACTTTAGTGAGCTGCACAACGAATACCCCGAAGACGAGGTCTATACTTCCATGCTGGCGGAGACCCTCTTTGCCATGAACCACAGAGAGGAGGCCATGAAGCTGGCAGGCTCTTGCAAGGATCCCCAAAGCTCCATCGCAAGACTATACGAAGGGGATGAAAAACGCCGTTGGGCGCAGGAAAAGCTCTATCGGGACATGATGGCCTTCTACGGCAGATTGCTCTCCGATCATAGCCGCGAGGCCTTGACGGCGGCATCCGCCCTTTTGACTACCGCGCTGGGGGAGGATCTATGCTATTGCGAAAACCTTCAATGGAATCTATACACCTGGGAGGCGGAGCTTTGCCATGGAGAAGGGAACACCGAGGGCTTTGTCTCTGCCATGACCAAAGCTTACGAGGCCGCCAAGGCGTACGACAAGATCCCCTTCGGCTCTTATCCCTATCGCTCGCCCCTCTTTGATCTATTGACCCACGAGGTAAAACTTCACGGTGCCCTTCAAAGCTTTCTGTGCGCGCCTCTGCTGTCAGATCCCGCCTTGGAGACACTCCAACGCCGCATCATGGAGGAAGAGATCACCTGCCATAAACTGTGGCGTCATGAATTTATCGAATTTTTCTATTTCTGCAGGCGCCTGACCGAGGGAACGAATTGCTTGAATTTCAGCATTTCCTTTGATAAGCCCTACTACGAAGAAGTCATGAAGGACTGGATGAACCGCTATCCCGGCTATGCCCATGAAGCCTTGCTGGGAAGTTATCAAGCCGCGGTGACCGAGCTGGTGGGCGGCGGTATCATGGGCGGTTTTGCCGCCTATATCGGCAATCGCATTTATGCTTACTGTAACTGCGGTGCAAAGGAAAAGTACAAGTGCCTCCCTATTTCCGAGGAGGAGCGCGCCATCCCCACCGCCCCCGAAGGATCAAAGATCCTTTCCATCGTGGAGATCATGACAGATCGTATTTTTGAGCGCGTGGGTCTGATGGACAAGCTCCTTGCCGCCACCCTTGCCGAGGCTAAGAAAAAGGGCTACACCCACGCCGAGTCCTATCCCTTGGAGCGCATGGCCATGAGCCGTGACGTATTTGAGCATACCCTCTCTTGCTACGAGCGAGCGGGATTTGCCGTTGTTCGTGATCTGTCGAACAAGCAGGACAGACGTTGTTTTATCTTGCAGAAGGTGTTGCGGTAGAAAGATAAATTGTTGCTTAGCGGGGTACGGTCAGGGGGAACTTTTTTCAAAAAGTTCCCCCTGGAACCCCTTCAAAAACCTTTAACAATAAACATTTTTTAAGGTTCTTGGAGGTGGTTTGGAGGAACCTTCTTGCAAGAAGGTTCCTCCAAGCGTACTCCTTCAAACAACAATTTACATCACCCTTTCCAAAACATGAAACGCCCCTCACGGTTACCGTGAGGGGCGTACTTTTCGTAAATAAGGATCACTCAAAATACTCGGAGACACGCTTCAAGTGCTGAATGATGGGCAGCTCCTGAGGACAAATGCCCTCGCACTGACCGCACTCAATACACTGGGAAGCCCAAGCGGACTCACGGGCGGCCTTTTCATAAGCCGCCATGATGGCCTTCTTTTTCTCCCCGTTGCGCTCGCTGAGATACTCGTTGTACTGCGCGAAATAAGTAGGGATGGGAATGCTCACAGGACAGCCGTCGGTGCAGTAAGAGCAGGCGGTGCAGGGAATGGCGATACCCGAGCGGATGATGTCGGCCGCCTTGTGGACCAAAGCAAGCTCCTCCTCATTCAGAGGCTTCAGATCCATCATAAAGCTCGTGTTGTCCAGCATTTGCGCCATGTTGCTCATGCCCGACAGCACCATCATCACGTTGTCCAGCCCTGCGGTGAAGCGCACCGCCCAGGATGCCACCGACATGGCGGGATCATAGGATTTGAACAGCTTTTCCACGGAATTGGGGACGTTGGCCAGGGTTCCGCCCTTGACGGGCTCCATAACAATGACGGGTACGCCGTGCTTGCAGGCCACCTCGTAGCACTTGCGGGACTGCACGTTCTCGCTCTCCCAGTCCAGATAGTTGATCTGCAACTGAACGAACTCCATCTCGGGGTGAGCCGTCAGTACCTCGTCGAGAAACTCGGCATTGTCATGGAAGGAGAAGCCGATATGCTTGACCAACCCCTTTTCCTTCTTATCCATGATCCAGTTGAAACAATCCAGATCGTTGTAGATCTCGTAGTGGGATCTGCGCATATCGTGGAGCAGGTAGTAGTCGAAATATTCCACACCCGTTTTGCGGCGCTGTTCCTCAAAAACCTTGTCGCGATCTTCCTTGGTCTTGATAAAAGCCGCGTGGAGCTTGGTGGCAAGGGTGTAGCTATCGCGGGGATGACGCTTGACCAGCGCCTCCTTGATGGCCTCCTCACTCTTGAAGGCGCAGTACATCCAAGCGGTATCAAAGTATGTAAAGCCCCGCTCGAGGAAGGTGTCAACCATCTGCTTGGTCTGCTCGATGTCGATGTTGCCTCCGTCCTTGGGGTCATTGAGAGGCAGGCGCATAAGGCCGAATCCGAGTTTTTTCATGGTGATTTCTCCTGTAAATTTTATTTTTGAGTAAGGCATGTAAATCGTTGTTTAGGAGGGGTACGGTTAGGGAAAACTTTTTGCAAAAAGTTTTCCCTAAAACCCTTTCAAAAACCTTTAACAAAAATGCAATGAATCCTTATTTCATAATCATTTTTAAAGGTTCTTGGAGGGG
>JAZSFA010000153.1:0-2546 GCA_045531965.1 Eubacteriales bacterium
TTTTAAAAGAAGACACTTTCCCGCCCCCAAGGCTCCCCCTCCGGGGGAGTTCCGCGCAGCGGTGAGAGGGCGTTTCCTGCCTTCACCCGCCCAAGCTTTCCCACTCTGAAAATCAAAAATACATATAGCATAAACATAGAAAGGAAGTAACACCATGAAGTACAACACCAAAGCTCTTGAAGGCAGAATGGACAAGGCCATTGCCGCCTATGAAAACAATCTGGCAGACGTTCGCGCCAGCCAGGCAAACCCTGCGGTTCTCAACCGTGTCACCTTTGAGTATTATGGCTCTGCCACCCCCATCAAGGACATGGCAAGCATCAGCATCAGCGATGCCCGCACCCTGGTCATCACCCCTTACGACAAGTCCACCTTGAAGGCTATGGAGAAGGCGATTCAGATGTCCGACGTAGGCATCAACCCCCAGAACGACGGTTCTGTGATCCGCCTCAACTTCCCTCAGCTCACCGAAGAGCGCCGTAAGGCACTCGCCAAGCAGGTCAAGGGCATGGGCGAGGACGCCAAGGTGGCTGTCCGTAACATCCGCCGCGATGCCATGGACGAGACTAAGAAGGCGAAGAAGGACAGCACCATGACCGAGGACGAGGTCAAGGACGCAGAAAAGGCTATCCAGGATGTGACTGACAAGTACGTTAAGAAGGTGGACGCCCTTACTTCCGCCAAGGAAAAGGAACTGATGGCGATCTGATCTGCCTCTGTTGTTTAGACAAAAATCACAGGTGGGCAGTCATGCCCACCTGTTCTCACATATCTTGAAGATCTGAAGGATCAAAGGAGAAACCATGGCTCTGTTTAATAAGAATAAGCAAGCATCCGACGGAGAGGAGAAAAAGACTCACGTGGATGAACAGTTCCAACATATCGCCTTCATCATGGACGGCAACGGTCGCTGGGCGAAAAAGCGGGGAATGCCCCGCGAGTACGGTCATAAGGTGGGTGCATCCACCTTTAAAAAGATCTCCCTGTATTGCGGTGAAGTGGGTTTCCGCGCTGTGACGGTTTACGCCTTTTCCACAGAGAACTGGAAGCGTCCCGAGCAAGAGGTGGACGCCCTCATGAACCTGATGGATCAGTATCTGGACGAATTTATCCGGGATCATGACCAGTACCGCAGCCGTTTTCGCTTCATCGGCGACTTGTCCTTCTTGTCCGACGCGATGCGAGAGAAGGTGAAGATCGTGGAGGGACTGAACAGCGAATATCCCTTGATTCTGAACGTGGCGGTCAACTACGGCGGCAGAGCCGAGATCGTCAACGCCTGCAACACCCTGTTGGCTGAGGGGAAGACCTCGATCACCGAGGCTGATGTCTCCCGCGTGCTCTACACCGCCGAGACGGGTGACCCCGACATGATCGTTCGCACGGGAGGAGATCTTCGCATTTCCAACTTTCTGCTTTGGCAGGCGGCGTATACCGAGCTGTACTTTACGGAGAAGCTTTGGCCTGATCTGACGGAGGCGGACATTGACGAGATTGTCCACGATTTCTATTCCAGAAAACGCCGTTATGGCGGACTTTGATTTAACAGGAGCGTTTACATCATGAAAACCCGTGTATTGACGGGCATCGTTGCCTTTCTGATTTTCGTACCTTTTGTGGTATTTTCGGACACCCTGCTGTTTCCCATCGGCATTGGTTTATGTGCCGCCCTCTCCATTTGGGAAGCGCTGTGCTGTGTGGGTCTCCATAAGAACTTTTGGTTGCTGATCCCCTATGGACTGGTGGCGCTTGCCGCCCCCATTTCTATCCGCTTTTGGGGGGTCACCGAGACGCTGACAGCGGCGGTTCCCGCGGTCTTTCTGCTGATGCTGTACACCTATGCGGTGTGCGTGTTTGCCCGCGGTAAGATCAACGTAGCAGACGCCTGCGGCGGTCTCATGACGGCGCTGTATGCCATGGGCGGCTTTGCGGCACTGATCTATCTCCATGACTTCCATGTGGGCGGTCGGTATTTGTATCTGCTGGCGTTCATTGGCGCATGGATCACCGACATTTTCGCTTATTTCAGCGGCAGACTGTTTGGCAAGCACAAACTGATTCCCGAGATCAGTCCCAAGAAGACGGTGGAGGGAAGCATTGGCGGTATGCTGTTCTGCGTGCTGGCATTTGTGGGCTTTACCTTTGTTTACAACACCTGGCTTGTGGGTCTTCTCCCTGAGGTGACTGTTCCCGAGGTGACCAAGTCTCTGCCTTATCTCCTCATGGTCGTGGTGGGACTCATCGTATCGGTGGTATCCCAGATCGGGGATCTGTCCATGTCGGCGCTCAAGCGTCATTACGGCATTAAGGACTTCGGCAAGATCTTCCCCGGTCACGGCGGTATGCTGGATCGTTTTGACTCGGTGCTGGCGGTGGCGATCACGCTGGCTTGCGCGCTGGGGATGCTGTTGTAAATTGTTGTTTGCCGGCAGTGCCGGCTGCCAATACCGGGGATGTTCAACCTATACCGTCTTCACGCCGCGAGGGGAAGTTAAACGTATAAATTATTGTTTACCAGGGGCATCGCCCCTGGACCCCACCAATGA
>JAZSFA010000103.1:0-4054 GCA_045531965.1 Eubacteriales bacterium
CACCAAACGGTCTTGAGTCTTTCGTCGGTCATGGGAAGACGCAGAGGATCTACGTCGGGGTACAGCGCCTTGAAGCGATCGATCACAGGCGCTTCGAATGCAATATGGATTCCGCGGTGGTATATCATCGAGATACCGTCAAAGCCAAGCTCCACCATTTTGATCATATTGTCGATAACGTAGTCCCATACCTCCTCGTAGGCATAGGAGCAAACGTTCACGGTTCTTCCGTCTCTTGTCTTGCAGAAATACTGCGAATTGTTCGCGATCCATCTGTTTCCGAAATTCGAGTAGAAATAGGGGGCTACGAAGTTCGCCATGCTCATTCTCTCGGTGGCATACAGCTTGACTCCGTTTTCGTGCGCCCAATCCAGATATTTTTTCAGAATGACAATGGGGTCCTTATACTTGCCCGCGCGCAAGCTGCAATCTCTTCTGAACATCGGGAAATACCCCTTGTCCTCCTCGATGTCGCAAAGCAAGGCATATTCCAAAGAGACAAAATCGACGTTGGTATTTTTGAGCATCCGCAATTCGGCAAAATGCTTGGTTTTATCGGTGCTCTTATCCTCAAAAAACGAATCCATGTCGAAGTGCATCTGCACGCACTTGTTCGGCACGGCAAGGCATGCTTGATATCTTGCAACCTCTTCCTCGGTCATCTCCTCACATCTGATCCACGACATTCCCGAGATCGTGCCGAAATACAGCTCCGGCTTTGCCAAGATCAGCTTCTGATCTGTCAGATCGGCGCATCTCCAATAAACCTCTTCCATATATTCGGTTTCGCACCAATGCGCGGGGCAACCAAGCCCCGTGTGGCGGATCAAGCTGTATTCCTCATCGTCCGAGAGCTTTGTGTATATGTGGTTCTCGCTTCTCATATTGAAAAGACCGATATAGATCTTGTGCCATCCCTTCAGATTCAGGTTCAGCGTGATCGGCGCGGGATACGCCATCTCGGATGCGGCTAACAGCTGACCCTTACCAAGCTTGGTTTCGTAGTCAAGCTTCAGCCATTTTCCATCCTTGCATTTTCCCGAAATCAGCTCCTTGTTCTCGGCAATTTGATACAAATCACAAAACAGTTTCATCCTAATGCTCCTTTATCGGTCAAATCAGATTATTTACGAAGAAATCAAATCCAAGGTCCCCCTCGGACACCATGTGCCCGTTGTCTCCAACGTACAAAAGCAGCTTTTCGTCGGCATTTGCCGCACCGAAGAAGGCGCGCACGCGCTCATGCTCGACCTTTACGATATCGATCGGAAACAGCTGATCGCTCGCACCGTTCTCCACGTAAAGCGCACGGGGCGCGATCAGCGCGGCTACCTCTGCATCGAAAAAGCTGTTTGCGGAGTTCTGCCAGAGCCAATCAAAGCGGCATCCCGTGGGTTCACTCTCCGAGCAGAATCGATCGCAAAGGAAGCAGGAGGAAAAGGTGCTCTTGATCCTTGTTTCCGCCGCAGAAATATACAAAGCGTAAAATCCTCCGTAGGAAAGCCCCATCATGCCGATGCGATCGGCATCAATCGGCTCGTTGCCGATGAAATAATCGATGGCTCTCTTAACGTTGAACACCTCCAGCGCCGCAATGCTTCCGTCCAGCGCCTTCAGCTTTGCGTCAAGATGCTGTCTTGCAAGGGGATGATTGAAGCGTTTCGTATCATCCAGCCACAACAGAAATTGGGGGGCATAAAGGATCATTCCCTTCTCAAGAGCGCGTCCGCCGATGTTACAATACTGCCCACAATCGTAATCGCCGTGCGCCACAAGATTCTCGACGCAGTAGCTTCCGCCCGGATTGATGATGGCGAGAGGCGCTTTTTCATCGCGCACGTTCGGCACGTACACCAGTCCCTCAAACCAAAGCTCCGGGAAGGTTTCGATGCAAAGGCGGTATATTTTGAGATCACTCGTCTCCTCGATCAGCTCCTTTTTAAAATTCGGGGAAAAATCGGGAGTATATTCATTCAGAGGCCACCCGAGCATATTGACGTATTTTCTTCTGTATTCCTCGCGGTTCTCGGCAATGGCACGGGGAGAAAAGCTTCTATCCCTTACGCAACGCGCCTCCGCAGATTTTTCATTGATCAGCTTAACAACCCCATCATAGTAGGTTTGTCTGTATTCACTGCCGCTTGTTTCATCGGTTTTTATACTTTTGAAATCCACCACAGCAACCTCCAAAATGTTTATTCATAGGTAAAGCAAAATTTAAAACGTTTTAAATCGCCTGCGCTTTTATTATACCATATTTATTCGGCAAAGTCAATAGAGACATTGTAAAAATGTCAAAAACAGCCACACCCACTAAAAAACTTTTACAAACATTTTTATACATGATAACACAAAAATCACCATTTTTCAACTATCCAATACGAATAAAGGCAGCAGATTTCTCCGCCGCCTTTTGTTGCTTAATATATGTTTGTTTTGAATTCTATAGTTGGAAGTTCCCTACTACGCAATTCACCTTAATTTGCTACGCGCCCTGCTACGCAATCGTGCCTATGAAGGCTTTTTAAGTCCATTTTGCCATATAAAATCTTGTTAGAATTACACAGATGATATGACAAAAAAGAACTTATGGCCGTTACTCATTGACGGTAGAGACCACAAGTTCAATATTTGACCGCGCTTGGGGTAACTATGACCGCAAGGTCAATAGTTGACCACTGCGCCCACCCTCAAGCCGTAATATGCGATCACCTATCCACAATAATTGAGTTGTCATTATATTTGTGATCAATCAAGTAATCGACAGTGACTTCAAAATAATCTGCAAGTCTGCAAAGGGTAGTTATATCTGGCTCACGTTCCTCTCTTTCGTACTTTGGGTAGGTACTTTTTGCGCAACCAACGGCTATCGCCACCTCGTTCTGTGTAACTCCTTTTTTTACACGGAGTTCCTTAAGTTTCATCATAGCCCTCCCGTCCGAGGATTTCGCAAAGCATATCATATGCTACCGCCTTTTTTCCGTTCTTTTTAGAAGAATAATTTCCCCACCAGTATGTATCTGAGCCTGATACATGACATTCACATCTCCATACAGGATTTCCGTTATCATCGTATGTCTCTGCAAAATCATACCATGGCTCTCCAATATATCCTTTTTGATATAGTTCCTGAAGCTGATTAATTGCTCTGTCAATATCCGGTTCACCGACTTCATCTATAGGTAGAATCCATTCCTTTTCTTCATCCAAATACTCAAAAGCTTCACGAGCTGCGTTCATTCTCGCTTCTCTCTTGGAATATCCCTGTCCCGAAAATCCATTAAACTCGTTCGAAAAACTGATGATACATTCGTATCCGTCATTCAACTCGAAAATATTATATTCGGGAAGATATCCATATTTTTTCTGACACCATGTTTGAATCAAATCTACATAGTTTTCATCATCCTGAAAACCGTTTTCAAGATAATATTCTATGTCGATCATTCTGTCAACTACTTCTTCGAGCGTTTCTGCATCCCAACCGCAATCGATTGCCACTGCACCGATGATCGCCTCAAACAGATCCTCTTTTACGGATTCCTGATCCTGAGCATTCTGTGCTTCATCACCTTTTCCCATCAGAAGACAATCTGCAAAATCAAGTATGTCAATACGATGTGCAAGCATCTTTTTGCATACTAATTTCTTTTTGATCTCTGTTAGTTGCCCTTCTGTCTTTTGAGAGGCGTATTTTCCGTTCTGTGTGGTTTCTCCGAAGTATTCTGATAGTTTCTTCATGACGATGAATTCAAGTGCTTTATCGCCGTAGAATTCCAACACCTCGTTGTGATACACACCGTTGTGTTCCTCTGAATACGATTTACGCGTAAATGCTTGTCTTAGAAGCTTAGGTTCATCAAATTCGTATTCAAGCTGCTCTTGGATAAATTCCAATGTTTCGTTGTTCATCATAAAAACAACCTCCTTATAGTAATTTCTACAAGAAGGTATAAGTATAGCCCGACAAAGCCCACGTATCCCGTGCGCTCCTATCGGGCACAAGTAATTAAAATGCGTTACATAAATCACTCTCATTTGACAGAGACCACTT
>JAZSFA010000083.1:0-5959 GCA_045531965.1 Eubacteriales bacterium
GAATCATTATTTAAAGGTTCTTGGAGGGGGTCTGGGGGGCACTTCTTTCAAGAAGGGCCATCCCAGGCGTACTCCTAAACAACAATTTATGCGTTTACGAAATCAGCACGGCGCGGCAGGGTGCGCCCTCGCATCCGTTTAAATTCAGCGGTGCGGCAGAGAGAAAATACTTGCCCTCGGACACCTGGGAAAGCACCACGCCCTCCAGAAGTGCCACCTCGGCACCCAGGAGGATGAGATGCACCTGCATGGGGGCATCATCGGGACCTACGGTCTGGCTCTCGTTGCCGAGGAGCTTGATGCCTGCGTCGGCAAACACACGGGCGGCGGCCTCGGTGACCAAGGCTTTGCCCGCGATCAGGATGCGTTCGGATGCACCTGCTTTTGCGGCGTGATCAAGGATACGGCGGGCATCCTGGGCGGTCACGTCCCCCTCGTGACGGGCGACGTAGCAATCTCCCACGAAAACCGAAAGATCAAGCTGATCCACGGTCTCGCCATCCCCTATGAAATGGGCGGGGGCATCCACGTGGGTGCCGTTGTGGGAACACATGGAGAAGGCGGTCAGGTTGATGACGTCTCCCTTGTCTATGGAGCAAAGCTGTTCAAGCTGTGGTGAAGGGTCGCCGGGATAGACGGCGCAGGAGAAGATGGGTTGGGTGATGTCGTAGATCATGGACACTCCTTGGTAAATTGATCAAAAAGAAATCAAGCAAGATCAAGACTTTTGGTCATCTCTAAAAACTCTCTTGACGGCGAATCCACGGTGATTTTTCCATCATATTTCACATATTTTTCTTCGCGTAGCTCCACTACGCGCGCGAAAATTTGTTTCATCTGACGAAAAAATCCCTCATGGCTCTCTCGCCAATAGAGTTTTTAGAGATTCCCTTTTGTTTTAAAAATTCTTGAAGGGAGTCCAGAGGGAAACTTCTTTTAAGAAGTTTCCCTTTGGTGTCCTCCTCGTACTCCCTCCATGGCAATGGTCAACGCCGCCAAGTCTCCCACCGACTCGGTCAGCGCGGCGGGGACGATACGGCAAGCGGCCAGGGCGGTGGGCAGAGCCTCCCGCTTCAAAGCCTTTTCCATGGCAGGGATGAGCAGATCGCCCGAACGGGCATAAATACTGCCGATAACGATGCACTCGGGGTTGAAAAGGTCGATCAGGATGGCCATGGCGCGGCCGAGATGGTCGCCGCAGTCGTTCCAAACCGCCAAAGCCGTGGGGTCACCATCGCGGGCGGCGTTGGCCAGAGACAGCGCGGTGACCGAAGGCAGATCGTCTTCGGTGGGGCAGTAGGAGGGGGCTTTTCCTTCCTTGATGGCCGCGGTCGCATATTGTTGACCCAGTTGACGAAGCCCTCCGCCCGAGCAGAAGCCCTCCACCGAGCCAGCCTTGTAGTAGCCTACGGGGCCGTCGGGATCGAGACGAACATGGCCGATCTCCCCCGCGTCGTCGGTGGTTCCTGCGTATAGCTTGCCGTCAAGGATGAGCCCTGCGCCAAAGCCCGTGCCGAAGGTGCAGAAGATCATATTGCGTGTCCCCTTGCCCGCACCAAACCGCCACTCGGCCAAAGCGCAGGCGTTGGCGTCGTTGCAGAGGTAGGCAGGGATGCCGAACCGCTCGGCGAGCATATCCGTGATGTGTACGTCCACCCAATCGGGGAGGTTGGGCGGTGCCTTGATGATGCCCCGCTTGGAATCCAGGGGACTACCGCAGGACACGCCGATAGATAGAGGCTTGTGGCCGTCAGCCTCGGCTTTTGTCATCAGTTCGCCGGCGGCGGTCATGATATTTTCCAGAGTTTCTGTGACGGTGGTGGTGGGAAAACGGCGTTTTTCAAGGACGTTGCCCTGCTCGTTTCCCAAAATGACGGCGCATTTGGTGCCGCCGATATCGATGCCGAGATAGTGGTTCATAGGGGTCTCCTTATGTCGAAAGCACTTGACATTTATTGGCTATCGTGCTATAATATCGCTTGGAGCTTATGCTCCCGCAGGGGTCACCCGTCTGCCCATGCAATCATTTGCATCAGCAGACGACGGAGGCGGTTGCTTCCTCTATTTTGAGGAAGTCTGAAATCTTTTTTTGATTGTATGCCTTCCTCAAGAGAGGAAGGTGATGCTCATGTACATGACGTGGGATGAAATGTTCCTGTTCGGCGCGTTGATTATCGCGCTGATTCAGCTTGTCAGAGACATCTACAAAGATAACAATAAAAAAAGATAACCGCCCAGTCTTCCAAAACGCGCGGTTATCTTTTTAACTAAGCGAGGAAGCAACCGTCACCGGTGATCCCTGCGTTATCATTATAACCTACTTCGGAGGATTTGTCAATACTTATTTATGAAATTATTGACGCTCGCCGCTCGGCGGGCTTTTTGTTTTAAAAATCAAAATGCCGAGACAGAAAAGTGGCCACCCCATCCTCTTCATTGCTCCCGCACACCACGTCAGCTACCGCCTTGACCTCGGGAACGGCGTTGGCCACGGCCACACCGAGGCCGCACACAGACAGCATTCCAAGGTCGGCCATGTCGTCGCCAAAGGCCATGATCTCGTCGCAGGTGACACCGAAATGGGTGGCTATGCCGACGAGGGCGGCCTCTTTGGTGGCGGCAGGATGTGCCAGCTTGTGACCGAAACGGCTCGTGTTCTTGGAGGGGGTAAACAAATAACGTGGGTCGCCTTCAAACAGGGCAGCCACTTTGTCGGGCTCAGGGGAGCAGACCGTGACTTTGGTGGCGGCTTGCCGGGCGGCCTCTGTCAATCCCTCATCAGATACGCGGCGATAATGAAGAAATTCCTTCTGCCCTACGGGGATGGCGGGGTTGGTGGTGACGTCCTCGGTCTCGCCGCAGATGCGGATATGATCCACGAAAGGCGCGGACAGGCAGGCGAGGGCGGCCTCAAGGGTGTCCTCGGGGGACAGCACCGCGCGGTAGATCACCTGATTCCCCACCACGGCGTACGCGCCGCCCGTGTGGATGATGGCGTCGGGACAAAGCTCTTGCGTTACCGGTAGGGAGGAATAAAGGGAGCGAGCCGTAGCAACGGCGAACAGCATCCCTTTTTCTCTTGCTGTGCGGATGGCATTTATGGTGGCCGCCGACAGCGTCTCGTCCTCCCAAAGAAGGGTACGATCCAAGTCGGAGACGATCATTTTCAATGACTTTTTCATTGGTTAAATCCGTACCAATCGTCAAAGCCGCAGAGTGCAAGGGCGTTCATGTATGTTCTGTAGTCAAGATGCTTGGGTTCGAGGATGAAGTGGGACGTACCGCGCTCGCCGTTTGCCGTCCACTCGATGTAGAGGAAACGGTCGTCCATACCTGCGGTGGGCAGAGCGACCACGGGGGTCGCAGAGTCGGCGGGGACGGTCACCTCGCCCGACAAGATGGCGGGGACGGTGTTCAAGTCGGTATCTATGGGCAATCCTGTCACGTCCTTCACGGTGTAAGTGAAGGTGACATCCTTCTGCGTGTCGTTGATGCCCATGAGGGTGAAGACGCCGTTTTCGGGGTCAGCAAAGGCCATGTGCAGAGGCTTCTGCACCCGTTTGATGAAGAAATAAGCCAGCTTGGGAGTGAAGTCGTAGTTGACCACGGCGTCCGAGATCTGAGGCCAGCCGTCCAAAAGATTCCACCAGATGATGCCCGTTCGGCGCCACTTAGCGGTACGGAAGCGTTCGATGAAATACTTGAACGCCTCGGCCTGGGAGATCTGGCTCATCTTGGCGAAGGTGTTCAGATCACGGGGGGTATCGGTGAACATATGCTGTACCTGGCTGGTCATGAGGCGGATGCGGTAGTGGAAATTACCCGTGTACTTCAGCTCCATGGTGGTCTGATGGAGGAACCAGGAGGGCTTGGGGTCACCCGCGAAGGGGTCTGCCTCGGTGCCCTTGTCGAAGATAGGCCACAGCTCGTCCTTGGGGATATACGTCTTGAGCGTTTCGGGCGCGGGGCAGCCGTGGTAGCCCGTTTCAGAGGCGAAGTGACAGCCTGCGGTGCGGTAGTAAGGACCTTTGAAATAGTCGCGGGGGCCCCACAGGTGATCCTCGGAGATGTCGGCTGTGCCCTGCATACTGACGATGTTGGCGGGATTTTTCATGGCCTCGATGGCATCCTCGTCCAGATAGGGGGAGGAGGGTAGGTAGGGCCTTGTGAAATCCTGGAGACGCAGTACGTCGGGGATGATCTTACGGGTCAGGATATTCTCTGCAGGATCACGGCGGATGCCGTGCCAGCCCCACCAAGCGAAGTCACACTCGTTGTCCCCTGCCCAAAGGCAGAGGGAGGGGTGGTTGCGGAGCTTTTTGACGATGTGATCCACTTCCTCACGGAGGGCTTCCTGCATTCTTTCGTCCACAGGGTAGATGGCGCAGCCCATGGCAAAGTCCTGCCAGACCATGATGCCGTGGGCATCGCAGAAATCAAAGAAGGCATGATCCTCGTAGACGTTACCGCCCCAACAGCGGATGATGTTGCAGCCCGCCTCGTCCAGCATCTTCAAGGCCTTGGGAAGCCGTTCTGCGTCACGAGAGTGGAAGGCGTCCAGGGGTACCCAGTTGGAACCCATGGCGAACACGGGCTTTCCGTTGATGATAAAGCGGAACTGACCGTTCTCTCCCGCAAAGGTGGTGCGGTCCAGCTCTACCGTGCGAATGCCCGTTTTCATGGTCCTCTCGTCCACCACGGTATCGCCGCGGCGCAGGGTCACGGTCACGTCATAGAGGTAGGGCAGGCCTGCGTTCTTGGGATACCACAGGTACGCCCCGTGGACAGGGATGAAGATATTGCCGCAGGTGTGCCAGAGGTCGGCGGTATAAGAGAAGGTGCAATCGTTGCAGACACCTTCCACCGTGATCGTGTAGTTATTGGGCAGTTCTTCGGGGTGCTTATCGCGGTCAAAGGGATAGTAGTTGGATCCACCGAGGTCAACGGCATAG
This sequence comes from Eubacteriales bacterium, assembly GCA_045531965.1. Taxonomy (GTDB): domain Bacteria; phylum Bacillota; class Clostridia; order Oscillospirales; family CAG-272; genus CAMEON01. The sequence continues at coordinate 4,953 of JAZSFA010000083.1, forward strand.
TAGAGATTCAGCTCGGCGTAGCCGCGGGTATGATCCTCGGGGGCAGGCTGAACCATGCGGGTGTAGAGGAAGGTCTCGCGGATGGCGGGGGTCTTGACCGTTTCGATGTAGACAGGTCGCCACAAGCCGCCCGACACGGCGCGGCAAAGGATATCCCAGCCGAAAGAGGAGGGCGCCTTGCGAGCGTAGAGGGAAGCGTAGCCGAAGGGGAAGGTGCCCACCGAGGGGGGGAGGATATCGGATTGTACCTCAATCATGGTGGGTTTAATATGCACCGTCAATTCGTTGCCTGTTTCTTTTAGTCGCTCCCAATGAGTACGGTAGAAGGTAAATGCGGAGGCGGTGAACATATTTTCTTCGCTTCCCATATACTCTCCGTTCAAAAAAAAGTCGGCATAGGTGTCAACGCCCTCAAAGCGAATGGAGAACAGCTCGTTTTCCTCGAGTGCGGGCTTGTCGAAGGTGGTTTTATAAATGAGATGGCGATCTTCCAGTTCACGGAGTTTGGTGATATTGCTTCCCCAATAGGGATCTTCCAAAAGTCCTGCCCGTACCATGTCCAGTTCGAAATTCCCGGGCACGACGGCAGGGATGGTGACACCAAGATCTTCATAATTCTCGGGAAGATAAATGTGTCCGTCACTGTGGTGGCAATAATCAGCGTGGGGAATGATGGTCAACGTCCAATGTTTCAGTTCAATTCGCATGGATAGGTCCTTTCGTAGGGAGAGTGATTTAATTCATTATATCACAAATATGGTGATGTGGCAAGAGGGAAGGGGAATTTTGCAAGAAAAAATCGGCCTGACGAAGCAGACCGATTTGGGGAGGTAAATTGTTGTTTACGGGAGTACGGTCAAGGGAAACTTTTTGCAAAAAGTTTCCCTTGGAACCCTTCAAAAACCTTTAAAAAGAATCATTATTTAAAGGTTCTTGGAGGGGGTCTGGGGGGCACTTCTTTCAAGAAGGGCCCTCCCAGGCGTACTCCTAAACAACAATTTACACGC
>JAZSFA010000168.1:0-26997 GCA_045531965.1 Eubacteriales bacterium
GTCGATATCATCTCTTCGATACCGGGTAACACTGTAGACTACTTTTTTCATTTTGGATTACCTCCTGATTTTTTTGAACATCGTCAGATGTTCGGTTGCCATTTCGGCAGGGTCAGGGGAGCATAGGTCGGGAGCTGATCATGTTCACTCCGAGTGAGGTGGGCTGATGTCAACGAGAGGTATTGACTGCTTTCAATACACAAAAAAATATTGCTTTTGGATAAAGAAAAAACCAGGTATTGCTACCTGGCTTTCAGACTATTTATTTCATTTTTCGGTGATATTTTTTTACGTTTACATCTGCGAGACCTATGCTACACTGGACACAACGAAAGGCTAAAAAATCGGGATTCATTTCCGATATAAAAAGAAAGAGCCTCACTAATCCGCCTACCGTAAAAAGTAGGTTCAAATTAGTGAGGCTTGGCTGGGGCACTAGGATTCGAACCTAGGAAATGACGGAGTCAGAGTCCGTTGCCTTACCGCTTGGCGATGCCCCAATATTTTCAACAGACGATATTATAGCAGAACTCTTTGGATTTGTCAAGAGTTTTTTGGAAAAAAGTTGAAATATTTTTAGGGATTTTGTAAGCCCCCGAAGTGTCGGGGGCTTACGATCTTTAGGATAACCGCTTTTGAACCTCTTTAATCAGTTGATCCTTGGTATTTTTTGACGGATTTTCCAAAACTAATGACAAAAGCTCTCTCAAGGTATCTCCGACGGCCTTCCCTTTGGGAATGCCAAGTGCCATAACAGCTTGTCCGTCGATGGCCAATTCTCCGATATGCACGCACTCCTGAGCGTCGAGCGAGGCATTAACTAAATTTTGAAGTAGGGTCGTGTCTATTCCGTGGCTGGCGGCGACGGTCAGAAGGGGGAGGGCGAGATCGCCGTAATCTTTGCGGAAAAGGCGGGTGGTCAAAAGAGAAAATTCGGAAGGGATCACGCCACGCGCCAAGGTGCGGATGACGTGGGCGGTTTCGTTGGACAGCTTAAGACCATGGATGTTCTCTTGCAATGCGGACTCTGGCATCTGCCAAAAAAGACAGGCACATCGAACCGAAAAGTCATCGGGCAAGATTGACAAATCTCCTGTGCCGAGTGGCGAGATGCCGCCGGGCAAGACGTGGGACATCAGTTGCAGTTCATTCAAAAATGAAATGCCACGCAGCGGGTCGGGACTGCACAGAATTTTTTGAAATTCTGCACTAATGCGCTCACGAGAGATGCGTGCAAGACCGTGACCACAATCTCGAAGGGCGATCTTGGTGTCAGAGTGAAGATCAAAACCCAGCTTGACGGCAAAACGCACGCCGCGCATGATACGCAGGGCATCCTCGGTAAGTCGCGTATGGGCATCGCCTACGCAGCGGATGATTTTATTTTTCAGATCGGATTGACCACCGAACAGATCAATGATGATGAATGTTATACCATCGTCCATAAGCTCTGCTGCCATGGCGTTGACTGTAAAATCACGGCGGGAGAGATCGTCGGATAGTTTGCCTGTAAAGCTGACACCGTCAGGGTGACGGCCGTCGCTATAACCGCCTTCGGTACGACAAGTCGTGCATTCTACGGGACCGTCGTCTGTCAGAACCGTGACGGTTCCGTGTGCCATCCCCGTGGGAATGATACGGTAGCCCCAACTTTCACAGAGGCGGATGGTTTCCTCGGGGACGGTGGTTACCGCCATGTCCCAATCGTGGGGAGAAATACCCATCAGCGCATCTCGCACACAACCACCTACGGGATAGGCGCCCACGTGAGCTTTTTGAAATTGGCTCAATAGCGTTCTAACCGCATCGGGACAGGAAAGACGGAAATGTGCCATAAGAGCCTCCTTTGGTGTGAAAATTCATTGATGATATCATAGCACAGTTTTCTTTGACTGTCAAGTATATCCTTTCGGCAGCGAGGATTTTTCCGCAAAAAGCTATTGACATTCAAGGTGATTAGGGGTATAATTATATAAATATCCTAATGTGTGAAAGGAAGGCGTTTCCCGGTGGGAAAACGCTTTGATCGTATCATGAAAAAACAACTGATGCTGGGCAATGAAGCCGCGGCACGAGGACTGTATGAGGCGGGATGCCGGCTGGTTTCTTCTTATCCCGGTACCCCCTCCACCGAAATTACTGAATTTGCTGCTACATATGACGACATGTATTGCGAATGGGCACCCAATGAGAAGGTAGCCATGGAGGTGGCCTTCGGTGCCTCTCTCAAGGGCGCACGCTCTGCCTGTGCCATGAAGCATGTGGGTCTGAACGTAGCCGCCGATCCCCTTTATACCATGTCTTATACGGGTATCAACGCGGGTCTCGTGGTTTGTGTGGCAGATGATCCCGGTATGCATTCTTCCCAGAATGAGCAAGATTCCCGTCATCACGCCATCGCTGCCAAGGTGCCTATGGTGGAGCCTTCGGATTCTTCTGAGGCGCTTTCTATGATGAAGGCCGCATTTGAGCTGTCCGAGCAGTTTGATACGCCTGTCATTTATCGTACTTGTACCCGTATTGCTCACTCCCAAAGCCTTGTGACGCTGTCCGACCGTGCGGAGATTCCTCTGCGTCCCTATGTTAAAGAGCCGCAAAAGTACATCATGGCACCTGCCAACGCCATCCGCCGTCACCCCATGGTAGAGGCGAGAACACAGGCACTCACCGAGTACGCAGAGACCTGTGCCCTCAACCGTGTGGAGTATGCCGCCGACGGCAATACCGCCCTGGGTATTATCTGCTCGGGTACTTGCTATCAATACGTCCGCGAGGTGTTTGGTGAAACCGTGAACATCCTTAAGCTGGGTCTGGTCAATCCTCTGCCTGTGAGCCTTATCAAGGACTTCGCCGCTAAGGTGGAGCGTCTGGTGGTGTTCGAGGAGCTGGATCCCGTCATTGAGACCCATTGCCGCAACATCGGCGTAGCTGTGGAAGGGAAGAGCCTGTTCCCCATGGTGGGCGAGTTCTCCCAAAATCTGCTCCGTACCGCTTTGGGTCTGCCTGTGTCCGAGACGGTGACCGCCGACGAGGTCATTCCCGTCCGTCCTCCCGTCATGTGCGCCGGCTGTCCTCACAGAGGCTTGTTCTACACCCTGTCCAAGCACAAGGTTACCGTTATTGGTGATATTGGCTGTTACACCCTGGGTATGGCGGCTCCCCTTAACGCGGTTGATTCTGTGCTGTGTATGGGCGCGTCTGTTTCGGGTGTCCATGGATTTAACAAGATTGGCGGAGAAGAGACCGAGCACAAGACCGTAGCCGTTATCGGCGACTCCACCTTCATGCATTCGGGCATGACGGGGCTTGTCAACATCGCTTATAACGCCTCCAATTCTACCGTTATCATTCTGGACAACTCCATCACGGGTATGACGGGGCATCAACAAAACCCCACCACGGGCTACAACATCAAGGGCGACCCTGCCACCAAGGTGGATCTGGAGGCTTTCTGCCGTGCCATTGGTATTGACCGTGTGACGGTGGTGGATCCCTACGATCTGACTGCCTGCGAAAAGGTCATCACAGAAGAGCTGGCTGCTGAAGGTCCCGGTGTGATTATCTCCCGCCGCCCATGTGTGCTTCTCAAGACTGTCAAGGCAAAGCCTGCGCTTGCTGTGGAAAAGGATGCTTGCCGCGGATGCAAGAAGTGCATGAAGCTGGGCTGTCCTGCTATCCACATGGAGGGCGAAGGCAAGACCGCCAAGGCCGTCATTGATCCTACTCTCTGCGTAGGATGCGGCGTGTGCGAGCAGATGTGCGCTTTCAGTGCCATTCAGAATCAGGAGGGCAAGTGATATGGAAACCAAGAATATTATGATCGTAGGCGTGGGCGGTCAGGGCTCTCTCCTGGCATCCAAACTGCTGGGGCACCTGCTTTGCGAGGAAGGCTTTGACGTAAAAGTTTCCGAGGTCCACGGCATGAGCCAGCGCGGCGGCAGTGTGGTGACCTACGTCCGTTACGGCGACCGTGTGGACTCTCCCATTATTGACAAGGGCGAGGCTGATTTCATCGTCTCCTTTGAAAAGCTGGAGGCCGCTCGTTGGGTGTCCTACCTGAAGGAAGGCGGTCGCGTGGTAGTGAACACCCGCGAGACCGATCCCATGCCTGTCATCACGGGGGCGGCTGTGTACCCCCACGACGTTTTGGAGGGACTCAAGGCAAAGGGGGTGGCTATGGATGACATGGACGCGCTTTCTTTGGCTGAAGAAGCCGGTTCTTCCAAGGCCGTTAATATCGTTCTGATGGGACGCCTCTCCCGCTATTTCCCTGAGATCCCCGAGTACAAGTGGCTTGCCGCCATTGAAGCCTGTGTAAAACCCAAGTTCGTTGAGCTGAATAAAAAGGCTTTTGCTTTGGGGCGCGGCTGATGTGTAAGAATTGATTTTGCCCGCATATACTGTCATCACCACGCACATATCAAGGAGTTTCAACATGAAAAATCTCGCTTACTATAACGGCAAGATCGCCCCTGTTGAAGAAATGACGGTTCCCTTCAACGATCGCGTGCATTTCTTCGGCGACGGCATCTACGACGTGACCTACACCCGAAACTACAAGCCTTTTGCCCTGTCTGAACATCTGGATCGTCTCTTTGGTTGTGCCCAAAAGTTGGACATCAAGATCCCCCACACCAAAGAGGAGCTGACCGATATCCTCTTGGATCTCTTTCCCCGTTTGGACACGGGCGATCAGTTTGTCTACCTTCAAGTGACGAGAGGCACTCAGGATCGTAACCACACCTATCCCGAGGATCAGGTGGGCAATCTCTGGATCATGCTTCGTCCCGGCGGTCTGAAGGACGTCCGTATGGAGGTCAAAGCCATCACTGCCGAGGATACCCGTTTCTTTCACTGTGATATCAAAACCCTGAATCTCCTCCCTGCCGTTATGTATTCTCAGATGGCGGAGCGCGCCGGCGTCTATGAGACCATCCTTTACCGCAAGCCTGACCGTGTGACGGAATGTGCCCACGCCAACGTCCACATCATCAATCAGCACGGCGCGTTTCAGACAGCGCCCCTGGACAATCTTATCTTGCCCGGCATCGCCCGTGCTCATCTCATCAAAGCCTGCAAGGCTTTAGGTTATCCTGTGGAGGAGATGCCCTTCACTTTGGCTGAGTTGATGAACGCCAAAGAGGTCATCATCTCCTCCTCCAGTGCTATTGGTCTGCGCTGTGTGGAGATCGACGGTAAACCCGTGGGTGGGAAAGCTGAGGAGATGCTCCGAAGCATCCAGGATTGGGTTCTGGATGAATTTATGCGAGAAACCCAATAAGTCCCCCAATAAAGTATCCCCATAAACTCCCCAAAAACAAAAAACGAAAGGAAGTTTACCTCCATGAAAAGATCTACTCGCCTTTGGTTGACTGCTGCTCTGCTCGCGCTTTTGCTTATTGTTGGCTTGGTGGCATGCACCGAAACTCCCGAGGTTCCGGGCACGGATGCAAGTACCCAAGAGATTACCAATGCTGAAACCGTTCCCTCCGAGGAGACCAACGATATCACTGTTGAACCCGACGGTTCCGAAGAACCCACCGACGAATTGCCCGGCACCAGCGATCCTTTGGTCACGGGCACATCCACCGAAGAGCCCACCGAAGTGCCTACAGAAGCACCTACCGAGGGTGAAACCGCACTGGTCATTGATTTTAACGTTCTAAGTTCCAAGAACCTCAAGGGCAGCTTCAATAATGCTAACCAGACCAACGTCACTGTTGAGACGGACGATGCCGGTGAGCAGTACGTAGCTTTCGCTACCAGTGTTGCCAATGCTACCGACCCCTTCGTAGGCTTTAACCTCCGCAACTTCCTGACTAAGGCCAAGATGGATGACGTCGCGGCTGAGGATTTCTCTTATATCATTTTGAAGGTGCGCGCTGTGGGTTGTTCTACAGGCACCTTCAACCTGTACTACTTCGCCGGCGGTGTTGCCGGAGCAACCCCCGGTATGGAGGTCTCCGCGGGCTTTGACGTGTCCGAGGAAGATTGGCAGTACATCCTCTTTGATATGAGAGGCGCCAATAACTGGAAGGGCAAGGTCACCGGCTTCCGTATGGACTACATGGCGTCTGCCGTCAATGCGGGAGAGGTTGTTCAGATCGCCGAGATCCAGTTCCTCAACTCCGCGGATGCTTACTATAAGCAGTTCGGCATCGATTGGAACGACAAGGGCTTTGAAATCTCTGATGAGGCTAAGGCTGAGGCCGACGAGCTCCTTAACTCCACAACGAAGCCTACCACCTCCTTTGATAGCTACGAGAAGGAAGACGCCGCCAATGAGGACGCCTCCCTCAAACTGTGGTTTGATCATATGTATACCCGTGCACCCCAAAGCGGCTTTACGGTAAAGGACACGGTTACATATCTGATTCAGATGGCAAAGAACGAGACCGAAGGCTGTCAGTTTATTCTGGCACCCGAATCCGATGTGACGGGCTTGAAGGTCTACATCACCGATTTCACCAATGCCGACGGTGACACCCTTAAGACCGACCTGCATTGGGGTTACTATTTCAACATTCTGGACGAGATGCTGATCGATCCTCTGCCTCCCGTGACCTACACCCCCGAAGAGGGTATGCTGGATTGGGTCAACGGTGGTAACGGTCGCGGTGATGTGATCGATAACCTGCAGAAATACAATGGCTTTGATATCAAGGCGGGTCAGTCCCAGTCCTTCGTCATCAAGGCGACCACGACAGCTGACTCCAAGCCCGGTGAGTATGCCGCTACCCTGACCGTCGTGGATGCCAATGGCAACGAGATCAAGAAGGCAACCGTCTTCACCTACGTTTGGAATTTTGTTTTGGACGACGCTTCTTCTTGTAAGACCCTCATGGATATGAGCGCTTACGAGGTTTACATGACCTACTTTGACTTTGCCGCAGATCTCTCCAACTGGAGAGGCGAAAATCTGGGCGAAGTCTACTACAACTTCCTTCTGGATTACCGTGTCAACTGCTACAGCCTTCCTTTCGAGAACGATGATGGTTCTTTCTCGGATTCTCGTCTTTTGAAGTATCTGAACAATCCTCGTGTGCAGGCATTTCAGCCTTTGGGTTGGGCTAAAGAACTGGTTCCTTGGAAGGTAGCTAATGCTTATGCCTTCCTCTCTCAGCATGAAGAATGGCTGGAAAAGGCCTACTTCTATCCTGTTGATGAGCCCGGCAGTGTCAGCCGACTGGATGATATCAACTATTACGGTCAGATGCTGGCAGAGAACTTCCCCGGCTATAAGCTGATTGCGCCCATGCACGTTAACTATGCTACATCCCAGGGTGACTTCTTCTCCTACGTTACGGGCGCTGTGAACGTCTGGTGCCCCAAGACCTTCTTCTTCAACACCTTTGCCGAGTGGTTCGAGAACCAGGATCTTTACTATGGCACCACCATTCAGCTGGAGGAGAAGCTTGGTTCTCTCCGTGATCGCTTCTGGTCTGAGCAGGAAGGTGGCGACGAGGTTTGGTGGTACGTCACCAGATTCCCCAACGACCCCGAGATCACCCTGATTATCAACACCGAAGCAGTCAACATTCGTACCCTTTTCTGGCAGCAGAAGCTTTACAACGTGGATGGTTTCCTGTACTATCTCGTCAACCACTGGGGCAACGGTTCTGACCGTTATTGGATCCCTTCTGCTGATAAGTGGTATCAAGGTATGGACGCTATGCACGAGATCAACAGTGCCTACCCCTACGAGGTATACGGTAACGGTATCCTCATTTACAGCGGTGTGTACTTCGCTCAGACCGATCCTGTAGCCAGTCTCCGTTTGGAATCTGTTCGCGACGGTATCGAGGACTTCGAATACCTGACCATGCTGGAAGAGATCTACGGCAAGGACGTGGTAGATGCCATTATTGCCAAGTGGACCACCGGTCTCGGTGAATACAGCACCGATGCTGACGCCTTCCGCGAGCTTCGCGCTCAGCTTGGCGCTCTGGTCGAGAAGGCTGTTGCTGAAAAGAACTGATCAAGATCCATAGCATAACAAAAGCCCTCTGCGTAAGCAGAGGGCTTTAATTTTTGAGAGATCAGAGATCGTTTCGGCAAATATCATCCAAGGTTTCGCGCTTGACAGCCACATAGCTTTCACCGCCGCGCACCATGACCACGGGAGGTTTCGGGATGCGGTTATAATTGGAGGACATGGCGTAGTTGTAGGCGCCGGTGGTCAGCACCGCCACGAGATCGCCGCGGGTCACGTCGGAGGGGAGGGTCACGTTTTCCTGAAGAATATCGCCGCTTTCACAGCAACGCCCCACGACGGAACAGACAAAGGTATCGCCGTCTTTGGTGTAATCTGTCGAGGCACGGTTAGCAAGGAGGACGGTATAGGGTGAGCCGTAAAGCGCAAAGCGGGGGTTATCGGTCATGCCGCCATCCACGGACACGTAGTTTTTGTAACCGGGGATACGCTTGACAGTACCCGCGGTGTAAAGGGTCAGACCTGCATCGGCGACGATACTGCGTCCGGGCTCCATACGTACCGCAGGAAGCTCAAGACCCAATTCAGCACATTTTTTCTTCATGGCTGCGGCAACCTCTTGAATGTTGGCAGCGATGTCAATGTGGGGATGGGACTCCAAATAGCGTACGCCGTAGCCACCACCCAGATCCAACTCGGGGGCGGTATAGCCATATTTATCCTTGATATGAGCGATAAACTCCAGCATGATCTCTGAAGCGCGGAGAAATACATCGGAATCAAATACCTGAGAGCCAACGTGACAATGGAAGCCCATGAGCTTGACGTGAGAAAGGCCCAACGCATAGGCGGTGATGGCCTCTGCTTGTCCCGTTTCAATAGCTGAACCAAACTTGGAGTCCACCTTGCCTGTGGCAACGGCGGCATAAGTGTGAGGATCAATGCCGGGGGTCAGGCGAAGCAGGACCTTTTGATCGATGCCCTTAGCGGAAGCCATACGCTGTATCGCGTCAAGCTCCTCGTAATTGTCAGCCACGAAATAGCCAATGCCGCAGTCCATGGCGTAGGCAATATCGGCATCGGTCTTGTTATTGCTGTGGAAATAGGCTTTTTCCATGGGGAAGCCTACGGAGTGGGCGGTGTAGACCTCGCCGGAGGAAACCACGTCAACCCCCATACCTTCTTCCTTCATGATGCGGTAGATCTGACGGAAGGAAGCAGCCTTGCTGGCGTAAAGCGGGCAGGAAGTCTTTCCGAATGCCGCTTTCATGGCGGTAAGATAGGTACGGCAACGCTCGCGGATGCGATCCTCGTCCATAACGTAGAGAGGTGTGCCGTATTTCTCGGTCAGCGCGACCGTGTCCATACCGGCGATGCAGAGGTGTTTTTTTTCATTGATGGAAAGATTAGAACAAATCATAAAAAACTCCCAAAAATCAATTATCGTTGCTTGTGGGCAGATAGGGCGCCAGGGCGGCAGCCATACCCGAAATGGAGGTGGTTTGGATCCAAACCTTGCCGGGACCCGTAAGTATGGTATTGAAGAAGCCCTCTCCGCCGAAGAACTTGTTCTTCAAGCCGGGGACTTGGCGGATATCCATTTGTACCGTAGACTCAAATCCTACGAGATTTCCTGTGCCGACCACTAATTGACGACCGGGGTCAAGGGTATATTCCATAAGGTCGCCGGCAATCTCGGCAAAGGCGGTGCCGAATCCGCTGAGGCGTTGCATGATAAAGCCTTCGCCACCAAAAAAACCGACGCCAAACTTCTTATTGAAGTGGATTGAAAGCTCTACGCCTGTCTCGGAAGCCAGGAAAGAACTTTTTTGAAGGATGATGTCTTTGCCGGGGGAGATCTTCAAGGTCAAAATTTCGCCGGGAAAGCTGGCGCCAAAGGTGATGATGCCTTGACCGTGAGCCGTGTAGATATTCTGAAACAGATTCTCTCCCGAGAATGCGCGGGAGAAGATCTTTCCAATGCCGCCACCTTGGGTGGTCATTTCCATGTTGGGGGTCATCCAGATCATAGATCCTCCTTCTGTGATCATGGATTCGCCGTTTTGCAGTTTGCAAGAAACAGCGGGAAAAGAGCCGCCGATGATTTGGTATTCCATAAAATTGTCTCCTTTTTTCGATCAAAGTGAATAAATACCGTCGTAAACGCGGACAGCATCTCCTGTCATGAATAGGTGTAAATCGGTGGCGCAGGTAATCTTGAGAGAGCCGCCCTTCATACGGACGGTCACGGGTGTGTCGGGAGATAGTCTGCCCTGAAGTACACCCGCCGCAACCGAAGCGCAAGCGCCGGTGCCGCAGGCGAAGGTTTCGCCGCTTCCTCGTTCCCAAACGCGAATTTCAAGGGCGTGATTGTGAATCACACGCGCAAATTCTACGTTGACTCGGTTAGGGAAGAAGGGATGATGCTCTAAAGCTGAACCGACCGCGGGGAGATCTATGCTTTGAGGATTTTCCACAAAGGTTACGACGTGAGGATTCCCTATAGACAGGGCGGTCACAAGGTATGTCTGCCCAAGCACCGATAAAGGCGTATTTATGAGGGGGTAAGTAGAGGACAGGGGGATATTTGAAGGGGCTACAGAGGCATGTCCCATGTCCACCGTAACGGTGTCCACTTGACCGTCTGTACCGATTTGCAGGGAAAGATGCTTGATGCCAACCTTGGTTTCCACGGTCAGGCTGTCTTTTCGGCAATAGCCTTTATCATACAGATGCCTCCCCACACAGCGGATGGCGTTGCCACACATGTTACCTTCGCTGCCGTCCGCGTTGAACATTTGCATACGGGCATCGGCTACCTCAGAGGGTAGGATCAGCACCAGTCCATCAGAACCTACCGAGGTGTGTCTTGGGGACATACGGAGAGCCAACTCTGATGGAGACAGGGGCAAGGGAGGCAGGGAAGGATCCATGCGGTCAAGATAGATGTAATCATTGCCCGCGCCATGCATTTTGATAAAGTGAACAGAAGGAGACATGATCATTCGGAGATCATGGTTTGCATATCGTAAAGTCCGGCGTTCTGATCGACAAGATAAGCGGCGGCAGCGATAGCACCCTCGGCAAAGAGGGAACGGCTATGCGCCTGATGCTCCAGCGTGATGGTCTGGGAATCGGTTGCCACAATGACTTTGTGCTCACCGACCACATTGCCCATACGCAGGGCGTGGATGCCGATCTCGTCAGGGTGGCGACCGGCGTGCCCTTGGCGACCAAAGACATAAAACGCTTTGTCCCGTACCGTACGAATGGCATCAGCCAGCGCCAATGCTGTGCCGCTGGGCGCATCCAGTTTGCGGTTGTGGTGGGTTTCCACGATTTCAATGTCTGCATCAGGGAAGGCTTTTACCGTGGTCTTTGCCAGTTCACAGAGGAGGGCAATGCCCAAAGACATATTTGCGGCATGGAAAATGGGGATAACCTTGGCGGCTTCTTTGATGGCGGTCAGCTCTTCGGGGGTGTGTCCCGTAGTGGCGATGACTACAGGAATATGACGTTCCACCGCAAAAGCCAGCAGTTCGGGGGTGCCTGTATGGAAGGTAAAATCAATGATGCAGTCAATGGAAGCATCGGCAGACACGGTGTTGATCCCTTGATAGACGGGAAAATTAAAGCCGTTTACTTGGCGGATGTCTACGCCGCCCACGGGGGTTACCCCGCGGTAGCCTTCGAGCGCCAATTTGGCAACCTCGTGACCCATGCGACCGCCAATGCCGCAGATCAGGATGTTCATATGCGTTGATCCTTTCTATGGTTTCTTGTGGGTGTTTCTTGAAAGAATCCCACACACGCCCAAAAACTTTCAAAAACAAAAGATTTGGGGATGGCGAGAAGATGCTCAGGGGAACCTAAGCCTCCCTCGAGAATTTTTTGGAGAGGTTCTTGGAAGGGACCAAGGGAAAGCCTTCTTGCAAGAAAGTTTCCCCTTGGGCTCTCTTTAAATCAATCCAAGATCCTTCATCATGCCCAGCATTTTTTCTTTGTGGGCATCCTCCATGGGGGTGAGGGGGAGACGAAGCTCGTCATCGCAGTAGCCCATGGCAGCCATAGCGGCTTTGACAGGAATGGGATTGACCTCGCAGAACAGCGCGTTCACAAAGTCGAGAAGCTCCAGCTGGAGCTTACGGCTGCCTGCAATATCTCCGTCGAAGAACTTTTGACAGATCTCATGAGTGGCACGAGGCATGGGGTTGGACAGGACGGAAATGACGCCCTTACCACCCAAAGCGAGAATGGGAACGATTTGGTCATCGTTACCGGAATAAATATCGATCTTATCACCTACAAGCGCAGAAAGTTCCGCGATTTGGGAAATGTTACCCGAGGCTTCCTTAATAGCCACGATGTTGGGGTGATCTGCCAGTACAGCCACCGACGCCGGAAGCAGATTGCAGCCCGTGCGGGAAGGTACATTGTACAAAATAATCGGCTTGGTGCTGGCATCCGCAATGGCGGTAAAAAACTTGATAAGCCCGTTCTGGGTCGCCTTGTTGTAATAGGGGGTGACCAACAACATGGCATCAGCGCCTGCTTCGCAGGCAAACTTGGTTAGATCAATGGCGTAAGCTGCGTCGTTGGACCCGGTACCGGCAATCACGGGGATTCGACCCGCTACCTGATCCACACAGAATTTAATGGCTTCTCTGTGCTCTTCGTCGGTCAGCGTAGAACCTTCACCGGTGGTACCGCAGACAACGATAGCGTCAATGCCTTCGCTAATCTGCCATTCAATCAACTTTGCGAATTGCTCGTAATTGACAGTTCCGTCGGTAAGAGGGGTAATGATGGCGGTGGCTGCGCCTGTGAATATCGTGTTTTTCATGAGAATCCTTCTTTCTATCTAAACGAATTTGTAACATAGGAAAAAGGCAGATCCACGCAAGTTGCGGTGTGCTCTGCCTTTGATCTCATATCAACCACCCGTGCGGGCAGGAAAAGCAGGATAGCACTCCGCATTTCTGCGACAGCAAAACGGATCTTATCCGAGTTGCCAGAAACACCCGCGCGCAACGGGGGATCTTCGGCACCCGACCCTTTTACCGCCGCAACGCCCGCGCAGGCTATCAATCGGTGGTGACTCTTGTCGAAGTGCGCCTCTATCTTCTTACTGGGTCAGTATATCATTTTTTTTTTGCTTTGTCAATAGGTTTTCTCATTTTTTTGAAGGATGGCAGGATTTTCTTGCGTTAAAACGGGCGGTCGCTTTTAGAGTTACGAGAAAAAGCTCCCGCCGAGCGGCGGGAGCTTAGATAGTGATTATCCTTTGACAAGCTGTTCTTTTTCAAATTGCATAGAGTAGAGCGCATAATAACGTCCCTTCATGGCTAAAAGTTCAGCGTGCGTGCCTTCTTCCTGGATTTCTCCGTGGGACAGATAGATGATCTTGTCAGCATGTTGGATGGTGGAAAGTCTGTGTGCCACCATCAGCATGGTGCCGATGTTCATCATCTTTTCCAGAGAGTCTTGAATGAGCAGCTCGGTTTCAGTGTCAATATTGGCAGTGGCTTCGTCCAAAATCATCACCGAAGGTTTATGGACGATGGTGCGAGCAAAGGACAGCAATTGACGCTGACCTGCAGAGAAATTATTTCCGCGATCGCGTACTTCTTCATCCAACCCTGCGGGCAGCTTGTCAATGAAATGATTGGCGTTGACGTAACGGCACGCTTCCAATACCGCTTCATCATCAATGCCTTCCGCGCCCAACAGAATGTTGGAGCGGATGGTACCTGCGAAAAGGAAAACGTCCTGCAGCATCTGACCAAAGTGGCGGCGCAGAGAGGCTGTTTTGATGGTGCGGATGTCTCGCCCATCCACCAAAATCTGTCCCTTCTGAATATCCCAGTTGCGGCACAGGAGGGAGAGAATGGTGGTTTTTCCGGAGCCGGTGGAACCCACAAACGCCACGGTATCGCCTGCGTTAACGTGGAAGGAGACACCCTTCAGCACCCATTCGCCTTCCTTATAAGCGAACCACACGTCTTTAAATTCGATCTCGCCCTTGACTTCTTCCAGTTCTATGGCATCGGGCGCATCCTGAACTTCCGGAACCATATCAAAAATGGTGAAGATCTTTTCCGCGGATGCGTATGCGGACTGGAGCCAGTTGAACTGTTCGGCAAGGTTTTGAATGGGGTTATAAAATTTGTTGATGTAAGAGTAGAAGGTGACCACAAGACCGCCTGTGATGGTTTGTCCCAAAAATTCCACGTCCTTGATGACACCCCGCGCCGCCAGATACAGCAGGCAGAGAACCGAAGATACGTAGAGCATATAAACCAAAGGACGGAAAATGCTGAATACCATCATTTCCCCTCGCTTGGCGCGACCCAGTTCGGCGTTCTTTTTGTCAAATTCGTCTTTCTTGGCGGCTTCCCGATTGAAAATCTGAATGATCTTCATACCGGACAGGTTTTCGGACAGGAAGGTGTTGATGTCCGTGGTGCCGTCCTTCACGCGGCGGTATGCCTTGCGGGAGAACTTGCGGAAGATCATGGTAAAAAGAACGATAAAGGGGACAAAGCACAGTACCATGAGGGTCAGCATATAGTTGAGGCAGAGCATAGCAACCAGTACGCCAATGATGACAAAGCAGTTCTTGATCAGGTTGACGATCAGATTGGTAAACATCATGGAAATGGCGCCGGTATCGTTGGTTACACGGGTGACCAACTTGCCCACAGGGATACCGTTTAACTGATTGTGGGATAGCTTTTCAATGTGGACAAACAAGTCCTCACGAATGCGGGAGACGATCTTTTGTCCCGTTTTTTGCAGAATGATAGCTTGGAAATAAGTGCAAATGAGGGAAACTGCCAGTATGCCGCCATAAATGGCAACCATAGACAGCAGATAAGACATCTCGAAATCCTCTTTGATGACTTCAATGATATGTCCCATCAAGATGGGAGATACAATGTCATAACCGATGGAAAACAGCATGATCAGCAAAACCAGTGCAAAGCTTCCGGCGTGGGGCTTGGCGTAGACCAGCAGACGGCGGGTGATCTCGCTGTCCTTCATGTTTCGGTCAAAGCCGATGGCTTCTTTCTGTTTGCGGATGGTCATAAACGCGATGATAAAGATCAGAGAAACAACGCCGAGAACAGCGCCGACAGCGATCAAAGGAAAGAACTCATGCATGAGCGTCCACCTCCTTTCCGTCCGCAGACGTAGAAGTCTGTGTAGTGGTTTCGTCGTCCAGTTTCTGAAGCTCGACCATGCGGCGGTAATCGGGGCAGGTGGCGTACAGCGTCTTATGATCGCCGACGGCTACCACGCGGCCATCGTCAACGAAGATGATCTTGTCCATGGCCTCAACAGTGGATATGCGATGCGCTATCAGTATGGTGGTCTTCCCCGCGCGTTCACGTCGGAGGTTTTCGAGGATGACTTTTTCCGTCTTGACGTCGACAGCAGAAACGGAGTCGTCCAAAATGAGTAAGCCTGCATCCTTGAGCAGTGCGCGCGCGATGGAGATTCTCTGTTTTTGACCGCCGGAGACGGTGACACCGCGCTCACCCAGAATGGTTTCGTAGCCCTCGGAAAATTCGATGATATTGTCGTGAATATCTGCCAGCTTGGCGGCGTTTGTCACGGTAGCTTCATCTGCCTCGCCCATGGCAAAAGCAATGTTGTGGGCGATGGTATCGCTAAACAGGAAGTTGTCCTGGGGAACGTAGGCTGCGAATTGACGAACCGTTCGGATGGGGATACGGTTGACGTCATGCCCGTCGATAAATAGCGTGCCGTCAGGGACGTTATAGGTGCGGAGTAACAGATCCACGAGTGTGGTTTTTCCGGCGCCGGTCTTACCAATAATACCCACCTGTTCTCCTGCTTTGATGGTAAAGGACACGTCGGCGAGGGCATCGTATTCTCCGCCGGGATGGCGGAACGTCAAATGTCGGAATTCAATATTTCCCTTGAGGGACGCAGGTTCTTTAACATCGGGGGCGTCCACCACGTCGGGACGGGCTACCAAAAGCTCACCGATACGGTTGAGCGAAGCCTTGCCTCTGGCACGCATTTCGATCAGCTGGGATACTGCCATAATAGGCCAGACGAGGGACGTGAAGTAACCAATGAATTCTACCAACTGTCCCGCATCGAAGGTGCCTTTCCAAACAAGAAATCCCCCATAACCTAAAACCACGCAAATGACCGATTCTACAAACAAGGTGACGAAGATGTTGAGCAGGGTGGAGATCTTCGTGAAAGCCACGTTAGTCTCCTCGTTGGTTTTGTTGAGCTTTTTGAAGGACATCAGTTCTACCGTCTCCTTGACAAACGCCTTGATGACGGCAATACCCGAGAAGCTTTCCTGAGAAAAGTCCGAAAGGGAAGAGAAAGCTGCTTGGCGGGCATCCCATTTCTTTTCCAAACGGTGATCAAGGATTGCGCCGATGACCAAAAGAAACGCCATGGGGATCAGGGAAAGTAGGGTCAGCATGGGATCCATACGGAACATTTTATAGAGAGCCATCACACCGAGACACAGGGCATCAAAGAACATGAGTACGCCCCATCCGAAGCAGTCTTGTACCGTTTCCAGATCGTTGGTGAACAGGGTCATGAGATTGCCCACTTTGTTGACCTGATAGTATTGCTGAGAAAGCTCCTTGCAATGGTTGAACATCTCTCCGCGAAGGCTTGTCTCCATTTTAATGGCAGCGCCGCGGAAGCAGATGCGCCAGAGAAAACGTCCCAAGACGATGACAAGGATGACGATCATCAAGGGAAGACAGATTTCATCCAGCAGAAATTCCATGGTAAACGCCTTTTCCGCCCCTTCGTGTATAACAACGCCGTCGTTGATGCCGTTGACCGTCATGCGGTACATCTCAGGGATGACGAGTTGCATATAGTCCACCACGACCAGAGCGACAAGACCCAGTAGGATGGCGGGCAAATATCGAAGGTAATATTTATTGATGTGCTTTCCAAAGAGCAAACGAATCACCTCTTTTCCGTAGAATGCAAGAATTGTCTTATTGTATCACACATTAAAGGAAAAATCAATAGATTTTGGGTTGAAAAATTCGTATATTGGGTTGTATAGCACAATAAAAAGGAAACCGCCCGGCAGCGGGCGGTTTGATAATCATTTTATCATGGCTTCGATCTCGTCCCTCATGGGCGCGGACTCGGCGGCGCCGTGTCTCGTCACCGAAATGGCGGCGGCGGCATTGGCAAACGCCAAAGCCTCCACGGGGGACTTGCCCTCGCCCAAGGCTACGGCGAAAGCGCCGTTGAAGGTGTCGCCGGCGCCGGTGGTCTCCACGGCCTTGACGGGATAACCGGGGACGATGGCCTCGTCCTTACCATCCGTCCAGTAAGCACCGCGCTTGCCAAGGGTGATGACCACGTTCTTCACACCTCTGTCAAGGAGTACCCCGGCGGCGGCGCGGGCATCATCATCGCTGTTGACCTCTACACCCGTGTAGAGGGTGACCTCAGTCTCGTTGGGGGTGAACCAGTCCACGAAAGCCCAGATCTCGTCGGGGAGAGGTAAGGCGGGGGCAGGGTTGAGGATGAAGGGCTTGTTGTACTTCTTGGCCAGCTCGGCGGCAGCCATGACACCCGTCATGTTGATCTCCAGTTGGGTCAGCACCACATCGCAGGTGGCGAAATCTTCCTCTGCGGTCAATACCTCGTCACGACCCACGTGGCTGTTGGCGGCGGGGATGACCATGATGCGGTTTTGCGCGTCGGCCTCGTCGATCTCAATGAGGGCACAAGCGGTGTCCACCTTGTCAGAGATCAGAATGTGATCCTTGCGGAAGCCTTCTCGCTCAAAATGCTTTTCCAACACCTTGCCAAAGGTGTCCTCGCCCAGACGCGTGATGAAGTACACGTCGCCACCTGCTCTTGCGGCGGCGGTCATTTGGTTGGAGCCTTTACCGCCGGGACCGATGGCAAGGCGGGTGCCCATGACGGTCTCACCCGCCGTGGGGAGCTTGGGGGCAAAGCCCGTGAGGTCTACGTTACTGCTGCCGGGGCCGATGATCTTGGTTTTTTTCATAATGATGACGATTCCTTTCCGCTGCGTTACAGGGCACAAAAGGATACGTAGGATCCGATTTGGTCACGCAGCATTCAAAAATTGTGGTGCGGTGAGTTTTGGGATATGCTCGCTTGTTTAATTCTCTTGCACGAGGCGAGGACACTTCTCGTGTGCCTTATAAGCGCGGATATATTCGCACAACCAACGATAATACAAGTCCCCGTGACCGCCCTTCATGGGTTCAATGTCACGGCTGAATTCCTGATTGAAATTGTCGGTGAAGACGTACTTTCCGTCAATTTTGAAAAGCTGGGCACACCACTCGTTCCACCAGGTCAGGGTGACCATCTTGGGATGGACGTCAAAGGCGGTCTGCCATTGGGCTTTCCAAAAGCGGCCGCCCTGCCTGCCGTGAGCTGTGGCGGTATTGGACATATAGGTCTCCTGAGTAGCCACAGACACACCCACGTGCTCGGGCTTTCCCTCGGCATCGTAGGCTACGGTAAGGCGATTGTCAGCCTCCAAATAGCTCCATTGACCGATTTTGACCTGCCCTTGTAGGCCATACATACCACGGGTCACAAAGGTGTCGGTTTCGGAGGTGCGATAACGCCAATGAAGAATGAAGGGTTTGTTGTTCCAGTATACGAAGCAATCCTTCCATTTTTCCGCACCGTAAAATTTCTCGTAGAAAATGTCAAAGGCCTCTACCTCGTTGGGCCACATGACCACGTAGGGGGTCTTGAGACCTTCCTTTCGCATCTCGACGATCGTGTCCAAAAGGGCGATGGTAGAATACTCCACGTGGCTGTTCCAAAAGGGCTTGTTGTTGACAGTGTTCCCACCTACGAAGGTGAAATCCAGCACCAGAAAATCCACGCCCGCCGCTTGAAGGAGGGTCAGATTGCGGCGGTGAGCCGCCTTGTCGGTGCTGCGGTAGTAGCCTTGGGCAGGTTCTGCCCAGTAGTGGAAGGCGTATAGATCGTTGTGCTGTTCCTCGGCGTTCCCGAAGCCGTACTCGTCGCTCCAACCGTATTTTTCGGTCAGCTCGGTCACGTTGTTGGCGTGGGTCACGGGCTCATCTCCGCTTCCCAATACCGCGTTAAACCACATAGTGTAGCATATACCGACGAGGTCTTGCTTGTGGGTGATATCGAGGCCGTACTGTTTTATGCTCATGGCGTTCTCCTTTATCGTTTGGAATTTTCAACTCGGATCCTCAAGGTGAATCCCCATTGGCTCTTTCGGGGTATCTCCGAGCAATAACCGCTTCGCATGGCGCGGTCGGGAGCATCATAGGGGGCGGTGGCGCACTCGATGGCGATGTTATAGTAATTTTTGAAGCTACCGTTGTTGATCCATACGCCCAGGTAGGGCAGGGCAGAGCCGAAGGGGGTTCCGAAGTCCATCTCAAAGCGGTGACCCGACGCGGTATAGACCGCACTCACGAAGCCGCCGTCGGAGGGCTCGTCAAAGTAGTATTTGTAAGCGCGGCCAAGACCGGGCTCATATCCCGACAGACGGTCAAGGGGCAGACCGTCGGCGGGGGTCGCGCCGAACATATAGGTCACGGGGGTGTCTTTGGGGTAGGGGGTGACGATACGGAGATCGTCCTGTCCGCGGAGCATACAGTGCGCCGCCCAGATGAAGGGGAAGACCTCGCCCCCGTGGTTTTCGATGGTATAGGTCACGGTCATACTGCCGTCGGTCTGGGGCGTGATGACCTTCTCATAGGTCAGAGGCAGGATGCGGGAGGTCGCGGACAGCTTGACACTTCCGCCGCTGATCTGTACTTCGTAAGGCAGACGGCAGGTCTCGCCGTGGTCGGGATACGTGATGCCCGCATATTCGCCCTCGGTGGGGGTGTAAGGATCCACGGTGGGAAACATATCGTCGAAGGAGGCGCACTCGGAGTCTACGTAGTTGCCGTCATAAGCAAGCGGCGCGTAGTCGGGCGTGGGATTCTGACAGAGAAACTCAAAGCCGTCGGCGGCCGTGACGGAGGCCAGCTTGCCGCCGTCCTCGGGGAGGAACAGGGCAGTGAGCGCCGAGGTTCTGACCGCCAGGGCGGGGCGGGACTTGTAGGTTGTGCGGATGATGGACATGACGGCCTCCTTGGGGGTGATGAAGTTAGTATAGCATATTTTGGGGGGATTGTCAATGAGGGAAGATAGAAAAACCACCCCGAGGTGGGGTGGTCTTGTGGGATCGAATGGCTTACTGATTTATAGAATACAATAATGTATTTTGCTTTTACATTTCCGGCAACACAAACTCAATATGTAGGAGGTTATTTGTTTTTTAAATTAACCAATCTAATAATATTCATGGTTAGTTTGATGGGATAAACAATGACGCCACATATGGATAAGAGCGCCGAACCGATGATGCATATCAAATCAGTTGCAAATGCCTCGTCAAGAAATACATGGTTTCTTAAAAAACGATAGCCTACGACACAAGAGCCAAGTGCATATCCCCAAAGAAGCGTCCAAGGTGCGAGATCAAACATAAAAAAGCTTCCAAGTGCGCCTATGATGACAGGAAGAGTATCCCAAATGATTGAAAAGATGATGTCTGATTTTGTGTCCTTTTTGTCCGTTTCCGGCTCTTCGTCTTGCCCTTCCTCCCAAATAACTGTAGGATGCTCGCCCAAATCGATGTCCGGAATTGGATTTTCGATTTGCTCGTTAAGATCTGCTTGGTGTTTGTTTTCCGGTTGTTGCTTGTTGTCCATGTGCGCCTCCTCTAAATTAAAGTACAATATCAGTATACCATGGTATTTTTGTAATGTCAAGAGATAAATTATAATAGTATTGTAAAATTGTACTTGGAGGCTCATATGTTAAACGAAAGAATCCGTAAATTGCGCCTTGAACGAAACCTCAGTCAAGTCGATTTGGCAAAAAAACTGAACGTGACCAAACAAAGTGTGTCCAACTGGGAGAACGACAACATCCAGCCCTCCATCGAGATGCTCGTGAAGCTGGCGGCGGTCTTTTCCGTCTCTACCGATTATCTGCTCGGCTTGGAGGATCGCCGCTATTTGGAGATCACAGGACTGACGGATGAGGAGGTCAGCCACATTCAGGTGGTCGTAGAGGATCTTCGCTCAAAAGTAAAATAAAATGAAAAACCGCAACCGAGATTTTTACGGCTGCGGTTTTGTCTTACCCACACAAATTTGCTCACGTGATGTGCCTGTTTTTTATCCAAACCGCTTGACACTTCTCCTGATCTATGGTATCATTACCTTGAGTTATCAGGAGCATTTCCCTTCGGGAAATGTTCGACCACCTCATCCGCCGCCCGCCGCGAAGCTGGGCGGCACCTTCCCCTACTGGGGAAGGCAAATTAAAAACAAGCCGTACAACGGCAGGGGATATAAGACCCCGGGAAGGAGAACTTATGTTACCAATTGCCATCCAACTTTACACCGTCCGCGACCAGGCCGCCGCCGATTTTGAAGGCACCCTCAGAGCCATCAAGACCATGGGCTACGAGGGCGTGGAATTTGCAGGTCTTCACGGCAAGACCGCCGCTGAGGTCAAGGCTCTCTGCGCCGAGATCGGCCTGACCCCCATCTCCGCCCACGTCCCCTACTACGATATGATCGCCGACCCCAAGGGCGTGCTGTCCGACTACGCCGAGATCGGCTGTGAGTACGTGGCTATCCCCTATCTGACCCCCGAGTGCCGTCCCGGTACCGAGGGCTTTGCCAAGGTGGTGGAGAATGCCGAAATGCTGGGCAAGGTGGCAAAAGAGCTGGGCATGACTCTGCTCTATCACAACCACGATTTTGAGTTTGAGAAGATCGACGGCAAGTACGCTCTTGAGGTGCTGTACGATACCGTTCCCGCCGACCTGCTCCAGACTGAGCTGGACACCTGTTGGGTGCGCGTGGGTGGCGAGGAGCCTGCCGCGTACGTCCGTAAGTTCAGCGGTCGCGCCCCCGTGGTGCATCTGAAGGACTATGCGGGCGGCAAGTCCGAGCATATGTACGAGCTGATCGGTATTGAGTCCGAGGACAAGGCCGTGGAGGAGAATCCCTTCGAGTTCCGTCCCGTGGGCTTTGGCGTGCAGGATATGCCCGCGATCATCAAGGCTGCAGAGGATGCAGGTGCCAAGTGGGTGGTCGTCGAGCAGGATCAGCCCTCCATGGGGCTTTCTCCCATCGAGTGCGCCAAGAAGAGCATTGAGTACTTGAGAAGTCTTTGATCTTGTTCGGTTTAAGGATCATTTGCTTCGAGACAAAGCAAAAATCTCGTTGTTAACCATCTGTTCACACGCGGTTTTCAATGAACTAAAAAATATGGGATATAATACCCATAACTGCATGGCTTTCGTGCGGATTATTAACCAAAGTCAACAAAAAATCTCAAATACAAAGGAGACTTACAACCATGGCTGAAAAAATGGATGCTTTGTTGGACTACTCCGGCTCCAAGGATGAAAAGGTAGTAGACGCCAACAGAAAAATGAGAGTCGGTATCATCGGTTGCGGCTGGATCGCAGACGCGCACGTTGATTCCTACAAGCGTATGCCCGACGTAGAGATCGTGGCAGGCTCCGACCTGATCCCCGGTAAGGCCGCCGAGTTCTTCAAGAGACACGGCGTTGAGGGCGTCAAGACCGACTATGCTTCCCACAAGGAAATGCTGGACGACGAGTCCCTGCAGCTGGACGCCGTGTCCGTCTGTACTTATAACCGTCAGCACGCAGCTCCCACCATCTACGCTCTGCAGAAGGGCGTTCACGTTCTCCTTGAGAAGCCCTTCACCGTCACCCTGGACGAGGCCATTGAGGTTATGAAGGCAGAGAAGGAAAGCGGCAAGGTGCTGTCCATCGGCTTCCAGCCCAGACTGGATCCCAATATGCAGATGATCAAGAAGATCGTGGAGTCCGGCGAGCTGGGTAAGATCTACTACATCCAGACCGGCGGCGGCCGCCGTCGCGGAATCCCCACCCCCTTCAAGGAGGTCACCTTCATTCGTGACGAGACCGCAGGTCTCGGCGCGCTGGCTGATATCGGCTGCTACTCCTTGGATATGGTGCTGAACGCCATCGGCTATCCCAAGCCTCTGACGGTCACCGGTTACAAGTCCGACTTCTTCGGCAAGAACCCCACCACTTATCCCAATAATCCCGAGTACGCCGCTAAGTTCGGCGTTGACGATTTTGCCGCTGCCTTCATCCGTCTCGAGGGCGGTATCATTCTGGACTTCCGTATCGCGTGGGCCATGAACATTGACACCCCCGGTGACACCATCATTCTGGGTACCCAGGGCGGTCTCCGTATTCCTTCCACCGACTGCTGGAACGGCACCGTGGGCGGCGCTATGACCATCTATAAGACCATCGGCGGCATCAACTATGAGACCCAGGTGCCCATCATCAACGACGGCGGCCCCAGCCTCTTCGACCGCAAGATCCGCTCCTTCCTGGACGCTTGCAAGAACGGCACTCAGGCTCCCGTTCCCACCTCTCAGATCATCTACAACCAGGCTATCCTGGACGGTATCGCCAAGTCCGCAGCCCTCGGCCGCGAGATCGAGATCGAGGTTCCCGAGGTTTAAGCTACATTTTGTATAGGCTTATGGCCGCACCTGCAATCGTGGGTGCGGCTGTTTGTATTTCGGGTTGATCAATATGTATGATTTATTCAACGCACCGTTGTAAAAAAATCATTTTCAAGTCGCTTTAACCGCGACTTAAAATATGCTATGATATATATACGGTACCGAAACAAAAATGGAGGATCACATTATGAAGGAAACCATGGGACAAATTATCAGAAGGCTGCGAAAGGAAAGAAATCTAACGCAAGAAGAGTTGGCCGAGCAGTTGGGGGTGACCTGCCAAGCGGTTTCCAAATGGGAAAATGATGGGGGAATGCCCGATATTTCCCAGGTGGTGCCTTTGGTTGCGGTATTCGGAGTCAGCGCGGATGTGCTGTTCGGAATCACGGGAACAACGGCGGACGAAGAAGTGTGGAAGATCGTCGCGGATGCCGAAAGTATCCAAAGATATGGAGAGCCGGACACTTATCTTGCGGCTTACGATGTTCTGATGGAGGGCTTGAAACGGTTCCCCAATCATCTCATTCTGATGAATCGTTGCATGGACTTGGGCTTGTCCCTTTCTCTGCCTGAAAACGGGTGGATTTATGCGGGAGATCGTGCCGGGCGAATCGCTTTTGAAACTGTCAAGCAAGCAAATTATATTGCTGCAAACTCAAAGAATATTTCGGATGTGATGAGGGCGCGCCAGGCGTTGGTGTTTTTGTATTGCGCCGAAGAAAAATTCGATCTTGCCATCAGGCAAGCCCAAGACTTCCCGACACGCACGGATTTTACACTTTGCTCTCACATGGCTATGGTCGAAGAGCATAGGGGGAATTATCAGCGGGAGGCGGCCTATTTGTGTACGGATATTGCCTATGCTCTTCAGACGTTGGAGGATAATGCGATGAGATTGGGCAAGGCTTATTACCATGACGGTAGATATCATGATGCTATCGAGGTGTATCAAACGTATTTTGGGATCATGAAAGCCATCTTTAAAGATGACTGCCCCCCGCCGTACCACGATTTTGATTCCGGGGACTGTTATCTGCTTCTGGCACAAGCGTATCTTGCCATTGGCGAAAAAGAGAAGGCCATGGATGAGGTGGAAAATGCTGTTCGATATTATTTGGATCTGCGTTCTGCCTATGATGAGACTCGCATCAGTTGGAAACGAATGATGCGAGCTCCCTTGGTGCGAGAGACCGAGAACTTGGCCTATATTTGCAAGGAAGTTATTCAAACACGATTGCTGAATAAGCTATCGGACGAGGCGATAGCGCCACTTACAGAGGAGACGCGGTTTATTGCGTTGCTCGATGAGGTTAAGCGTATTTAAATTTGCGCGCAATGGGGGCTATTTTGGGAGTCTTGGGTCATTGTATTAAAATAACTCCCCCGCGGTGCGGGGGAGTTATCCTTATATGTATCTATTGTAGATTACTTTTCTTCCTTTTTATCCTTGATACCCAGCATCAGATTAGTCAGGATACCCAGGATCAGGGCGCAAGCGATGGTGGTGAGGGTGACCTCGCCAAAGGTGACCGACAGACCGCCGATGCCCGCGATCAGAATGACCGAGACCACGAAAAGGTTGCGGTTCTTTTCGAGGTCAACCTTCTGGATCATCTTGAGACCCGAGACGGCGATGAAGCCGTAGAGAGCCATGCACACGCCGCCCATGACGCAGGAGGGGATGGTGTTAACAAAGGCCACGAAGGGAGACAGGAAGGAAATAGCGATGGCCATGACGGCGGTGGTGGTGATGGTGATGACCGAGGCGTTACCCGTGATAGCTACGCAACCGACCGACTCGCCGTAGGTGGTGTTGGGACAGCCGCCGAAAATGGCGCCCGCGATGGAGCCGACGCCGTCACCCAGCAGGGTGTTGTGGAGACCGGGCTCCTCCAGCAGGTCGTGCTCGATGATGGTGGACAGATTCTTGTGGTCAGCCAGATGCTCGGCAAAGACCACCGCGGCCACGGGAACATAGGCCACGAAGAGGGTGAAGATGTATTCGGCGTTGATCTCCGTGACACCCTTGATGGCCTGCATGAAGGTGAGGTTGGGGACGGAGATGATAGACTCAAAGGTGAAGGGGGTGAAGAGGCTTGTGATAGGATCAAATTTGATGACCAGCAGGGCGGGGATGTCGGCGACCATACCGATGACGGTGAAGATGGCGGCAACGGCGTAGCCCGCGAGAATACCGATAATGAAGGGAATGAGGCGAACCATCTTCTTACCGAAGGTGGCGCAGAGCATGGTGACGGCCAGCGTAACCAGACCGCAGATGATGGCAACGTAGACCGAGCCGCCTGCGGGTGCCTTCTGGAGGTCGCCAATGGCGTTGCCCGCCAGGGAGAGACCAATGATAGCCACGGTGGGACCGATGACCACGGCGGGCATCAATTTGGCAATCCACTTGACACCGGCGAATTTTACAATGATGGCGATGATGACATAGACAAGACCGGCCATGGCTGCGCCGATGATAAGACCGAGGTAACCTGCCTGAATAGAAGCGGCACCGGCGAAGGCGGCGCACATGGGACCGATGAAAGCAAAGGAGGAACCCAGGAACACGGGGCTTTTGAAGCGGGTGAAGAGCTGGTAGACCAGGGTGCCGATGCCCGCGCCGAGCAGAGCGGCGGCGGAGCTCATCTCGGGAAGCAACTCGGGAGGAATACTGTCGCTGGTGCTGATGATGACGGGAACCACCAGGGTAGCTGCCATGATGGCCAAAAGCTGCTGAATGGCGAAAACGATGATTTGACCGAACTTTGGTCTGTCTTTGATGCCGTAGATGAGTTTCATGCGATTGTTGTCCTCCATTATTATAATGTATATTTTTAGCGGCGACCCGCTTCGGGACGGGGGGCAAAAAAATAAGTCCGCTACGGTAAGTGAGCGGACGGCGTGGAGACGTGCGGGTGGGTGATATTTGATTTCTGACAATTTCACCTGACGCATCTGCCGCTCCGTGATTTTGACCTTATATAGTATAACACACTTTTGGGAAGTTGTAAAGGGGAAAAGTGAGGATTTTGAGGCTTTTTGCAAAACGTGGTACAATGATATGAGCAAATTGAAAAAGGGGAGGGGGACATAGACCCGTGAAAGCGGCGGCGTAAGGGCTTTCGATTTTTGGCTTTGTGCAATTGGTACAAAACGAGATCGCGGAAATAGTCCAAATCAAACAATCCTCCAAATTGAATTTTTTTGCCAAAAAACGCTTGACAAACCCCAACGAAAGTGATATAATAGGCAAGCTGTCAACGAGCGGTGCTTGATTGAACGGCTGCCACAAAAAAGTTTTTAAAAAACTTTTTCAAAACCTCTTGACAAAGTGGATAAGATGTGGTATAATACCGAGGCTGTGCACGCGAGAGCGTGCGAGTGAGAATTGATCATTGAAAATTGAACAACAGGAGATAGAAGTACAAGCAAAAGCGAGTGCGAAAATCTCGAAA
>JAZSFA010000014.1:0-13567 GCA_045531965.1 Eubacteriales bacterium
CTTTTCGCCAAAAAACCCAAACGCCCCGGGGGGTCACCGCCCCCCCCCCGTAGCGCTCGTTTATCTTCTTAAAGATTTGATACAACGCATCCGCATAGCGCGTTGTCTTCCATCATCCTGCGTTCAGGCGTTTGGCTCAGAGTCCTTACGCAAGGCTACGGCTGCAGCCATGGCTGTAAGCAGGAAAGCAGCACAGGAACCGACCGCGGAAGCACATCCCTGCGCTTCTGTTTCCTGCGTCTGGGACTCGCCGTCAGTCACGGCAGGAACGTTGGTTTCGGGATCCTCAACGCTGTCAGAGGTAGACGCCTCGGTAACGGGAGCGTTGCCCTCCCCTTCGGTCTCCTGCTCGACACCGGCGTTCTCGTTGGTGGAGATGTAGCTGTATTTGAAGCGTCCCGAAGGAGCTACGTCACCGGAAATGTAGAAGTCCATGATATCGCCCGAGAACTGGGTATACTTGTAGTCGGCATCGCCGCGCACGCCCGCGTCTGCCTCGTCATGGACGTTATCCGTCCAAGTGAAGTTGACGGTGAAATCATAGCCGCTGATGTTCAGCATGGACTTGGGCACCTTGACCTGCATATACTTGCCGTCAACGGTATAGTCCACCTCGCCTACAGCCTCGGTCTCGTAGCCGTTACCCGTGAACTTCTCGAGAACTGCCTTGTCTGCGGTAGGGGAGGTCTTGTTCAGGACGTAATCGAAGGTCTCCCAGCCCTGGTTCTGCTGGTCGGAGTCGATGTAGAGCACCATCCACAGAGGATCGGTGTAGGGGGTAATCTCCTCGTTGCACTCCACGTAGAAGTACACGAACTCGTCATCGCGGGCAACACGTGCGCCGATGATGTCGTTTCTTCCTGAATACTCGTGGTACTGCAGATCACCCCAACCCTCGCCCTCTCGGTCATCGGTGTTGCCGATGTAGGCGGCATAGTAGGGCTCCACGGCACGCCACTGGGTATTGTCCTTGGTGATGTCGATGGTTGTCTGCAAGCTGGGAGAGGGGATGGGACGGACACCCTTGTACTGACGGACAAAGTTAACCAGCTGGTAGTAGTAGTGATCCTTCAGCGCACCCTTGGTGGGCTCCAGGTCACGGGAGAACTCGTCGTTGAACTGATCACAGAAGGCATTGGGAACCTCGGAGTCCCAACCCTCAGGCCAAGGATCGATGCGTGCCATAGCCCACTCGTTCCAGCCCGTAATGAAGATCATCTTGGGATCGATCTCCAAAGCATAGCTGAACTGCTCGGCGAAGTTGTAGCCCCACTTGGAGGCCTCCTTCCCTTCCTTTTCATAGCGATCCTGATAGTCATGGGTATAGGAGCGACCCATAACGTAGTCGCCGCTCATGGCCGAGAGCAGACCCAGCTTGTAGTTGTGGTTCATGGCGACGCCGACGGTGACCTGCTCGGCAAGTCTGTCCTTATGGGCGTAGCGATCGGCGTAGTAGACGGCCTGGGGGTAGGTAGAGAGCCAACCCCATTCGGCGTAGTTGGTCTTATCGACAACGTATGCCGATTGACCGCCGCGCCAAGTAAAGAAATCGGTGATCTCTTTACCCATATTATCGTTGGTCTTGATGGCGTTCTGTCTGGCCATGAGGACGGGCTTACCGTCCCAGTAGAACCACAGCTTATGATAGTCCCCCGTGCGGTAGAAATCCATATACATATCCCGCACCTGGGTGTTGGTATCGTCACCGCCGGCGAAGGGGAGCATGAAGGAGACCTTGGGAGTCAGAACGCCATCGTCCATGGCGTTGCCCCAGGACTCAAAGAGGGCAGTATAGCCGGGCTTATGGGTGATGGTACCGTTGGTATTGTCGGTAAGGATGGCATCAATACCCGCGTTGGCAAGCAGCTCTGCCTGACGACGGAGCACCCACTGGTCGTTACTCTCATAGTGACCGTAGATAGGCTCGTTCCAGGAGCCTTGGAAGCCGGCGGGGGTCCAGACAGGATGGTTGTAGTCTCGGACAGCCTCGGGGTACTTCTCTGCGGCGTCGTTGACATTGATACAGGTGGGACGACCGTTGTGCCAAGTCCAGAAGAACATGGAAACGGTCTTATCCTCGCGGGGGTCGCCTACTTCGGCGTTGGTCAGAGATACGCGACCCAATCCGTCGGTGAACACCCAAGTATCCGGCATAACCTCGTGGGTGTAGATGAGGCTGTCATCGGGGATAACATACTCTTCAGGGTTTTTATGGTTGCCGTCCACGGGCTGGATGATGGTCTCGCACTTACCAAAGGGCTCAGCGAGGTTTTCGGTGAAGGTGATCTTCAGCTCAGGCTGAGCGTTCTTCTCTTGACCGTCCACATAAAGGAAGCCCAGGTTGCCCGTGGTACTCTCGTTTGTCCAGACACCCACCGAGCCGCGAGGCTCAATGACGGCGAAGAGATACTCACCCGCAGGCTGGGGATCGAAGGTGATCTTGTTGGTAGCGTTATCCTTCATAGGATCGAACCGCTGGGTGGCGATGGGCTCGGCGGCGAGCGATTCGTCGGGATCACCCGTCCACTTGTAGAGGGCGAGGGTACAGGCCGAGTTTGTTTCGGTCCAGGTAGGCATAGCGAAGGAGAAGGCGGTGAATTCGCCGTTGACCTTGGCGCGGTAGGCATAGCTGTCGCTCACTCTCGCTGCGCCGCGGGCGCCGGTACCGTTTTGGACGGACATCTCGGCGGCAGAGGACGTGATGACGGATACCATGGTGAGTGCTGACAAGGAGGTCAGCAGCATAACCATGCTCAAAAAAAGTGCCAAAGGGCGCTTAATGGAAAAACGTTTCATAAGGAAACTCCCTTCAGTAAATATATACATAATCATAATTGATAAACCGAGAATTGTCAATAACTTTGACGTAAATTCGGCATTTTGCCGAAGAATGCCTGCTTTTCATTCTTTTCATTCATTCTGCCATAAACTTTTCCCCCATCCACTCTTGACTTTTCCAATTTTTATGGTATAATGAATATTTGCGAGTCTTTCACGCGCGTTATCCCTTCCGTCGAGGTATCGTTTTCATGAAGATCAAAAAATTTATAGGCGACAAAGCCTTTTACAAGATGGTGCTGATGCTCACCATCCCTATCATTATACAGAACGGCATCACCAATTTTGTTAATCTTTTGGACAACGTCATGGTAGGTCAGCTGTCCCCCGAGGAATTTGCCGGAACGGGTATTGCCAACCAGCTCATGTTCGTCTGCAATCTGGCCATTTTCGGCGGTCTTTCGGGATCTGGTATTTTTACAGCCCAGTTCTTTGGAAAAAACGATCACGAGGGTATCCGACACACCTTCCGCTTCAAGCTTTACACCGTGCTGATCCTTCTGGTCACCGCCGCTGCCGTTCTTATCCCCTTCGGCAAGCCCTTGATCTCGGCTTTCCTTACCGATGACGGGCAGACGGGAAATGTTGCCCTCGCACTGGATTATGGTTACAAATATCTGCTGGTGGCGATGATCTCTTTGATCCCTGCGTCGTTGGCGCAAGTCTACGCCTCCACCCTCCGCGAGACGGGACATACCGTCCCACCCATGATCGCCAGCGTAACGGCAGTTTTAACCAATGCGGTGTTCAACTATGTCCTGATCTTTGGTAAACTGGGTATTCCTGCTTTGGGCGTTATCGGCGCAGCATTGGGTACGGTCATGGCGCGTGTGATAGAGCTTCTCATCGTTATGATCTGGTCCCACACCCATGCAACCAAAGTACCTTTCATCAAGGGCGCTTACAGCTCTCTCAAGATCCCCGCAGAGCTGTGCCGCCGTATCATTGTCAAGTGTCTACCCCTTTTGGGTAACGAATTTCTGTGGTCATCGGGCATGGCGATCCTCAACCAATGCTATTCTACCCGCGGTATGGCGGCGGTCAACGCCATCAACATGAGTACCACGGTCACAAATCTTTTCAATATCGTCTTTATATCCTTGGGTACGTCTCTGGCCATCATCGTGGGCAACCAGCTCGGCGCCGGCAATATCGATGAAGCCAAAGACACCGACCGCAAAATCATTGCCTTTTCCATGGTCATCTGCACCGTGGTAGCAGGCATTATGGTGGTTTGTTCTCCCCTGTTTACCATGCTCTACAACGCCACCGACGAAATCAAGACTTTGGCGGCTTCCCTCATTGCGGTATGCGCCTGTATGATGCCCTTTGATTCCTTTGCTCACAACTGTTATTTTACCCTGCGTTCGGGCGGGCAGACCTTCATCACCTTCCTCTTTGACTCTGCCTTTGTGTGGGCTGTCAGTATTCCCACCGCCTTCCTGCTCTCCAGATTTACAGATCTTACTTTGATCCCTCTGTTCATCATCTGCACCTCCCTCAACCTCCTTAAGTGCGTCATCGGCGCGCTGATGCTGAAGTCGGGACGGTGGGCAAGAAAACTGGTGTGAGACATACGGAATACACAAGGGAGAACTTTTGAAAAAGTTCCCCCTTGACCCCTTCAAAACTTTTAAAAATGGGTTGACTTTTTAATCCATATATGATATCTTCTTATCAAAGATAGGTAGCAGGCGTGTCCGTCGTCCATCAAGGAAGACCGTATCGCCCATGACGCCTATCTTTTATTTATGAAAAAACGAAAAAAGCACCCCAAAGTATATTGACATTCCCCGCCGCAAGGCGGGGGTTCTTTGATTCCCCCAAAAGCAAAAATTGTCCATCCATCCGCGTGATTTCATGCCCTGCCCTCTTGCAATTCCGCCCTATTTATGCTATACTGTCTACAGAAAATAGCCAGGAGGTCTCCCATGAACTATCTTCCTTACGTCAATATTCAAATGGGCACCAAGTCCATCCCCCGCCGCTCCTACGGCAATACCCTTCCCCTGACACAAGCGCCTTTCGGTATGGCATCCTTTTGCATCCAGACCGACGGTGGCTCCAAGTGGTTCTATCACCCCGAGCATGAGTACGCCGAGGGGGTGCGTCTGACCCACCAGTTCAGCCCATGGCTGTGGGATTTCGGAACGGTCCTCATGATCCCCCAGAACGATTGCGTGGGCAACAGCGGCGGCGCTGCTTGGTCGGGTCGCCGTTTAGGGGATACGGTGGAGACCCCCGACTACCTGGCGCTGACCTTTTTGCGGTCCAACTGCCGCTTTGAGCTGACCCCCACCGAGCGCTCAGCCGCCATCCGCGTAACCTGCGGGGATGATCGTCCTACCTTCCTGTCCTTCCTGCCCACCATGGGAAATTATACCTACCGCTACGATGCCGCCACCTCCACCCTCTACTGCGAGACCGATGGTATCCGGCAGGAGCTTGCCAAGGACTTCAGGACCCACATCGTCCTTCGCTTCGGAGCGGGTCAAGTGGATGCCGACCGTACCTATGCCGTGGGCGAGGGCGAGAATGCCTGTATCCATATCGCCCTGGCGGGACAGACCTTGGAGGCGCGGATGGGGCTGTCCTACATCAGCTCCGAGATGGCGCTGGCTGCGATTGACCGCGAGTGCGGTGATAAGACTTTCGAAACCATCCGCGAAGAGGCACGCGCCGCTTGGGAGGAAAAGCTCTCTCGCATTGAAATTGAGGCCCCCGACGAAGCACAGATGAAGACCTTCTATTCCTGTATGTACCGCCTCTTCCTCTTCCCCCGCAAGGCCTATGAACTGACCGCCGACGGTACCCCCGTCCACTACTGCCCCGCTGACGGTCAGGTGCGATCGGGCGTGCGCTACATCGACAACTGCTTCTGGGACACCGCCCGCACGGTCTACCCCCTGTTCACCCTCATCGCCCGCGAGGAGTTCGCCGAGATGCTCACGGGCTTTGTGAACGACTACAAAGACAGCGGCTGGCTTCCCCGTTGTCTCAACATGGGAGAGGTGGGCTGTATGCCCAGCACCCTCATCGACGGCGTCATCGCCGAGGCGGTGACGAACGGTATCGGCAGCCGCGAGGTGTGGGAGACGGCGCTTGAGGGCATGATCCACCACGCCAATCACAATGCCCCCGACAACCGATACGGTCGTGAAGGGGTAGAGGAATATCTCCGCTACGGTTACGTCCCCCGCGACTTCCGCGAATCGGTGAACCTCACCACCGATTTCGCCTATGGAGACTGGTGTATTGCTCGGGTAGCCGAAGCATTGGGCAGAACCGAACTGGCAGAAGAATACGACCGCCGCGCCATGAGCTATAAGAATCTTTTCGATCCCGAAACAGGCTTCCTGCGCCCCCGCGACAGAGACGGGAAGATGCCCGAGGACTTCGACCCCTGTACCTGGGGCGGGGACTACACCGAGGGTTCGGCCTGGCAGAACTCTTTCTTCGTCCCCCACGATCCCGAGGGACTGGCTTCTTTGCACGGTGGTAAGGATGCCTTTATCGCCAAGCTGGACGCCCTCTTTGCCGAGCCCCCCCGCTACCGTGTCATGGGCTACGGCTTTGAGATCCATGAGATGACCGAAATGGCTCTGATTGACTTCGGTCAGATGGCGATCTCCAACCAGCCCTCCTTCCATCTGCCCTACCTCTTCGCCGCCGTGGGCGCGCAGGAGAAGACCAACTACTGGGTAGAGCGTCTCATCCGCGAGACCTTCAAACCCACCGCCGACGGCTACCCCGGAGACGAGGACACGGGCACCACCTCGGCGTGGTATATCATGGCCACGCTGGGCTTCTACCGCCTCTGCCCCGGCAAGGATGAATGGGTGAGTTCCAAACGGCTGGTTACGTCGGTCAAGCTCCGAGGAAAGAAGATCTGACAGCAACCGTCCCCCTCTTCAAGTACCTCAAAAGCTTTTTCCAATCTATTTTTATTTCACAGAATTTTGTCAGAAAGGACACCGCCATGACCATCAACAAAGCCCCCGAAACCATGACCGCCAAGGATCGGGTACGCCGTACCTTCGCCTTTGAAAAGACCGACCGTGTCACCATCGGCTACGACGCCAACGCCGCCATCCACCAAAAGCTTTGCCACGCTTTGGGGGTGCGTCCCGACGACTATGAGGGGCTGTACCGCGCCTTGGGCGTGGACTATCGCAGCATCGGTGCGCCTTACGTAGGCAAGCCTTTGCACGCCGTCCCCGAAAACCGCATGGTAGATCAGCTGGAAGGCTGCATCATGCGTTGGGTAGAGCATGAGACGGGAGGCTACTGGGATTTTTGCGACTTCCCCTTGAAGGATGCCGCCGACGAGCTGTTTGACAGCTTCCCCGTCCCCAACCCCGACGATTTTGACTACGATGCCGCCCTGGCCGCCGCCAAGAGCTATAATGGTGAATATGGGCTTTATATCGGCAACCCCGGTGTTCCCGACATCATCAACTCCAACGGCCGCATCATGGGCATGGAGGACGTGCTATGCCATCTGATGCTGGACGACGAAGCAGCCATGAATTTCATTCGCCGCCGTGCGGATTTTCAGTTTCGCATGATGGAGCGCCTTTTAGACAAGTGCCACGAGCATCTGGATTTCATGTGGCTGGGCGAGGATCTGGGCACCCAGATCGCCCCCATGGTCAGCCTGCCCCTGTATCGGGAGCAGATCAAGCCCATCCACAAGCAGTTCGTGGATCTTGCCTCGTCCTATGATCTCCCCGTGATCATCCATTCCTGCGGCAGCAGCAGTTGGTTCTTTGAGGATTTCATCGAGATGGGTATCCGCGGCGTGGACACCCTTCAGCCCGAGGCGGTCAACATGAGCCCTGCCTATCTCGCCGAAAAGTACGGCGGGCGGCTGAACTTCCGCGGCTGTATCTCCACCGCAGGTCCTTTGGCTTACGGCACGGCACAGGAAACAGAGGACATCTGCCGCGAGACCCTCGGCATCATGATGAAGGCGGGCGGCTACCACTTCGCCCCCACCCACGCCATTCAGGACAACAGCCCCGTGGAGAACGTGATCGCCATGTACCAAGCGGCGCATACCTACGGGCGATATTGAAGGTCATCTCCTGATTGAAGCCTTTCCCAAGGAGATCCGCGTCAGCGATCTCCTCCACCTTTTCCTTGTATCGCTTGACGGTGCGGTATTCGCTTTCGGATTGTGCCGTCTCCATCAAGGCATCGGCCAACAGCTCGTGATCTCTGATCGCCTGCCGCCTTCGCCGCCTCGTCCACCATCCTCTGCGCCGTCTCCATGTCCCCGCTCTCTACGGCGGCAAGGTAGGCGGTGTCGGAAGAATTCTCTTCGGAAACTGAGAATTTCCTATTGACTTTTTTCGTAGGCTGTGCTATACTCTTACCGGAGTCGGAATGTGACCTCGGGCCGTCCTTCGGGATAGAGTCCACTTTGGTCTGTCCGACTTTTCTTATTTTTCCTCTTGTCGCATAAAGAATCGTTCTTCCGTCTCTTGCTTTGGCAATATCCACAGTCAGATTGTATACACTGCCATTTACGGCATTTATCGCATACGCATTTCTGTGTAACCATCCATTTTCATCCAACCAACCGTGTTCGTTGTTATCCGTATAATACGGGTTATTTTCTTCGGATACTTCCACAATCTCGTCAATGTGAACTACTGCCAATTTGCTAATATTGTCTGATGTTGATGTGAGTTCTTTGAGGACAGGATGCGGAGATTTTCCGCTTTTTGATACTTTATCACTTTTCTTTGCGAAAACCAGCTTCTGCTCATCACCGTTCTCATCCAGTATTGTCATGATGAACGGATCGTTTTTAGAACGGTTTTCCACATACGTTTGGAGTTTCTTACCCCAGTTTCTCGGATTCAGTCCATCAAAGAAATCGGTGTCGAGCAGAACAGCCTTGTCAATGTGTTCGCCAGAATCCAGTATAACGTTGTCAACGATAGACATTTTTATATCATGGTTTTCGCGGCTCTCCGTCTCCACCCCCGCCATCCTCGTCCTCTCCCCCGCCTCTCTCACGCCCTCAGCCCAAAGCCGCTGAATCTCGCTCATGTCGTCCACGGTATCCTTCAATACCTTGGCCGCCTGGCTGTTGGGGGACAGCTCGCCGTAGGCCTTCTTGATCTTCTTGATCAGATCCACGATGAAGTCCTTGATCTTCTCCCAAAGGCTCTTGTCATAGGTCGCAAGATCTTCCATCACCGTGCCGTCGAAAAACGCCAAATCTTTTCAGCAATCTTCACAAAAACCCTTGTAAATTCCACCATCTTATGCTATACTATAAATAAGTATAGCTTTTTTTATTTTCCGAAAGGAGTCCAACATGATCTACAATACCTTTATTCTTGACCCCCGATATCCCGATTGTATCGTCAATACATACATCCACGACGACGTTCCCGAGCTGAATATGCCCCCCCGCCGAGCCATCATCGTCTGCCCCGGCGGCGGCTATCAGTTCCTCTCCGACCGCGAGGCCGAGCCTGTGGCACTTCAATATTTCGCCGCAGGTCTGAACGTGTTCATCCTGCGCTACTCGGTGCAGGAAAAGGCACTCAATGACGCGCCGCTGATCGAGGCTGCGCTGATGGTCAAGCATATCCGCGAGCACGCCGAGGCGTATCATATCGACCCTGCCTACGTGTTCATCACGGGTTTTTCGGCGGGCGGTCATTGCGCCGCCATGTGTGGTACTCTATGGAACAATCCCATCGTCCGTGAGGCTTTGGGCATTGACCGCGGCGAGGCCCCCGAGGGCATCAACCGCCCCACCGCCACGGTGCTGTGCTACCCCGTCATCACCGCCAACCCCTTTGCCCATCGCGGCTCCATTGACACCCTCTGCGGTTATCCCAGCGAGGAGACCGACGGTGCTTATCACTTTTCTGTGGAGCTTCACGTGGACAAGACCACGGCGCCCGCTTTTATCTGGCACACTTTTAACGACGGTGCCGTACCCATCCAGAACACCCTGCTCTACGCTTCGGCTCTGGCGGAGGTAGGTGTGCCCTTTGAGTATCACGTCTACCCCGACGGCGTGCATGGTTTGAGCCTGGCAAATAAGGAGACTTGGGTGGGTCTTGACACCCACTACAACCCCACCTGCGCGGGCTGGATCGA
This sequence comes from Eubacteriales bacterium, assembly GCA_045531965.1. Taxonomy (GTDB): domain Bacteria; phylum Bacillota; class Clostridia; order Oscillospirales; family CAG-272; genus CAMEON01. The sequence goes on from JAZSFA010000014.1 coordinate 9,967, forward strand.
GGATGCCATTCGGTACGTGAAGGAATTTCAGGCGTAAATTGTTGTTTACGGGAGTACGACGGGAGGAACCTTCTTGAAAGAAGGTTCCCCCGGACCCCCTCCAAGAACTTTCAAAAAAGAAAAATTGCATCGATAAGTATATGCTTTTTTGAAAGTTTTTGGAGTTCCAAGAAACTTTTTTTAAAAAGGTTCTTGGTGGGGTCCAGGGGCAAAGCCCCTGGTAAACAACCATTTACCGCCCTGTAACCCCCAATTTGAATGATTATATCAACAAAAGGAGAAAAAATCATGAAGATCGGCGTATGTGTAGGTCCCGAAATGCTCCCCCTTTTGGAGTCCTTGGGCTTTGACTATTTTGAGGCGAATTTTTCCTGGCTGGCAGGGCTTTCCGAGGCTGAATATCAGCAAAAGACCGCCTTGTTGGAGGCTTCCTCCCTACGCGCCGAGGCTTTCAACGGCTTTTTCCTCGGTGATATCAAGCTCTACGCTCCCGACGGAAATCAAGAGCCCCTGCTCCGCAACGTAAAAGACTACTGTGAAAAAGGCTTTGCCCGCGCCGCCGCTTGGGGCGGCAAGGTAGCCGTCATCGGTAGCGGCTACGTCCGTGGGATCCCCGAGGGTATGACGTGGGAGGACTGTGATGTGCAGTTTGCGCGCGTGCTTTCGGTATGCGGCGAGGTCGCCGAGAAGTACGGCATGACAGTCACCGTGGAGCCTCTCTCCCGCAATGAGTGTAACTATATTCATACCTTGTCCGAGAGTGCCCGCGTGGCAACCATGGCAGATCAGCCTGCCGTTCGCATGATGGTAGACTTCTACCACTATTGGAAAAACGGAGAGGCGCTGTGTGAGCTTCCACAGTTCGCCGACCGCCTGGTGCACGCCCACTATGCCCGTCCCGTTGACCGAAACGCCCCTACCCCCGGGGATGAGGTGCTTTTGCAAGGGGTTCTGGATGCCCTGAAGCAATGCCCCAACATTGAACGCATCAGTCTGGAATGCGTATACAAGCCCGATTTTACCTCCGCCATCAAGGCGGCTCGTCCCCTCATGGAGGTATTCAGAAAAAGCTGATATTAAGAAAGGAGATGACACAATGGCTGTTCACGAAAATCTTCTCCACGTTACCAAATATGAGGTCCTGGGCAAGCTTCCCGATCTCTTGACCTTTGAGGACGGCACGTCCGTCAAGACTCCTGATGATTGGCAGATGCGCCGCGGCGAGATCTACAAGACCGCCGTGGAGCTGCAATACGGTACCCTGCCCCCCGCCCCTGAATTTTTGGAGGTGGAGACCCTGTATATCGGCGGCAAGGTGTGTTCCTACCGCATCCATACGGGTACGAAAGCCCGTCCCGTCAGCTTTCTCATGAAGCTGATCCTGCCCGCGTCGGGGAACAATTTTCCCGCCATCGTGGACGGAGATATGTGCTTCCCCTACCATCTGAACAGCGATTATCTCGCCGCCGCCACCGACGAGGGCGTGGCCTGGGTGTTCTTTGACCGCACCGAGCTGGCTCACGACATCCAAGGCGAGGGTCGCCGCAAGGGACAGCTGTACGACACCTATCCCGACTATACCTTCGGTGCTTTGGGCGCGTGGGCGTGGGGATATTCCCGCTGTGTCGATGCCCTGGAGATCATCTGCCAAAATCAAAAAAAGCCTTTGATCGATCTGTCCCTCATCGCCTTTTCGGGTCACTCCCGTGGGGGCAAGACTGCCGCATTGGCGGGGGCTGTGGATCAGCGCGCCGCCGTGGTAAACCCCAACGAGACCTGCGCGGGGGCTTGCGGCTGTTACCGCATCCATATGGAAGGATACTGCGAAGGCATCTCTCCCTTCCGCTCCGAGACCCTGCGGGATCTTTGGAACAATTTTTCCTTCTGGATGGGTCCCGACCTTGGCGACTACGCCGACCGCGAGGCCGAGCTTCCCTTTGATGCTCATTTCTTGAAGGCTTTGGTGGCCCCCCGCGTGCTGTTCGTCTCCGAGGCAGCAGGAGACATTTGGTCCAATCCCGTAGGCTCCTGGATGACCTCCGTGGCCGCGAAAAAGGCTTATGACTTGCTTGGTGCGTCCGACAATCTCTACTGGTATTTCCGTGCGGGAACCCATTCCCACGAGGTTCAGGACATAAAAATGCTGGTCAATATCATCAAACGGCAGAAAGACCCCTCTGTTCCCATGGCAGAAGGATTTTTTATAACACCCTTTTCTCCTTTTGATCCGATTTTTTCATAACCCATGATAAAATCTACGATTCGTAGATTTTTTAGAGAGATTTCTTGCATTCGGTCAGCGCATTCGTCGGTTGACAACAACGAAGAAACGGATTATCATAATCTATGAACCTAAAGAAATCGCTTAAAGGAGATTCATCATGAGTCAACCTAAGGATCACATTTACATTGCCCGCAACATCGCCCGTCTGCGACGCAAAATGGGGCTCACCCAGACCGAGCTTGCCGAGCAGTTGTACGTCAGCAATAAGACGGTCAGCAAATGGGAGCGAGGCGCGGGCTACCCCGAGACTCCCCAGTTGGTGCGTCTGGCAGACCTCTTTGGGGTCACCCTGGACACCCTCATCCGAGGGGAGAAAAACGGCATCGCTGTGGCGGGAAACATCCTCACCGACGAGGTCAAGATCATCGATTCCTTCCCCCAAAAAGGAATGCTGGTGAACATCACCGCCATGTCCCGCGCCGTGGGCGGCAGTGTCCCCAATACGCTGATCAGTCTTGCTAAAATCGACCCTACACTTTCTCTTTCTGCATTGGGAAAGCGGGGCGACGATGAGGGTGGGCGCTACGTCCAAAGCGAGTTGCAACGAGTTGGTGTCGATACGACAGGAGTTTTGGTCGATCCCTCTTCTCCTACCGGGTTTTCAGACGTCATGACCCTCGGCGCCACAGGGGAACGCACCTTCTTCCATAACCGCGGTGCTAACGCCAAGTTCGTCCCCGAGGACATAAAGCTTACTACCCTGAACTGCCGTATGCTCCACATTGCTTACATCCATCTATTGGACGGTTTCGACGCCACCGACCCCGAGTATGGTACATCCCTCGCCCGCTTTCTCAAATCAGCGCAGGATGAGGGGATTCTGACCTCCATCGACGTGGTCAGCAATATGAATGAACAGTTTGGCGAGGTGGTTAAAGCCGCCCTTCCCTACACCGATAACGCTATCATGAACGAGATCGAAGCCTGCGGCGTGTCGGGGCTTCCCCCCAGAGACAACGAGGGAAAGTTGCTTTTCGACAACATTCGCGCCACCATGGAACAGCTTATGTCTCATGGCGTGAGTCAGCGCGTCATCGTCCATTGCCCCGAGGCAGGTTTTTGCCTCTCATCTGACAGCACTTTCACCGCAGTTCCCTCCCTGAAGCTCCCCACGGGCTACATCAAAGGTACCGTTGGCGCGGGAGATTCCTTCGCCGCGGGATGCCTATACGGCATCTACAACGGTTTCACCGACGCCGAGATCTTGGAATTCGCCTCAGGTGCCGCTGCCTGCAACCTCGCCGCCGAGGATTCGGTCAGCGGGATGCGGGACGCGGGGTATATCCGCGAGCTGATCGGGGCGTATGGGAAGGGGAG
>JAZSFA010000039.1:0-4187 GCA_045531965.1 Eubacteriales bacterium
GCAAAGCCTGTTTCCATAACCTGCTGTATCACTTGCTGTTCAAGTGCGCCTTGGTCGATTCCCTCAAGCATGGTATCGCCGTCAACACCATCGGAGAGGAAGAGATTGATCGAATTTTGCAGTTCTTCCTGCGAAGAGGAAACGTATGTGATCGCCGTTCCGTCAACCTTTGTTACCTTCTTATAGTAAACGGTGTCTCCTTCTCTGACAGAACCAAACGAACCAACATAGAATACGAGAAAGTCTCCAACCTTGACCGTTTCGGGAGCGTTGGTGCCGTACATAGCATAAAGTGCTACGGTATCCATATCTGCAAAATCAACGGTTCCGTCGCCTTCGGGCAGATTCAAAACCGAGAACGGAATGGTAGAAGGCAAGGAAATCAGTTTTTCCACGTCGGATTCTTCGCCTTGCATACTCATACCGCGGAAAGTAATTACGTCATCATTGATTGCTTCCACTATAATATAGGACGCGGGATCGTTTCTATAATCTCCGTTTATGTAATCACGCTCGTTCGGATGAACGCTGACATAAATACAAACGGTATCGCCAACAGAAAGCTCGGTCTGTCCGTCATACGTAAAGTTACCTGAGGTAACGTCCTCACTATTGTAAAGCACAGCGGATGTCAATATCTCACACACACTTCCGTCAGAGAGTGTGTAGTCCATATCTTCTGTGTCTTTAATATAAATAATATCCTCGTTGGTGGTGAAATTCACCACTTCTTCTTTGAATATGTAAAAAGAAGCCTCTCGGATATTTTCATTCTTGCCGTCGAAATTATATCCATCGGCAAGGATCATACGATAGGAAGCTCCCTCTTTGTATCCGCCCTTGGCTGTAACACGCCATTTGTTTTCTCCGATCTCAACAAATTCCAATTCGGGAACAGCGGAACCGTCTGCGTTGCGGAGTATAACGGCATCCTTGGGCATCAATTCACCACTGATGCGAACAATATCAAATGCGAGATCGGGCGATTGATCCTGCAAAGCATAGGCAGTAGGCATATACTCCGTGTTTCCGGAAACCTCTTGATATTTTGCATAGATCGTGATGTTTTGGATAATCGGATCGGAGCCGTAAAAAGGAGTTTCCAAAGACTCGTCGGAATACCAACCGAGGAATATAGCATTATCCTTTCTCGCATCGGGAACACGAACTGTGCCTCCCAAAACCAGCGTGATAGGTTCGATGCTATCGCCTCCGTTTGTTTCGAACGTAACGGTCACGGTTTCACCCAACGCAACTCTGTCGCCCTTTACGAATTTGACAAGGTATAAGAGATCCTTCAAATCTACAACATCGTCATCCGTAACGTCGGCTGCAATCAGATTGATTGTTACGGTTTTGTCGTCAGCAAGGTATCTTGCCAACAATTCAATATCCGTTGAATTTATAAGACCGTCATCGTTCACGTCACCGAATACGATCTGCGAACCGTCGGTCGAAGCCGAGGGCATCGTTTCCTTATACGCCCCATATTCTTCAGCCAACGCCGAAACAGGCATGGCACACACTGCCATAAGCTGTGCCAATACCAATACGATTGCGAAAAGCGACGTCAAAATTCTTCTTTTTTTCATCTGTTTTACCTCCGATTTTTGCTTCCATTTGCTGTTTGCGATAAATTTGTCCGATTTTGCAAGATATCTGCGGATTATCGAGTATTGAAAAAAATTGTATCTTATGGTATAATTATAAAGTGACAAAGAGCAGATTGCTATACTTTGCAAAAAAAATGCTGTTTTTTGCGAGGAATCTGTTTTGAAGGGGGTGGATTTTATGATACAAATCGCATTGTGTGATGATAATAGAGCGCACATTGCCAAGCTTGAAGCATTGCTGAACGAATACTTTGAGGGACACCCCGATATTCCTATCAAGATAAAAGCTTTTTCGTCTGCCGCAGAACTTTTGGAACACATAAGAATACACGACATTTTTGATCTTTATTTGCTTGATATCATTATGCCTGGCGAAAACGGGATCGATTTGGGACGAAAGATTCATACGATAGATAAGGGTGGAACAATTTTCTATCTTACATCTTCGATTGATTTTGCCGTAGATGCTTTTTCGGTCAAAGCATCACAGTATCTGCTGAAACCGATTGATAAAGTGCAACTGTTTTGTGCGCTTGATTCTTTGGTAGATGAATGGCTCGGCAACCATCAAAAATTTATTACTATAAAAACACACGTAGGCATTCAAAGAATCGCAATTCGCAGCATTGTTTACGGTGAATTGATCGGTCACTGCATCCATTATCATCTCTCCGACGGATCGGAAATTGAGGGAATGAGTATAAGAACGTCTTTTCGAGATGCAATACTCTCGTTACTTGACGAACCGCGCTTTACCATGACATCGGCATCGTTTGTTGTAAACTTGTATTTCATAGAAAATATTAGCGCAGAAGGGCTTAAGCTTACAAACGGAAAATATTTACCTATATCAAGAAATCTCAAAAATGACATCGTAAATAAATGGCTTGATTTTCACCTGAAGGGAGAATAATTTATGTTAAACCTAACTCATCAATATCTAATTGATTGGTCAACTACAATTTCTATGTTTGTAGTGATCATTATGTTTTTGTTTCTTTTTGAATCTCGTTATCCCAAGAAAAAGTATTTCGCCTCTCTGATCCCGTTCTCGATTTGTTGGTTCGGGCTCAATCTGGGAATTCTTTTTGTCTGCGGAATTGAAGTTCAAGGAACATATAGTTTATTAACTGCCACTCTCCCCAGTTTAATTTATTTCTTCATTGTAGCAAAAGACAGAGGCGGACGTTTTTTCTTCACCTTTTGTTTTGTAGATACCATTATGATCTGGGTAATGATGGTTACAGGGCTTATTGATTATGCGGTTGGAAGCGAGGGGATCGTAAACTTCGTTTTGAGAATGATCGCTTTCAGTGCTATGTTGCCTATTACGTGGTTTTGGGGACGTAAACGTTATTTGAAATTGCTCCGTACCGCAAGCAAAGGTTGGTGGATATTTACCGCAATGACGGGAATTTTTTACATAACTCTTACAGTTATGGGAGGAATTCCTACCAATCTTCGTCTGCGTCCCGAGGATATGCCGTCTGCTGTTATGGTGTTGATACTGCTGCCGCTGACATATATTACGATTGTTAGACTTTTAGGGCAGCAGCAAGCCAATTTTGAAATGCGCGAACACCAAAAAGTATTTGAAATCCAAACTTCGATGATGGAACAAAGAGCCTTTGAGTTTAGGGCGGCAGAGCAAAAAATCAGAATTGAGCGTCACGACTTAAGACACCGTTTTCAAACCTTGAGCACAATGCTGAAAAACGGACAAACCGACGAAGCACTTGAGTATATCGGTGCTGCCGAAGAAGCACTTAGCGAAACCGACATCAAGCATTACTGTAGTAATCCCGTTTTAGATGCGATATTGTTGGCATATTTCTCACAGGCGAAGGAACTCGGAATCAGAGTAGAAGCAAATCTTGATATTCCGGATACGCTTCCTGTTCCTGCCGCAGATTTGTCAACCGTTTTTGCCAATGCACTCGAAAATATGATCAATGCAGTAAAGGAATTACCCGTAGAACAGAGAGTCATATTCTGCAAATGCATCAGCACCCCTTGTATGATGATCGAATTTTCCAACCCGTATGAGCGTGAAGTCGAATTTTCCTCCGATGGTTTGCCCGTTTCCGAAAAAAACAATCACGGAATAGGAACTCATTCTATAAAGGCGTTTGCAGACAAATATGATGCAATCTGTTCTTTCAAAGCAGAGAATAAAATGTTTAAATTGCAATTAGCTATTAAAAATCAAGAAACTTAAAATACTTAAGGCGGCGAGGTTTTTATCCTCACCGCCTTAAATTATTCGGCTAATGTTTCAATAGCAATCTGCATACCGAGTTTGAAAGCATATTCAAAGATTGATGCCTCCGCCAAACTCATATACTCGCTCCAACAATCGTGGAACTTTTCGAATGTTTCTTTCTGTTCGTCCGTGAAGCTCTTTTCCAAGTCCTCGTGATGCCGTGACATATATCCGAGGAGTTCTTTCATTTCTTTGGAGTTAGTTCGGCTGTCCTCTTGCGGTACGATATTACCGTGCCAAAGTTCGTTGATTATATTTTTCATGGGTTGCACCTCCTGTTAGCACAACAAAGTCGGATCGTAGCCATGTCG
>JAZSFA010000139.1:0-9627 GCA_045531965.1 Eubacteriales bacterium
AATCATTATTTAAAGGTTCTTGGAGGGGGTCTGGGGGGCACTTCTTTCAAGAAGGGCCCCCCAGGCGTACTCCTAAACAACAATTTATGTGTATTAGGGTGCCTTTACAGACACCCCAACAGAAACAATTATTTTGCAAAATCCATTTTTTCCAGCTCGTCTTTGCTGTAAACGTAATGGGTGTTGCAGAAACGGCAAGTGATCTCCAGCTCTGCCGGCTTTCCGTCAGCTACCTGTTCAGCCAGCAGACGGTTAACTTCGCGGCGACCGATGGAATGCATGACCGCATCCATCTTTTCTTTGGAGCAGGTGCATTTGTAACCTACCTCCAACTCGTCGAAAACGTCGTAGGGAATGTCACGGAGCGCGACGTCCGCAATGGCTTTATTATCCATGCCCGCGTCGATCATAGCGCTGATGTGTGCGAGATCGGCGGCGTTGCGCTCGATGAGGTTTACAGTCTCATCATCGGCGAAGGGCAGGAGTTGGACGAGGATACCGCCTGCTGCACGGCAGGTGTGGTCTTCATTGATGAGTACACCCAAAGCGCAAAGGGTGGGGACTTGCTCGCTTTCAGCGTAATAAGTAGTTACATCTTCAGCGATTTCTCCACTGACCAGCGCCACAGCACCGCTTTCGGGGATTTCACCACCTAAATCCTTGATAACGTTGAGGACCCCTCCGCCAATCAGTCCGCCCACATCCAGCTTGCCGTTGGATTTGAGGGGCAGGTCAGCCTCGGGATGCTGAATATAGCCGCGCACGTTACCCAACCAATCGCTGACAGCCAGCACACGACCCGCAGGACCGTCTCCCTCAAAGGACACGGTGATGGAGTCAGTCTCCTCGCCCAGCATACACCCCATCATTGAGGTGATGGTCAGAACACGCCCCAATGCCGCGGTGGCGGTGGGAGAGGGCGTGTGATATTTTATTGCTTGATTAACCATTTCGGTAGAGCGGATAACATGGATGCGGGCACTGCCGTCCTGGGTCATGCCGCGGAGAATGGTGTTTTTGGTTTCCATAAATGATCTATTCCTCGTTTAAAAATTTTATATTTATATGTCTTTGCAAAGATACCAATCTCCCCGTTTTCTCGTCCTCGCCACGACGTACCACCGTTCGGTAGTCTCGGAGATGGGAGAAAAATCAAAGTCGGAGAAAATACCGCAGAGGTCAAAGCCCGCCTTGTCAAGAGCGGCGGTCATTTCGGTCAGCGTGTAACATCTCTCAGTCTGTTCTTCGTCAGCACGGCGATAAGTGCCGCTTTCCTGCTCCTCAAAGACCGACAAATAGAATCTGCATAGCCGACTTTCGGGGTCATATTCGTTCTGCCATCCGCAGAAGACAGCACCGCGATCCTCGGTGGCACCGTCCTCAAGGATATAGGCATGATTCCCGTAAATATGTTCAAACTTATAGGGGGTATTCATATCAAAGATCAAAAGACCACCGGGGGCAAGGTAAAGATGGATGCAGGAGAAACATTTGTCAAGATCTCCGTCATCCGCCAGATAGTTGAGGCTGTCCAGACAACAGACCGTGGCATCCACCGTGCCGTAAAGCTCAAAATCCCGCATGTCCTGCTGTAAAAACAAGGGTGATTTGTAACTGCCGTCGGTAGGTAAATCCCCGTTTTCGTCCAAAAAACGCTCGGCGCGCTCGTCGGAGCGGAAATAAGCCTCTGCCAGCATATCTTCACTGCCATCAATACCGATCATGTCGTACCCCATGTCAAGCAAGGGAAAAGTCATGCGGCCTGTGCCACAGGCAAGGTCGAGGACGATCTCGGGTTTGGCGGGTAAGTATTTTTTGAAACAGGCATCAATGAACTGACTCCATTGGTCGTAATCAACCTCGGCGTTGAGCCTGTCGTAAGCGGTAGCCAAGGCATGATATCCGTCGTACATGGTGATGCTCCTTCTTTATTCTTGGTTACTTTTTCCTGTTTATACGGTCGAGATCATCCAGCACCTTGATATAACCGCCGTCATTGAACTTGATACAGCGGTTTACACGGCTGATGGTGGCTGTGCTGAGACCGGTTTCCGCGGCGATCTCGGTATAGACAATGTTGTTTTTTAACATCTTGGCTGCTTGCATCCGACGGGACATTTCCAAAAGCTCGGAGGGCGTGCAAAGATCCTCAAAAAATTTTCGACAATCTTCCACAGTCTCCAATGTAAGGATGCCTTGGTACAAATAATCCAGACGTTCTTCGTCAATTTTTTTATTCATGTGTTGTTATCCTTAATTTTTAATAATTACCAAAGGTTGACAAACCATTCTGCGATCATGATGATCAAGGGCAAGGTTCCTACGGACAAAAGCGATGAAGTGCCTACTGTTTGTGAAGCATAACCCGCGTTGAGTCCGTACAATTCGGAAAACATGGTGATGGTGGCGGCCGCAGGTAGGGCTGCTTCTACAGTGCAAAAGAGAACAGTATCGTTGGGAAGACCGATCAATTTGCCGATAACACAAACAATGGCAGGGATGACCAACAGCTTCATGGCGGAAAAATAATAGATCTTACCTGAACCGAAAATCTGTTTGGGTGTTCTTGTCGCCAAGAGCGCGCCGGTGATTAGTACCGAAATAGGGGTACAGAGGTCACCGAGATAGCTCATGAACTTCACGATGAATTCGGGCATGACAAAATCGGGGAAGGGAATCACCAGCATATAGAGCAGGATGCCGATGAGACAGGGGATAGAACCGAGGTTGATGAAGATTTTGCGAACGGTCAATTTAATGTCTGAACGCTTGCGAGCAAGAATGGCAATGCCCCAGGACCAGATGAACAGGTGGAAGCTGATGACGTAAAAGGATGCAAGAAACAGTCCCTTGGGACCGAACAACGCTTCCATAATCGGGAATCCAATAAAACCCGCATTGGTAAAGACCAGGGAAAATTCTGTGATCTTCCGCTCGTCAAGATCCTTGAAGCCTCCGCAAAACACAAAAGCCAGAACCGACATAACGGCATGAAGTCCCAGACCAATGACGATAATGAGCAGTCCGTCTTTGAGGTTTTCATAGGAAAATTCTGCCTTGACGAGGGCAGCGATGATCATCATGGGCTGGCCGATCTTGATGATGAGGGAGGAGAGCCGCTTGGACGCCGCGTCATCAATGATCTTGACTTTACGAGCAAAAAAACCGCATGCCATCAGCAGAAATAAGGTTGCAATGATGGTGAGCAGGGAAGTGTAATTCAGGGTCATATTACGAGCCTTTCTCAGAAGTCAGAAGATCTAACTGTACTTTGATATTCTCCATGTCTATGAGCATGGCCTCTTTTTTGGAGGGATCTCGCAAAAGGGCAGAGGGATGATACACGGCTGTCATCAGGAACGCCCCCTTCTTGACAAATGTACCATGCTCACGGGTGATACGGTAGTCGGGCTTGATGAGCCGCATGGCGGAGATTCGCCCGAGACACACGATCATCTTGGGGCGGATCAGCTTGATCTGCTCTCTCAGATGATGAATGCAGGCATCCTCCTCCTCGGGGAGAGGATCACGGTTACGGGGCGGGCGACATTTCAAAATGTTGGCAATATATACAGACTCCCGGGGGATGCCCACCGCATAGAGATAGCGGTCAAGGAGCTGACCCGCCGCGCCCACGAAGGGAATGCCCTGCTCATCCTCCTGCTGTCCGGGGGCTTCGCCCACGAACATGAGGGCGGCGTTGGGGGAGCCTACGCCAAAGACAAGATTCGTACGGGTCTTGCCCAAGGGACAAGCCTGGCAGGAGGCGCATTCGGCGGCGAGGGATTCGAGGGAATCGTAAGACATGATGGTCTCCTTTGAGATTTAAATGAGACGGTATATCGAAGCGAGACAAGATACAAGATGGCGGCTATCCCCACAAGGGCTTTTAAAATATCGTGCATCTTGCAGCAGTTGAACACCGATCTATCCGATCATCCCTTGTTTCTCTTGTTCAACAAGCTGTGTTTGATGTCCCAAAGCTTTTGAGAGAGGTCAACGTAGTAATCATGGGGGTTGGTAAAGCGACGAACTTCCTCCCACATACCGTCCCGCTCCTCCTGACAATGGCGTCGGATGTCCTCTAGGGAGGGCAAGTCATAGATCAACTTGCCGTCCTTGAAGATGGGCACCAGCAGCTCGGTGGCGGTGAAGTTGGTCAGGGTTTTACGCTTCCAGGTATTGATGGGATCAAAGATCTCGATGGGCTGGGTGTCATCCACAACTTCGTCGTGAAGACAGATGAGGTCAGCCTCTGCCTTACCGGTGTCACGCCCGCGGAGACGGTACACTTTTTTGAAGTGAGGTGTGGTGATCTTTCCCACATTTTCGCTGATCTTGATGCGGGGAACGATGGTGCCGTCGGGATCTTCCACGGCGCAGAGCTTGTAAACGCCGCCGAACACGGGGTCGCTCTTGGCGGTGATGAGGCGCTCGCCCACACCAAAGGCGTCCACAGCTGCGCCCTGGCGGATCAGCTCACGGATGATATATTCGTCCAGTGAATTGGATACGATGATCTTGCAGTCGAACCAGCCCGCTTCGTCCAAAGCCTTACGCACCTTTTTAGAAAGATAAGCGATGTCACCCGAGTCCAGACGCACACCGCATTTGGTGATTCCCATGGGCTTCAGTACCTCGTTAAAGGCGCGGATGGCATTGGGAACGCCTGACTCCATAACGTTGTAGGTATCGATGAGCAGTGTGGCGTTGTTGGGGTACAACTCACAATAAGTTTTGAAGGCAATGTATTCATCGTCAAACATTTGTACCCAAGCGTGTGCCATGGTCCCCGATGCGGGAACGCCATAGACCTCGTCGGAGATGGTACAAGCGGTACTGTTGACGCCACCGATGTAGGCGGCGCGGGCACCGAGGATGGCAGCATCCGCACCTTGTGCGCGGCGGGAACCAAACTCGCTGACGGCTCGTCCCTTGGCGGCTCTTGCCAGGCGGGAAGCCTTGGTGGCGATGAGGGATTCGTGGTTGATGACCATCAGCACGTAAGTCTCAATGAACTGTGCCTGAATGGCAGGGGCACGGACGATCATCAGAGGCTCGCCGGGGAACACGTAGGTACCCTCAGGAACAGCCCAGATGTCACCCGTGAAGGTGAAGTCGGCAAGATAGGCGAGGAAATCCTCGTCGAAAAGATTCTTGGAGCGAAGGTAGTTGATGTCGTCCTCATCGAAGTGTAGGTTTTGAATATACTCCACGATCTGTTCAAGACCTGCCACTACGGCAAAGCCGCCCTGATCGGGATTTTGGCGGTAAAACACGTCGAAATAAACAATGCGATCCTTCAGTCCGGTTTTGAAATAGCCGTTGGACATGGTCAGCTCATAAAAATCACAGAGCATGGTCAGATTTCGGGAAATGTTTTTCATTTTTCTTCCTTTCTTGCGATGCCGTACAGACATGCGGCGTTGGTTTATATCTCTATTATTATACCGCTTTCACGCCGTAATGTCAAGGGAAAGCGAAAAATTCCGAATGATGAATGTTCTTATCTTTTGACGGAAAATCGCATCAATTCTGTGAAATTTGTTAGAATAACGGTGATTGGTATAAAAAAGACCGCAGAGCAACGCCCTGCGGTCTTGGAAAGTCAATTCTCATTTGTTATGGGGAAACCCTGATCGTCAATGGTAGATGCACCGGGATGAACCTTAGCAAGCCATGCTGTGTAAAGGTCAATAAACTTCTGCACGTTAGCAGTATCTCCCTTCTTGTTGTACACATTGATCAGTGCCTGATAGACGTTACCGGTGTTGTAGAACTTGGAGGCAACTTTGTTGCCGTCCTTGTCGGTATAGAGCAGGTTGCCTGCTTCATATCTTGCTGCCACTTGGGATGCGGGTGTCTCGGCACCGCTGCCCAAGATATCCTCGTTGGTTTCGGACATAATAAATACCACGTCAACGTCGGTATCGTAGCCGTTGTAAGTGGAGGAGGGAAGACCGCAAATGGCGATCTCCACACCAAGGTAGGCAAGGTTCTCGGCAGAGGTGCCGTAGGGAACCATACCGAAATACTTACCCACAGAATCCTTCTCGTGGAAGGCGATCAGAGCCTTGTCCAAAAGCTGATCGTAGACGTAATACTTGTTCTCCTCACTGCCTTCTTCTTGATAGATGACAGAGTAGATGTTACCCCATTCGGAGGAACCGCCCACAGCCTCACGAGGGTGACCCTTCATGATGATGTCGTATTCCTCACCGTAGAGCGCATAGGTCAGCTTGAGGGTGTAGATATAGTCGATATAGTAGTTGAAGCAAGCGACTTGAGCCTGACGCTTGAGGTCGTCGGTGCCTTCTCTGTAATTTTCTGCGTTACTCAAAACTTCAAGGAACAGCGTATAGTCTGCTTCGGTACCAAAGAGCAGGGGCGTCTTGTACTTGGCGTCCAGATCCGCATAGGTGGCGGGGACGGTGGCGTCTGAGGCAAGACCGCCGATGCCGTGAGTTGCGTCGGTGGCAAAGTGAGGATAGCCCTTGTGACGTGCGCCGATATAGACCAGCTTCTTTGCGGGCGCAGGCTCGCCGGCGCGCTCGGTGCGGGTGAGACCGTTGTAGGTGGCCTCATAGTAAGAACCGTACATGAGGGTGAGATAGTCGGTGCGCTGCGTGTCGGTAAGATCCTTGATGGCTTCAGAGATCTTTTCGAAGCGGAGGCTTGCCTTCAGGTCGGTCTCAGCAGGATTTTCCTTCAGACCCATCACATCCATGAGACGAGTTTCGGTCACCTCGGCGGCGGTAAAGATATCCGTCAGCATGAGCTTATCCTGAATCCAGTAGGTGAAATTGGGCAGAGCCGCCAGCGCATATGCCTTGCCGATGTTGTACTTAAAGGCATCATCGGTGTGCTTGTTATCGGTCTTACCCATAACAGCTTCAAACTCAGCTTTGGCAGATGCCACAGCTGCGGCATAAGCATCATAGATGCCGTCAGCCTCGGCGGTGACCGTCTTGCCCTTGACGTAAGTGTTGTAGAGCGCATTGTATGCACCGGTACCGTCTTCTACAATGACCACGTGGAAATCCTCGGTGGAAAGCCCTGCGTTGGCAGCCAGACCCGCACCCATGAGGGCGGTGCCGTCCTGCACGTAGATATTGAAGAATACGTCCTTCTCCGCTACGTTCAGTTCCTTGATCTTATTGACCATGGCATCCCACTCGGTAGCGGTGAAGCCGTTACTTGTATTGTTGGCGGGGTCAAAGCCGGCGTTGTGGAAATAATCGAGACTGTCAATGCCGTTGTAGGTCTTGCCGCGCTCGATAATCGCATAGGTCTGATGACCGCTTTCAATGGCATCCAAAGAAGCCAATACGGGAGGCACGGTAGCTAATGCGAAGATGATGTTATAGACGACTTGGTCGTCGGTGATGGGTTCATTGGTATCAGCTTCGGTTTCTGTTTCGGTGAGGGTATCGGACTCTTTGTTCGATTCCTCTGTTGTTTCGGTGGACTGCTCGGTCTCCAAGGGATCTCCTGTGCCTGTGCAGGCGGTCATCCCGATCATCAGGAGCGCAAGAAACAGTGCCAAAAACTTCACGTAAGCTTTCACTTTTCTTTCCTTCTTTCGTTTGTACTCGGCTTTAGTATGCCCCAATGGCGGCATATCTAAAATCCAAGAGCCATTATAACACGACTTTTTGAAAAAGTCAACCGATGGCATACATATTTAAGAGTTTCTTCATAATTCTTTATTGATTTGGGTTTTTCGACAGAAAAAACATACCAAAAAGGAACGCCCGCACGGGGCGTTCCTTGAAACGGGGCTTAAGAGGTAACGTGGTCAGCGTTGCTGTTTTCAACATAAGGTCTGACACCAAAAGAAGTGAGCCATTCGACGGTGGGGGCGGTGGATGGGCTCACAATGAAAACAACAAGATAATGTCCGTCTATTTCGGTCATGATTTTGCCTCCAAAGGGTGTCTGTTGAGCAATCTCGGAACTGTCGGTGCCTGTTTCTTGCGGAGCTTGAAAGTTGAGAACAACGTAAACAGTGCGCCCGCCAACGGGCAAATCCATGCAACCAACGCGAAAGCTTTTTCCGTTTCTTCGGGTTAATTCGATCCAACGACAGGGCTGACCATCATAGATGCCTTCATAGTCGGCGGTGATAGTATAATTAGTGGTGTTAGGGGCATTAACGTATTCGGTTTGGAAAAAATTGCGGTATTCATCCTTGGTTGTCAAACTCACCATGTGACTGCCGTACGCAAAGGAGAGAGCGGCTCCTCCTTTCCAGTAAACCCAAGAATATGATGCCGTTCCATCCGGCAAAACCGGTTCATATAACTGTGTGAGATCGCACATCAGGATACCGTTTTCATCCTTGGGAAAGGCGGCTTGCATGGTGATCTGTTCCGAAGCCGTAAGCTTGCCGTTGATCAGCTTATCCTTGAAATCTGCAAGGGATTCAAACGTAATTCCTGCTTCCTGGCAGGCAGAAATTTCTGCGGACGTGGCTTTATGGCTTTCGTTAAAGTTCAGATAAAACTGATCGCCCACGCAGGTGACAGCATAAGCGTCGGTAGCAAAGGTGCCATCAAAGGCGGGGACTTCGGGAGCCGCTGTTTCTGTGGGAGCTTCGCTTTCCTCCGTGGCGGGAGACAACGTGTCGGTGGTGTCAACAGAGGGGGCAGGGGAGCCACAAGAAGAAAACACCAAGGAAGCGGATATTGCCAGCAAAAGAAATTTTTCTTTTTTCATGGGTTGCTTCTCCAAAATAGTATAAATCTCAGGATGCAACGTGGTCAGCGTTGCTGTTTTCAACATAAGGTCTGACACCAAAAGAAGTGAGCCATTCGACGGTGGGATGGAAAGAAGGTGATATCAGTGAAACTTGAAAATACTGGTTGTTGACTTCACTGAATACCGCTACGGAAAAGGGAAGCGGTTCCGTCGAGCTTTCAGCATTAGCTGTCTCCTCAGTTGTTATGGCGTAGATAAGTACAGCGTAAAAAACTTGTTCATTTACGGTTATCTCCATACGACATGTGCGAAATTGGCTGCCTTGAATGGTGAATTCAATCCATTCGCAGGGAGCAGAATCATAGGTTCCTTCATAGGTTGCTGTGATTGTATAGTTCGTTGTGTTGGGGGCGTTGGTGTATTCCTGAGCTACAAGTGAGTTGTAAGCTTTTTCAGATAAAAAATGAACATAGCCTTTAGTAAAAGCAAAAGAAATAGAGTTACCGCCCAACCAATAAACATAAGAAGAAAGTGTTGTTCCATCCGGCAAAACCGGTTCATATAACTGTGTGAGATCGCACATCAGGATACCGTTTTCATCCTTGGGAAAAGCGGCTTGCATGGTGATCTGTTCCGAAGCCGTAAGCTTGCCGTTGATCAGCTTATCCTTGAAATCTGTAAGGGATTCAAAAGTAATTCCTGCTTCATAACAGGCAGAAATTTCTGCGGACGTGGCCTTATGGCTTTCATTAAAATTCAGATAAAACTGATCGCCTACGCAGGTGACAGCATAAGCGTCGGTGGCAAAGGTGCCGTCAAAGGCGGGGACTTCGGGAGCCGCTGGTTCCGTGGGAGCTTCGCTTTCCTCCGTGGCGGGAGACAACGTGTCGGTGGTGTCAACAGAGGGGGCAGGGGAGCCACAAGAAG
>JAZSFA010000046.1:0-11691 GCA_045531965.1 Eubacteriales bacterium
TCTTTCGGTTGGCTTTGGGCGTCCAACCGCGATGCTTGCTAAGACAAACAGACACATTGAATGTATATTTGTTTCCGTTGGGATTTGGGACACAACGGCGATGCTTGCTGAGACCGATGGACCGTTTGTCATGACAAACGCTCTGCTTGCTAAGACTGATAGACAAGCAGAGCGTTGTCAAAGTTTCTTGAGCACCTGCGTGGCAATTCCTTGAATCTGCACGTTGCGCTCGATACGATCATCGTAATTAGGATTCTCTGCGTGTAGCAAATATGCTTTCTTGTCGGGAAGATAGGTTATCGTTTTGTGCAACGTTTCAGTTCCGTTTACAAGGACGACCGCATAGTCTCCATCCCTGCAAGTGTTCTGCTCGCGCACGATAACAAGGTCACCATCATCCACGCCGATGCCCGTCATCGAGTCACCTTTGGCGGTAAGAATGAAAAACTTTCCGTCACCAACAAGTGCGGTAGGGAGAGGAATGATCTCCGTTTCTTCCACGTTCGGCTCACTCGGCAACCCGCAGGACACAGTAGAGTCGTATCGGATTGCGGGCGTGGTTTCAAACATATTGCGCGAGAGATTCGTTCCAATGCTGCGGCGACCGTTGTACTCGATCTCGCCGTGTTCCTTCATATCGGTAAGATATCTCTGCACCGAGGTCTTGGAGATACCCGTCCCTGCCGCGATGTCGCGCACTGTCGGTGATTTGCGATTCTCCATAAAATATTCGTCTATATATTGGCGGATTGCCTCCGCCCTTTCGGGACTCCACTTATTCATAAATGCCTCCAAATTATACAAGGTACAATTGTACCGCGTAGTAATTATAGCATACAGAAGAAAGTTTGTCAAGAGATTTTGAAAAAATATGGCACTCGAAAATTCGAGCGCCATGAAAATATATTCTTGATACTATTTGTTTAGAGAGGTCTCTACATTTGAAACAATGTTATCAATTTCATCGAAATACATATAGTGTAATTCAATAACGTCAGAATTATCCACTAATGTATCGCTGACTTTATCGTGTGTCTTGTCCACATATATCCTTTGATTTGCAAAACTTTTATCTTCACAATAGCCCTTAGGCATCAAACAAGTTGCATAGACTTTAATTGAATCGGGCAATGTTGAACTGAAGCCGAACAGTTTATACCACGCAGCACCGCTTTCGCTACGAAGCAATCGAAGTATAAAAGTTGCATATGCGATTGCCTGTCTGATAACAACGGAAGGTTCTTCTCCCTTGTGATTTTCGTCCTTCAGCTCCATAATGTTCAGATAAGTCGCCTTGCCGTTTCCTGTTCTTGTGAAGATATCAATTCCGCCGCCGGACGTTCCAGAATATGTAACTGCTTTCTTATTACTTGCGGAAATTGGAGTGGGCATCGGGAAGCGAACACCGGATATTACACTAACGGGACGAATATGTTTGAACGCATCAATTTTCTTGTCGTGATCTTCAAAACAAGTGAGCAATATACTTTCATATCGATGCTCGTCATTCTTCTTGCCACAATCTATTCGAGTGGGATTATTTGCTGAGAAGAACTTTCTAAATTCACGTGCGTTTTCGCTATTCCAAGGGAATTCGCCTTGAAAGTTCGGCGTGTATCCAAAGTTCTTTTTGTTATTCTCGTATGCCGGATAGCACAGGACTTCATCTTTGACAACTAATTTTCCGACTTCCTGACCTTTGTATCGAAGCGAAAAACTGATACTTCCACCTTTTTTCATTTCGGAAGTAGTTAAGTATACATACAAAGGATTCCACTTGTGAAAAGAAGCCTTTCGCTCTTTCAGCATCGCAACATTGTCGCTTATCTCGTCTGCATATTTCTTATAACGATCGATCCATTCGGGATTAGCACGCAACAAATCCAATGTTTCTTTTGCTTTATCACTGTATATACTCATTCAAACACCTCACATAACAAATTCTTCGCCATCTTGCAGCAAGATCACCTTGGCTTTATTATATATTCCGTCAAACGCCGCAGGCACTTCTGTATGAATTGGTATAATCATATCGGGAGTGGTTAGTTCCATTAACATCTTTATTGCTCCTGAATCGGCGTGTCCACTTGTATGAACATCTACCTTCCTGTACCCATCAATGAATGATTTGACTCGTTCTTCTTCAAGATACCCCTTCCACATAGAGTAAATGATTAATGGATCATCGTCTTTGAACTTGTCCATGATTCTTTTATGTGAGGGATTACCTGCACGAACCAACATACAAAAGCCTTGCTTTCGTAGCTTTTCATCCAAATTCGCACCATAGGTACATAGTCCTTCACACTTATATAAATCACTCTTAAGACCTGCCGTGGAGCTTATGTAATCGACAACACTCTTTTGATAGTCATCGCACAAGAGATATCTGCCTTTCGGTCGTGCTGCACAAACCGCCGCAATCCTGTCAATGTTTGTAGATGAGCATATGAGGAATGAGAACTTATTCTCCGTAATAAGTTTGTTTAACTCTATTTTGATATCGTTTTCGGTAATTGGTTGTGCTGCAGTTCTATTGAGCGTTGTTCCCTCACATATGACAACATCCACGTGCTTAACAAGCTTGTCCAAGACCTTTTTCACGCCCTTGCCACGGAAACCGTGTGTTCTAAAGTCGCCGGTGTGCAATACTCTTTTTCCATCTGCTTCAATCAAGAACATATACGCATCATATGCCGAATGATCAATGGAGAACGGAGTAATCGTAATATCCCCAATTTGGAAGGCGTTGCCTCCACTAAATGTTAGAATATTACCGAGAAAATCATCATTGAATGTTTTAGTCTTGGAATTAAGGATTGTTATAATTTGCTTTGCATCTTCGCCCATATACAAGGGGATGCTTGGCAAAATTGTATCCATCAAACCAATATGATCTCCATGATAATGGGAAAATAATACCGCATTGCACAGAGGAGTTCCGTTTGTAACGCCGCTGATATCGAGAGGACGGGCATTGTCTGCATCCAATTCAGCTCCAAAATCGATGATGATGCGAGTCGTATTCGTTTTTATTTCTGTTGCACATCCACCGATTTGGTGTGTACCCCTATGAACAATAATAGTCATCTTTACCTCAATATAGTTTTTCTAATTCTGATACGGCACGTAGCTCGTATTCATTCCGCAAACGAAGTAATATATTAATCAACACCTCGGATTCGTTGAATTTGCTTGGTGTTTCTGTTATATCGATTCCAATAGCAGAAGCACACGAGATTAGTCTGCTTTGGGAAGAAAACAATTGGTTTCCGTAAAGCTTTCTAATCAAATAAAACAGATTAAGTCTTGGTTTCGCACTAATCTCGTATCCGAGCTTTTGAAAAATCGGATAAAGGAATTTGTCAATAAACCCTCTATCGTAAGTTACAATAACATCCAGCCCAATAAAATCGATAAGTTTTTCAACAACCTTTTCTGCACATTCGGCAGTAGAAACCATATCATTTGTGATTTCACAAAGATCTTCAATCTCTTTCGGAATAGGCTTGGAGGGCTTAATCAACATCTCAAAAGTATCAACAATTTCATAGTTAGCGACTCTGACAGCTGATGCAAAAATCAACTCATCCGTTTCTTCGTCAAGTCCGGTAGTTTCAACATCTACAACGACAAAGCCATCGTTCATCATGTATCCGTCGCTATTTGCTACACAAGGAATAGATACCGACTCAAAAAACGAGGTTAGTTTTCTTTGTGGACGTGTGATATTTTTTGTTAGACAAATCGGATGGACAGGAAACTGAAATTTTCTTTTTTTGCTTTCTACGCTAAACATCAGAATCCGCTTTTCGTCTTTGTATATCTCATTCATCTGCGCTTTTTGCGTAGAGGTCATTTTTGAAGGTGCAAAGACAATGCAATTATACGGAGTAATCAAAATATCCTCAAATGAGTTGTCACACGATAATATCGGAGTTCCTTCGATAACTGATTTTGAAAGACATTGCATTTCTTCCTCGGTCAATCCATACGTCAGCACCTTATTGAAGGATTCGTTTAGCACCTTTCCGGTTATTGGATTTATAGCAGTTCTCATTTGTCAGTATCCTCAAAGTCAAGCAAAAACGATTTTTCATGTTCCAACCGCCATCCGTGGAGAGAAGTATCATAGTCTATCCATTCGCCGGACATTCGGAGCGTTTCAATATATCGCTGAACTGATCTTGGCGAAACATCAAGTCCTTTTGCGAGAACGGCTGTTGATATTCCGGGGTTTCTCTTTATCAGAATAACCATCCTTAATGCAAGAGATATTTTGGAGCTGAACTCATCGCTTTGCCTATGTTTAGCATAGGAAGCAACCAAAGTATATTTTGCCTTCTCAAGAAAATCCTCAAATGTAGCAAAAATCTTGACTTTTTTAGAAAAGGTCTTAAGTTTATCGTCCTCACCAATTAAAATAACTGTGTCGGCATAATCCCCAACTTCTTCTAAATATGAACTGAGCATACAATAATCATCTTGATCAAGCTCGGATTTACGAGCAATAGCTGCATATGCACCTATAGCAATAATATCGGTTGCGCAGTCTGCAATAATAATTGAGCAATCCTTGTTGGGTTTAACTTTCTGAAGTTCAATAATTTCATCATCGGTTAAACCGTAAGTAATAATTTTATTGTGTATCATTTTTCATCACCTCGTACCCATTATATCATTTCACCGCGACAACAGTATGGTAGACCAAAATATTTCTCAGAAAACAAGTGGCGACATTGACATTTTCATGCGTAGATACTTTGGCAAGGGGTTAATATAGGCGCGAGTTTTTGCAAAACAAATCAAAGTTATAACATTGTATTTCAACTCGAGGCGGTATTCAACAAAATCTTATTTTGTCATCGCAGACTTCCTATTTTTTTAATTTGCATAGAGCGCCTTTTCAAATATTTCTTTTGTCTTTGCCTTCACAATCGGATGATGCTCTTTCATAGCAAGCAGAAGGTTATCTATCGCTACAGTACCGAGCAAAATTACTTTTGCATCACCGTGAACATGCGTCCATGCCGAGGTAGTATGTATTTCATAATCGCCCTTTTTCACCGTTTTTCTGAAATCTTCTTGTTTTCTGCCTTTATCCACGAGATAATCTAAGCCATGTTCATTCATGTCCCGTAAATTTTTAATATCCTCCAGAGGAGCTACCATTTCAATAGCATCAAGAACTGTTTGAAAAGTGCTATCATTATTTCTTTGCCACTCTATATTCAGTTTTTGCAAATTCTCTATGGCATGGTGCAAGGCAGTAATTAAAAACATTCTTTCAGCAACAAACATACTGTTAGCGTCGCCCTCATCCCAAGGAGTCCCGCCATGATCATTTTCCAAAACCTCCAAAAACCTTTTCGCTTGTATAAACACAGCGTTCCACCATTGACATGTTTGCATGGAGAAGATGAATAATTGTGTACTTGTCATTTCGGCTTCTTTTACTTTTTTATGCACTTGTTGTCTCCCATGAGCATATTAATTACAATTTATAGTAATCAATCAATTTAGTCTTTAACTGGTCTTGAAGCGACTGATAATTTTCATTAAACCGAACCTGTTCATACATTCTGATGTTTGAGGGCGTATGTTCATCAGCCTCGGCATCGGTTCCGTTATGTATAATGATCAAATCCTTTTTGAGTCCCATAGCATATCCAATTTCATGAGGAATGTTTGGACGTCCGCTACTCAAATCGGCAATAACCAAGCCCGCACTTTTAATCCCTCTAAATATACGGTCTGATATTTGATCTGTTACGCCTTCTGTGTGTTGATCTACTCTGACCAGTTTCAATGAAATATGCTTTTCACGATTAACTTCGTCAATAGCTCTTCTTATTGCGTACTCATTTTCATTATATTTCTCGCTGAAATACCGAGAGAGGAAAATGGTTTGTTCGGTTGAGTCACGATATTTATCATAAATTGTCCAGATGCATTTTGCGTTAATGGAGGCATTTTCGGCAGAATCGCGTTGTACATCTGTCACCTGATATTTTTTTGCCCAGTCAACAAAATTGTTCTTGTAGGCTTCATAGCTTTTTTCTGTATCAAATGCTGTTAACTCAATCCAATAATAAAACAGACTTAGCAAAAAGAATATGCCTGATGCAATAGACAATTCGTGATCACTAATCGGAGTTGCATGATTCAATGCTTTCGACACAGCCGTAAAAAATGCATCTATACTTTCCGCAGTTTCAATTTTTTGTGCACACCCTTCCTCCGAACTACTTTCGTTGGCAGAGTTTATAAAAGAAATCAAATCAACGACTATGGTTATCAAGTTTTCGTTTACCCATTTTATACTGTTTAGTTTTCTTACAACCAATGGTTTTTCTTTTATGAATTTGCGTGCCAACAAATACTCAAAACCAAACTTATCTTTTAATTCATCATCTGAAAAATCAGTTTCGTTACCAGCAGTGATAACAACACTTCTCAACAATTGCTCGGATTTTATCGGAACAGCCTTTGAATTGATATTATGGAATATGGTCTTTTCATCCTTCAATGGTGTTCCATCAGCAAAAAGAATAATGCAAAAAGGAATCAAATATGAGCTTTTAACTTGTCCTTCGGATATTAATTTTTCAAAAGCTTTCAGTCTATGGTTACCATCGACTCGACGAAATGGTTTCGACTCAGCAGAATCGGGAATTTTTATTTGATATAGAAATCCATTTTCAACTGCTTTTTGCTTTTTGAAAATCACTCCGTTTTTATTAGATGAAAATCCTTTTCCGCTTCTGATGTCCTCAATGGCATTTACTTCACCATTTGCATTGGGTGCATAATAATCGTACTCTGCCGTATAAGCAAGAACAACTTCCGGGCTAAAACTATTAGTGCCTGAAGTAATAAATTTTGATATATCCTCTATGTGTTGAGGATCTTCCGGACGCTGATAATGAGGGTGTGGATATGAACTATCGACAATATCCGTATATTTTGCATAGCCTCGAATCGTACACGTTCCACCGAATGATTCGCTAAATATTCCTGTAAGTGTTATCATAATGTGCCCACCTTATTAAAGCTCGTATTTTCTTGCCTGTTTGTCCAACTTCCAAAGGAACAGTCCATTATGTTCCTGTACGTCAGTATAATACTTTGAAATGTCAGAAACGCCCTTTACAAATGCCCCCGCAGCACCTACCGCTGTAATTCCACCTGTAGCAAAGCTCGCTATTAAAGAGCCTGTGAAAGCCAAAGCATCAAATTTCAAAGTGCGTTTAATCTTCCGATACTCCTTTTCAACCTCTTTTATTTGCAAATTGCTTAATTCATAAGAAATTGTGTCTAATTGCCTTTTAAGTACATCTGGATCACTTATAGCATCCAAGCCAATAAGCTTAGAGTTAAGTTCGTTTCTAAAATTGTGAAATGCCTCACCATAGTTGTTTCTTATTTCAAGAATATCTGTAATGGGTAATTCATCTACAACGGGTAAGTCAAATTGCATAGCAAAATTTGCAAGTTCAGAATCTTTAGACGGTTTGTCAATAGCCATTTGTAATACCTTGGCAGTAAGGGAAGATCGAGACAAATACATACAACCACATTTCTGTGCTAAAACTAATTCTGCATATTTTTCATTGAAGTGATGGTTTGCTGATTGGTTTATAGACTGATTTACCCAGCAATTAAATTCAGCTTCAGTGATAGAATCAGGTTCCCAATATCTCATCAATGCTCGGTTGGTTTTTTCATCAACCCCAACTACTTGCATTGAAGAATACTGATAAATAGAGCCTGAAGATTTTTGATCATCTAAAAAATCAATATAGATTTTTGTGCCCAGTTTTAGAGTTTGATCCGAACAGACAAATAAACCTGACTCGTTCTTTTCCAAGTTATATATCCTTGCTATAGAACGATAATAATCAAGAATCGGGGGAGGAATTACATCAGAAAAAGCTGTTGGTGAATAATTGATACATATTTCTTTTGGCCCCTCATGCATCAAAGAAATTGGAAGCATAACTACGAAATCTGAAGCAATTAACGGATAAATACACTTAATATAATTTATCGTATCAACCAGTTTTTGGCGATTAAAATTATTCTCAACTTTTTTTAATCCAATGTACTCCCCCATAGTATTGTTAAATGACGACCGTGCCTCCGTCAATTCAAAAAGTGGGTCCGGAATTACTACTTGATCCATATACAAAACAAGTTGTTTGTAAATGTCTTCTGTCGGGAGAGTTTTGAAAGTCTCTATATTTACATTCAATTTATCGTGAGTATGTCTAATTTCTCCTTGGATATCTTCGATGTTTTTCAAAACATACTCACGATATTTTTGTAATTCCGATACAATTTCTTTGTCTTGGTATGCAGAGTAATTGTTTTCGACAGCATCACTAAAATATAAGAAACTATTCATCAAAAACGAAATACACTTAGTTGACATTTTATTCACCTAACAACTCTTTCTCAAAAGCAAATTTCGAGGCTTTCCATTCTTCTTCTACCAGTAACAATTTGGTCTTTCTATCTAATATAGCTCGCTCTATATCTTGAACCATCAAAATTTGTTTCTCGTATGACGGTAATGGAATATATATGTTTTTAATCTCGTCTTCCGTAATGGCTGGGTAATTACCTCCACTACTTCTTTGCAGCATTTGGAGCAACACTTTCTCTGACAGCAACGTATATAGGAGCCATTTTTTATTAACATTGTTGCAAACATCTCTGATGACCGAAAAACCTGTAGATGCAATTATACCGTTCTCAAGTATTTCTGCTATAGCCCCTCTGTGAGGACGAGTCATAGATATTACAATGTCTCCACGTTTGGTTTTCATTTTGGCACGACTGGGTGCTTCTGCGACCATGGTGGTAGTAGTAGAATAGGCGTTAGTTCCTAACTCGACACCAGATATTTCTAGATACTCAAATTCATCACCAAATTCAGAAAAATCCGTTGTTTCTTTTGAAAAAGATGCGATCTCCCCTAATTTTGCATATTTGCATGTTTTGATTAGAGATACAACATTACGGAACTTGGGCAAATAAAAATGAGGGTCAATCCTTCCTTCTAACGTGCTCGCCATTACTGCAAATACACAAGCCTCATTGGCTGATGGATTTGCCAAAATGTATTCAGAAGGGTTATTCTGAAAGCATTTATACTTACAGGCTATTTCTTCAAATTGAGATGCCGTTTTCCTGCCAGTCGCATCATATCCGATCAGTTCAGGTGCCGCCATAAAAATTGTTTCATTACCGTTTGGCTTTTCACTTTCGTTACGCTTACGAACGAAAATAACAGATGCCTTAACACCTGCACCGAAATGAGCAAAGGCGCACTGAGGTAAGCTCACAACTGCGAGGAGTTGGAACTTTTCAAGTATGAAGTCACGAACATATTGCATAGAGCTATTTGTCAAAATTCCATCGGGTAATACAATTGCTGCTTTACCCGTTCCGGGCTTTAAGAATTGCCAAATACGCTCAATAAACAGAACCTCTGAGCTTTGATTTTTACGAGGTTTCTTTCTGCCCTTGGTATCTACACTGTTTCCGAGTTCGAAGGTAGACAAATAGGGTTTTTCCGCAAGATTTATGGTAGAACCGAACGGTGGGTTAGTAAGGATCAAATCAAAACGATTTTCAGCAAAACCACGGTTATGATCGTACATTTTTTCAATGCTTTCAAGAGCATCGTGGCTGATAACGTTGGTATGACCATCGTCGTGGACGATCATATTCATTTTTGCAACGCGGGCAATTTCGTCGTTGATTTCGATACCGAAAAGGTGCTTTGCAGCAAAATCATGCCAATAATTGAAATAATCAACCGTACCTTTTTCATAATAGTCGCCCGCCTGCTTACGCATATAATCAAGAGCGTGCAGAAGGAAACCACCCGATCCGCAAGAAGGATCAAGAACATCCCAATCTTGCTGTGGTTTCATCATTTTAACACAAAACTCGATGATGGGACGAGGCGTAAAGTACTGACCGAAGTCGCCTTTGAAAAATCCATCCATAAATTGCTCAAAGGCAACACCCTTAACATCAAGGTCGGTTTTATTCAAGTTAATGGCTTCCAAATGAGAAACAACGGTACGAAGGACACGATCATCTACCTTAATAGACTCCGTGAATACCTCGGGATCTTTCACCTTCTGCTCGTTATACAACGCATTGATTCTCTCCGCAAGCTTGGAGGACGGCTCGTGCGTTTTAATCTGGAACTGATACGGTTCTCCCTTTTTGCGAGGTTTTTGCTCGTCGCTGATCTTTACGAAGATAAGCTTGCAAAGTTCACCAAAAGCAGTGGGAGGAGAAAGGCGACCACCGCCCCACAATGTCTGATGGCATTTCTTAATTGCTGCAATCAAATCCTCACGAGCAACCGGCTTAATGTCGTTTTCTGTTCCTTTGTAGAAACGGAACTCTTGGGGTTTTCCGTATGCACGAGGTAAGTCGGCAAGGATATTTTGCTCACGCTCAAATGCCCCAAATTTATCGGAAACATCAAGCACTCGACGTGTTCCGCCAGCAATGATAACTACATATTCAGCACGGAGCTTTACCCATGTTGCGTTACCAACGCCCTGCTCAATCGCCTGATTAAATTCGGCATCCGTAACGCCCTCTTTTTTACACTCAACAACTGCATAAGGACGAGTACATACATCATCGCTGAACACAACAATATCGGCGCGGTCGGTAGGCAACCGATCGGGAATAGTAACCTCTACTCTAATTCTGTTAGCCGGATATTCGTATTTATAAATAAGTTCTGCATAAAACTCTGCGCGCACTCTTTCTTCGGGATCTTCAAAATTTTCCGAATGATTCTCTGAGGCAACGTAGTAAATTTTACGTTTTCCCTCGTTTCCAACTATGCTTATGTACTTGTCTTTGATTGCTCTTTGCAGAGGACTCATAAATGCACCCTCATTTATCATATTGTTTAAGTCAAACACAACTATATCTCCTATCCTTGATTTTTTCTTGAAAGTTCTTATGCCCATTAACAATCGTCAATTCCCGAAAATAAATTTCAGAATTCTGCTACTTGCTTTTTCGGTAGCGGTTGAAATATCATCTTTTTTCCAATAAGGCTTATTTGAATTGCGATATTGAGCAACCAACGCACAGGCAATAGGATACTTGCTATCAATATATCCCGTTTTGTTTTCAAGTGTTGTTGAAACTTTCGTTCTAAACCACTCGTTGCCAATTGAACGATTTATCTTTTCTTCAAGAACAATTTTATTGCCGAGTTTATTTACGATACCGTTAAATTCTTCCTCACTACCGATTTCGGCATCTTTTCTGATCTCCTGCAAGTTACTTCCGCTGTACGGCATAATGTGTTCTATGTCATATTTAGCGCCCAACTCAAACTGTATTCCTTTTTCATTGGCGAAAAGATATTCATTAAGATATACGAGGACATTTCCGTCATAGTCAAGCAACGCTGTTTTAATATTATCTCTTTCCCAATTGGCACAAATGTGATCATTAAAATCTTTAATTATAGCGTCAATAGAAAAAGATCCGTCAATAAATTTTACTTCCTCGCCAAATAAGAACGTCTTGAAGTATTTGCTGGAATAACCCACATCAACAAGTTCAAGAAGTGCGAATAAGCGCAAGAAGCAATTGAGAATGGGTGTAACTACATTTTCGGTAATATCTTCTTCGTTA
>JAZSFA010000163.1:0-6076 GCA_045531965.1 Eubacteriales bacterium
AACAGTTGTCTTCCTAAGACCGCTTGGCCTCCGACTTGGGGCAGGGGGGGTACAGGCAGTAAATAGCAGACCCAAAAGAACAAGATATAATGTACAAAGCATCAAACGTTTCATATGGTAGTACATTTCCTTTCAAATGTATTTCAAACGGCTGAGTCGTAAGAAGCAGAAATGGCAAGAGATATCTCTCATTATATCATAAAAATATTTAACTGTATATTGACACATTACACAAAATTTGAGACGGATCCCGAACCATTGGGTAAAAGCAACCTTGATGACTGTTCTGCTTTTAATAACGAACGGAAAAGAGAAAACATAACGTCCGGAAACGATAGTTTACAAAAAGTTCACAGCCGCAAAAAAGAGCTGTTTCTCATGCTTTTTCATGCTCGAATCATTGACATTTCCTATCTTCTATGCTATAATAATTCTAATTATAAATATAATAGTGCAACTATGCTCAGATGCAGAGAGGAATACCATATGGACTACAATGATCGCAAGCCCAAGAAGAACAATAACAGAAACAACAAGTCGGTAGATCGCGGTGGAGCACATCACGGTGACCGCCGTCAAACCTATGGTCGCGAGCCTTTGAAAAAGCGTCCCATGGATCGGAATTTTGACCCTGAGGAGCGCGGAGAACCCCGTGAAGGATTTGATGCACAGAAGCATGACGAATCTGCCGCCGAAGGATTGGTGATCGGACGCAATGCCGTTCGTGAGCTGTTGCGCTCGGATCGCACCGTGGACAAGCTGTTGGTGCGCCGCGGCGACAGAGAAGGCTCTATCGTAGTGCTGGTTGCCGAGGCGATTGAAAAGAATATTCCTGTAGTGGAGGTGGATAAGTCCAAGCTGGATGCCATGGCGGGCTTTGTTCCCCATCAGGGTGTTATCGCCATGGTGGCGCAGAAGGAGTATTGTACCGTGGAGGACATTCTTGCTATCGCCGAGGAGCGGGGAGAGCCGCCGCTGATCGCCATTGCGGACGGCATCACCGATCCTTATAATCTGGGCGCGCTTATCCGTTGCGCCGAAGGCGTGGGCGCCCACGGTCTCATCATACCCAAGCGGCGTGCCGTGGGGCTGACAGCCTTGGTTGCCAAGTCCTCTGCCGGAGCGATGGAGCATTTGGCTGTGGCAAAGGTGGCGAATATCGCCAATACCATTCGCGAACTCAAGGAAAAAGGCATTTGGGTCTACTGCGCCGAAGCGGGCGGTATCCCCTATTATGAGACCAATTTCAAAGGCCCTTGCGCGCTGGTCTTTGGTAGCGAAGGGAATGGCGTGTCCCGTGTGGTCACCGAGCTGTGTGACGGTATCGTTTCCATCCCCATGTACGGTCACGTCAATTCCTTCAATGTATCCACTGCCGCTGCCGTCCTGTTGGCGGAGGCATCCAGACAGCATAAAAGCGGCGAGTGATCTTCATCCCATCATTTGAAAAGGAGGTGTCTTATGGCAGACCCCCGCAATAAGAAAAAAGACGGATCTTCAAGCGGCGAGCAGGATCTCGCGGCTCTTTTGCGCGCGTCTTTGGAGCAGGAAGCTTCATCGGAAACAGAAGATGAAGAAACCAAAGCGGTTCAAGAGGAAGACGAGTTGTCCCGCCTGCTTCGGGAACAATTGGCGCGTTTTGGTCAAGCGAAGGACGCCGATCCCGTGCTTGAGCCTGCGATACGCCCATGGCAGGAGGATGTCGCTATAGAAGATGTTATAGAGGATATCGAGGACGACGAGACAATCATCGCCGAAGATACCGAAGCCGTCGAAGATGATGACGAACCGATCATCGCTGAAGATACCGAAGCCGTCGAAGATGATAACGAACCGATCATCGTCGAAAATACAGAAGCCGTTGAGGAAGACGGCGAATGGATCCTTCCTGAAGTGCAGGTGGATATGGCGCATACGGATGAGCCCTATACCCCTGAAGGAGTCGAGCTTATGGATGGTGATGATGACAATGCGATTTCTGTTTTCCAAGAAAATTATCTTTCCACCCCCGAATCCGAAAAGGTTGGTGAAGCGGCGGCGGTAACGGAAATCTACTCGGAAAAACTGCCCGAACAGGAAGTCAGTCTCGAGCCTGCCCGTCCGCTGTCCCGATTGCTTGAGGAAATTCAAGAGCAGACCGAAGAGACTGATAGCGGCGACTATGATGTCAACGGGCGTTTTACCCAAGATATTATTACTGATTTTCTTTCATCTTCCTTGGATGAGGATACCAAGGATGCCTTGAGAAGGATATATGGGAGTTCGGAAGAAATCGAGGCAACGTGGCGTGAGGATCTGACCGAAGAGAACCCTGATTCTCCCGTTGGGGAGGTGTCTCTCGCAGAGGCTCTGCCCGAAACCCAACAGGATAGCAACTCATCCGAGGCTGAGGTAAGTCCTACGGACACGCGGATTTCTCCGCCTGAAGTGTCTCCCGTCAAGTGGTACGATCCGCTGCAACTCACGTTGGATTCTGTGGAGTCTTCCAAACGGCAAGCGTTGGGCATCGCTGCCAAGGATCAGAAGGAAGGGGTGCCTCAGCCCCGAAGAAGTAGCGAACCTACAGCAGAGTCGCAAGAAGACACGAAAACCTTACGCGGGTATGCCGTGGCTGATAGTGATGATACCCGCAACAGAGATACAGCCTTATATCTCCATTTGGGCTATGAGGAAGAACTGAGTCAAGTAGAAGACATGGCACATATTACCCGTGTCGGTAATGCCTATGAAAAGGAAGAACACATCCGTAAAGGGAAGGACGGTGTCAGAAACACTCCACCTGTAGCATATGACGGAGAGGACTATGAGTCCCACAAACAAACCTGCTCGGAAGAGCGAGCTTACGAAGGCGCAGGTGCCATGAGCAAGCTTCGCTTATGGATGACCTTAGCATTTGCTTTGGTGGGACTGGCATTTGATTTGTTTCCGGATTACGCGCCTTTTATCGGCGGTTTAGAAGCCTTGGCAGATACCTTTATGTATCCCCTGATGGGTCTTATTTGGTTGATTTTGGGATGCCTTCCTTCTTTGGCACATATCCGAGGCGGTCTCAGAAGCCTTTGGGAACTGAAACCGGTTGCCTATGCTATTCCCGCTTCTGCGTTGCTTTTGACGGCGGTCCACACCCTCACCATCTGTTTTTTGCACGGAAATGATATTCGACTTTATGTCGGAAGCAGCTTACTGCTACTGTTTTTGGCATGTCTCGGAGATTGCCTCAAAACTGCCACAGAGCAAGTGTCTTTCCGTGTGATCTCTTCAGGAAAAGCTAAATATGTGCTGACTGAGGAGAAGAGCGCTCATGACTCGTTCGAAGAGAATCCCTATGTCCATACTTTCCGCGTACGTAAAGTTGAACGGTTGGCGGATTATTTCCGTCAAGTGACCCGATATGACCGCCGTGAAGCGGTGGTGGGACACAGCCTGAGCGCGGCTTTCCTCGGTGCGATGACGGTCTCAGCTGTCGTGGTTGTTCTTGGAAAAGGTGCATGGTTCAGCGGATTGTCTGCTTTTATGGGAACATATTTGGCAGCGTTACCTGCCTCGTTTATAATGTCTCTTACGTTGCCGCTATGGTTGGTGAACCGGATCATTGGGCGGCATGGGTGTACGGTGCTTTCTCCCGAAGCCTCGGAGATCTTTGCCCCGGGGAAACAGGTTGAGCCTGAATCCATGTGTTTGCGTTTTACCGCAGGACAGGCACTGAAGGCGACCCATGTGAAGGCTGTGACATTGTCGGGAGACAGCGAAGCAGGAAAATACCGTGCGATCGCCAACCGACTTTTTACCCTACTTGATTTTCCGTTGGCGGATGATGAATTTCCTGTCCGAGATGGAGATCTTAAGGGGATCCATGTAGAAGTGGCAGAGGTAGAAAAGGATGCCTTGCGCTTGTACATGGTGGATGATCGCCGTAATTTGGCTTGCGAAGTGTTGATGGGTACTTATCAGGTCTTGCGGCAAAGAGGTATCAGACTCCCTCGAAGCCAAAGGGAGGATTCGTGGAAAAAAACCGAGGATAGCCGTGTGCTGTATTTGGCTTTTGACCGTCAATTCCGATTGGCGTATACCGTCAGATATCGTCCCAGACGATCCTTTGCGAGTGCAATGGAGGCTTTAACGTCCATGGGATGTGTCCTCTCTCTCATCAGCTATGATCCGTTGGTAACGGAAGATTTACTTGCCCCTCTGAAAACGGCACAGCAACCCCATATGGACATCCTTCGTCCCAGTGAAGTGACGGAGGAATGGGAAAGCCGTTCCTGTAGCATTCTGTCCACAGGTAGAGCCATAGATATTGCCTATCCTCTGATGGCTTGCCGATACATGAAAACCTTGTCCCGCCGTATGCTGGGGCTGTCATGGCTGGCGTTGATCATGGCGCTGGTCTGCCTAGGATGTTGCCTTGGCTTGGGAATCATGACCCATATATCGTCGCTGATTCTTTGGCTTTGGCATATCTTGTGGCAAGGGATTACCTGGCTTTGCGTTAAGACCGCCATGCGTCCCTCCCGTCTGTCTATATCGGACAAGCATGAATCATAAAACTCATTTGTGATCAATACAAAGAAAGGACCCGCACCTCTTTGCGGGATTATACCATGAACCAAAATGAAAAACGTATGATCCTGACCTCTGTAACCCGCCCCGGACGCTACGCCGGCGGTGAATACGGTCAAACGGTTAAGGATAAAAAAGATATCAAAGCGAGATTCGCCTTCTGCTTCCCCGATTCCTACGAGATCGGTATGTCCAACTTGGGTATGCGCATCCTTTACCATTGTCTCAATCAGCACGACGACATCTGGTGCGAGCGCGTGTTCGCTCCCTGGGAGGACATGCAGGTCAAAATGAAGGCGCATCACCTGCCTCTGACCGCCTTAGAGAGTGGAGACCCCGTATCGGAATTCGACTTCGTGGGATTTACCCTCCAGTACGAGATGTGCTATACCACCGTCCTCAATATGCTGTCTCTGGGCAACATTCCCCTGTATGCCAAGGATCGCGGCGAGGATTGTCCTCTGATCATCGGCGGCGGTCCCTGCACCTACAACCCCGAGCCCGTGGCAGATTTTTTCGACCTTTTCAACATCGGTGAGGGCGAGGAGATGCTTCCTGAGATCGTCCGTCTCTATATACAAATGAAGGAGGACGGCACCTATACCCGTGCCGACTTCCTCCACGAGGCCGCCCGTACCATCCCCGGTGTCTACGTGCCCTCTCTCTTTGACGTGACTTACAATGAAAACGGCACCGTCAAGGCCTACACCCCCGTTTATGACGATATCCCCAAGACCGTGACCAAGCGCATTGTGGAGGATATGGACAAGGCGCCTATGCCCGATCATGTGGTCATGCCCTACATCGAGACGGTGCAGGATCGCATCACCGTGGAAGTAGGTCGCGGTTGCATCCGCGGCTGCCGCTTCTGCCAGGCGGGCATGGTCTACCGCCCTGTCAGAGAAAAGACCCCCGACGTCATCGACTGCCAATGCCGTGATATTTTCGAGTCTACGGGCTACGAGGAGCTGTCCCTGTCCTCCCTGTCCATCAGCGACTACACCCGCGTGGACGAGCTGACCGACAAGCTGCTCTCTTGGACCAACCCCAACATGGTCAATCTGGCGTTGCCTTCTCTACGCGCCGACTCCTTTACCAAGGAGCTGATGGATAAGGTGGCATCCGTCCGTACCTCTACCATCACCTTCGCCCCCGAGGCAGGCTCTCAAAGGCTCCGCGACGTCATCAACAAGAATCTCTACGAGGAAGACCTGATGCGCGCCGTGAACGTGGCCTTCAACGCGGGCAAGAACCAAGTCAAGCTCTACTTCATGCAGGGTCACCCCACCGAGACCGACGAGGATCTGGCTGAGATCTCCGAGCTGGCTCACCGCGTGGTGAACGCCTACTATCAGAACCCCAACCGCCAGAAGGGAAGACATCCTCAGGTCACCATCAGCGTCTCCCCCTTCATCCCCAAGCCCTTCACCCCCTTCCAGTGGGAGCCTCAGGACACTCTTGAGGAGATGGAGCGCAAGCAAGCCTTCGTGGGGAGCTGTGTCCATGACCGTCGGGT
>JAZSFA010000020.1:0-3629 GCA_045531965.1 Eubacteriales bacterium
CTCCTGTCTTGTCAAATGTATAGCGGAACACATAGCAAGTTCCGGCAATAGAATGAGAGCTTGCGTGAGTATACCTAGCGGTAGTAATGCTCTCCACATCCCATACGAGATCTCCGGAATCACTCAGGGAAAATTTGCCTCCAAGAGAGCCTTTGACCGAGTAAAAAGCTTGCGGCGTTCCTATGTCAGGATCACATACCAACAACATTGCCGTATAATTTTCTCGAACGATCGGTGTAAATTCCTCGCTGGAAATGATCACAATACGATTGTCATGCAAATATTTTAGAATGCTTGCAATCTCCGTATAAGCAAGCGGCTCTTGCGCATCTACCGTTGGTACTGCATAAGCTGACAGATAGATTTTCCCGCCAAACTCGATCATATCGGTGATGTGGTAGCAAATCCCCTCTGTCTTATAAGAAAAAGACTCCAAAATATTCCCCTTGCGATCAACTTTTATAATTTTGTTATAAGCTTGCATCAAATAGCCCTGTTCATCCGCTTCCCTCAGGCGCGTTTGCACTAGATAGCCGTCCCCAAAGCAAACAGCGTTTTCTATTGTTCCTACCGAAACAAGTTCTTCGTTAGAATAAATTCTTTCGCCGTCTTTGGAAATTTGGCTTAAACATAGTTGGGAATACACTTCGCTAAAAACAGCATAACTACCATCATCGTTCTCTACCACGGCTCTTATAAATTGG
Organism: Eubacteriales bacterium; assembly: GCA_045531965.1. Classification (GTDB taxonomy): domain Bacteria; phylum Bacillota; class Clostridia; order Oscillospirales; family CAG-272; genus CAMEON01. The sequence goes on from JAZSFA010000020.1 coordinate 705, forward strand.
GTACCCCCTCTGTCAATTACCCCCTGTGACCAAAGAATCCTTCCATCCTCGCTAAACTTCCATATACTACATTGACCATACACAATAACGCCATCTGATACAACTTTACATCCCCGTATTATCCCGGAACTGTAATCGGGAAGAGATGTTCGCCAAAGTAGCTTATCACCATCGTATTTTTCAACGTAGCACCAATACCGATCAGAATCTATCCAATCGGAATGGTACTCATAGTGAATGCCGTTCTGTTCGATGGTAGGATACCACATATTTTTATCGTTCCATAGCTTTTCAATATCCTCGGGAGTGGGATCTTCTTGAAAAATTTCATTCCCTTCAATACCGTCATTGGAAAGACTGTGGATAATGACCTCGGCAGTTTTGGGATCAGAGAAAGATTTTGTAACGATATCTTTATAAACGTTTTTAATCTCTTGACGGGTAAGCCCCTCGGTTGAAAGATTATATTCATTAAAAAACTGAACGGCAGTATTATACTCCTTGATATCTTCAACACATATATGCGTGCCAAAGCCGATACCAACAAGAAGTACCAGACAAGCCGCCACAATACCGCATTTTTTGAGCCAACTCACCCGTTTTGACACAGTCACATCTGCTGCCTCTATATACGCAGGATCGATCAGTGCCATTTTGTCTAAAAATTCATTTCCCTTCATACAGTGTAACCCTCCTTTTCAAGATACTCCTTCAGTTGCCTACGACAGCGAAAAAGTGTGGTTTTGATTTTGCTTTCAGACAAAGCAAACCGCTTGGAGATAGCAGTTATGGAATCCAAATACCAATACCGCCGAACAAAAATATTGCGTTTTTGCTCGTCGAGAGTTGACAGAAACCGATTGAGCACATCAGCAAGTACAATATCATCAAGACGGCAGGCACAGTCATCAGGCGCCGGCAAGCATTGTTCCATTTCAACACTAAGCTCACAGATCAGCGCATTGCGCTTCAGGCGACTTCGATCGCGACAGCAGTTCAAGGAAATATGGCGGATAATTCGTGCAAGAAAGGCGTAAAGATAGTCTCTCGGCTCGTGTGGTGGAATGCTGTTCCACGCTTCGAGGTATGTATCGTTTTCACATTCCTCTGCCGTCAGTGCATCCCCGACGATTCCGCGAGATAAGGAACGCAAACGTTTTCCGTATTTTTGGGCGGTTTCTTCAATGGCTTTCTCATCACGCATCAGAAACAATTCAACGATTCTGTTATCATCCAAAGCTATCATCTCCTTTCTTTTGTATTGGAAGGCCTTCACCCTAATAAGCACCATTTGGGAGAAAAAGGTTACAAAAATGAAAAATAAATTACTTTAAAAAATACAACTTTGAAAGTTCAAAAAAATGAAACCACAAATGGGTAATGTCTCTTCTCATCATGATTCCTGTTCTTTTATTTCATTGTAGCATGCCGCTCCCCAAAAAACAAGATTTGAAACCCCTCTTTTTTTCAAAACTTTTGGTTTGTACATAGTTTGGAAACAAATTCATGGTAGGATATATAATGAAGAATTATGCAAAAAAGGAAGTTGATTATGAGAAACACAAAAATCGTTTGCACCTTGGGTCCCGCTTGTCTTAAAGAGGAGATTCTTGAGGAAATGCTGAAAAACGGTATGAACGTTGCGCGCTTTAACTTTTCGCACGGAACGCACGAATACCACAAGAGTGCCATTGCCCTCTTTCGCAAGGTAAGAGATCGCCTCGATCTGCCTGCCGCAGTCCTGTTGGATACCAAGGGCCCCGAAATTCGCCTGAAGGATTTTGAGGGCGGCAAGATCACCCTGAAAAAGGGCGACACCTTTACCCTGACCACCGAGGATTGCATGGGTGACAAAACACGTGCCGCTATCACCTACCCCGATCTGCCCCGTCAGCTTTCCGCAGGTGTACGCATCCTTTTGGACGACGGCAAGGTTGCCCTGACGGTAATTGACGCCGACGAGACCGAGATCCGTTGCCGCGTTGAGGTTGGCGGTCCGCTCTCCAATCACAAGAGCATCAACATTCCCAACTTCCATATTGATATGCCCTATATCAGCGAGCGAGACAAAGCCGATCTGTTGTTTGGTATTGAGCAGGGTGTGGACTTTGTTGCCGCGTCCTTTGTTCGTTGCAAAGAGGACGTGATCGGACTGCGCAAGTTCCTTGACTACCACGGCGGACACGATATTAAGATCATCTCCAAGATTGAAAACATTGAAGGCGTGAACAATTTTGACGCCATTCTGCACCACTCCGACGGCATTATGATCGCGCGCGGAGATATGGGCGTTGAGGTCGCCTTTGAGCGCCTGCCCGGACTCCAAAAGAGATTCATTCGCAAGTGCTATCAATCGGGCAAAATGGTCATTACCGCTACGCAGATGCTGGAGTCGATGATTCATTCCTCTACCCCTACACGTGCCGAGATCACCGACGTTGCAAACGCCGTTTTTGACGGTACGTCTGCCGTTATGCTCTCGGGCGAGACTGCCGCAGGAGATCACCCTGCACTCGTTGTAAAGGTCATGGCGCAGATCACGGAGCAAGCCGAGGAGGACGCTTTTGATATGGATATGTATAGCGGTATTCGCTATGACTCCGACGCATCGGACGTGACCAACGCCATTTGCGATGCCGCCGCCACCACCGCGCGCGACGTAGGCGCAAAGGTGATTATTGCGGTTACCACGTCGGGCTTTACCGCTCGTCGCGTGTCCAAATTCCGTCCCCAACAAATGATCGTTGCGGCAACCCCCGAGCGCAAGACCTATCATCAGCTCAGCCTTTCCTGGGGTGTTGTTCCCGTTCTGGCACTTCACCAAAACAACACCGATGCCCTCTTTACCCACGCCATTGACTGTGCAAAGCAGAACGACCTGGTTGTGCGCGGCGACAAAGCCGTTATCACCGCAGGTGTTCCCCT
>JAZSFA010000010.1:0-5106 GCA_045531965.1 Eubacteriales bacterium
TATTTTCCCGCCCCAAGCCTTCCCCAGCGGGGAAGGGGGACCGCCGCAGCGGTGGATGAGGAGGGCCAACCTTCATCTCTCTCCGCCGTGCCATTCCCCTCCATATATCGGCGGGCGGATATGGAATCCGCCCCTACAGTAATAATTTTTAAAGTTTTTGGAGATGCCAAAGAACCTTTTTTCAAAAAGGTTCTTTGGTGGGGCGCGGGGCAAAGCCCCGCAAAGAAATTGGGGCAAAGCCCCGCAAAGAAATCGGGGTCAAGGGGAAACTTCTTTCAAAAAGTTCCCCTTTGCGTATGTTCGCCACCCCAAATATATCATCATTGAGAGGAAAACCATGAGCCTGAAAAGTAACCGCGCCCGCCGCGCCGCATGGGAAGCGGGGGTGAAACATTGCACCTTTGACCCCGAAGGTCCCGGGGTGGTGCGAATCCACCTGATCCCACCGATCTACCGCAGATTCGGCCACGCCGAATCCATCGTCATCCTCAACGGCTACTACCTTCTGCCCTTGGGTTACGCCTGGGCACAGCTACTGTCCGCCTTCATGGACGAGGTCAACGCCTACGACGGCAAACCCATCACCGAAACGGACGGACAAACCATCTATGAAAACACGATCCGCACCGTCTCAAAGATTTTCCCCCACGTCTCAAAGAACGCCATGGCAGAGGATCTGGACGATATGCTGGACATCCTTTTTACCGTTGCCCGTGGCGGTAAACCCGACGCCTACGTGGAAAAGCTGTCCATCCGCGCCTATGCCCCTCACATGGCGGCGCCCCACCGCATGGATCTTATGATCTCGGCTATGACTGACGGTGAAGGGAAGTGGCAATGCAACCAGAAGTGCCGTTTCTGCTACGCCGCAGGACAAGCCATGGGTCAGTCTGCGGAAATCTCTACGGAGGACTGGAAGACCGCGCTGGACCGTCTCCGCGCCGCCCACGTCCCTATGGTCACCTTCACAGGCGGTGAACCTACCCTGCGCCCCGACCTTGTGGAGCTGGTGGATCACGCCAAGTGGTTCGTCACCCGCCTCAATACCAACGGTATTGCCCTGACCGACGAACTGGTGACAGGACTGAAAGCCGCCGGGCTGGACAGCCTCCAGGTCACCCTCTACGCCGCCGACCCCGCCATTCACCATGAGCTGACAGGGACTGACCACCACGCCGATACCGTGGCAGGTATCCGTCGTGCCGTGGCAGCGGGGCTGGATGTCAGCGTCAATACCCCCCTTTGCCGAAAAAACGCCGACTATGCCGCCACCCTCGCCTTCATCCATGACCTTGGCGTGCGCTTTGTGACGGTCAGCGGACTGATCTGTACCGGCGGCGCGCAGGGAAAGCACCACGAGGACGACTTGACATCCGAGGAACTGTATGCCATTGTGAAGGACGCCAAGGCGTTCTGCGACGCTCACGGCATGGAGATGGACTTCACTTCTCCCGGTCTGATCCCCGCGGACAAGCTGGAGGCGTTGGAGATGCACGTTCCCGCCTGCGGCGCTTGCCTCTCCAATATGGCGGTGACCCCCGACGGCACCGTGGTGCCTTGCCAAAGCTGGCTGGGAGGGGACGCTGGGCTGGGTCACATCCTCCGCGACGATTGGAAGACGGTCTGGAACCATCCCACCTGCGTAAAATTGCGTGGAATGAGCGAGGATGTGGCGCTGTCCTGTCCTTTCCGCAGCAGAGAGGAGGCTTGAGCATGGCAAAGAAGAAACGCAAAGCAGCTTCCCGCCCCGACGACTACTCCCCCGAGGCGGTCAAAAGGAAGCGCACCCTCCCCAAGGCTGATATCGCTCTCATGTGCGTGCTGGTGGCGATTCAGGTGATCCTTGTTTTGTTTATCGTGTTCTACACCCCCGATCCCAAGGACTGTATTGAGCAGTACAACGTCACGGTAGAACCTCGGGAAGATGGCTCTTTGGACATCACCTACGAGCTGGTCTGGACGGCGCTGGACGAATACGAGCCTCTCACGTGGGTGGAGATCGGCATGGCGAATCCCGCCTACCGTCTGTATGACGGCTCGGTATCCGACACGGTGCTGTACACCGAAGCCCACGCCGACGAGTATTATTGTTCCCACGTTCTGCATTTTCCAAGGGAGTATATGGGCGGTGAGACCGTCAGCTTTTCCTTTAAGATCAACCAGCAGGAGATGTTGATCCGCAACCCTGACGGCGGTTATTTCTACGAGTTTGTCCCCGGTTGGTTCAATGAGGTTCCCGTGAAGAAGTATACCTTCCGTTGGAAACTCTCAGAGGACGTGACCACCTTCAACGCGCCATTGGTGGAGGACGGCTATGCTTTGTGGAGCGGCGAAATGGACTGCGGCGGCTATGCCGTCATGCAGGTTGGCTACAAGGATTCCGCTTTCCCTCAGACTGCCCCTTCCGTGTCCTACGTGACCTATCAGCCGTTTGAAGGTGACGGTGCCTACAACGAGCTGAACACCGATAGATATCTGGCGATCTTTTTATGCGCCGCCGCTCTGCTGGGCATTCTGATCTGGCAGATCTATATCGTGGATTGCTTCGTGTCCTACCATCGCGGACGGGGCTTCCTCAGCGGCTACGGTCACCGCATCCATACCTACGGGCGGGTCAATCCCCGCTATCGCCGCGCCTATGATGCCCACAATCCCCCGTCCTCGGGACGCGGCTATGGCGGCGGCGGACGCGGCTGTGCCTGTGCCTGCGCCTGCGCTTGCGCCGGCGGCGGCAGAGCAGGGTGCAGTCAGAAAGATACCAAGGAAATCAAGCCGTAAGAGAACAGTACTTTGTTTGCAGGGGCTTCACCCCTGCACCCCCAGTTTATTCGCAGGGGCTTCACCCCTGCACCCCACTTGAAACCTTTTTGGAAAAAGGTTTCAAGACTTCCAAAAACTTTCAAAAAATATATTTTCCCGCCCCAAGCCTTCCCCAGCGGAGAAGGGGGACCGCCGCAGCGGTGGATGAGGAGAGACAACCTACATCTCTCTCCGTCGTGCCATCTCCCCTCCATATATCGGCGGGCGGATATGGAATCCGCCCCTACAGTGATTTTTTTAAGTTTTTAGAGATGCCGAAGAACCTTTTTTCAAAAAGGTTCTTTGGTGGGGCGCGGGGCAAAGCCCCGCAAAGAAATCGGGGCAAGGGGAGAAACCCCTTGCGTTCTCCCCCGTATATCAGCGGGCGGATATGGAATCCGCCCCTACAGTGATTTTTTGAAAGTTTTTGGAGATGCCAAAGAACCTTTTTCCAAAAAGGTTCTTTGGTGGGGCGCAGGGCAAAGCCCCGCAAAGAAATCGGGGCAAGGGGAGAAACCCCTTGCGTTCTCCCCCGTATATCGACGGGCGGATATGGAATCCGCCCCTACAATATGATTTTTTGAAAGTTTTTGGAGATGCCAAAGAACCTTTTTCCAAAAAGGTTCTTTGGTGGGGCGCGGGGCAAAGCCCCGCAAAGAAATCGGGGTCAAGGGACGAAACCCCTTGTCTCCTCTCCAATAAAAAACGGTACGATCTCATGGATCGTACCGTTTTTTCAATATAATCAGATAACTCTCACGCGCAACACGCCCTCCAAGGCGGTGAGACGCTCAGCCACAGCGGCGGGCACCGTGCCTGTCACGTCCAGCATGGTGTAAGCGGCGTTGCCGCGGGATTTGTTGGTCATGTTCTCAATGTTCAGACCCTCGGCGGCCACGGCACCCGTCAGGGCGGTCAGCATACCGGGGACGTTCTCGTGCAGCACGCAGAGGCGGGTATCTCCCGAACGAGGCATGGACAGCGCAGGGAAGTTGACACTGTTCTTGATGTTGCCGTTTTGGAGATAATCGTCCATCTGCAACGCGGCCATAACGGCGCAGTTGTCCTCGGATTCCTCGGTGGAGGCACCCAGGTGGGGGATCAGAATAGCACCGGGCACACCGATCAGCTCGGGGGTGGCGAAGTCGGTGACATAGCGAGAGACCTTGCCCGAAGCCAGCGCCTCAATCATGTCGGCGGACTTAACCAGAGAGTCGCGGGAGAGGTTGATGACCTTGACACCGTCCTTCATGAGGGCAAGCGTGTCTTTGTTGATCATGCCCTTGGTGTCGGCGGTGGCGGGGACGTGGATGGTGACATAGTCAGCTGCCTTGTAGACCTCATCGTAGGAGGCGGCATGGGTGATGTTGTGGTTCAGGTTCCAGGCGGCATCCACCGACAGGTAGGGGTCACAGCCCACGACCTTCATGCCCAGACGGACGGCGATGTTGGCCACCAGACCGCCGATGGCGCCCAGACCGATGACACCCAAAGTCTTGCCCTGCAGCTCACAGCCCGCGAACTTGGACTTGTTCTTTTCTACGGTCTTGGCGGCGTCGGGATCGTCTTTCAGCGTGCCCACCCATTCGATACCCGCCACAATGTCACGGGAGGCCAGAAGCAGGGCGCAAACCGCCAGCTCTTTGACGCCGTTGGCGTTGGCACCGGGGGTATTGAAGACCACGATGCCTTCCTTGGTGCATTTATCCAGGGGGATGTTGTTGACACCCGCACCCGCACGGGCGATAGCCTGTAGCTCGGGGTTAAAATCCATGTCCAGCATGTTGGCGGAGCGGACCATGATGCCCTCGGGGGCGGTCACGTCAGTGCCGATATTGTAAAGGGCGGCGTCCAGCTTGTCGGTGCCGACCTTGGCGATCTTGTTGAGCAGTTGAATATTTTTCATGATGAAAATCTCCTTGTGTGATATTATGTGGGACTCTGCCCCACACCCTGCTCAAAACCTTTTTGCAAAAAGGTTTTGAGAATTCCAAAAATCTTAAATAGAAAGTTGTTTTTAAAAGTTCTTGAAGGGGGTCAAGGGGGCAAATCATGCCAAAGGCATATTTGGCCGAGCTTGCGAGGCGAACTTCTTTCAAGAAGCTTCCCTCTTGCGTACTCCTGATATCATATTACGTGGGACTCTGTCCCACACCCTGCTCAAAACCTTTTTGCAAAAAGGTTTTGAGAATTCCAAAAATCTTAAATAGAGAGATGTTTGAAAGTTTTGAAAGGAAAAGGACGAATCGTCGGGGACGCCGATTCCTACACATATTTTTTAAAAGTTCTTGAAGGGGGTCAAGGGGG
>JAZSFA010000068.1:0-4915 GCA_045531965.1 Eubacteriales bacterium
GAAGAGTCTTGCCGTGGTGGATTCTCCGATGTTCGGTGTGCTTTCAGCGGTGATGATGGCGTTGCCCTCGGAGGGGAAGCATCCATCAGTTGCGCTTGGCTGTTCATTCTGCTTCGTCCTGCTCGGTCGCCGTAGCCTCGACAGATCACCTGCATGACCGAGCGCATGGTCGCTTCATCTCCTTTTGTTGAGGGATGATAATCGTCCACGCAGGTCAGCACGTCCTTCAGCGCGTTGCTGTTCTCGATGATACTGTTGGCGGTATCTCGAAAGGACATGGGCATATCCGTTGAGGAAAAGTTGCCGAAGAAGGACAGAATAAAGGCGGCGTATGAGGTTTTCATACTGCCTGTCCGTCCAACGATGGCAGGAATGAACTTAGGTTCTCGCTCGGCTCGTCGTAAAAATTCGTTCAGAGGCGAGAGGAAAACCAATGCGAGTGTTGGGTAGAGCAGCTCACGGGGAGCGACAGGAACCTGTAACAGTCCTGTTAGAACAGCATAGTCGGAGTCGGTCGCACCGTCCTCACGTAGGTAAGAACGTAGCTTTCCGCGCAGTATTACTTCGCAGGAGGGATGACCGGGAAGCAGATAGTTCCATCTGCCGTCGATCTGTTTCCAGCCCGTGTAGCCGCATTGCACACGCCGTTTGGCGTTCCCCGTAGTGGTCTGCATAGCGTACCGTAGCTTTTCTCTTGCACCGTATTGCGTTCCGATGATGCAGGACGCATCCCATTTGCTGACGACCCAGTTCAGAGTCAAAAGCTCAGAAGAGTCAACGTTTACGGTCGGAAGTATTCTTCCGTCAACCATAAATCCTTTGACAAGGTAATTCTTTTCTACCGACTTACCGTTATCGTATTCGATAACAGAATCAATGATCGGCAGAAAATTGCTGATGAACCGATACTCATCTTCTCTATGTGAAAAGTCGCGGATGTATAATCCGTCAGTGAGAAGAAGGAAAGGTTCGGGGTACGGACATTCGATGTTGTTCAATGCTTTGGATTTTTGAACGTTATTCATTCGATATTACTCCTTTCTTGGGATGTAAGATCGAATGTCCGCTATACATATCATACTGCTTTCGCAGGTATGACCAAAAATAAAAAGGGTGAGCATCAGAACAAGACAGAGAAAAATCTCTGTTCTAAAAATCTGATACTCACCCTGTTCTCCCAAATTCACAGCCGGGAGGATGGCTCACTTTCAATTATAAATCAAAATACTTTGCAAATACAGTGTTATCGGGGATCTGATTTAACAAATCTTCCCAATATAAACGTTGAAAATTAAATTGTTCGATATTGGAAATCGATTTTATTCCCTCATCATATTTTCTATTGATGCTTGTGTTTACTTTAGGTATAAGAAATACCGTGTAATTATTTTCACCCTTGGGAGCCAAACAAATATTGCGCACCAACTGGTAATGTTTTAAGTAATCTTCTTCACAGATTTCTACAACTGAATGAAACTTACATTTGATTTTTTTATAATCCGCAGTTTTACTTGTGGCGGATCCGAATTCACGCTCTGTGTATTTGATTTCAAAAAATACATTTCCACCATTTTTAAGGTGAACAACAAAGTCTATGTTGGAACCATCCGGCGTTATGTATTCGAATTCTACGCCTTTTACCTCGGCATTTATTTTTAATACGTCGGTGACAAGTGCTTGAAGTTTTTTCGTATCGTGAATGAAATTATAGAAATATGCGATACATAGAATTTGAGATGAATTCATATGACGCCAGTCCATATGTAACTTTATCGGAGGGCAGCCATTTAGTGTCAATAACGAACCATCTAATTTGCATTCAGATAATGGCAAGCCAATATTGAACGTATCATATTCTCGTGGGAGAATATGTCCATACTCTCTTCCACGATACAGACCATTATCTTGGATGCCAAGAATATTTTCTTTATATGCGGTTAGATGGTCGCGAACAGCTTTAACAAAGAAACCGTAATCCATATCATCCTCAACTGAAATTGATAATAGGCACTGCTACGTAGCCCATTGCCACCTTGGGCTTTTCGATTACAGCATACATGGTTTTACATTTCGCGCATAGCTGTGTTTTGCCGCGATAATTCTCGTCGGCAAGGATGACGCGAATATCTTTTTTGTCCCGTCCGTCATCAGAATAAACGACAGCGCGATTGCAGGAGGGACAAAAGCCAATCGGTATTTTTCGGTTATTCATGTTACACTCCGTTATCTGATATCCTTGATGACCTTCAAAGCAATACCTTGAATGGTCAATTCCTTGGGATAATAATCGATTTTTTCTTCTGTGTAAGTGCTGTTTTCAGCGTGGAGGCGCGGTCTGCCGTTCTCCCAAAACAAACGCTTGAGGGTATTTCCTCTCTCTGTAAGAGCAACGACAACGTCACCTGTGGAGGCAGTTTCGACCTTTTTCACAAGGATCAGATCGCCCTCGTCGATGCCGATATCCACCATGGAATCGCCGTAGGCTTCGAGAAGGAAGCATTCTCCGTCAACCCATTCTTCGGGAACGGCAAGGTAGCCTGTGATGTGTTCCTCTTGCTCGTCGGGCGTTCCGCAGACGATCATACCCACAAGAGGGATCCTGCAAAAGTTGCAACGCATCTTTTTCTGCAAGGGTGCATCTAATGTCTTCTTGCCCGAATAAGAAATGATACCACGCTTTTCAAGCTCCAATATGTGTCTGTATGCCGTGGATTTGACCATACCCATGTAATCCATGATATCGGCAAGTCCGGGGGAAGCACCGTTATTCTCTCTCGCGTACTGCTTGATAAACTCCGCGAGCTTATTCAGTTTTTCTTCACTCATGACTCTCATAACGACACCTCTAATCCATATTGGAACTCCTTGTTCTGTTATTATAACATATCGTAAACGGTTTGTCAATAGGTTTTCGGAACTTTTTGTTTCGTTAATTTTCACAAACCGTTTTCTTTGTCTTCAGTAGCGCAGTTTTTGATTCTCGATCTCCTCCGAAATATCGCCTACAGGGTTCTGAAAGCGTAGGTACACCTTGGGTTTTGGAAGCATAAATCGTTTCCGAGGGTAAACATACCACCCCATATATTTAATCGTCAAAACAGGGGGGTGAATCCCCTGTTTTGGCGCATACTATGCGCGGAGGCACTTGCTTGGCTCAACGCTTAAAACCGCCACACAGGCGGTTTTAGGCGGTCACAGGGGTTATTCTTCCTCACCCAAGGGCAGTAGGAAGGATTCTGCCATCAGCTGCACTCCGAGTCGGAAGCCGTAGGAGAAGGCATCGCGCTCGGTGATGCTGTGCATCTCATTCATGCATTCCTCGAATTTCTCCAGCGTTTCTTTCTGTTTGTCCGTAAGGCTGCCGTCCAGTTCCTCGCGATTCCGGGCGACCAGCTTCAGCAGTTCCTTCAGCCGTTTATCACCACGAGTGCATTGCTCGAAAGGTGAGATGTTGCCGTACCATAATTCGTCTGTAATTCTCATATTTCCTCCGCTTTGTCATTGGTTTTAGACTTGATACTTTCAGCAATAACGTAGCCGGTCAGAAGCCCTTGGAGCCAAGACGCAATTTCTTCGGGAGTGGCATTTAAGTCCAGCAACAGGTTGTTGATGATTGGTACAAGAGCTTCGTCTGAAACGTTTGGGTATAAGGCTTTAATCGCTTTTAGCAGCATTGTCCGTCCTCCGTTCCAGTAACAGAAATGGTGACTGCATCCCCGAGTTCTCCCTCGGCAATACAGTCACCGTTTTTCTTCATTTTCTCTACTGCAATCAAGGTCTGGCGGACGATTTCAAGCTCCAGTGCCGTCTGCTCGTCCACACCTGCCTTGTTGGGCGATGCGAGGAACATCGTCTTGAACACCTCGCTCATCACAGCGTATTTGTCGCCGTAGTACAGTTCTTTAATCGTAATTTTTGCCATGTATGTTACCTCCTTGGCTTTTGGTAACACACAATATATCACAGAAGGGAACGAAAGTCCAGCGAACAAAAAATTGTTATCAAACAAGTAACATGTTATTGTTTGTCTTCTTCCGCAACAGCTTCGGTTTCAGATAGATCAATATAACAATCCTTATCCTTGAAGCTTCGACGAAGATAATCATGACCGCCGTCCACGGCGCATGCACCGCATTTGCAGGTTACATATTGATGCCTGTCGGTAGATTCAATGATCTCGCCGCAGAGCTTGCACTGAATGGCGTTTTTGATGATTTTTCTCATACCTGCATCTCCTTGCAGAAGGCTTCGTAGTTCGCCACCTCGCGCTCGGTATGATAAACGGCATACTCGACCATATCGAAATAGCAGAGATAATCTTGCATCACAGCGTTGAAGACCTTCGCCACGATCTGGGGCGGATTCCTAAATGCTCCACATCCGAATGCGCCGAGAATCAACACCTCGTTATCGTTTGCAACGGCAATTTCGAATATACGTCGGACTCGCGCCGTCAGCAGTTTTTCAAGCTCTGTAGGAGTTATCTTCGCTGCCTTATCACCTGCATGAGGATTCATCGCATTGCTCTGACGCTCTCGCAGGTTCGGTGCCGCGCACGTAAGGATATTCACATTCCACCAGTCCTCTTTCGGGAGAGGTTCGGGAAAGTTTATATCACTTTTGAATACGCAAACGTTCGGTGTGTAGATACAATCGTTGTTGTAGAGCGGATCTGCCGCCTTGCGGTGTGGGGCGTAGAAAGCCGCCCACAGCGCATCGTTGTTGAGGCACGGATAGAGTGTCGTGCATCGGCAGAGGCATTCCTCTTGGGCGGAAGAGCCGTTCACAACGCCACCGCCGGGATTAGTTGCCGAAGCAAAGTTCAGCACGCATACCTTCTTGCCTTGCTTTGCATATGATTCTGCTGCTTCGAGCGAGCGTTTGCTGCTGACAATCGCCTTTGCCTTTTCGGTTT
>JAZSFA010000054.1:0-8150 GCA_045531965.1 Eubacteriales bacterium
ACCGTTACGTAATCCTTAATCGGCGAGGTGCTATGGTATTTTTCCATAACGGGACCGCCAATACAGCTGCCAACGCAGGCAGACATTTCAATAAAGCACTTATGGATCTTACCGCTCTCAATATCCTTGAGTGCGGAAATACAGTTATCAACACCGTCAAGCGCAATGTACGTATATCCGGGAGCATTCTGAGCCATTGTTTTCAGTATACCGCCTGTTGTCGGGAAAAAGCGCGCGCGGCTCTCGGGCGTATCATCTACTTCCCTTTCAAGCTCAATTCTCTCGGATTTCAACCAATTGGTAAGTTCTTCAAAGGTAAGAACGGCATCAACAAGTCCTTCATAGTACTCGGCTTCGTCTTTTTTTGCCACACAAGGACCAATAAAAACGGTCTTGGCATTCGGCATTCTTCTCTTGATATCCGCGCAGTGAGCCTGCATAGGCGACATAACGTCCGCGAGATATTCAAGCGCAGACGGAAAATGCTTTTGAATCAGCAAATTGACGGAATGACAGCATGAGGTAATGATAATATCTCTTTCTTCCTCACGCAGCATACGCTCATATTCTGTCTTAACAATGGTTGCGCCGATTGCGGTTTCCTCCACGTCATAGAAACCAAGCTTTTTCAGTGCTTTGCGCATGGACTCGATGCCCACGCCCTCATAGTTGGCAATAAACGAGGGGGCAAGGCTGACAACGACGGGCTCTCCGCTCCCCAGCAGAACTCTCGCCTTCTCAGTACCGTCAACGATCTCCTTGGCATTTTGAGGACAAACAACAAAACAATGACCGCACAAAATGCACTCATTGTCAATGATATGTGCTTGGTTTCCCGAAAAGCGAATTGCCTTTACAGGACAGTGACGGATGCACTTATAGCAGTTTTTGCAGTTGGATTTTTTGAGTGTCAAGCAATTTGCCACAGTGGTCACTTCCTTTCGTTTTCTATCACATCAAGTATGTTTTTCTTGAAAAATTCTCTGAAATTTTCTCTCGTCACGCCTACATGAACGTCCTCGTTTACCTGCACGGTAACACCGATGCGGTTGCACTTTCCGATACAAAAGCTACCGGAAAGCACGACCTCATCCTCAATGTGATGTTCCTCGACGGCTTTTTCAAAAAGGTCTACAATATCCTGCGAGCCCTTGAGGTGGCAGGACGAGCCAACACAAACCTGAACGAACAACATATTTTTATACCTTTGCGAGAACTTCTTTAGCGAAGAACTCTCCAACGTTTTCAGGAGTAACGGAATGGAAGGAGTCATTGACCGTTACGCATACGCCCTGTTGACACTTACCCATGCAGAAGGTGCCGCCAAGCTCCACCTTATCACCGAGATTGTTTTCAGCGATCAAATACTGCAGCTGCTCTACTACCTGACGAGAACCCTTGATGTGGCAGGAACTTCCGATACAAACTGTAATTTTCATCATATGATTTTTCCTCTCTTCATTTGTAAATATGGGAGCTTGATGCGGACTTGCCGCATCAAGCGTTAACCGTTAATCCGAGAATTGAATTACTGGTAATCGACAACGCCGACCCAGCTCATCAGGAACTCGCGCTCATGCTCGTTGCCCTTAACCGACTGTGATGCGGCTACGATAGGCATCCACTTCTGAACGTACTGCTTTGCGGTATCGCTCTTTTTGCAGAAGGTGTCAAGGTAAAGCTCCGCACCGGAAATATCACCGTTCAACCAGAACAGAAGATAGGTGCGTGCAACGTCAGCGGAAGCGTTGCCCTGGGTTGCGTGAGACCAGTCAAGGATGAAGGGCGTGCCGTCCTCGGCAATGATGATGTTGGAAGGGTTAAAGTCGCCGTGGCAGACCTTGTTGTGCTTGGGCATGGACTCCAGACGGGTGTGGAGATCGTAACGGGTGGTGGCATCGAACTCGGTCTCAGCGATCTTACGGCTCATCTTATCCTTCAGCTTGTTCAGGAGAGGGCAGGTTTTGGAATGAACGTTCATCTGAAGACCGACGAGAAGCTCAATGTACTCGCCCTTCTTCTCGGGATTATCTTCCATCAGTTGTGCAAGCGTTTTGCCCTTGATGAACTCGGAAACGATCGCCCACTTACCGTCGATCATAGTAACCTCAAGAACTTTGGGAATTTTCAGACCTGTTTCCTCGATCCTTGCCTGATTCAGTGCCTCGTTAAGCACGTCAGCCTTGGAATACTCTGCATTGAAAACCTTGATGGCTCTGTCACCGTCACGGTAGATCGTCTTGTTATTTCTTACTGCTATCACTCTATCAAGTTTCATGTGTTTTTCCTCCTTACATTACGCCTTTTTTCCCATGCGATAGGGAGCCTTGATGGGATCGATCTTTGCCTCATCGAGATCGCTCAGGGGCATATCCTGCTCAACGAAGTGCTTGCCGTAGTAAGCATTGAGATACATCTGCTTGATCTCGCTCATAAGAGGATAACGAGGGTTCGCGCCGGTGCATTGGTCATCGAATGCCTGCTCCACCATGTCATCCAAACGGGCGAGGAAGTCGGACTCGTCAATGCCGTAGTCCTTGATGGTCTCCTTGATGCCCACACGAGCCTTGAGGTCGTTGATAGCCTTGATGAGTCCCTCAAGCTTCTCTGTATCGTTGTTGCCCTTGATGCCGAGGTAGTCGGCGATCTCTGCGTAACGAGCTAGGGTGTGAGGATGATCGTACTGCGAGAAGGTACCCATTTTCGCGGGAGCCTCTGCGGCGTTGAAACGGAGAACTTCTTCGATCATCAGGGCGTTGGCAACGCCGTGGGGGAGATGGTGGAAAGCACCGAGCTTGTGCGCCATGGAGTGGCAGACACCCAGGAAGGCGTTGGCGAATGCCATACCTGCCATCGTAGCGGCGTTTGCCATCTTCTCGCGAGCCTCTACGTCGGTCTGACCGTTGTCGTAGGCGCGGGGCAGGTACTCGAAGATTACCTTGAGGGCGCGGAGAGCCAGACCGTCGGTGTAGTCGGTTGCGAGCATGGCGGCGTAGGCCTCCAAGGCGTGGGTCACGGCGTCGATACCCGACGCGGCGGTCAGACCGCGGGGAGCGGACATATGGAAGTCAGTGTCGATGATGGCCATATTGGGAAGAAGCTCGTAGTCGGCAAGAGGATACTTAACACCGGTCTTTTCGTCGGTGATAACCGCAAAAGGAGTAACCTCAGAGCCTGTACCGGCGGAGGTGGGGATGGCGATGAAGTAAGCCTTCTCACCCATCTTGGGGAAGGTGTAAATTCTCTTGCGGATATCAATGAATCTCATCGCCATATCCATAAAGTCTGCTTCGGGATGCTCGTAAAGAACCCACATGATCTTTGCAGCATCCATTGCGGAACCGCCGCCCAGGGCGATGATGGTATCGGGCTGGAATGCTCTCATAAGAGCTGCGCCTTCGGTTGCGTTTGCAAGTGTGGGATCGGGCTGAACGTTAAAGAATGTGGTGTGCTGAATGCCCATCTCGTCCAGCTTGTCGGTGATCGGCTTGGTATAGCCGTTCTGATAAAGGAAGCTGTCGGTGACGACGAACGCCTTCTTTGCGCCTCTTACAGTTCTGAGCTCGTCGAGAGCAACGGGGAGGCAACCCTTCTTGATATAAACCTTCTCAGGTGTTCTGAACCAAAGCATATTTTCTCTCCTCTCGGCGACTGTTTTAATATTGAGCAGGTGTTTGACACCTACGTTCTCGGAAACGCTGTTACCGCCCCAAGAGCCGCAACCAAGGGTCAGGGAGGGAGCCAGCTTGAAGTTATACAGATCACCGATGCCGCCGTGAGCGGAGGGAGTGTTCACAAGAATACGGCAGGTTCTCATTCTTGCCTCATAAGCGGCAAGCTTTTCCTTTTCAGTAATCTCGTTGATGTAAAGAGATGAAGTGTGACCAAAGCCGCCATCCTCAACAAGCTTATCTGCCTTGTCAAGCGCTTCTGCGAAGGTCTTAGCCTTATACATAGCAAGTACGGGCGAGAGCTTTTCGTGAGCGAATTCCTCTGAAAGCTCAACACTCTCAACCTCACCGATGAGGATCTTAGTGCCTGCGGGAACGGTGACGCCAGCCAGCTCTGCAATACGTGCAGCCTTCTGACCAACGATCTTAGCGTTCAGCCCACCGTTGATGATGATGGTCTTGCGAACCTTTTCGGTTTCCATCGGATCAAGGAAGTAGCATCCGCGTGCCGCAAACTCGGCCTTGACCGCGTCGTAGATGCTTTCAAGCACAATAACCGACTGCTCGGATGCACAGATCATACCGTTATCGAAGGTCTTGGAGTGGATGATCGAGTTAACTGCAAGAAGAATGTCTGCGGTCTCGTCGATGATGGCGGGGGTATTACCTGCACCAACGCCCAAAGCAGGCTTGCCGGAAGAATACGCAGCTTTGACCATTCCGGGACCACCGGTCGCAAGGATGATGTCTGCCTCTTTCATAACCGTGTTGGTCATTTCAAGCGAAGGAACGTCGATCCAATCAATGATACCCTCGGGAGCGCCTGCAGCAACAGCAGCTTCAAGAACGAGCTTTGCAGCCGCGATGGTGGAGTTCTTTGCTCTGGGGTGAGGGCTGATGATGATTGCGTTACGGGTTTTCAGCGCGAGCAGGCACTTGAAGATTGCGGTCGAGGTGGGGTTGGTGGTAGGGATTACGGCAGCGATGACACCGATCGGCTCTGCGATCTTCTTGATGCCGTATGCCTTGTCTTCCTCGATCACACCGCAGGTCTTGGTCTCCTTGTAGGCGTTGTAAATGTACTCAGCGGCGTAATGATTCTTGATCACCTTATCCTCTACGATGCCCATGCCTGTTTCTTCAACCGCGAGTTTTGCAAGAGAGATTCTTGCTTTATCCGCGGCAGATGCCGCAGCCAAGAAGATCTTGTCAACCTGCTCCTGCGTATAGGTTGCGAAAACCTTCTGTGCCGCTCTTACACGAGCGATCGCACCGTGAAGTGTTTCCACACTGTCCACGATTTCGTAAGTTTTGGTTTCCATTTTATATGTCCTCCTAAAATTATTTACTGATTTGATTGTTGAGATATGCCAGGGATAAGGCTAAATTCTCTTGCTTGAGCAGTACTCCGTTTGGCACTTTTAAGGTAACCGGGGCAAAATTCCATATGGCTTTAATGCCGCTTTCTACAAGCTTATCACAAACTTCCTGGGCGGAGCCTTGACCGACTGTGATAATACCAAGCTTTACATCGTGTTCACGAGAATAAGCTTCGATATCTCGGATTGGCAATATATCCTTTGTACCTTTAGTCAGTATCGTTTCGTTACAGTCAAAGCCTGCAACGATCTTCACTCCAAAATCCTCGAAGCCGTCGTAATCAAGAAGTGCTCTACCAAGCTTTCCTGCGCCTACGAGAACTGCATTTGTCAACCGCTCATACCCAAGATGGCTTTCAATGTCGGTAATCAATTTATCGGTTACATAGCCGATCTTAGGCTTTCCGGAGCCGCTGACAGTTGCAAGATCCTTGCGGACTTGAACGTCGCCGAGCGATAGCGCCTTGGCAATCGCAGTTGCCGATATTGTGCGGCGTATTTCGGGTAAGCTTCTCAAATATTCAAGATACTGCGGAAGCCGTCCGAGTGTCGCCTTGGGAATAGAATATCCGTTCATGTGCCACCTCCTTGTTGAACTGTCATTATTTTAACACAGAAGCGTTTTCTTGGGAATAATTAAAATGTTATATCGGTATTATGCGTATCGATATAACTATAATCGATAAACGTATTATCTATAAAAATAAGCAGTTTCATCAATTTGACGAAACTGCGTTTCTGTAAACAAAAAAGCAAGGTCGTCTCTTAATCAAACGCCCTTGCTTCCGGTTGTAATCAAATATCTTACTTCGATAATGCCTCGTCGATTGCCTTTGCCGCAACCTTCCCTGCTCCCATGGCGGAAATGACGGTAGCTGCGCCTGTAACGGCATCGCCGCCGGCATATACTGCATTTCTCGATGTCAGACCGTCCTCGTTAACGACAATGCCGCCGTGGCGGTTGACCTCAAGACCTTCGGTGGTGGATTTGATCAGAGGATTGGGAGAAGTACCGATCGACATAATGACGGTATCAACAACAATGGTAAATTCGCTGTCGGGGATCACTACGGGACGGCGTCTGCCCCTCTCATCAGGCTCGCCAAGCTCCATTCTGACACAAGTCATACCTGTTACAAAACCGTTCTTGGGATCTCTTGCATCGTCGGGATTGTTGTATCCGAGAATTTCGGTGGGATTACAGAGCAGACGGAACTCGATTCCTTCCTCCTCTGCATGCTCGACCTCCTCACGTCTTGCAGGAAGCTCCTCCATCGAACGGCGGTAGACGATATAGACCTTCTCCGCACCAAGACGGAGCGCGGTTCTTGCTGCATCCATGGCAACGTTTCCGCCGCCGACGACCGCAACCTTACCGCCCTTCATAATGGGCGTTTCGGGATCAGCAAGATAGGATTTCATCAAGTTGCTTCTCGTCAAAAACTCGTTTGCCGAGTAAACACCCTTGAGTGACTCACCGGGAATGCCCATAAAGTTAGGAAGACCCGCGCCCGAGCCGATAAAGACTGCCTCGTAGCCCATCTCAAACAGCTCGTCAACCGTCAAGGTCTTACCGATCACAACATTCGTCTCAATTTGGACGCCGAGTTTTTTGAGGGTATCAACCTCTTTTGCAACAATCTTCTTTGGGAGACGGAACTCGGGAATACCATACACAAGCACACCGCCTGCGGTGTGAAGAGCCTCGTAAACGGTGACGTCGTAGCCGCGCTTTGCAAGATCTCCTGCACAGGTAAGACCGGAAGGACCGGAGCCGACAATTGCAACTCTGTGTCCGTTGCTCTCGAGTTTATCGGGTTCTTCGGTGCAAAAGGTATTGTGCCAATCAGCAACAAAACGTTCAAGTCTGCCGATACCAACGCTTTCCCCCTTGATTCCTCTGACACATTTGGACTCACACTGCGTTTCCTGCGGACAAACTCTGCCGCAAACAGCAGGAAGAGAGGACGATTTCGTAATGATCTGATATGCGCCCTCAAAGTCGCCTTCCTTGATCTTGGAGATAAACTCGGGGATGTGTATCTTTACGGGGCAACCTGCAACGCAGGGCATATTCTTACAGTTCAAGCATCTGTTTGCCTCGTCGATCGCTTGTTCCTCGGTGTAACCGAGTGCAACCTCGCCAAAATTGTGGGCTCTGACAAGAGCATCCTGCACGGGCATTGCGTTTCTTGTCAGACTCATATTTGCTTTTGCCATCTTACTCTACCTCCTTTTTGAAGAGATTGCAAGAGTTTTCATATGCGTGACGCTCAAAGTCGGCATACATTCTGCCTCTCGACATTGCTTCGTCAAAATCGATCTCGTAGCCGTTGAAGTCGGGACCGTCCACGCAAGCGAATTTGGTCACCTTCTTACCGTCCACGTTGAGCGTGAGACGGCAGCCGCCGCACATACCCGTGCCGTCGATCATAATGGGGTTCATAGAAGCGGTCACGGGCGTACCGAAGGGCTTTGCCGTAGCCACAACGAACTTCATCATAATCAGAGGACCAATGGTGATGATCATATCGAACTGCTCACCCGCTTCAAGCATTTCCTTGAGCGGAACGGTTACGTTACCGTGCTCGCCGTAAGAGCCGTCGTCTGTCATCACGCGAAGTACATCTGAGCAAGCTCTGAACTCGTCCTCAAGAATAAGCAGATTCTTATTTCTGAAGCCGATAATACTTGTAACGTGCGCTCCCATTTCGTGAAGTGCTTCGGCAATAGGCATGGCGATCGCGCATCCGACACCGCCTCCGACGATGCAGACCTTTTTCAGTCCGTCAAGGTGTGTTGCCACACCGAGAGGACCGACGAAATCCTGAATGTATTCGCCCGCTTCCTTGTAGGAAAGCTTCTTGGTCGTACCACCTACGACCTGGAAAATGATCTTGACGGTTCCCATGTCCTTATCAACGCCCGCAACGGTCAAAGGGATTCTCTCGCCGTCCTCGTCTACACGCAGGATGATGAACTGTCCGGGCTTTGCCTTATTTGCAACCAACGGTGCTTCGATCCAAAGCTGGATGACCGTGGGATTCAACATCTTTTTTTCTACTATTTTGTACATAATATTCCTCCGCTTGATGAAAGG
>JAZSFA010000101.1:0-10682 GCA_045531965.1 Eubacteriales bacterium
TTGAGCGGGTTCCAAGGGCAGCGCCCTTGGTTATTCCTTCCCCGTCCAGCAATAGGTGCAGAGCTTGCAGGGCTCAAGACCGATGGCCTTGACGACGCCCTCCAGGGATTGGAATTCCAGAGATGAGAAATTAAACTTTTCCGCAATGGCCTTACGTAGCTTTTTGCCTCGCTCGGTGTTGCCGTCGGCATATTCCTCCAGATACTTAAAGCCCTCGGGACCCTCCATCTCCATGATGACACGGCGGGTGATGAGATCCATATCCGAGGTATTGCGGGAGAAATTCAAAAACTTACAGCCGTACATGATGGGAGGGCATGCCGAACGCATGTGCACAGATTTGGCACCGTGGGCGTAAAGGAAATCGACGGTCTCCTGAAGCTGGGTGCCGCGAACGATGGAATCGTCCACAAAGAGCAGATTCTTGTCCTTGATGAGCTGATGAATGGCAATCTGCTTCATCTTGGCGGTCTTTCTGCGGTCGGACTGGTTGCCGGGCATGAAGCTGCGCGACCAGGTAGGCGTATACTTGATGTAGGGACGGGCAAAGGGGGCGTGACTGCGGTTTGCGTAGCCGATAGCGTGAGGTGTTCCCGAATCGGGCACACCGCTGACATAGTCAAGCTCGCCCGTGTTTCCTACTTTTTCGTCATGTTCTGCCATGATCTCGCCGTTGCGGTAGCGCATCTCTTCCACGTTGACACCCTCGTAGGTAGAGGTGGGATAGCCGTAGTACGACCAGAGGAACGCGCACATCCGCATCTCTTTCCCCGGCTTGGCAAGCTGCTCTACGCCGTCGGGCGTGATACGGACGATCTCGGCAGGACCAAGCTCACGCTCGTCTTCGAAGTCCAGCTTGACGTAAGCAAACGACTCAAAGGCAACGGCATAGCCGTCCTCCCGCTTGCCGATCAGCACGGGCAACCGACCCACGCGGTCACGGGCAACGATGATGGAGCCGTCATCGCAAAGCAGCAGGATATTGGCTGTGCCCTCGATGACCTTTTGGGCAAAGCGGAGACCCTCCGCAAAGCTGCTTTTTTGGTCGATGAGCGCAGCCACCAGCTCGGTGGGGTTGATCTTGCCGCTGGTCATGGCGTTGAAGTGACCCCCGCTGAAGGAAAGATACTGATTGATCAACGCCTCGGCGTTGTTGATGACACCGATGATGCAAATGGCGTAGGTGCCCAGATTGGATCGAATGAGCAAAGGTTGAGGCTCACCGTCGCTGATACAGCCGATGGCGGCCGTTCCCTTCATGCTCTCCAGCACGTGAGCAAAACGGGTACGGAACGGGGCGTTGTCGATGCTGTGAATCTCCCGCTGGAGTCCGATCTCGGGATCAAAAGCGGCCATACCTGCGCGGCTGGTGCCGAGGTGGGAATGGTAGTCCGTACCGAAGAACACGTCCAGAAGGCAATCCTGTTTTGAGGTTATTCCAAAAAATCCACCCATAGTGGTCTCCTGTTATTGGTTGAGAATCAAGCGAAGAACAGCTTGTTGAGGGTCATGGGGTCGATGTACTCGCCGTCCTTATAAACGCGCATATTGCCCGAGGCGATCTCGTCGATGAGCATGACCTTGCCATCGGCATCATAGCCGAACTCGAACTTGATATCGTACAGATCGAGCCCTTTCTCCTTCAGGTCGTCAGCCACGATCTTGGTGATGGCCTGGGTCATGGCCTTCAGGTCGTCGTACTGCTGGGCGGTCATGACACCCAGATCCACGAGACCGTCCTTGGTCACCAGGGGATCGCCCTTTTCATCATTCTTGAAGGTGGTCTCCACGTAGGCGGGGAGATCCTGACCCAGCTCGCAGTAGTCGGAGTAGCGGCGGAAGAAGGAACCAACAGCCTTGTAACGGCAGATGACCTCCAGACCCTTACCGAAGGCCTTGGCGGGGAGAACCTCCATGGTGGTGTCATCAAGGTTGGCGCTGACGTAGTGGGTCTTGTTGCCTGCGGCGTAGATCTTCTCAAAGAAGTAGATGGACATACGCAGATTCACGTCACCCACGCCTTCGATGGTGAGACCGACGGAGTTCTCGCCGGGATCGAACACGCCGTCCTTGCCTGTGCAGTCGTCCTTGAACTTGAGCAAATAGTTGCCGCTCTCGAGGGCGTAAACGTTCTTGGTTTTTCCAGTGTAAACGAGTTTCATGGTGGTTTCTCCTTTATTTTTTGAATTAAGATTTACAAAGCTCAGTTCCCTTTCGGGATATGGCGGCACATAGCCGAATTGTTTTGATCGCCAAAAAAGTTTTTGGGATCCGTAAACCCTTTTTTCAAAAGGGTTTACATGGGGTGCGGGGCAACGCCCCATCAAAAAATCAGCCGTTCAGTTCCGCCTGCAAAGCGGCGTCCTTGGCCAGCACGGCGGCGGCGTCCTTGGCTTTCTTTTCGTCCAGGCGGGCGGCGATCTCGGGATCTGACACGCCGAGGATCTGGATGGCCAGCAGAGCGGCGTTGGCGGCTCCGTTGATGGCGACCGTGGCCACAGGCACACCCGTGGGCATCTGCACGGTGGACAAGAGGGCATCCATACCGTCCAGGGCGGAGGACTTGCAGGGAATGCCGATGACGGGCAACGAGGTACGGGCGGCGATAGCCCCCGCCAGGTGGGCGGCCATGCCTGCGGCGGCAATCAGAACGCCAAAACCGTTGGCTCTGGCATCGGCGGCAAACTGCCCTGCCTCGTCGGGGGTTCTGTGGGCAGAGTACACGTGGACCTCGTAGGGAACATTAAAAGAAGACAGCATATCCATTGCCTTTCTGACGATCGGCAGATCGCTGTCACTTCCCATGATAATACCAACTTTTTTCATAATTTACCTCCATTGAACGGATACGCGGGGGGCTTTTTGAAAAAGCCCCCTCCGGACCCTAAAAACTTTCAAAAAATATGTTGTGCAAGAGGTTCTCTCTCCTGTCAATCACACCGTCATTCTGAGCGAGGCTGACAGCCGAGCCGAAGGGTCTCCTACAGAACTGCACACATTGAATGCGAGATCCTTCGACTCGGCCGGAGGCCTCGCTCAGGATGACCATCAACGGAATGCACCTCTCTGATTGGACAAGGATCGCGAAAAAAATACAAAAGGGCGCACTTATCCGCGCGTAATCCGCGTGCGGTATAAGTGTGCCCAGACGGTCGGCTATATAGGACGGACAAGATGCCTCGTCCTTGCTGATTTCTGTTCCACCGTGGTATATCTCCACTCATCCGTCAGTCGCAGAAATCGAATTCCCAAATACGATATTATTCTATCACAAACCCGATTTTTTGTCAAGGGTGTTTTGAGAATTTTAAGCGTTTTGACGGATTGAACAAAGTCGAACAAAACGGGTAAATTTTTATGTGGATTTTTCCCCCGCGACTGCGAAGCGGCGAGGCCGGTCCTCACGATCCTTTGGTTTCTTGAGGGCGGATACGGAAGCAGGTTTCCAATGTATGGGCGATGGTATCACGGATGAAGGCTTCTCGAACTTCTTGAGGCGCGTTGATCATTTGTTCCAATACGTCCAACTCATCCAACCACTTTTTCAATGTTTCCGGCCAATGACGATGGGACTCGGCTAAAAGATGCGTTCGAGCAAGAGCAAGATATTCAGAGGCACTTTTCAAATCCGGTATAGATAAACAAGTATAGGCAGCTAAATGAGAATTACGATATTCGTCACCTAAAAATGGAGTATATTTTCGTATTTCAAAAACATCTTTTCTTAGAAAACAAAGCAATTTTTCAGGCGAATTGATAGATTCAAAGAAAGGGAAAATGTTCTCGGTCAGGCATTGTTGCACCTGCAGCATCCATGAAGGAAAATGCATTTTTTGCGACTCATGCCACGGCGTTTTCTCTGGTGATGTGATTATTATGTTTGCTTTTCGTATTTGCTGTAAGATTCTTTCTCTTTCTTCATCCTCGGCCAATGTATTGTACGATGGAACAGGAAAGACCGGATGATTTTCCGAACTAAAACCGTATGTTATATAAATAACCTCCGTTGGTATATACAAAGGCAAAAAATAATAATTTACGCGAATAAAACCTGACGGTCGTTCAAAAGTAATACAAAAAGCGATATCGTTTTCAATTTTGAAAAACGTATTACCCTTCTTTTTATACCCATTTGCTTTGAAAAAAGGCCAAAAAGCCGGAACCATTTTTTTCTTATCCATAGATGTCCTCCTTTTTTAAGTGGAGCGGTGTGCGTCGCTCCCAACAATTTCATGTAGAACACGACATTTATTCAACTTCAAGTCATCAAAAATCCGCTCTCCTCATCCACCGCTTCGCGGTCCCCCTTCCCCGCTGGGGAAGGCTTATTCGGGCAGCTTACACACGTCCACCCAGACCGAGGGCTGAGTCAATTCCTCCAGTTCGGTCAGCGTCAGCTCCATGGCGCTGTTACTGCTTCCGCAGGCAGGAAAAACCGTCTCAAATCGCTTGAGAGACTCATCCAGATACACCTCCACGCCCTCGTTCACGGCAAAGGGACAGACACCGCCCACGGCGTGACCCACACGAAGGGGGGCCTCCTCATGGGACAGCATTTTTGCCTTGGTGCCGAAATAGGCCTTATACTTGGGATTGTCGATGCGGGCGTCCCCCGCGGCCACCACCAAAACCGTGCGCTCCCCGATGGCAAAGGACAGGGTCTTGGCAATACGGCAGCCCTCGCAGCCCAATGCGGCGGCGGCCAGCTCCACGGTGGCGCTGGACACGGAAAATTCTTGGATGCGGTGAGCATAACCGCGCTCCTGCATGAAAGCTCTGACTTTTTCGATGGACATGACGGGCTCCTTTTTGTTTGATGTGTTCATTATAGCATACACATGGGCAAAAGTCAAGATAATTGCATCTTGTAAGTCAAAAATCCCCCGTTCTCCCTTGACAATACGGGTGAAAAGTGGTATAATATGCAAGTGCGAAATTAAAATCATGCAAAACGGCGCATTATCACCGCTTTGTGCTGGAGGAAAATATGAAAGATTTAGATTGGGGCAACCTTGGCTTTGCCTATCAAAAAACCGACTATCGCTTCGTCGCCCGCTACAAGGACGGCGCATGGGACGAGGGCGGTCTCACCACCGACGAGACCATCACCATGAACGAGTCCGCCTGCGTTCTGCAATACGCCCAGACCTGCTTTGAGGGTCTGAAGGCATACCGCACCAAGGACGGTCACATCGTCTGCTTCCGTCCCGATCTCAACGCCGCCCGCATGGCTGATTCCTGCCGCCGCATGATCATGCCCGTGTTCCCCGAGGACAAGTTCGTGGACGCCGTGGTACAGACCGTCCGTGCCAACGCCGATTGGGTGCCTCCCTTCGGCTCGGGTGCCACCCTGTACGTCCGCCCCTATATGTTCGGCGCTGATCCCATTTTGGGTGTGAAGCCTGCCAACGAGTTTGAGTTCCGCATCTTCTGCACCCCCGTGGGTCCCTACTTTAAGGGCGGCGTGAAGCCCCTCACCGTCCGCATCAGCGACTACGACAGAGCCGCCCCCCGCGGCACGGGTCACATCAAGGCGGGTCTGAACTACGCCATGAGCCTGTACGCCATCGTGGACGCCCACGAGCAGGGCTATGACGAGAATATGTACCCCGACGCAGGCACCCGCACCTATCTTGAGGAGACGGGCGGCGCGAATATCCTGCTCATCACCAAGGACGGCAAGGTGGTCACCCCCAAGTCCGACTCCATCCTGCCCTCCATCACCCGTCGCTCTCTCATGTACGTGGCCAAGGAATACCTGGGTCTGGAGGTGGAAGAGCGCAAGGTTCGCATCGACGAGCTGGATCAGTTTGCCGAGTGCGGTCTCTGCGGCACCGCCGCCGTCATCTCCCCCGTGGGCAAGATCGTGGATCACGGCAAAGAGATCTGCTACGGCATGGACAAGATGGGGCCTGTCACAGAGAAGCTGTATAAGACCCTGGTGGGTATTCAGATGGGCGAGATTCAAGCACCTGATGGCTGGATCAAGAGGATTGATTGAATTCCTTTTAATAAAAGTCACCCCTTGCGAGAGTTCTCATAAGGATGTTTACAAATTTCGGCAGAAGGACTTTTCTTTCTGCCATTTTTGTGTTATGGTGCTATAACGATATGGGTGATGCAAATGGATAAAGAAAAAGAATTGCCAAAACGAAAAGATATTCGGCTCAAAAATTATGATTATAGTTCTCCCGGTGCATATTTTATAACCATCTGTACGAAAAACAGAAAGAATTACTTTTGGAACGGATCGATTGACCCGCAGGTATTCAGTTGGCGTTCCGTAGGGGCGAACTGTGTTCGCCCGCAAAATCTGCCATTATCAAATATCGGTAAGATCGTTTTAGACGAACTTGAAAAATGGAATCAAACATATCCTGCGGTATCATTGTATTCCTATGTGATTATGCCAAATCACCTACATATAATGGTTGTTATTTCTGCCGATGAATACGGGCAACCACAGGTCGCCCCTACGGTAGAACGGATGGTAAAACAATTCAAAGGGGCAGCTACAAAAAAGATCGGTGTATCTATTTGGCAAAAATCCTATATTGAACATGTGATACGGAATAAAAAGGATTACGAAACCCGATCGAATTACATTTACGAAAATCCGCTACGATGGTATTACGACGAATTATATGCAGAAGAATAGGGCTATGGGCTTTGCCCCAAGATTTGTAATACAAATGCGAAACTGACGGTAAATCAGATGGATAAGTCAAAATTTGCGGAGGTGTTAAAATGCAAAAGCCTGAAATGATTATTTTTGATTATGGACATACATTACTATATCAACCTAATTTTAATACATCAAATGGAAATAAGGCAATTTATCCATATATAAGCAGAAATCCACGCAATATTTCATTTGAGGAATATGATAAAACCATTATAGAGTTATTTGCAAAAATCAAGGCAGAACGAGGAGATATAATCGAAATTCATGAATATAATTTTTTGAAATTAGCAATGGAATATATGAATATTACGTTGTCTGTATCAATAGAAGAAGCAGAAGAGATAATTATGAACGGTATATCCCAAGGTGCCATCATGCCTTATGCTGATAAACTGCTTGATTATCTCAATTCAAAAGGAATAAGGACAGGCGTAATAAGCAATAATTGTTTTTCTGGTTATGCTCTGAAAAGACTGTTTGATAGACTTCTTCCAAGAAACAAGTTTGAATTTGTTTTAGCGTCAAGTGATTACATCTTTAGAAAGCCACATAGCATTATGTTTGATATTGCATTACAAAAATCAGGATTGTCAGCTGATAAAGTGTGGTATTGTGGCGATAGTGTAGTTGCTGACGTGCAAGGTTCAAAAAATGTTGGGATGTTTCCTGTTTTATATGAAGGAATAACGGCGGATAGAACAAATCCTTTTGCGCATCAGAATGACAATTTAAAAATTGATTTTGAATATTTACATATTACAGATTGGAATGAATTGATCGATATACTGGAGCAAATGATTTGATAATTGCAATTTTCAATTTATCAAGCAGAATAAAACGAACCCCCAACAGACTTATTGAAAAATCTGTTGGGGTTGATTATTTGTTTACTGCATAGTGATTATGCCCTATCTGTAGGGTAGACCTGCGATCTCTTGCGGGCTGTAGGGTAGACCTGCGATCTCTTGCGGGCGAACGCAGTTCGCCCCTACCGTATGTAGTAGATAACATCCTTATGAGAAGATCGCTTTCAGGTGACTTTTTTGTATGAGCGAAGCGCATAAAACGCGAATCTCCCCCTTGACAAACTCGCATAAATGTTGTATAATATCTGCATCTGTTTTTCTTAAACTGCATATTTATTCATTTTGGAGGTATATATTCATGATTTCTCTGTATAACCAGCATTTTCTCAAGCTCCTTGACCTGACCCCTGAGCAGATCGGCGGCCTTATGAATCTCGCCGCTGACTTAAAGCTCAAGAAAAAGGCGGGTATCCCCCACCGTATGTGCGAAGGCAAGAGCATCGCGCTCATCTTTGAAAAGACCTCCACCCGTACACGCTGCGCCTTTGAGGTGGCCGCCGCTGATCTCGGTATGCATCCTACCTACCTTGACCCCACCGGCTCCCAGATCGGCAAAAAGGAAAGCATCGCTGATACCGCCCGCGTGCTGGGGCGGATGTATGACGGCATTGAATACCGCGGCTTCGGTCAGACCATCGTGGAGGAACTGGCAAAATACGCAGGGGTTCCCGTATGGAACGGTCTGACCAACGAGTTCCATCCCACCCAGATCTTAGCGGATTTCCTTACCGTCAAGGAACATTTCGGCGCTCTCAAGGGCATTAAGCTGGTCTACATGGGCGACGCCCGCTACAACATGGGCAACTCCCTCATGGTAGGATGTGCCAAGATGGGTATGCACTTCGTCGCCTGCGCCCCCAAGAAGTATTTCCCTGCCCCCGAGTTGGTGGCTGAATGTGAGGCTATCGCCGCAGAGACGGGGGCTGTCCTTGAGTTCATTGAAGACCCCATGACCGCCACCAAGGGCGCACACGTGATCTACACCGACGTATGGGTGTCCATGGGCGAGCCTGCCGAGGTCTGGGAGGAGCGGATAGGCGACCTGACTCCCTACCGTGTCACTACCGAGCTGATGAAAAACGCAGGCACGCAATGCAAATTCATGCACTGTTTGCCTGCCTTCCACGATTTGAACACCACCATCGGCAAGGACATCCACGACAAGTTCGGCATCGACTGCATGGAGGTCACAGACGAGGTCTTTGAGTCCCCCGCGTCTATCGTGTTTGATGAAGCGGAAAACCGTATGCACACCATCAAAGCCGTCATGGCGGGAACCTTGGTGGAGGGGCTTTAAGTCAGCTCACAAAAGGAAAGCATCACAACCCAAATGGGTTGTGATGCTTTTTTATCGTTCAAAATTATATCAAAGCGATCCAAAAACCGACAGACCGTACTCGCACAGGGCGTGATCCTCCTCGCCCGTGCCGCCGCTGACACCGAGACCGCCCACGATGACACCGCCCACAGTAAGAGGCACGCCGCCACCGAAGGTCACCATACCTTCAAGGCTTTGGAGTCCGTAGAAGGTGCCGCCGGGCTGAACCAGCTTGTTCAGCTCCATGGTGGGCATCTTGACCGCCACAGCAGTATAAGCTTTTTTGATAGCCACCTCGTAGCTGACGAGGAAGGCACCATCCATGACGTGAACAGCCACGGGATTTCCCGCCGCGTTAACCACGGCGATAACCGCCTGTTTCCCCGTTTCCATCGCTCTCTGCTCCACAGCGGCGATGAGCTTCTTTGCTCTCGTCAGATCCATGGAAGCTGCGCCGCCCAACCGCGCCATGACCTGACTGATCACGCTTTCCACGGTAGGGGGTACGTCTGAAGCGGCAAGGGCAGGCTGTGCAGATGCGGTGGGGGCTTCATCAACGGCTTTCTGTCCGTTCAAATGGTCCGAATAACGGGCAGACACCAGCAGATAGTCACAAAGACGGTTGATATATTGCTTGAAAAGCTCGGGAACAGCATAGCGGCGATCCATAGCCACCACGGCACGCTCACAGGCACGGGCGGTGGTATAGGCAACGTCCAAGCGGGCAGATTGCTCGTTTCCCCCGGGAAGATCGTCATCCATGATCCCCTCGGGCATCACAGAAAGCATCTTATCGATCCCCTTCTCCAAGAAGGCAATTTCCTCTTCGGAGAAAGCATAGCGACCGCTTCGGGCATCGGCAAGACCCTTGGCAAGGGTACGCAGGGTTTTCATCACCCGTTCCAGTCTGCCTCGAAAAATCGGGCAATCGGTGACCACGCGCACCATTCCCAACGCTGACACCACAGACTCCACGCTACCGATGGCTTCGATGCGCTCGTCAGCCTTGGAGACTTGTGCCGCAGGGGTAAGATTGGTCAGTCCCTTGTCGCCTGCTTTCGTATATAGTTTCTTTTCCTTATTATCCATATGTCACCTTTTTCAGACGCCATCCAAAATGACGGCATATCTATACAAAGTATATTATACTACATCTTGTCACTTTCGTCAAGAGGAATCTTCATTTTTCAAAGAAAATTTCGCAGGTACGTCCGTCACCCTCATGTCCCTCCCCGCATACCCTATAAAGAAATCCACACCATCAAGGAGGTACATATGAACGTGAGCCAACCCGCGCCCCGTTCCTCCCCTGCGGGGGTCGGACGGTTGATTTTTCGTGTAACAACAGGCAGCGGAGCCATCCCGCTGTCAGGCGCTCGAGTCGTGATCCGTGACAAGGGGGCGGAAGGCGATCCCGCCCGCGGGAATGCATTGTCCGTCATGTATTCTGACCGCAACGGCAAAACCGATATCATGTCCCTGCCCACCGTCCCCCGCAGCGAATCCCTTGCTCCGCGTACCAACGGCACGCCACCGCCCTTTTTATGCTATGATGCGGAGGTAACGCTGTCAGGCTACCGCACGGTCAACTTTGTTTGTATTCCCATTTTTGACGGCGTGACCTCTGTCCAACCCGCCGACATGATTCCCCTCCCCGAAAACGGGCGAGAAGACGGACTCACCTATGACGACATCACCATCGTAGAAAGCGAAAACCCCAATTTGTAAGAGTATAAATTGTTGTTTGAAGGGGTACGCTTGGAGGAACCTTCTT
The DNA here is from genome assembly GCA_045531965.1 of Eubacteriales bacterium. Taxonomy (GTDB): domain Bacteria; phylum Bacillota; class Clostridia; order Oscillospirales; family CAG-272; genus CAMEON01. The sequence continues at coordinate 10,644 of JAZSFA010000101.1, forward strand.
CCAAGAAGGCTCCTCCAAACCCCCTCCAAGAACTTTCAA
>JAZSFA010000075.1:0-4724 GCA_045531965.1 Eubacteriales bacterium
GCACGCTTCATGCGTGACGGAGAGGGTATTTAGCGGCATTTCGCGTTTTTACCCTCTCACCCGCCCGTCGCAAAGCTGGGCGGGAGCTCTCCCAGAGGGAGAGCCTTTCTTCGTGCCTCCGCCGCTAAACAACAATTTATACGCTAAACTGCCCCTCGCGGGAGATTGTTCGCATGGGTTGAACATCCCCGGTATTGGCAGGCGGCACTGCCGCCAAACAACAATTTATCTGTTAAAGCGCCCTCACGATCTCTCGGAACACCTCGCCCCGCTCGGCGAAATCCTTGAAGGCGTCGAAGCTGGTACAGGCGGGCGACAGGAGGACGATATCCCCCGGGTCTGCCATGCGGCAGGCGGTCTCCATCGCCTCGCGATAGTCGGGAATGACGGTGACGATCAGCTTTTGGGGATCAAAGAGGGGACAGCGGCAGAGAGCATCCATAATCTGATCCCGTGCCTCGCCCGTGAGCACGACGCGGGACGCCATTCGGCACAGTCCTTCCGCCAAAGGGTCAAAGGGAACATGCTTATCCTGCCCGCCGCAGATGACCAAAGGATCCCGCCCGCGGAGGGTGCCGTCGGGGTTGGTGCCTTGCCGCTCCCGCAGCTCAAGGATGGCGGACAGGGCGGCGCAGGTGCGGGTGGGGCTGGAATCAATGGAGCTGTTGTAGTAAGAGACGCCGTTGACCGTGCGAACCAGCTCCAGGCGGTGCGGTACCCCTGTGAACTCGGCTACCACCTTTTCTACGGCGGCGGGGGACACGAGGTCGCAGACAGCCCCCAGGGCAGTCATGTAATTTTCAATATTGTGCTTGCCGGGCAAACGGATCTTGGATACTTCCAAGAGAGATGTCTCGGTCTTTTCGTCGGTGATCCAAATATGTCCGTCCTTGAAAAACAAGCGACGATCCCCTTCGCGGAGGGGCGGGCAATCGCTGTCATAGACCGAGAACCAGGAGACGGGACAAGTCAAGGTTTCACCGATGGCTCTCGTGTAGGGGTTTTGGGCATTGAGGACGGCACGGGTGATACGCTTTCCCTCGGTGATGCGGGTCTTGGCTGCCACGTACTCGTCCATATCGGTATGCCAGTTCAGGTGGTTGGGGGTAATATTGGTGATAACGGCGCGGTGGACAGGATCTTCAACGGTCATGAGTTGGAAGCTGGACAGCTCCACCACGGCAAAGTCGTCCTCGGTCATTTCCTCCACCATGGGCAAAAGGGGCGTACCGATGTTGCCGCCCAGATAGACTCTTCCCCGCCCTGTGATCTCTGCCTCTGCGGTGAGGAACTTGGAGATGAGGGTGGTGGTGGTGGTCTTTCCGTCAGAGCCTGTGATGCCAATGACGGTGGCGGGGGTGAGGGACAAAAACAGTTCCATCTCCGAAGAGAGAATCGCGCCGCCCTTGACGGCGGCTTGGATCTCGGGGAGATCCGGACGAAAGCCCGGAGATCGGAAGATGATATCCCCCGTCAGTCCCTGTAAGTAATCCTCGCCGCAGATCAAAGCGGCTCCCGCGGACAAGATAGCATCTGCATCTCCGCTGTTTTGCATATCCTCGAGACTGCGCTTATCCCTGACGGTGATCTTCCCTGCCCCATGGGTCATGAGGAAGGGGAGCAGCGGGCGCCCTGACACGCCGAAGCCTAAAATGACACAATGGGCGTTTCGGATGGTTTCATATGGGTGAAGCATAGCAGTAGGTCACTCCTTCCATGCGGTTTAGGGGTCTACAAAATTCCATAATATATTATATACTATTTTATTTGAATATGCAAGGGCGGATTGACAAAAACTCCTGTTTTTTCTGTTTTTTTAGGGTAGGGTTGTCCCCCTTTCCGTCCATCGCAACCAAAAAGCCGGGGCTTTGGGGTAAGCAAAAGCCCCGACGGACGTTGGGTCTGTCGGGGCGTTATACATAGATGTTTTGATTGCGGACAGTCGGGAACGCCTGCCCCTACAATTTGGGGTTTGCCGAGCTTTATTGTCGGCTTCCGCTTTACGCCTGTTCCACGAAGGCTTTGATGGCGGACAAGGACTCGTCGCTGATGTCATGCTCCATTTTACAGGCGTCCTCTGCCGCGGTCTCGGGGTCCACACCCAGACGGACGAGCAGCGCCGTCAGCACCGTATGACGCTCAAAAATCTTCATAGCGACCTTCTGCCCCTCGGGGGTGAGGGTCAGGGCGCCGTCCTCCGCCATAGTGACGTACCCGGCGTTTTTGAGAAGCCCGATAGCACGGCTGACGCTGGGCTTGGAGTAGCCCATATGCTCGCTGACGTCCACCGAATGGACGCTCTTATGCTCTTTGGAAAGGACGTATATGGTTTCCAGATACATTTCTCCCGATTCTGCCAAACGCATCCTGCCACCTCCTTCAACTGATATCATAGTCTTATTTATTATACCACATAATTATGAACAGTTCAAGTCCGCGCAGATAAATTTTAGCAGTCACATTTCTTCATAAAAAACGCTTGACTTTCGGATAAAAATGTGGTAAACTATAGATGCTTTCAAAAGTATACCTAAAAGGTTAATTTTAATCTCTAAAGAAAGGAGCGTGACAGGATGGCACACGTGACAAACGAAGAACTGTCTTTCGCCGCCCAAAACGACGAAGCCATGACAGCCCTTGCCCATAAGTACAATCTGTTCATCATTCGCGTGGCGTCAGCCACCTGCCGCAGGTTCGTCACCCGACATGACGACGAATATGCCATCGCGCTCCGTGCTTTCTGCGACGCGGTGCAGAAGTTTGACCCCGAGGCGGAGGTCGCGTTTGAGACCTACGCCAAGCTGCTCATCAAAAACCGTGTCATCGACTATCTCCGCACCGAAGCCCGCCACGCGGGGCATTTGTCCTTAGAGGACGAGATGGAGAACGGGCGGGACTTTGCCAACGATCAGGAACAGGAGCAAGAGGAGACCCAAAGCGCCGCCGCCGAGGAGATCGGCCGGCTGTCTCGCGTGATCGCAGAGTACGGTATCGTCTTTTCCGAGCTACCCGAGGCGTCCCCCAAGCATCAGAAGACCCGAGAGGCGTGCGGCACGGCGGTGGCTTATCTGATCCGTCACCCCGAACTGATCGCCGACATGAGAAGAAATCATTTACTTCCCATGAAAATTTTGCAAGAATCCTGCGATATACCCCGAAAAACGCTGGAACGCCATCGTAAATACATTGTGACAGCCACAGAAGTTTGCTTGGGCGACTACCCTGTAATTTCAGAGTACCTCAAGCATATCGTCAACGCTGCCGCAGAGGAGGAATCGTCCTCCCCTACCCCACATTGACGAGCGACAATGCTCACAAATACCAAGAAAGGAGGTTTCACCATCATGAGTGTCATGATCATGGAGACGAACGGACGTGAAGCGATCGCGCTCACACGCGACGGCAGATTTATCAAGATCCGCAACGCGGGCTACCAAGTCGGTCAAGAAGTGCTGATCAAACCGGAGATGATCATACGCAGCTCGAGCCGTCCCGGTCGCTCTGCGGTTGTCAAAATTGCCGCCGTTGCCGCCTGCTTCTGTCTTTTGTTCGCTTCCATCTTTGGTCTCGTGATCCTGAACACCCAATCCTACGGGTATGTGAGTGTGGATGTCAATCCATCCATTGAATACCGCCTTAACCGCTTTGACCGTGTGGTCAGCGTATCTGCCGTCAATGAGGACGGCGAGGCGCTACTCTCTGCCATCGGAGAATCGAACCTGAAAGGCGCGGACATTGAGCTGGCGCTGTCCCTCACCGTTGACGAGCTATTCGTGCAGGGATATCTCCAAAACGAGGGCGCGGGAATGCTCATTTCCTGCACCGCGGGTTCCTCCAAGGCATCCCTTAAGCTGAGTCAAAAGCTGACCGCCTATACCCAAAGCGAAGACGCGCTGAAGGAGGTTGAGGTCATCACCGCCGTGGTCACCGAGGCGTTGGTGGAAGAAGCCGCCGCGCTGGGTACCACTGCCGGCAAACTGCATCTCATCAAGTCCATCAGCGAGGACGTGAACGTTCAGGACTGGATTGACAAATCTGTGACGGATATTTACCAGGCGGTAAAATCCCAAAATCCCGAGCTGCCCACTGACCCCGAAACAGAGATCCCGGCTCCCCCCGAGGTCACGATTGAGCCCGACACCGACGTTGGCACGGACAAAGAACCCGCCACCTCTGCGCCCGATCCCAACGACACCGACGCGCCCGACGAAACCACGGGAGAGATCACCGACACCGAGACTTCAGCAGAGTCCGAGACGGTGACTGAATCGGAGACCGAGACCAAAACCGAAACGGAAACAGAAACCGAAACGGAATCCGAAACCGAAAAGGAGACAGAAACAGAAACCGAGACAGAACCGGTAACCGAAGAACGCACATGGCCCGAGACGTGGCCAGACACCATGCCGGAGGAATGGCCGGAGGAATGGCCCGAGCCTGAAACGGACGAGAATGGCAACGTTCAGCTGCCCGAACCCGAGAAGAAACCTTGGTGGTGGTGGCTGTGGGAGCTGATCTTCGGCAAGCATTGAGCACCAAAAAAGGAAAAGAACGCTTACCCATGCGGGTAAGCGTTCTTTTTTGCGCGCATATGTAAATTGTTGCTTAGGAGTACGCCTGGGAGGGCCCTTCTTGAAAGAAGTGCCCCCCAGACCCCCTCCAAGAACCTTTAAATAATGATTCTTTTTAAAGGTTTTTGAGGGGTAGCGAAGCGGCGACGCGGT
>JAZSFA010000067.1:0-6814 GCA_045531965.1 Eubacteriales bacterium
GCACGCTTCATGCGTGACGGAGAGGGTATTTAGCGGCATTTCGCGTTTTTACCCTCTCACCCGCCCGTCGCAAAGCTGGGCGGGAGCTCTCCCAGAGGGAGAGCCTTTCTTCGTGCCTCCGCCGCTAAACAACAATTTATAATCATACCAACCGAAAGGAAACACGCCCATGGCCTTCGACGCAGGTATGCTCGCCTGCATGACACATGAGATCACTGAGACCGCCCTCGGCGGCAGAATTGAGAAAGTCATGCAGCCCGAGCGAGACGAGATCATACTGCAGATCCGCTCCTTTGAGGGCGGCCGCCGCCTCCTCATCAACGCAGGCGCAAACCCCCGTATCGGCTTTACCGAGCTGACAAAAGAAAACCCCGCCCAGCCCCCCATGTTCTGTATGCTCCTGCGCAAGCACCTGACGGGTGCCAAGCTGTCCTCCATCGAGCAGGCAGGCTTTGAGCGGGTGGTCACCCTTGGCTTTGACACAAGGGACGAAATGGGCTTTGCCTGCACCCGCTACCTCATCGCGGAGCTGATGGGCAAATACTCCAACCTCATCTTTGCTGATGAAAATAAACGCATCATTGCCGCCTTCAAGACCGTGGACTTCACCACCTCCACCCAGCGGCAGGTTCTCCCCGGTATGCGCTACGAGCTGCCCCCGCCCCAGGATAAGGACGATCCCCTGGAGGTGGACTTCGACCGCTTCACCGCACTGTACAACGCCGAGAACCCCGAAAAGCCCCTGGATAAGTTCATCCTCTCCCGCTTTTTGGGCATCTCCGCCGCCGTGGCAAGAGAGATGGTATATCTCTCCACCCGCCACCCCGACACCCCCGCCAAATACGCCTCGGCAGAGACTCTTTGGAAGGGCTTTTCGGCAGTCATGGATCGCATCAAGACCGCCGACTATGCCCCCACCATGATCCTCTCTGACGGCAAGCCCGTGGAGTACGCCTTCTGCCCCCTCACCCACTATACAAGCCCCACCGAATCCCGTCCCTATGATACCGCCTCGGCTCTCTTAGATGCCTACTTTGAGACCCGTGACAAGGCCAGCCGCCTGACCCAGCGCGCCTCGGATATCCTGCGCCTGCTGACCAACGCCGAAAGCCGTGTCAAGAAGAAGCTGGACATCCAAGAGAGCGAGTTGCGGGACTGCGAAAAAGCCGCCGTCTACAAAAAATACGGCGACCTCATCACCGCAAGCATTTATTTGATCAAAAAGGGCGACAAGGAGGTAGAGCTGACCGACTACGAGGATTGGAACGAGCAAACGGGCGAATACGGCACCTGCCTGATCACCCTGGACGAACGCCTCACCCCCGCCGCCAACGCCCAGAAATACTACAAAAAGTACGCCAAGGCCCGCAACGCCAAGGTGGAGCTGACCAAACAGTTGGCACTGGGCAGGGAAGAGCTGAACTATATCTACACGGTTTTCGATGCCCTCTCCCATGCCGAAACCGCCAACGATTTAGCGGAAATCCGCGACGAGCTCTACCGCTCGGGCTACGCCTCCCGCATGAAGGGCTACGCCGCACCCAAAAAGCAGCCCGCCCCCACCGTGGCCAAGTTCCGAACCACCAACGGCTATCTCGTGCTGTGCGGCAAGAACAACCTGCAAAACGAGCATATCACCCACAAGCTGGCCGACCGCAACGACTACTGGTTCCACGAGAAGGGCGTCCCCGGCTCCCACGTGGTCATGGTGACGAACGGCGAGGAGCCCGACGCGCAGGACTTCACCGACGCCGCCTCCATCGCCGCCCACTACTCCAAGGCCGCGGGCGGTGCCCAGATCCCCGTGGACTACCTGCTGGTGCGCCACGTCCGCAAGGTGCCGGGTGCCAAGCCGGGGTTTGTGACCTATCATACGAATTGGACGGCTTACGTGACGCCGGATGCCGAGAGGATCGCGGGGATGAGGATCAAGTAAGCGTTTCCGTAGGGGCGAACTGTGTTCGCCCGTTGTGCGGATGGAATTTGCGGGCGAACGCAGTTCGCCCCTACGAGCATATCGAAAAGGCAGCCTCGGCAGGGAATGCCCCCCGCCGAGGCTGTTGTTTTTGTGGTGGATCAATACGGACAGGGCTTGTATTCGTTCAGACCCATGCGCTCGTACACTGCTCGATAGTCTTCTAACCGTTTCTCTCCCCATTTGTTCCACTGTTCGTCGGTATAACAACCTCGAATCAGATTGTACGCTCTCGCTAAAGCCGCATCACACTCGTCATTTCTGCCCAATTTATACAGACAGGCGGCGATGCGGATGGTTGCATAGCCTTGATTGTTCGGCCCGCGGAGCGGAGTATATTCACGGGGAACCTGTCTGTTCAGGAGAAGTTCCGTGACATTCACTGCTTCCTCAAAGGACAGAAGTGCGTTTTCATAATCACCGATTTCCCAAAATCCCAGACCTTCACTACTACAGACCATTTCCAGTTCCTGGTGCGCCCACAACTTCCATGATCTGACCTCGGGCAGGTAGTCCTTTCCGTTCAGAAACATAACGGAGCATCTCATTCTGTCGTAAATATCCAAATGATAGCGGTAGGGCATAGATTCAATGAGTTTTTTGCCTTCCTCATAATGGCCTGTGTGGATGTAGATATCCGCCATGTCACCCATGGCACCCAGATAGATGAAGGAATCCTTACAATCCGCAATCAAGCGCTTACCAATATCCAAGGCATTTTCAACAAGATCGGTACGGCCATCATTACGTATCCGTGCCGCGTAATGCTCCAGGAGCTCTCTTTTCAAAATATCGCCGCTTGGATAAGCAGCAATACCCTCAAGCAAAACCTTTTCGGTTTCTTCAAAACCATGAGCTTCGACCCGCGATCTGTAAAGTACCTTCTGAATCTTCTCCTCCACCTCCTCGGGATCATACTCAAACATCTCATCCAGACTCACCCCGAAATACCCCGCCAGCACGGGCAGAGTGGCCACGTCGGGATAGCCCCCGCCGGTCTCCCATTTGGAGATGGCCTGGGGGGAAAGGTTCAGGGCGGTAGCCAACTGCTCTTGGGTCAGCCCCTTGTTCACCCGCAGCTCGCGGATCTTGTTTCCCAAATTGATCATATCATATCTCACTTTCGTTGTATTCCGGCGGCCTCCGTTGTCTGTATTATAGCACACCGTCTCGCGGATTGCAAGCAACGCTTTTTGGGACGGATCCCACGAATGGTTGAGGGAGTGGAGTTGATTCGCGGTTTTTGAGTTGAAATTTCCTTATATTTATTGACAAAAAAACTCCACTATGTTATAATCATCTCAACCCATTTTGCACAAATCCCCTCAAAAGGAGATCATACCATGCTCATCGCTAACACCCCCCTCGCCGCCTACCGCATCATCCTCCCCGCCGCCGCCCTGGAGGGCGAGCGCGATGCCGCCGAGGTGCTTCGCGACACCCTCGTACGCGCCACGGGCGTGACCCTCGAGATCGCCACCGACGCCACCCCCGCCGCCGACTGTGAGATCGTCATCGGTAAGACCAACCGCGACACCGACAAGGTGACCGCCGCCCGCGCCGAGATCCAAAACGACGGCTACGCCATGGTCGTGGACGGCACCCGCCTCTACATCACGGGCAACCTCCCCCGCGGCGGTGTCTACGGCGTCTACACCTTCATGGAGGACTACCTGGGCGCGCGCTTTTATTCTGACACATACATGACCGTACACGACGGGGAAGTAAAGGACATCCCCGCCGACCTGTACCGCGTGGATTCCCCCTACTTCTTCTCCCGCGATACCTACTGGTACCATATCCTCCATCCCCGCCGTCCCACCAAGATGAATATTCGCAACGCGGTCAAGTCCAACCATTGGGATATGCCCGACCTGGGAGGCGGCGTCACCTATGCGGGCCGCTTCGTCCACAGCATCTGGGATCTGGCCGAGATCCCCCACGAGATCGGCGTTCAGCCCTGCCTGACCGACGAGAAGACCTACGAGAACGTCCGCAAGAACGTCCGCCGCGTGCTGGAGGAGAACCCCACCGCCACCATCGTCTCGGTCTCCCAGGTGGACTCCTACCCCGACCAGCTGGGCTGTCAGTGCGAGAAGTGCAAGGCCATCGACGATAGGGAAGGAACCCCCATGGGCTCCCTCCTCACCTTCGTCAACCGCATCGCCGACGATATCAAGGACGATTACCCTCACGTCTACGTGGACACCCTGGCCTACCGCTACACCCGTAAGGCACCCAAGACCATCGTCCCCCGCGACAACGTCATCATCCGCCTCTGCTCCATCGAGTGCTGCTTCTGCCACCCCCTGGATGATCCGGGCTGCCCCCACAACGTGGAATTCAAGAAGGACATCGAGGAGTGGGCGGCCATCTGCAATAACCTCTACATCTGGGACTACACCACCGACTTCCTCTGCTACCTCTCCCCGTTCCCCAACCTGGCCGTCCTGCAAAAGAACGTCAAGTTTTTCAAGGATCACCACGTCATCGGTATGTTCGAGCAGGGCAACTACCAGTCCCTGTCGGGCGAGTTCGGCGAGCTCCGCGGCTACCTGCTGGCCAAGCTCCTCTGGAATCCCGACATGACCGAGGAAGAGTACTACGCCCACATGGACGAGTTCCTCCGCGACTACTACGGCGCGGGCTGGCAGTATATCCGCGAATACATTGACGTAACCTCAAAGAAGGCAGCCGAACGCCACCTCTTTATCTACGATACCCCCAACCGCATCTTCCCCTTTGACAAGAAGAACGCCGAGGATCCCAACCTGGACATCCTCGATCCCGAGAAAATCGAGGCGTGGAGCCGTGAATTGAAAAATTCCTCCGTCACCGCACTCACCGACGAGACCGCCTTTGCCGAATACCTCCTTGACCTTTGGAACAAGGCACTGGCCGCCGCCGAGTGCGACGACCACCGCGCCCATGTGAGACAGTCCCGCGTGCAGGCACTCTACTACGCCGAGTTCGTCCTTCCCGCGGATCGCTTTGAGGGCTTGAACAAAACCATGCTGGACGACATCCGCGCCTCGGGCATCACTCGCTACCGCGAGACCGCCGATATTCCCCATTTGGACGATCCGAGTGCCTATCCCGATTTGAGGTGAATTTCGCCCTATCGGTACGGTTCTTTGCCTTCTCTGATGGGGAAGGGGGACGGCGAAGCGGGCAAAAGGGTCAAAGTGGATCAAGTTTTTAACAAAAATAGTAAATACTGCACAGAATTTGCTTTCTTCCTATTGACAAATCTTGTGATTTCGCTATAATGAAAACATAACCTGCGGTAAGGCCGCGGGGGTAAGCACCAAAATCAATCAAGGAGGCTATAAACATGAAAAAGCTATTTACCTTTGCTCTTTGCTTGACTGCTCTGTTGATTCTTTGCACGATTACCGCATCCGCCGTTGTCAACAAGGACGGACACTACACCGAGGAGGCCAAGAAGATCGACGAGATCCTCGCCGGTGAGGCAGGTGAAGGAGACGTAGCCTGGGAGGTCCCCTTCCTGCACATTGCCCCCAAGGTGGACGGAACCATCGAAAAGAACGAATATCTGCCCTTTGAGCTGTATGAGGACTACCTGTCCTGGCTGGTCAACTCAGGCCCGGACGGCTCCACCGAGGAGGACTTCCATATCTTCTATGAGGGCACTCAGGGCGACGCCATCAAGCCCTACTGGGGATGGGACGGCACTTATCTGTATCTCGCCTTTGAGGTCAACCTCGTCAACGGCTTTGCCTGCACCCCCGAGGCCATGGGCGGCGATATGTACCTGTGGGCCTACAACTGTCTCCAGGTAGGCATTGCCCCCGCCGACGCTACGGGCACCAACGACTACATCGAGCTGGGCTACGGCGTTCACAGCGAAACCAACGAGTCCCTGACCTTCAACTGGTTCGGCACCTATCTGCCCAAGCCGGGGGAGGATTTCGTGGGCTACTACGATAAGGAAAATCAGGTACTCCGCTACGAGATCCGCATTCACCTCCAGACCGTCCTGGGTCTGACCGACCGCACCGTGGAGAACGGTGATACCATGAACTACGCCTGGGTGCTGTCCACCAACGGCGAGGCAACCACTCCCAACGAATACTGGCACCTCATGTTTGGACGCGGCATCAGCGGCCCCGGCTCCAAGGATGTCTCCAAGTTCGCCCTCGTGACCTTTACGGGTAAGCCCGACGGTTTGGATATCAAGCCTGTGGAGATCCCCGGCATGAGCGAGGAGGACAAAGAATACAAGCTCATGGAAATGATCGACTTTGCCGATGAGTCTGTGGTCAAGGCCTTCGAGGGCGAGAACGCCGCCGTGGACTATATCACCGAGGGTGATCTGTCCTTCATGCGCATCACCTCCCTGACTCCCGAGGGCTATGCCTATGCCTTCAGCTCCAAGTATCCCCGTAACATCGTGGGCACCCGCGGCGACTACATCGTCGTCCGCTATCGCACCTCATCCGCCAAGGGTGGGGATTTGGGTCTGTCCTACCGTACAGGCGCGACGCCCGAGTACGACCTGGATATGTGCTACTACGATTCAGTGGGTACCGACGGTGAGTGGCATACCACCATCTTCTACATGACGGGCGAGCCGGGCTGGGACGGTAATTACTTCATCCTCAATCTGTGTCTGGTCCCCTTCTACGATGCCGAGGAATTCGCCCAGGAGACCTTTGACGTGGCGTGGGTCAAGTTCTATCAGAACGATCCCACCGACCTCTACGAGGCCGACTTCTATGACCCCGACGACGAGCCCGAGCAAACCGTCTCCGAGGAGACCGAGGCTCCCACCGAAGCCCCCACCGACGCCCCCGTGGACGTGACCGAGGCCCCCAC
>JAZSFA010000133.1:0-17213 GCA_045531965.1 Eubacteriales bacterium
CCCCCTCCAAGAACCTTTAATAATGATTCTTTTTTAAGGTTTTTGAAGGGTTCCAAGGGAAACTTTTTGCAAAAAGTTTCCCTTGGCCGTACTCCCGCAAACAACAATTTATCTCCCGATAAATAAAAATCAAAGGAGACCGTTTCATGAAAATGAACCCCTTCAAGCGCACTTTCGCGCTGATCCTGTCCATCCTCATGATGGCTACTACCTTAGTCGCCTCTCTGACCCTCCCCGTGGCAGCGGACGATAAGACCGTCATCTCCTACGAGGGCGTCAATATCCAAAAGCACGAGGGAGGCTACGATCACTTTAAGCGCACGCTTAACACCTACGTGTATGATTTCGCCGTGACCCGCCCCACCTACTACGCCAAGCAACCCGAGCTGTCCATCTCCAATGCCGAAAATATGGATATGTCGGGGGAGACCCTGACCTGCGTGGATGGCGGTAGCTTCTCCTTCGGCTCCGCCATCGGCTTGGGAGACAACTACGGTTTGGAAAAAGGCACCCTGAAATTTGATCTCGCGCTAACAGGCGGATCAGTTTCCGTGGGAGTCCGCACCTCCAAGGTGAGCTGTACCGACACGGCAAGAGGCATTTGGTTCATCTTTGATAACAGCGGAAAGCTGACCATCAAGGAACCCGAATGTGGTCTTCAGACTACGCTTGACCTCGGCGTGACGCTCTCGGAATCCAAAAGCTTTACCGTCAAGGAAAACCTTGACAGCATCGTTCTCCTTTGCGGCGAGACCACAATCGCCACCGTGGATTACACCAAGGCAGGCTATCTTGCCGTCAAGGACGGACAGGGAAGTGTCAAAGCTGAAACAAATGACAGCAGAATCTACGTCTCGGGTTATTTTGAGTTTTTTGTCAACGATCTCGACGGCTACCTTGACAACATCTCCTTTACCAATGTGAGCGTGGATCAGACCGCGAAGGCAATCGACACCGACCGCGTGGTGGACTATAGCACCTGGACTGCCATCGACGATCTCGACCGTACTGTGGCGGTTAATACAGCCGCATCCACCGTTAACGAGAACCGCTACGTAGGTCTGTTCTATTTCCTCTGCTGGGTGGGCGCGGGCGTCCACGTGCAGGATAACACCAAGCTCTACGTGGACGGTGGCATGGAAGGAGTCCTGGATCACTTCAACAACCGCCGCGGCGGCGAAGCCTACTGGGCAGAGCCTTACTTCGGCTATTACGTCAACACAGATACCTGGGTTTACCGAAAGCATGCCGCCATGTTTGAGGCAGCAGGTGTGGATTTCATCTATCTGGACGTGTCCAACGCCGAGACCTTCCCCGCGGGTCACACAGCCCTCTTCGATACTTGGCTACAGATCAGAGCCGAGGGAGGTTCTACCCCTCAGATCGTCTTCTTCTGCGGTGATAATCCCTCCACGCTGGAATCCAATATGAATACCCTGTTCCGCACCGTTTACTCCGAGGAAAACTGGGAAAAGTATCAAGAGCTGTTCTTCATGTGGGAAGGGAAGCCTCTCTTGTTTGGTAACGGTAACGGCGTTTCTGCGTCCATGATGAAAAAGATCAATGAGAAGTTTACTCTCCGTGGCAGTTGGGCTTGGACGGATGCCAATAACTATTGGCCTTGGCTTCAGGAGTATACCGTGAATGCCCAAGGCAATTACCGCCCAGTCAACGGCGGCTGGGGGCGTGACGCACAGGGGAAATACGAGTCGCTCTCCATCGCGCTGGGACACCATCCCACTATGAGCAAGGGACGCACCTTCGCGAACGGTGTGCAAACCAACAACGGCAAAAACGACATGGAATTTTCTTCTGTGTACGAGGCAGGTCTCGGCACGGGCTTTGAGTTCCAATTCAACGCCGCGACATCCCTCATTGATAAGCGCGTGGATGCGTCTGATCCCTTCGTCCTCATGATCACGGGCTGGAACGAGTGGATCGCGGGCTGTTCCTACACCGAGCCGGGTCAGCTTCAACCCATGGCAAACGGTCAGTACAACTTCTATTACGTTGACCAATTCAACGCTATGTTCTCCCGCGACGCCGAGCCCATGCGTAACTACGAGGGCTACGGATTCGGTGATAATTATTACTATCAGATGTGCCAGTACATCCGTCAGTTCAAGGGGATTGAACAACTTCCCACAGCCGACCACCAAACCACCGTCAACATCTATGACGTGAACAGCTGGAAGGATATCGAGCTGTCCTATACCGATACCCTCCATGACGTGGAACTTCGCAACTCCCGTTCCTATGATCTGTCCTACAGATATATCAACAACACGGGTCGCAACGACTTTGATTACGCCAAGGTCTCCCAGGATGACAAGTATCTCTACTTCCTCGTCAAGTGTGACAATGATATCATCGTAGACAACGGTGAGAATTGGATGAACCTGTTTCTGGATGTTGATGGAGACATGACGAACGGCTGGGGGGGGTATGATCTCGTCCTCAACCGCGACCGTGATTCCTTTGCCGTCAAGGTGGAGAGATTCGTGAACAACGCCTGGGAATTTGAGACGGTGGGCGAGGCGCTTTACGCCATCGATGGTCAGTATATGACGGTGAGACTTTCTAAAACCCTCATTGGCGTAGACGGCACCCTCAAGGACATGAAGTTCAAGTGGGCGGATAACTCGGTGAACAACGGTGACCCTATGGCATTCATGGATCTGGGCGATACTGCCCCCGACAACCGCTTCTCCTTTGCCTATGTTACCGAAAGCTGTAAAACCGTGGCTGAGGACTATACGGTTGAGTACATTTTTGACGCCCATGAAGCCCTCCCGGGCGAGGACGTGGGACTGCCCACCGTACCTACCCCTGAGAAGACAGTGGTGGACATCATGGCACTTCACGATTTTGAAAGCTTCACCGCAGGAGCGTCTGTGGAAAACGGCAACTTCGGCGAGGTGTTCCAGATCGCCAAGGGCACGTCCAACTGCTATGCCAACGTTCGAAAGGGGGACAATGGTAAGTATGCCGAAATGTCGGGCTACGTTGACCTCCGCACATGGGAGGACGTGAAGGGCGCGTATACCTTCGTGGTTGACCTTCAGATGATCGACTATGGCAACACCTATGTGTTCCTGCGTGGAGAGATGCCCGGCATTTATAGACCCTACAACCCCGCTCAATCAGCCGCGGCTAATCAGGAAGTCCATACCACTTTCAACTATTTTGAGTGGGACTGGTACGCCGAGAACGGTGGTAGAGGCAGTTCCTCCACTGCGGGCAGCGGCTTTGGCTTCGCCCCCGAGCAGGGCGGTCTGGTCTATCACATCAAGAAATACGCGACCGACGGACTAGGCATCGCTACCACCCACGGCACGATCCCTTATCCCGAAGGCTTCACCTACACCGAGGGCGAGTTCATCAGCATCAAATGTGAAGACAGCGGGGAAGAAATCAAGATCTATCTCGACGGCATCCTTGCCGCCACCATGACCCTGTCCAACCCCGGCGTGGTCTACGAGACCGACGGTACAGGTCAGCAGTATTACGGCTTAGTGGAGCTGTTCGACGCCACCGGTAAGAGCATCGTCAAGGTGGAGAACTCCCGCCTCAATTCCGCCGGCTCCCAGATCGCCTTGGCCACCCGTTCCCAAAAGCTCCGATTCGATAATTTGGGTATCGGGTACTCAGAGGAAAGCTATAACGGAACCAATATCGCATCCGTTTCCTTGAACTATAAGAAGGGAAGCGATTCATGGACACCTGACCATACCCTGTTGGATCTGCTTCTTGCCCGGGAAATGGAAAACAATCTGCCCGAAGAGACAACGCCTCAGGAAAGCGGAACTATGGAAGAGCAGATAACCGACAATGCTTCGGAAACAGATCCGACTAAGGAGCAGGGCTGTCAGTCTGTTATGGCTGTTTTGCCTGTCCTTGCCTTGATTCCCCTTGCATGGGCAGTTTTGAAAAAGAAAGAAGCGTAAGAAACCGAAAGGAGGCTGTGTCTGTGAAAAACAAGCATATCAAATATGAAGCGTGGCTGAGACGGTACACAGCCTCCCTGAGGGGTAAGACCGTGGTTGTCACGGGCAGCACCGGAGGACTCGGTAAAGCCCTGTGTCATTACCTCGCCTACCTTGGCGCGGATCTCATTTTGGTGGATCGCAACCGACAGCGTGCTGAAGCGCTTCAAAAGGAGATAACCCAAACCTATAGCGATATTTCCATCACCCTCCTGACGGCGGACATGGCAGATATGACTTCTGTTAAGGCTGTTACCGAACAGCTGAAGACCTTTACGCCCGACGTGCTGATCTGTAACGCGGGAGCTTACAGCATCCCACGAAAGATCTGTGACACGGGCTACGATAACGTTTTTCAGATCAATTTCGTCTCCCCTTACTACATGATCCGCGCCATGGAGTCTACTCTCGCCCCAAAGCAAGGTCGGGTGGTGATCGTGGGCAGCATCGCTCACAATTATTCCAAAACAGACCCGCGGAGCATTGATTTTGCGGATCGCCCTGCTGCCTCCAAGGTCTACGGCAACGCCAAACGGTATCTCATGTACGCGCTGTGTAAGCGAAGCAGGGAAGAGACGAGCGTCTCTTACAGTATCACACATCCGGGTATTAGTTTTACAGGTATCACCAACCATTATCCAAAGATGATCTTTGCGCTCATCAAGCATCCTATGAAGGTGATCTTTATGAAGCCCGAAAAAGCTTGTTTATCTATATTGAAGGGTGTTTTTGAGCCTTGCCATGGGAACGAATGGATTGGACCTCGTTTCTTTCACGTGTGGGGACGCCCCATAAAACAACGGTTAAATACGGCCAAGGAGCAAGAAATATCCTTTATTTCGGAGACTGCCGAGACAATTTACCGTTCGATGTCGGACGGTTGATCAACTGCCCTCAAAAGACTGCGCTAAGCGCAGTCTTTTTTTTAATGTATCAAAAACCTATTGACAAAATCGGAGAAGTATGTTATGATAAAGTGTCTCAAATGAGACAAAAAGAGGTGATTAAATGATGACGAATACATCTATTGAAACCGCAAAGCAAATTCTTAAAAGTCATGCACTTTTTTCAGCTTGTTCCGAGACCACGTTGTCATTTGCCGCCGGGGGATGTTCGCTCATTGGCTTTGCTAAAGGGGAAGAATTGAAAAGCGAAGATGACCGTCCCTTTTTATGTATGATCCGACAAGGCTCTGCAACCGTTTATACCTTAGAGAAAAACTCCGAGCTGCTGTTGCGAATTCTGAAAAGCGGTGATATCTTCGGTGTTGCCACTTTGTTTGATCAAACCGGGCAAGCCTCGGTGACAAAGATCATTGCCTGCGAAGATACCGAAGCGCTGTGCATGAGCGAAGCGGTGTTCAAACAGCTTTTGGCGAAAGACGCGGAACTGACTTTGCGCTACATCAATTTTATGGCGGATAGAATCCGTTTTCTCCATCGGAGGATCGCCTGCATCAGCGCAGGTACTGCCGAGGAAAAGCTTTGTGCTTGGCTCTGTGATCAACTGGATGTCGATAGCGAAACCTGCGAAGTCGTCCTGCCCATGTCTATGACCAGGCTGGCTGAGATCTTAGGGGTGGGCAGAGCTTCTCTGTACCGTGCTTTTGATGAACTCACCGAACAAGGTATCCTTGCCAAAGATGGGCATAAGATTCATGTCATCCGGAAGAAAGCCCTGCAGAATTACGAAATCCATCCCCATCTCTGAAATTTTTACGTCAAATTTTTCATTAAGAAAGGAAATATCCCATGAAATCCAAGTTTTTATCTCTCTTCCTTGCCGTCTGCATGATCCTGACCGCTGTAGCGGTCTTTGCATCCTGTACCCCTGAAAATCCGCCTGAGGAAACCGTCAACACACAAGCGCCCAACAGCAGTGATCCTCAGGAATCCACCCCCGAAACAAACCCCGTGACAGCGGAAAAGACGGACGTCAGATTTATGGTGCTTAACGGCACCACGGGCTTTGGCATCGCTCCTTTGATGGATAAGAATGCCAAGGGCGAAGCCTCAAATAAGTACACTTTTTCTGTGGAAACTGATGCCTCCAACATCACCGCAGCTCTGATCAATGGCTCCGTAGATATGGCAGCACTGCCCACCAACGCCGCCGCTGCACTGAACGCTAAGAAGCCCGGTGCTGTGCAGGTCGTTGCTGTCAATACCTTAGGCGTTCTTTACCTCATGACGGGGGAAGGGGAAACCATCACCTCTATGGAAGATCTCCGTGGAAAAACCGTTTATTGCCCTGCACAGAATCCTTCCTTTATTTTTACCTATCTCTGCAAAGCCAACGGTCTTGAGCCCGGAACCGATGTAACCATTGACACCTCCTACGCCCAGCCCGCAGATCTGCGTACAGCACTCGTCGCAGGTCAGGTGGAAATTGCCGTGCTTCCCGAGCCCATGGTGACCATTGCTAAATCCGCCAATGATAAGCTTTCCGTTGATCTTGATCTCACTGCCGAGTGGGATAAATGCACGGATCCCGGTTCTCTCGCTCAGGGCTGTATTGTTGTCAGAACAGCCTTCGCGCAGGAAAATCCCGGTGTCGTGAAAGCCTTCCTTGCTGAGTATGAGACTTCCATCAACTTTGTCAAAGAGAACCCCGCCGAGGCAGGTGCCATAATCGCTGAGCAGGGCGTATTTGCTCAGGCTGCCGTGGCAACCAAAGCCATCCCTAATTGCAACATCTGCTTCCTCGCCGGTGAAGACATGAAGACCAAACTCACAGGCTTCTATACTGTCCTTCATAGCATCGCGCCCGCAGCCGTGGGAAATGCTGTTCCCGGTGACGATCTTTACTTTATTGTTGCTGAGTGATGAAAAAGGTTTGGCAACAGATCCCCCTGCCTGTGCGCAGGTGTTTGTCTTATCTGATTGTGATTGCCTTTTGGATCGCCGTCTGGCTGATCGCCGCAATCAAGGTTGGCGAATCTCTTTTGCTCCCAACGCCCAAGGAGGTGCTTCTGCGCCTGTGGGCACTGGGGCAGGAGAAGGACTTCTGGGTGACTGTAGGTACCTCTCTTATCCGTATTCTGTACGGCGTCCTGATCGCTCTGTGCAGCGGTGTTGTGCTGGCAATTGCTACCCATTTTGTTCCTTTTTTGTACACGCTGTTCTATCCCATGATCACCGTGATCCGCACGACGCCTGTTGCCTCCTTTATTATTTTGGCGTATCTTTGGATTGACAGAGATACTCTACCGTCCTTCATTGCTATCCTTATGGTATTGCCTGTGGTTTGGGCTAACCTTCATGAAGCGCTGGCGGATGTGGACGTAAACTTGTTGGAGATGGCTAAGGTCTACAGATTTTCTCCTCGCAAAAAGTTAACGAGAATCTATTTGCCGTCTGTCGTCCCGGCGTTTGTGGCGTCTTGTCGTTCTGCTGTGGGACTTGCTTGGAAAGCAGGTGTGGCAGCGGAGATCCTTCTCGTGCCTGCGGTTTCTATTGGCAGACAGCTGTCGGAAGCTAAGCAGTATTTGGAAACGGTGGATCTATTCGCTTGGACGGTTACCGTGATCCTCATGAGTCTTCTGCTCGAACTGGTTTTGCTCTGTGCCGTTCGCTTGTTGCGGTCGAGAAAGAAACGAGCATCAAAATCCAAGGAGGTGACAGCCCGTGCGTGACGCAATTGTATTCGATCGGGTATCATTGACCTTGGGCAAGACCCCCATCCTGCGGGATTTTGATTTTTCGGTGAAAGCCGGAGAGATAAAGGTGATCATGGGACCTTCGGGTTCGGGGAAAACGTCGCTTTTGCGCCTGACCGCGGGACTCATTAAACCCGACAAAGGGCGTATCATCACAGATTCCCATAAGATCGCCATGCAGTTCCAGGAGCCAAGACTCCTGCCGTGGTTTACTGCCTTGGAAAACGTCAATCTGGTCATGTCCGATACCAAGGATACCTTGGACGAGGCAAGAGCGTATCTCTCTCTTGTGGGGCTTGAAGATGCCGCCGATCTGTACCCCATGGAGCTATCCGGTGGTATGCAGCAACGTGTCGCCTTGGCACGCACGTTAGCCTATGATGCTGACATCATCCTTTTGGATGAGCCTTTTCGAGGGCTTGACCAAAGCCTTAAGCAAAAAATGATCGACTTGGTAAAGTTTATGCAACGAGAAGCCAGCATCCTCCTTGTGACGCACGATGCCGAAGTGGCTGATGCCTTTGGCGGCGTAGACGTTCAATTTCCTATGGGGTGATGCTATGTATAAAATTGAAGATTATCCACAAATCCGAGATAGCTACTATGTTGCAAACCGATTGGCGGGCGTTTGCCCGGTGCTTCGGGGCAAGGTAGCGGTCATTTCCTTTTTCGTCAAAAGTTCCCCGCAGGATTTCCCTGAAAAAACAGTCAATCAATATTATCATGAATTACGGGTCGCTTTTTCCATGATTGAGAAAGAGGCGCATAAAAGAGGGGTACCTTTGAAGCTCAACGGCTATCACTATCACATGGATATGCCCCCTGATATGACGCCTCGATCCGGCTATGCGGTTGTCAAAAAATTCCTCTCCATCTCCACCTTGAAAGAGGCACAGGATTATTTCAAGAAAAAACTGGATGCAGATCATGTCTCGCTCGTGATTGTTTATGACAAAAGCGCCCGAAGCTTTGCAAAGCAGCATAAGTTTAAAAATTCTAAGGCCGTTTATAAGCTTTCTGTTGTCTTTCAAAACCCCAAAGGTTATTCTGCCATAACCATTGCTCACGAATTGTTCCACCAATTCGGCGCCGAGGACCTGTATTATCCTCAAAAGGCAAGCGAATGTGCAGGATATTATCTCCATGACAGCATTATGGGCATAGGAAAAAGAGACGTGGTGGACGATTTCACAGCCTATCTGATGGGTTGGAAGGACACCGTTTCTGCCGAAACCTGGCATTTTCTGAATGCTTCTACGTGGGTAACCAAAAAAATAATGGACGACGCCATGAGAGATGAGTGGAAAAAAGAATGGCCAAAGTAGGACGCGATACAAAGAAAAGAGAGGCTTCATGCGAAGCCTCTCTTTTCCTTATGCGATAAAAGTTTTTGGGGCCAAGGGGACTTTTTCCAAAAAGCCCCCTTGCGTATTCCTTAATACATGCCGCCCATACCGCCGCCCATGCCGCCTGCGGCGGGAGCAGCTTCCTTGGGCTCGGGCTTGTCGGCAACCACACTCTCGGTGGTGAGAATGACGGAAGCGATAGATGCGGCGTTCTGCAGGGCAGAGCGGGTCACCTTGGTGGGATCCACAATACCTGCGCCCATCATGTCCACGTAAACCTCGTTGTAGGCGTCGAAGCCATAGCCGATCTTGCCGGAATTGACGATATTGTTGACGATAACGCCGCCGTCAAAGCCTGCGTTGGTTGCGATCTGGCGAACGGGCTCCTCCAGAGCCTTCAGAACGATCTTGACACCCGTCTTTTCGTCGCCCTCAACGGTCTCCAAAACCTTCTCCACGTCTGCGATAACGTTCAGGTAAGCAGTACCGCCACCTGCAACAATACCTTCTTCTACAGCTGCCTTGGTGGCGTTCAGGGCATCTTCGATGCGGAGCTTCTTTTCCTTCATTTCAGCCTCGGTAGCGGCACCAACCTTAATCACGGCTACACCGCCTGCCAGCTTGGCAAGACGCTCCTGGAGCTTCTCGCGGTCAAACTCGGAGGTGGTGGTCTCAATGGCAGAGCGGATCTGGCTGACACGAGCCTTGATCTCATCGGAATCCCCTGCGCCGCCCACAATGATGGTGTTCTCCTTAGAGATCTTGACCTGGCGTGCCTGACCCAGCTGAGAAATCTCAACGTCCTTCAGCTCAAGACCCAGCTCGGAGGAGATGACCTCGCCGCCCGTCAGAATAGCGATATCGCGGAGCATTTCCTTGCGGCGGTCGCCAAAGCCGGGAGCCTTGACAGCTACGCAGGTGAAGGTGCCGCGGAGCTTGTTCAGCACCAGGGTGGTGAGAGCCTCGCCCTCTACGTCCTCGGCAATGATGAGGAGCTTCTTGCCTGCCTGGAGCAGCTGTTCCAACAGAGGCAGGATCTCCTGAATGTTGGCGATCTTTTTGTCGGTGATCAGGATGAGGGCGTCATCAAGGACAGCCTCCATCTTGTCGGTATCGGTGACCATGTAGGGAGACAGGTAGCCGCGGTCAAACTGCATACCCTCAACTACCTCGGAGTAGGTCTCGGCAGTCTTGGATTCCTCCACGGTGATGACACCGTCAGAGGTGACCTTCTCCATAGCGTCAGCGATGAGCTGACCGATGACCTCGTCACCGGCAGAAATGGTACCGACGCGAGCGATATCCTCCTTACCATTGACAGGCTTGGAAGCGGCAACGAGAGAAGCCACAGCGGCATCTACAGCCTTTTTGATACCCTTGCGAAGGACCATGGGATTCGCGCCTGCGGTGACGTTCTTCATGCCCTCACGGACAAATGCCTGTGCCAAAAGGGTAGCGGTAGTTGTACCATCACCGGCGGCATCGTTGGTCTTGGTGGCAACTTCCTTCACCAAGGAAGCGCCCATGTTCTCAGCGGCATCCTCCAGTTCGATCTCCTTGGCGATGGTCACACCGTCGTTGGTGATCAGGGGAGAGCCGTATTTTTTATCCAGAACCACGTTGCGACCCTTGGGACCCAGCGTGATCTTGACGGTGTCAGCCAGTTGGTCAACACCGCGCATCAGTGCGTTTCTTGCTTCGATTCCGTAAAGAATGTTCTTTGCCATTGTAATCTCCATTCCGCCGCCATAAGGCGGCACAAATAAATTTGGTAATTCGACCGTGCCGTTAGGCAAAAATGGGTTGGGACCCATTTTTAGGGAGAATTGTGCGTGAAACAGTTGACTTGGGTTTAAGATCAACTTTCACGCTATTTACCTCCGATTCATGTATGATGTTGACGATCAGTCAACGGTTGCGTAAATGTCATCCTCGGGCAGGATGGTGTACTCCACACCGTCCAGCTTGACCGCGGTGCCGGCATACTTGCTGGCGATGACCTTCTGACCGACCTTGACAGTCATGGGACAGAGGGTGCCGTTTTCATTGACCTTACCGGGACCAATGGCAACGACTTCGGCGATCTGGGGCTTTTCCTGCGCGGCGGCGGTGAGAATGATACCGCCGGAGGTCTTTTCTTCTGCCTCGACGAATTTGATCACAACACGGTTAGACAGGGGATTGAGTTTCATGAATACTTCCTCCTTATGAAGTGCGTTTGACGCATATTTTACGTTTGTCTAAATTGGCTGCCACTGTAAGAATTAGCACTCGGCGTCATCAAGTGCCAGCCACAGTCATATTCTACACCAATTTCAAAAAAAATCAAGGGGTTTACCGTATTATTCACATAATATTAACAAAGCTCATATTCGGTTAAAAGAGAAACTAAAGTTTGGTCTGAAAAAATGGGTGGGCGCATATACTGAGCCGAGGGCGAGGTGGTGCTTGTCAATGATGTGGTCATTTTTACCCATACTCCTACTGGGCACAGGGGTTTTCTATCTCATAAGATTGAAGGCTTTTTTCGTGTTTCACCCGATCAGGGTCTTGGCTTCTCTGAAAAAACAGAGGTCTGCTAACGGTGTCTCGCCGATTAAAGCTATGGTCATGGCATTAGCAGGAACATTAGGCGTGGGGAACATTGTGGGGGTGGCAACTGCCCTGTATCTCGGAGGAGCGGGTGCTGTATTTTGGATGATTTTCAGCGCTCTCGTGGCGATGGTGCTGAAATATGCCGAAATTTGTCTGGCGGTACGACACCGCAGATGGGATGAACAGGGAAGTCCTTTGGGTGGCGCACCATACTACATCCGTGACGGCTTTCAAAAACTGGGTATTCCCAAGATCGGGAAATGGATCGCTACGGTTTTTGGTGTATTGTGCCTGGTCAATACCTTCACCATGGGGAGTATGCTTCAATCCAACGCGGTGGCAAGTGCTATGGAAATCGGTTTTCACATACCGTTGTGGGTGACAGGCGTAGTGGTGGCAGTATGCACCGTTGCCGTTCTGAAAGGCGGTGCTGGACGGATTGCTTCTCTCACTGAAAAACTGGTGCCGCTGATGACGCTGATCTTTCTGCTTCTGTGCATGGGGGTTCTGATTCTGCGCCGCGAGCGGATCGGCGGCGCGATTACCCAAATCATGAACCAAGCATTTGACTTTTCAAGCATGGGGGGCGGATTTTTAGGTTTTCTGACTTCCCAAGGGGTACGCTACGGCATCATGCGCGGATTGGTATCCAATGAAGCCGGATGCGGTACTGCACCCATGGCACATGCCACGGCAGAAACGGACAGCCCCGCAATGCAGGGCGTATTAGGCATTGTGGAAGTCTTTGTGGACACCGTGGTCCTATGCACGATGACCGCGCTGACGATTTTAGTCAGCGATAGTGGTACCACTTCTTTTGGCGAAGACGGCGTGCGTATGGCAAAAGCAGCGTTTGTAACCGTGTTGGGAGATTGGTCAGGTTGGCTATTCTCCCTGTCAATCTTTTTCTTCGGTGTGGCAACCATCTTATGTTGGGCTCATTACGGAAAAACGGCGTTGCGTTCGATCTCTGAAAGCAGACCGCGCCTATTTCGGATCCTTGAAAGCCTGTTTCCCATCGCGTATGCCATATCTGTGGTGGCAGGGGCGGTTGTGTCTCCAAAAGCGGCGTGGACGCTGGCAGACGTCGCGTTGGCTGTTATGACGGTCATCAATCTGTTGGTTCTTTTGATCATGCACCGCGAGGTGAAGGAGGAAACCCGGACTATGCTGCAAAGAAGAGACAGAGGCACCTGACACCCAAAAATAATCGTCAATAGAAAAGCTGTCGCAAATCAAGCGACAGCTTTTCCATTTAAGATTTACTGGTAATATGCTTGAGATAGGCATTGATAAATCCGTCGATCTTGCCGTCCATGACAGCCTCTACGTTGCCTTCCTCATAGCTCGTGCGGTTGTCTTTGACCAGGGTGTAGGGCATAAACACGTAAGAACGGATCTGAGACCCCCATTCAATGTTGTTCTTATTACCCTTGATCTGATCAATAGTGTCCAGTCTTTCGCGGATCTTGATATCCATCAGCTTGGCTTTCAGCATGCGGAGGGCTGTCTCCTTGTTTTGGAGCTGAGAGCGCTCGGTCTGACAAGCCACCACGATGCCCGTGGCCTTGTGAGTAATACGAACAGCCGAGGACACCTTGTTGATGTTCTGACCGCCCGCGCCGCTGGAGTGGTATGCCATGAACTCGTACTCATCCTCGCGAAGCTCGATCTCGTCAAGCTCGGCAAACTCGGGCATGACTTCGATGGAGGCGAAGGAGGTTTGTCTGCGACCGGCGGCGTCAAAGGGAGACACGCGGACCAAACGGTGAACGCCGTTCTCGCTCTTGAGATAACCGTAGGCGTTGGGACCCTCAACCATGATGGTGGCAGACTTGATGCCCGCTTCATCGCCGTCCAGCCAGTCCAAGAGCTTAACTTTGAAGCCACTGCGCTCAGCCCAACGGGTGATCATACGGTATAGCATCTGACACCAGTCCTGAGCCTCGGTGCCGCCGGCACCGGGATGGAAGGAGACGATGGCGGTACTGTTGTCATATTCGCCGCACATCAGTACCTCAATGCGCTTATGCTCGGCTTCCTCTTTAATGGCTTCCAACTCGGATTGAACCTCTTCCACACAGCTTTCGTCGTTTTCTTCAATTGCCATTTCAGCCAGGGCGATGGCATCCTCCAAGCGAGCGCAAAGAGCGTGATAACCTTCTACGGTATCTTTATATTGCTTGATGGTTTGCAGAATTTTGGAAGACTCGGGTTTGCCCCAAAAGTCGGGGGCAAGGGTCTCCTGCTCCAATTCCTCTACCTTGGTGGTGAGAAAATCAACACGAAGCGCGTTGCCAAGCTCCTTGATATCAGGACTCAGATCCACAAGCTCACGCTTGGCTTCTTCTAATGCTACGATCACAATAGTACCTCTCTATGATAAAATTGGAAATTTTCAATAACTATAATAGTATATCATATTTCATGCGGTATGGCAAGGGGAAATGTGAGAATTTTCTGTAAATCTTCCATTTTTCCTTTGCCAAATAACGCTGACGCGCTTATTCCTCCAAAAGACGCATTCCCACGTTATATGACTTCTCATTCATAGCGTCGGCTAACCATTTGAGGGGTGTCACACCGTCAATGCTTCCTTGGGTAAAGAATGGTGTACCGATAATGCAATGTTGAACGCCGGGGGCGAGCTGTTCCTTCAGAAAATCGTGGATATAAAGGGTGAAATTGGGCGTCAAGACCTTGAAATCAGCTACCATCTTTTTGAGTGCCTTTTGGAACGCCACGGCATAAGACTCTTCGAGGATGAACTGCTCGTCGATCACATAATGCCAAAAAAGCATCAGCACATGATCACGGTTTCCGCAGGTAAAGAGATACCTGGGCTTGTCACCGTACTTCTGGTAAAGAGCGGTAAACCAGTCGGTCACCACGTTGTCGCTGTGAACAGGAGCGGCAATATGCCGGGGGCATTGCCATACATCACGAACGGTCTTTGACCAATCGCTATAGGGGACCATAGCGCTGTCGCAAAGGATGGTCACGTCATCACAATCAGGATAAACGTCCATCACGTCACCTGATAACGCAGGCACCGCAAAGCCACCCGCGCTCTCACCGCAGATCAGCAGACGGTCGACCTCAGGGAAGAGTTCTTTTGTGAGCCTGAGTACTTTTTGTAAATTCAAATATCCGTGATGATGCAGGATGCGTTGCGAGCCGTCAGCGGCCGTAAATGAAAGATCCCCAGCACCCGCATGAAAATCACCGGTGGCGTAGGGCACCATCAC
Source organism: Eubacteriales bacterium (assembly GCA_045531965.1). Classification (GTDB taxonomy): domain Bacteria; phylum Bacillota; class Clostridia; order Oscillospirales; family CAG-272; genus CAMEON01. The sequence goes on from JAZSFA010000133.1 coordinate 14,834, forward strand.
TTCACTCCAATCAGAGAAGGGATTTTCCTCCCCCGTGGAGTGAATACCGCTGTTTTCATTTGTTTCAATGGCATACATGGCAGGTACGGGATCAGCACAGACGGTATACAGTCCCACGTGACCCAGCGCAGCCGTTTCGTCATTGGAAGGCCATTTCGCGCTTTCCTTATCCCAAGACACACCGCCGCCGCAGAAGTAGAAGATCAGCTTGCGCGGATCTCCCTTTTTGACGTGAATGCAGTATGGATCACCGAAGGCGCAAGTCGCCTCGGGGACATAGATCTTGAGCCATTTTTTGTATCCGATATCTTTGAACTCCATCAATGTCAATTTCCTTTCTTCAAAACGGCGATGATTTTGTCGGTCATGGTTACCACAGAATACCCATTGGATCTGTAGGTTTCCAAGGTCTTGGCTGCATCTGACATCTGATTCCATTCATCGCGAAGATCCAGCACCACATATTCGGTATCCACCTTGTGACTCAAGGTGTAAACTTGCTCACGATCCGAAAGGGCGACGAGAAGCCTGCCCGAAGCTGAGACAGACGCCCCCTCGGGAATAATCTCCAGTGCTTCGGTAATGACCGAAGGCTCACGTGTGCCACTACATAAATACTCGAATTGATAGCTTTCGTTCGCCCCGCGGTAAGCCCCAACAATAAGGGTAAAACAGAAGGCAAGGGCAATCCAACGGGCGATTTGGGGATGGTGTTCGGGGCGATTTTGTCTCTCCGAGAGTGCCAGAATGACCATATAGAAGAGAAAAGCGATGCTGCCGAGGGCATAAGGATAGTCAAAACGGATGTGGTAAGAGAAATCGCTCAGAAGATTCAAAACCACCAAAGGCAGAAGCAGGATCAAAGCCGACTTCTGCTTTCTCACGAAGGGCAACACGCCCAAAGGAAGTAGGAGGCACAACACGAAGAGGAGCTTTGAAGTGGTCAGAATCTCATAAAGCACCAGCGCGGGATTGACGAAAAACTCTTTGATCAGTGTGCCGAAGGTGGTGTTATAGATGCCTGTGACGTTGGCAAAGCGGGTGATCAGCGTACCTTGACCCCAATAGGTCAGGATCGCAAGGGTTGCACAAAGATACAAAAGCGAGATAGCTGCCATGATAAGACCCGACAGGATGTCTTGTTTTTTATGTTCATGGTTCCTCGAAAATCCATGAGCGATCAGCCAATATAGTCCCAGGGCGATGAGGTACACAGCTGTCGTTTCCCGCACGCAGAGACACAGCACGCCGAAGGTGATAACCCCCCAGATCTTTCTCGTTTCCAATGCCCAAATGAGCCACAGAAGCAGCGGGATCAACAGGGCATATTCGTGGAAACCGCCCGACGTGCCGCCGATCAATGCAGGGAACAGGCAGAACAACAGGCAAAGCACCACCGTCATACCATTGGACAGTCCCTTGGCCTTGGCGATCTTGGACAGCGGGATCACCGCCGACAGCACCGCCGCCGTTTGCAGGACGTACAGGGTCACGGGGGAGGGGATCGCCATGTAGAAGGGCAGATACAGATAGAAGATGGGGGAGAAATGCACAGCAAAGTGAGATACGGTTTCCCCGAACTCCAGGGTGGTGTCAGGCGTGAAATGACGGCTCATTTGCCACAGCATTTGGCGGTAGACCGCGGTGCTGTTGCCCGCCTCGGCGGTGTAGGTGAAGTGTCCCATCAGCATGAGGATCAACACGAAGCCGCCTATGAGCGCGGCGAAAATCGCCGTCAGCGTGATCTGCGTCCTGCGGCTTGGATTCATTTTGACGATCCAAGACCAATCAAAATCGGTCAGCCAAAACATGAAGGCCATGACAGCGCAAAGCCCCACGGTGAGGAAATTGTCCCATGCTATAAAAGCGATGCGGAGGCAGTAGACGAGAGCAGACGTAAGTCCCGTTATGCGGATGACTTTGGGACTAATGGCTCCGTAGGCCAGCAGGATGCCCGTGAGGACGACCCAGATACCCAAAAACCAACCGAAGCTCTTGGTGTAGACCATCTCGGGGTCAAGTATGGACTTGTCGCTGAAACTAAAGAAAAAGGCTGTGATAAACCACGCGCCGAGGATGGCGGTGGCGATCAGGCGGAGGGTGATTTTAGGTGTGTTCGCGGGTACTTGCTTGGATTTCATAGGTAAGTCCTTTCGGAAGTATTTTTGAAATGTGGGGAGGTAAATTGTTGTTTATCGGGCTGAAGGAGTGCAGGGGCGGAGCCCCTGCACCTCACTTAGGAGGCCGGCAGTGCCGAGGGCGGCCGGGAGCGCCTCGGCGCGCGGCGGAAGCCGCAAGAAAGATTTTCGAAAAACATAATTGCTATCAACTTGATTTTGCAAAAGCAAAAAATCCTTGCTAAAAAAGGAAGTTTTGCTAC
>JAZSFA010000144.1:0-74653 GCA_045531965.1 Eubacteriales bacterium
GTGCTCAACAAAGCACCGCCGATGATATCGGTAATCCAATGTACGCCTGACACAAGTCTGCCTATAACCATAAAGGTAATAAACACGGTAATCGTAAGCATTACACATCGTCTGAATAAGTCGTTTTTAATACGGGTACGAAGCTGCATCATTGCCGTAGGCATCACACACATCACAAGTATAGTTGTTGATGACGGATAGGATGCTTCTAAATATCCGTCAATGAGTGTCGGTCTGTAATTGATAACAACTATTTCAAAGAGGATATATACCGCCATTACAACGATGTAAAATCCACCGAGTGTAAGGATGCTTCGGTCAACTTTTAATAGACTCTTTCTTTTGATACATTGCACAATACCGAGAACGGCAAAACCGAATGCAACACCAATCGGAACAAGACCAAGCCAATCCGTAATTATGTACAAGGACATATTCACACCCGTGAGATTGTGAATGTAGCCGTTCAGCGTAGCAAAGCCCACGCTCGATTGTCGGGGACCGATTGCCTCAACGTCAACGAAGCGAATTAACACAGTCCACAACACAAATACCGCAAGCAAGCCCACTCCTACCCAAAACAATCTGCTGTTTTTCTTTTCCATTATTCTTTAACCTTCCTTTTGTATATTGGCTCTCGCCTGAATACATTTTAGCGGAAGGCATAAGAATAATCAAGAAACGGCTTGTCACAGGCGTGATACGTTTCGTATCATTGCCGTTTTATCAACATCAAAGCCTTGATGGTTAACAATACGAACGCAAACACGGCGGCATACGGCTGTGAGCTTATCATAAAGAGCAGTACCAAGATTGCTCCGAGTGTGAGTGAAACCGTCGTTTTACTTTTCACCCACGCCATCGCTTGACAGTTCTGTAATGCGAGTGTCAAAATACCCATTACTGTCATTGCGATAACAGCGACAAGGTACGTTATTTTTAAGTATGGCTGAACGCAGCCAAGTGTGATGAGCGAAACACTTTGAATAGTTCCGTCCGCTTTTTCAGCAAAGAACGGCAGAAAAAGGAGCATTGCGATACTCAAGTCAAGTAATCCGTATATTAAATCACGAAAACGCTTTTCTTTTCGTTTGTTGTCTTCCTCGGCTATCGTCAATACCTCGTCGGTAGAGAGTAGCTCGTCAACCGTCACCGAAAAGAATTTCGCGATCGCTTTTAGTGACTCTATATTCGGATATCCTCTGCCTGACTCCCATTTTGAAATAGCAGTTCGGGAAACGTAAAGCTTCTCGGCAAGCTCCTCTTGCGTAAGCCCTTTTTGCTTTCTTAATTCCTGTAATTTTTCGTTAAATTCCATAATAAATGCACTTTCTGAAAATTTCGACGAATCGCTTGTAGCAAAATCACACCAACATTCGACGTGGTTCTATTCGAGAAATTGGGAATTGGCTATAAGACCTCTTGCCCTTTTGCAATAAAATAAACTTCTTGCATTGCCGCAATGGTTGCGAGTAAACATATTGTAGCAACGCTATAAATGGGTTCAACCAAAGTCAGCGACAACGGAAAAAAGAACAAAGCGAATCCCGTAATTTTGTTTAACACGCTATGTATTGATATTAGTTTTTTCTTGTGAATAAAGACTAACGCAATATTAAATATCTTAATCAACGCAACAACGATAATCCACACCCATAACCATACAGGTATGTGTATTAGGGGTAGTATCTTTATTGAGCATACGAACATAAATACAAAGTCAGCAACAGTATCAAGTTTTGCTCCAAATTTACTAACCGCTCCCATCTTTCTCGCTATCGCTCCGTCAATCATATCGGTAAGCCCACAAAGAAGATAGAATATGTAAAACCATGCCGATGATAGAGGAATGAACAGAAGCGGCAAACTAAAGGCAACTCTGCTACCTGTAATGATGTTTGCGATATATTTCTTCATAAATTGGAATTTGTCAGTATTGCAACTGCTTTATCTCATTGGCAATCATAGCCACAGCTTTTGCGTTTGTATCAATTTTAATGGTATCCAATGCTTGATACATCGGTATTCTTGCTATGCTTCTCTCAATTACATCTTCAGAGCGAATACCTCTTTTTACATCCATTGATAATCTTTCACATAGAGTCTTTTCATCCGCTACAAGCGAGATGCATTTTACCTCACAGTTCTGTGTATCCAGCTTTTCAAGTATGGAATCGATAATACTCTGCTCATGCATCACCCAACAAAAAATAATATTATCGTATGCAGAACATTTCAGAAAATTATTGAGTAAGTAACAAATATTATTCGTCACCATTGCTTTTGTTTCATCGTTTACTTGGAACGGACTTGCATCCCAACACCAATCTCCGTCAAGAAATACGCTATTCTGTAAATCTCGTTTTAACTGTTGGCACACGGTTGTTTTGCCCACTCCCATCGTGCCGCCAATCATGAATAATGTTTTCATCATTCACACCCTCGTCAAATTCAAGTTTATCTATTAGTTGTATTATACCATAAAAACGGCAAAAAGTAAATAGGACGGCGAGGTTCTTTGAAAATTGAACCGCCTTACTCGTAGGGGAGCATTCCATATGCTCCCGCAATAAAAACGGGCGGATATAGAATCCGCCCCTACGAATACAAAACAAAAAGCCCTGCCGTAGCAGAGCTTTTTGTATATAAGATAAGAACTTATCTCTTGGAGAACTGAGGAGCGCGACGAGCGGCCTTGAGACCGTACTTCTTTCTCTCCTTCATACGAGGGTCACGGGTCAGGAAGCCTGCGGCCTTCAGAGCGGGACGGAAGTTTGCATCAGCGGAAACCAGAGCACGGGCAACACCGTGACGGATAGCACCTGCCTGACCGGAGATACCACCACCGGTAACGTTAGCAACGATATCGAACTTACCGGTAGTACCGGTGACACCGAAGGGCTGGTTCACAATGAGCTTCAGAGTCTCGAGACCGAAGTAATCATCGATAGAACGACCGTTGATGGTGATCTCACCGCTGCCGGGATACAGACGAACGCGAGCGATAGACTTCTTTCTGCGGCCAGTGCCGTAGAAGTAGGGCTTTGCACTTGTATACATGGGTTATGTCCTTCCTTTCCTAAATTAGATCTCGTAAGCTTCGGGCTTCTGAGCCTCGTGCTTATGAGCGGCACCTGCATAGACCTTCAGACGGGTGAAAGCCTTGCGGCCGATGACGGTGTCGGGGATCATACCCTTGACAGCAAGTTCCATAGCGCGCTCGGGCTTATCAGCCATCAGCGTCTTGTACTTAACAGCCTTCATACCGCCGATATAGCCGGTGTGATGGTAGTGGTACTTCTGCTCCAGCTTGTTACCGGTGAGCACTGCCTGGGAAGCGTTGATGATGATAACGAAGTGACCGCAATCAACATGGGGGGTAAAGGTGGGATCGGTCTTACCGCGAAGCAGATCAGCTGCGGCAACTGCCGTCTTACCGAGGGGCTTACCGGCGGCGTCGATCACATACCACTTACGCACCACGGTTTCATTTTTTTGCATAAATGTGGACATTTTTTGTTCCTCCGAAAATTAGCATTCTTTTCATGCTCGCCTATTATAGCACAATCGATTTGCTTTGTCAATACCTTTCTCGAAAAAATTTTTGATTTTTTTAATTTACCTATAGCGAATCTCTCGTTTTCTCTCATTTTCTCTCGTTTTCCCTTTTGAATCTATCGTGTCATATCACATTTTTCACAAGGAATCCCCGGTTCTATCCACTTTTTTATGTGCATATGATATACAAATCCAACAAAAGAAAGGAAACTGCCATGAGCCAACCGATTTCCGATTCCGCCGTCTTCACAAACACATATCTGCCCGAGGGACAGCTTCTTTCCCTCCCCCGTAACCGCGAAACCCTTTCAAGCCTCCAAGGATTGGAGCGTGCCATGCATACAGGCATAATCCTCGAAGGCATGGCATACCTATGCGACAGTGACATGAATCTACATATAGATCTCCCCGCGCTTTCTGACGTTCGCGCTGTCATTCCTGCCGAAGAAGTGGTTTTTCCCATGAGTCAAACACCTGTCAAAGACATCGCCATTCTGACCCGCGTAGGCAAAGCCGTTTGCTTTAAAGTGTTGGGTATGACAAGGGAAGACGGGCACTGGCAAATCAAGCTGTCACGACGCGCGGCACAAGCCGAATGCATCAACCACTATCTGTCTTCCTTGTGTCCCGGGGATATCATCCCTGCCAAAGTCACACATATGGAGACGTTTGGTGCGTTTGTGGACATAGGATGCGGCATTTCATCGCTTTTATCGGTAGATACCATCTCGGTTTCCCGCATCTCCCGCCCGCAAGACAGACTCTACAACGGTCAATTGATCCGAACCGTTGTTAAGAACATAGAACGCGATATCCATGGCTTCCCACGTAGGATCTTTGTCTCCATGAGGGAGCTTCTTGGCACATGGGAAGAAAATGCTTCCTGCTTCAGGGCAGGACAAACGGTAGCGGGAATCATTCGAAGTGTCGAGCCCTATGGCATTTTTGTGGAGCTGACCCCAAATCTTGCAGGGCTGGCAGAAGTGAAAGAAGATGCCTGTCCCGAAATCCGCTCCCCTACCCTTGTTGGAAAGCGGGCAACCGTCTACATCAAAAGCATCCTGCCTGAGCGCATGAAGATCAAATTGGTTTTGATTGATACATACGCGGAAGATCCCTCTGCTCCTCCCTCTCTGACTTACTATATTCCACCGGAGGCAGAGCATCTCAGTCATTGGCACTATTCGACGCCAACGGCGCACAAGCAAATTTTTTCCGTTTTTGATCCCCCGATTCATCATCCGTAATAAAGAAAAGGCTGTTTCCCGTGTTACATCCACGAGAAACAGCCTTTTTTCTGCATGTTATAACTTGCAACCTTCCTCTATTTGTAGTATAATATAATCAAAGGTATTTGACAGATTTTCTCTCCGCTGTTGTGATTATAAGTGAAAGCCCCAATTCAGAAAGGAGGGTCATCACATGAAAGACCATGACATCGTTGATCTGTACTGGGCGCGGGACGAGCAGGCCATCGTCGAGTCCCAGCGCAAGTACGGCGGATACTGCCACGGCATTTCCATGAATATTTTAAATAACGAGTCCGATGCCGAGGAGTGCGTCAACGACACCTGGGTGGCGGCATGGCGATCCATGCCCCCAAAAAAGCCGAGCGTGCTACGGACCTACCTCGGCAAGCTCACGAGAAATCTGTCCATCAACCGCCTGAAAGAGCGACACAGAGAAAAGCGCAACCCCGACCTGGTGATCGCTCTTTCCGAGCTGGCCGAGTGCATCCCCGTCCCCGAGGACACCACCGACACCCAGCTCTGCGCTTACCTCAATGAATTTTTAGAGATCACCCCTGCCCTTGACCGTCAGCTTTTCATGGGACGGTACTGGTACGGGCGCACCGTACGGGAGATGGCTCCCCGCTATGGGCTGACCGCCAATGCGGTGTCCCAACGGCTCAAGCGTACCCGTCAAGCCTTGCGCGCCTACCTTGAAGAAAGGGGGTACACGGTATGACCACCATGAGCGGATTTGAGATCTTTGAGAAAATGACGAACGTCAACGACAGATTCATCGAGGAGGCCGCCGAGATGCCGAACCCTGAGCTGGAGGTCATCAATGTCTCCCGTAGAAAACGGTTCAGCCACTTTCTGAACAGCGGTTGGGGCGTGGCTATGATCTGTTGCCTTGTGGCGGCGGCGGTGATGGCGGGTATTATTGCCGCGGGGCGGGCCACAGGACCTGTAAAGCCCCCTGTGGTGACACAAACGCCTGAAACCGAATCGAACACCGCCAAAGAAACTGAACAAATCGTCACAGAACCCAATTTCGACGCGGATATCGTCCTCACCCTTGATGACAAAACCATCCCTCTCGCTTTCAAGGAAAGCGTTATCGTCTCCACATCCTCCGATTACGGGCCGATAATTGAGGATATTTATACCGACATCAGGGGCGTGGAATACGTTCTGTTCGGTGGTACGCAAGTGCTCAAACGCTTCAAGGATGCATCCTTGCAATATGCCGATGCCACCGTAACCGCAGGGCAAGCCACCGGCATCGTAAAGCGTGTTCTAGCGGATCACGGTTGGCCTATGCTGTACACGGGTATCCGCATCGAGGCAAATTTCGACGGAGAAGGCTTTGTTTGCCGTATAGAAGATTTTGGCGAATTGATCATTCGCCTCAATGCCAACGGCGACATATACGAATTTGAATATCTTTCGTCAGATCTCATGAGACTGTGTGCCGAGCGATCCACGCCGGAGGAATTTGCTGAAATTTGTGATATATGGGGTGGTCCCGACAATACGGAAATTTATTACAGTATCAACGAAGGTTACCTCTGTTTTACTTATGAAGACATCATCAGCTTTCCTCCCTATGTTGAAACAGACGAAGCGGGTAATCCGCTCCCGGATAAACATCCCATTGATCACGAACACATATTTCAGCATATGAAGATCGTGAATATTGAGCCGAACGTAGAAACGGAAGTTCCGGATGGCGAATAATTTTTTAATTTTCCTGAAAGATTCCCCAAAAAATGTTGTGTATCAGGGTGAAGGAGCCTTCAAGCACGACCTGAACACAGAAAGGAGGTCTTGGTATGGACGACAGTGACATTGTGTCCCTGTACTTTGAGCGGGACGAGGCGGCCATCGCGGAGTCGGAGCGGGCTTACGGCACATACTGCCGCACCGTGGCCATGAGCATTCTGGACAATCCCTCGGACGCCGAGGAATGCGTCAACGACACCTGGGTGGCGGCATGGGGATCTATTCCCCCGAAAAAGCCCTCGGTTCTGCGGACGTATCTCGGCAAGCTGACCCGAAACATCGCCATCAACCGTTTGAAAAGTCACAAGCGGAAAAAGCGCAACGCCGAGTTTGTGATGTCCCTCTCCGAGCTGGCTGAGTGTATTCCCGCCCCCGAGGAGGAGGACGACAGCCATCTTCGTGACCTTCTGGATGAATTTCTCGCATCCAGCGAGCCTTTGGACAGAAAGCTGTTCGTGGGGCGGCATTGGTACAATCGCTCGGTATCGGTACTGGCACAAGGTTACGGTATGACACCTAACGCAGTGTCCATCCGCCTCTCTCGGATGCGGGACAAACTTCGCACATTTTTGAAGGAAAGGGGGTACAACCCATGAAGACCCTCAACATTGCAAGTACATTAACAAATATTAACGATCTTTACATTGACGAGGCAGCTGAGATGCCTTATGAGGCGGTGGTGATCCCCATGGAAAAGCGCAGAAACGGCTTCGTCCGCTTCATCAACAGCGGATGGGGCGTGGCCATGCTCTGCGCCCTGGTGGCCGTTGCCGTCACTTTGGGCATCCTGGCCGCGGGACGGGCGGCAGGGCCCGTCACCACCCTCCCGGGGGCAGGTCCCACCCATCCCACTTTTTCCTTTGATTACGGCATAGAAGACGAACAAGCACTCTATATGCCCGGTGACCGCATCCGAATCCTCACCAAGGTGACAAATTTGGGGATGCCCTTCACCGTCACGGGGAGCAGTCAGGCCTTCTCTGCCGACGCGTGGCTGGTTCCCCACGGCAGCGAAGATGTATACGCCGCCGAGGGCAGGATCAACGGTCTTTTTGCCTATTGTGAGGACTACGTGGTGCAGACCATCGAGCAAGGCAGGGTGGGCAAGCACAGCGGTCTCTTCACCATTCCCGAGGATGCCATGGCGGGGACATACGATCTGGTGCTTTCCTACAAGGAGGAATATCAGGTTTTTGAGAATGCCGTCACCATCGTCAGGACGGGTCTTCCCGTCACGGGCGACGTCTCCATCACCGTTTTCCCCAATCTTTCCCAAGGCGTATACGTCTATGGAGAGACTGTGACCATTGATTTCATGGTTGATGGCATCAATCATCTCTATCCTTCCTCGAGTACGACTTCCGAAGGTCTCACCGCGTTGAACTATAGCATAGAGGCAATCCTGACCCCCCACGGTCAAAATGTCACAGACCCTTCTGCCATAACAGGTGAAGTAGCTATGGACATTTTATCTACCTCCGCCAGTTCCGCCCTTTCCCTTACTTATTGGGATGCCACCTTCGTGATACCCGAAGGTGCCACAGAAGGCTCTTACGACCTTTACCTGTTCCTTGTCAACACTAAATCCGCCGTAAGCTTCGACTTATTGGGACATAGCGTGACAGAAAATATGCTGACCGTCAAAGGCACCCATAGCCGCTTTGACTTCCATTACAGCATCGTTGACGGTACACAAACCTTTGAGCGAGGGAAGTCCTACGAGATCGCCACCGCGGTCACCAACCTGGGCGAGCCCTTTACCATCACGGGCAGCAGCATGGCATTCTCCGCGGAAGCTAAGCTGGTGCATCACGACGATCCCGAAAAGGTGATTCAAGGCGAGTTTTTCTATGACGAGGACGTGGTGACTCAAGAGATCACCACGGGGCAGATCGGACGGCATCAAGGATATTTTACCATTCCCGAGGATGCGGCCACGGGCGAGTACGACCTTTGGCTGCACTACGGCGACGAGTCTGAGATCTTTGAGGGGGCCATCACCGTCATAGACCCCACCGTCCTCCCGCCCCTGTCCACCGTCAACGATTATGAAGAAGCCTCGACTGAACGGTTGAAGGGCTTTACCTATGTCGAGTTCATTCAGGCGTGGGGGCGGCCCCAAGCCTATAAATCAGACACAAACGTTTTCTATTGGCGTGTACCCAACCAAGCATCCTACGATTATGTGGCTGTCCGATTTGATGAAAACCATGTTGCGAAAGAAGCTGAGTACGCATATGTGATGAAGACGGTTGTCAAAGAGACCTGCTATGAAGACAACCCTAATTCCCTCCTTATCCAGCCCTACGGGGACCGTTGGGAATATTATATTTATGTCAGCCTTCACAACACATCGGCTGAAGCTTCAAGAGACACAATAGACGTCGGAACCGTTCTCTACGTAACTTACAGAGGTGGGATCAATGAAACTGCGCCCTGCCATTTCGCCAAGGTGATCGACGTGACCTTGGAGCCGCCTGTTCCGTAAACCAATCACAACTACTGACAAGAAAACACCCCTGACTCTCGTGGTCAGGGGTGTTTTTTCTGTAATTGGGTTTTATTTAGGAAGATACTGAATGTTGGTCACCGTATCATCACGGAAGATGAATACTAGCTTGGTATTACCTTTTTCGTAAGAAAGGTTACTGCCCACAGCCGTGCCATTACCCATGGTCTTGATCACGGCATCCTTGGTAGAACCGATGGTCAAACCCTCAGGGGTAGAAACAGAGTCGTCTGTCAGCTCGATCATATTGACCACGTCACCCTTGGCGGAAGGCGTGGTATATACGCGGAAGCCGTTGTAGTAGTAAATACGGTCTTTGCCCGAAAAACCGCCGCAGGCGTCGGTTATGTTAACAGAATTATAGGCGCCCAGTTTGGGAATGATATCGTCGTGACGCGCGTCGATGGCGATCGTAACACCGTTGGGAGACTTAAACGTATAGCCGTCTGCACTGCTTTCGTTGCCGCCGCCACAGGAAGCGAAGCAAAGGATGAGCGTCAGGGCTGTCAGAAGAACTGCCAGAATGCGAAGGGTCTTGTTCATGATGTTAATTCCTTTCTTTATTGGGTTTATGAATGCGTTTTGTTTTGACTGATGTCAGCTTTTTCTGTTTTTCGAAGATTATATGCCGCAACACGACCGTTCCATACGTTTGAAAGCGCTTGATCGTCCCGACGATCCAGGGCATCGTGATGCTCCACGAGAATCTTTCCAAAGTATTTAGTCAACTTTTCAGCGCCGTAAACGTTAAGATGGACACCCGCGTCGTAGGTATCGGTGGTCATATCCAAACCGATCTCGTCTGCCTGGGGGATAAAATTATAGTATGCGAGACCGTTCTCCGACGCGTAATCTACAATCTGTGCGTCCCATTCATCGTACCAATGATATGCCATGGCGTTGGTGGGGGCTTTGATAAGAATCAGCTCAATACCCTTCTCTTCACACAGCGCAGTCATACGGGCAAGATAATCCAGAGCTGTCTGCGGCAGAGCGGGATCAATGAGAGGGCGAGGCGCTTCGTCTGTAGGTTTGGCGGGCACAATATCGGTTTGCATGAGGTAGCCACTGTCGGAGACGGTAGGCTTATCCTTAAAAGCATAGGTGAAGTCCTCTGCGGTCAACTCGTTCCATCGACTGTGATAACGCAAGAAGGACCATACATAAGAGGCAAAGGATTCGTCCTCCGTCATAGAAGCTTCGATAGCATCCCATTTGACAAAAGACCACTCCATACCATCCAACGCCAAGCGATTATAGGCTTCTTTCTGCGGTTCACCATACTTGAGTGCCAGCACGTTGAACACCACGATCCGGGGTGTTTCGTATCGCAAGGCATCCTCCAGCATATAGTAGGAGTGCCAAACCAACTGTTGCGCGCCGCCTCTGACGTAGGAGGAAATCCCGTATTCCTTCCACAAAACAGCGGGTACAAAGGATTCATAGACTTCACAATCCCCGATAAACAATACGTCGTGGTGGGTTTCTTTGACCGCATCATAGTATTCTTCAGTCAGTGACCCTTCGGGAGAAGCGGTGATATATTTGGGTTGCAGAACAGGCGTTGCACAGATCAAAAAAGCAACCACAAAAAGGAGAGGGAGGACAATCGCTAAGGTGCGGATCACTTTGTTGTTTGTTTTCATCACTTCCCCCTTTAAAACTGCGTTTGATAAATAAAATCGCCTGCGTCAAAGCCGATTCCGTAACTGCCGAAAATCAAAATCACCAAAATCAAAGCAGCGCAGACACAGCCAAACAGCCAAGGACGTTCCGAAATCTCAGTCAGCACGGGCTTGGTTTTACTTCGATGGCAAACCAAGAATACCACGAAAACAGAAAGTCCGATCATGATGCATTGCCCAAGTTCAAGTCCCAAAAGGTTCAGCGCCTGACCATCCGCGAGATCCCCCCAGGAGGCAAAATCGTAGAAGATGGAAGCAAAGGCACGAAAAGTGGCTGGAACGTCACGGTAGCAGTCCAAAATACGGATGGCACCCATCAGGAAAAAGGTACGCACAGCGCAAAAACCGCCGTAAAGCACATTGCCTTTGAGCTTGGGAAATTTCTTGTGAAACTTGGCATAAAGTGGTGACAGTTCACGGGAGATCAGGATCACCACACCGTTGAGCAATCCCCAGACGATAAAATTCCACGCCGCACCATGCCAAAGACCGGTTAAGAACCAGGTAATCAGGGTAGCAAGATACACAGGCAGGCGCATCCCTACGGCTCGTCCGAGCTTTTCCTTGCTCCATTTGGACAGCTTTTTCATGGGACCGCTGATAGAGAGGGGATTGAACACATAATCGGTAAAGTAAGATCCCATGGTTATGTGCCAACGATTCCAATATTCTTGGGTGGCGTGTGAAGAGAACGGGTGATCAAAGTTTTCCGCCAACTTGAGTCCCATCATACGAGAAAGACCGATGGTAATATCAATCCCGCCCGTAAAGTCACCGTAGATAACGGCAGAGTACAGGATGATGAGCAAGAGCACATACATCCCAGATAGCTGACTTCCCGGAACGCCGGGTTCGCCAACAATGGATTTCACCGCGATCATAGCCGTATCAGCGATCACCATTTTCTTGAAAAAGCCCCAAAGTACCCGTACCCCACCTTCGGTGAGGTTGGACCATTCCACCTTATGCGGCGCAAAAAACTGAGGTGCGAGATCCTTGTGCCGACTGATAGGGCCTTGAAGGACAGCGGGAAAGAAAGAAACAAACAGCGCATATTTGGCGACATTCCCTTCCGCTTCGGTCTTACCCCAATAAACATCAATGAGATACGCGGTGGAGCGGAAAATGTAATAGGAAATACCCAAGGGCAAGATCAATGAGGGAACCGTCACAGACACGTCACCGAAAAGAGACAACAGATCATTGACCCCCCCCAGTACAAAACCGGTATATTTTAAAACGGCAAGGATGGCGAAATTGAAGATGAGACCACCTACAAGATAAGGACGTTTTCTCTTTTTGGCTTCATTTCTGAATCCTCTGCGTTCTTCTCTCGTCATGTTATCCCTGTGTTGAGCAAGGTATGCCTCGTCCAAACGGTCACGACGGCGAATCCCCATGGCACACAACCAAGTGGATAAAATCGTAACCAGAATAAATGGCAGATACCAGCTTCCCGCTGCCCAGTAAAAGAGAAAAGAAGCCACCAAAAGAACGATCCACTGACCGCGTTTAGGAACAACGTAGTAAATCAGGAGTGTCAATGCGGCAAAAAGCAGAAACGCCGCAGATGTAAAGCTCATAGGTCAGTCTTACGCCTCATCGAGTCGCTGTACCAACGCCCATAAAGCTTCAACCGAGTCAAAATTCTCAGGTAGAATCTCTTCAGCGGGGATCTGAACATCCAAACGGTCGTCGATCTCCGAAATGATAGCGACGATGTCAAGAGAGTTCAGAATGCCATTTTCCACAAGACCTGTTTCTGTGGAAAAGTCAACATCATCATGAAGCTCGGTCAAAATTTCAATCAGTTCGTTCATGGTATATCCTTTCTATCATGACAGATTATTTCTAACAATCATTCCTCACGTTCCGCTCTCTCGCGAAGCCCCTTTCGGTCCAACTTTCCGTTAGGAGTTCTGGGCATCGAAGAAAGTACTTTGCAAATGGAGGGTAACATATAACGAGGCAAAGTATCCCTCAAAGCTTTGATCAGCTCTTTGGGCGGGACGTCACCGACGTAGTACAGTGCGATGCGCTTCCCGGGCGCGTCGTATACACAGCAGCATTGACCAACCCCTTCCACAGCGGAAGCCGCGGCTTCAATCTCTCCCAGCTCTATACGATGTCCCATGTGTTTGATCTGAGCATCCCGTCGGGAAATAAACACCAGTTCCCCTCGCTCATTATAGCGTCCCAGATCCCCGGTACGGTAGATCAACTCGGGGTAGTGCGGATTCAAAGGATTCTGTATAAAGGCTTCTGCCGTCTTTTCCTTGTTAGCATAATAGCCCAACGTCACACAAGTTCCCTGCATATGGATCTCCCCCACATCTCCCGGAGCGGCTTCTTTGCCATCATCGGTAAGCAGAAGAATCCGGGTGTTGTTGAAAGGCACGCCCACCGGAATCGGTTCATCAGGTGCGAGATCGCGCACACGCCAATAACAGGACATCCCCGTAGCTTCCGTAGGTCCGTACAGATTAAAAAATTGGGCATCGGGATAAGCTGATCGCCACAAATCATATTGCGGACGAGGAAACACCTCGCTGCCAAAGCAAATGGTGGTAAGATATCGGGGCGGCATTTTTTCCAAAGCCCCCAATCCGGAAATCATGGTCAACGCCGACACGACCCAACAAATCGTATTGATGTGATGCTCGTTTAGATACTCACAGAGCTTTACAGGAAACATAAACAGCTTTTTCGGCACTAAATAAACCGTCGCTCCGTACTTCAAAGTAGGCATGATCTCTTTGAGCGGCGCATCAAAATACAAGGGGGTTTGATTCGCAAAGACCGTCGCTTCAGAGAAAGGCAGAACCTCGCACAAGGCTTCGGTGTAATCGATCACAGAGCGATGACAGGCGGCAACGCCTTTGGGGACTCCCGTAGATCCCGAGGTGAAGACCACGTATATTGGATCCGTATCAATCTGTCCTTGTCGCACACGGTCAAGCGCCATAGCGTCTTCGTCTGTCTCTTTGGCAGAGGTCCAAGACAGCACATCTCCCTCAAACAAGCCATTTTCTTTAAGGTCCTCGGCTTTTTTCTGATGCTTTTCGTCACAGATCAAGACACGCGCCTTCATGGTATCAACGATCTGACCCATACGGGCAATCGGCATATCGGTATCCAACACAACATAGTAGCAGCCACTATAGATAACGCCAAGCGTAGCCGCAACTGCCTCGGGAGACCGTTCCAGCAGCAACAGCACGGGTTCTCTCTGAAACCCTTTGTGGATCAGATAGGTTCCCACACGGCGAGCAAGTGTCAAGGTCTCACCATGCGTAAGCATACGTTCTCCATCCGAAAAAGCAAGCTTTTCGGGGATACGAGCGGCAGTATATTCAAGATATTGCAGTATATTTTTTAGCATAGCACATTCCTTTGTCAAAGACAGCACATCGTTGCAACTCTCAATTTCACACAACTATCAATAATAGGGTTGCAATGCGGGTGTAGGAGTAATGATCTCTGTCGCGGTGGCGGGATAGGCGGATGCGTTATATGCGTAAAAGGTCATTCCCGCCATACGGTTATAAGCATACATCTGCTTTTCTGTCAGCAAACAACCGCTGTTGTCGTAGGTGTTGCGAAGTCTTGTGGCATCATAATGATACCAGCGAGGGGTTTGCGTGGTGCCCAAATTCACCATCAACCAAAAGTGCGTTCCTTCGGCAACGCCGGGCGTTCGTTCGATTTCACGATAATCTACGCCAAATCGAATAGCAAACGCCTTGAGCGCAGCAAAATAGTTAAAGCAGTCTCCCGCACCTGTCACAAACAGGCTATCATAAGCAGCGCGCACCCAGTCGGATTTGTCCGAATCCGACGTATAAGAGATATGCTCCTGTACATACGCATGAACAGCGCGTAGCTTTTCTTCGGTCGTCATGGTGGGCGTGGTGATCTGCGCGATCAATGCGTCAATCTTTTCAAACAACTGGGCTTCGGTGATCTGATTCTGGTAAATATGAATCACGGTCTGGGCAGATGCCGTATTGCCGCGAGCGTCTGTTGCCTTGTAGGACACCGTATAGTCCCCCGGCACTTCAGGATTGACAAGCGATGTGTCCACATCGATGATCACGTCCCCGCTGCAGTTATCGGTAACGATCAGTCCCTTACGATAGGCAATGGCTTCTCCCACGTAAGCCGAAAGTTCGGGCACGTGGATAAATACGGGGGACTGTCTGTCCTCCACAACCGTCAAGATAGAATAACATTCATCAGAAACGTTGCCACTGGCATCTTTGACTCGAAAGGATATGTCATAATCTCCAATCTGTGTCATATCGGGAAGCTCGCAGGTAAAATAGGCGGTATAGTCATCCGCTTCTTTAATGGTATTGATGAAGTCCATGGCATCGGGATCTTCGGTTCCCACAGCGTAATAGACATGGCGAGACACGACAATAGGTTTTTTTGTATCTTTAACCGTCAGTTTCAACAGATACTTTTTTCCTTCGCCATCCGTCAGTGCAAGTTCATAGGTTCCTGCGCGGTTGACACAAGTGGGGTCATATCCAGAATCGTAGGTCAACCCCTCTGCGTCGCACAGATCCTCGGGATCAGGCAGCTCGGATCCGGCTTGGATGGTATAGGTGAGTTTTTCGGTACAGCTTGCCAAGAGACAGCAGAGCAAAAGTCCACAGATCAAAGCAAGCAGTCGTTTCAAACAAAACTTTATTTTCAAGGTTTTACCCCCAATAATAGATACAGTCATAGCATTATATATTATTATAACAAATCTCCCCCGTCAAGTCAACGGGGGAGCGAAATCTTTTTTGTATTTATTTCCGTATTTTTCACGTTTCGTCTTCCGGCGGCTCCTCGTCTGCGTAAAATTCCACAAAATCGTCCAATCGAAGCAACATCGGGGCAAGCCCTACAGCCGCGCCCGTATCCACGTTGATCCACGTATCCCGGATAATGACTCGACCCTCGTATTCCGCGCCGTACATATACGTCGGTGTATGACCGAACACAGTGATAAAATCCCGAGAAAACTCTGTTTTCCGACCGACACGGCACCAAAGCAACTCCTCTTCTGTATACTCACTGATCTTTTTCCCCTCTGCGTAATTACCCAATCCGCTGTGGACAAGAACAAAATCTCTCCCCCCTACAGAGACGGTATCATAAAGAGGGGCTTCACTGATATACTCCAAAAGCATCTCGCGTACGTATTGATTGACACCGGTCAGTCCGTTAATGGTGGGGGTGGCACCATTGTTGCGCCAAACATTCAAAAGACTCAGCTTTCGCGCGCTCAGATCTCTTACGCTGTCATCTGTCACTTCGTCAAATAAAAAAGAGCATGACAGCATCATAGCTTCATGGTTTCCGAGAATCAGCTGAACGTTGCGCTGTCTCATCATCCAGCGGAGCAACTGTACACCTTCCGGTCCACGGTCGATCACATCCCCAAGAACAAACAGATAATCGTCTTTTGAAAAATCCGCCTTGCGGAGCAGTGCTTGAAATTTTTCCAACGGATATCCATGAAGATCCGAGGTTACGTATACCATATCATCCATCCTTTCCAAGTCCGTGATCAGATTATAGGATAGTGTAGCACAGAACGGACACAGCGATATGACCAATCGGAAAACAATCTGTAAACCTTGTATTCAAAAGTCGTATTATCATATGTTCCAAAAAGCTACTTCATTTTTTATAACGAATTTGTTTCTTGTTAACAATTCCTTCGTATTTTTTTACATACCAATTCATAAAGTTATGGGATAATAAAAAAAATATAGCAGATGATTTCTGTCTGCTTGTTAGTACAGGAGGAGTACACTCACATGGAATTCATTTCGTCTCCCTTAATCAAACGTATCCTTTCTATCGTACTTTGTGTTACCATGTTGGCAGGCTCGTTTTTAGGACTTGTCTCCTGTGGCACCAGCACGGAAAACCCTGATAACCCCAGAGTTGATGTCACGCAAGACTCGGTTGTCAAAGAAGAAGTCACCGAAGAGCCCGATCCCTTCGAAAACGTGAACTACAGCGACCGTCCTTTCCACATCTATACCAGTACAAACATTGCCTGCACAGGCATGGGAAACTCTAACTTCCTTATTGAGGGCACCAACACCACCGACGGCGGTCTCGTTAACGATGCGGTGCTGGAGCGAAACGTCACAGTGGAGGACAAGTTAGGCGTTAAACTGGAATACACGCAAATCAACATTCCATATACCGATGTGCAAGCCGATATCCGTAAGTACGTTGGTTCTGGCGACCATGAATTCGATTTGGTCATCAACGACCTATTTCCCTTTGCCAACTTGTCGATTGAAGGCAATTTCCGTAACATTTTAGAGCCCGAATGTAATTTTGACTTTTCTAAAGATTACTGGTATGCAGACTACATGGAAGACCTACGGCTCATTGATGGTTATCAGTATCTTTTAGCAGGTGATTACTTTATCGATTTGATCCGCTCCGCACACTGTCTGCTTTATAACAAGGACATTTATCTTGAATACTACCATACCAATCCTGACGAGGTCTACGATTGGGTGCTCAATTACGAATGGACGTACGAGAAGCTTACCACGATGATCTCTGACGTCTATGAAGATAAGAACATGAGCCAAGCCAAAGACAAGGGGGATATGTACGGCTTCCTTGTCTGCGAATTCTGGGGATGCTCCATTCCTTTCACGGTCAGCGGCAACCCCTCCTTCATTACAAGAGAAGCGGAAGACGGCATGCCCGTCATTGCCCTTTTGGAGAATAACAGAGCCTCGGATCTAGCCACTGCCATGACCGCTCTCTTCCAAAACGAATCTGCCAGTATTGAAGACACCCCTGAAACCGAGCTTTTGGAAGCATTTGTTGACGGTCAGGCACTCGTCGTAGGTTATCAACGGCTTGGTTCTTTGGAAAATCCCACCTTGCGTGGCATGGAAGGCGATATCGGCATCGTTCCCTACCCCATGCTCTACGCTTCCGACAAGCGTTACGTCACCTCCACGCACGATACCACTGAAATCGGTGCTATTTTGGCAACCGCCAAGGATTTGGGGTTCACCAGCACCGTCATTGAGGTTCTCAACCGCGAAACCGGCAAGCTTCTGATGCCCAAGTACTACAAGGAAGCTCTGCAAATCCAGTACGTGGACGACTCCACGGCCGCCAGCATGATCGACATTATTCATGACAATTTCGGCAACTCCTTCGCCTTGGCTTACAATGAAGCTTTGGGTAGCGTTATGCTTCAGAGCTTCACCTTGGCCGTACAAGAGCAGCGTGAATACAGTACCGTGATTAAAGGTTATATGCGTTCCCTCAACAGCTCTGTTAATAGAAAAGTCAATGAGTTCATGAAAAAGAACAAAATCAGCTAATAACATCACAAAAGGCTGTCTCCTATAGAGACAGCCTTCTTTAAAAGGAGGTTCCCATGTCACTTCAAATAACGTACTGGTACGGAATCCGCAAAGAATTTCTTTCAATTGGTCGACTGAAAGAAGCGCAAGAAGCAGGGTTCAATCTCATTGAATGCGCTTACGATACCGAAACCAACAAACAGGTTCTTGACTGGTGCGAAGCCCTTGGCTTGAAAGCAAACGTCAGCGATCCCCGTATGCATATCGCTTTGGCAGGCGAGGAGGGCTGGGAGACCGCCTTGGACGCCATGATCGAGGATTACCGAGCCTTCCCTGCTGTCAACCGATTCTTCATGAAAGATGAGCCGGTAGATGAATACTTCCCTACCATAGGACGTGTGGCGCGATATCTCCACGACCATGACCCTGTCCATGGTGAGTACGTCAATTTCCTGCCTCACCACGCGGTTCCTCAGATCGAAGGCATGGATATGTTGGATCGCTACAACCTGCATATGGATCGCTATATTGCGGAGGTACATCCTTCCCTGCTCTCATATGACCACTACAGTCTCTCCTGCCGCCGTGTGGATTCTTTGGAAGGCAAAAAGCCCGCACGCCGATCCGAGGATAACATCAAGCGCAACGGTTGGGAGGGGCAGCTATACGAAGCAGTAGACAACCCAAACTTTTACGATAATCTCATATTGGTAAGAAACAAGGCAGCCGAGATCGGCGTACCGTGGATGACCATCATCCTGCTGGTGGAGCATTGGCATTACCGCTGGCCTACCGAGGGGGAGGTGCGTTGGGAGGCTTTTACAGCTTTGGCCCACGGCGTGTCTGCACTGTCTTATTTCACCTACTGGACTCCCGGCACAGCCCACACCGAGCCCTGGTCCTACCACAACGGCATCATTCTCTCCGACGGAACCCGAGGAGAGAAATACGAGGCAGTCAAAGCCATCAATGCTGACCTTCAAGCGTTGTACGCAGGACTTGAAACTCCTCTGCCCAACGGATCGATTCCCACAGACCCCTACAGATCTGTAGCTGTATACCATGTTGGTGACGAGGCAGATCGTTTGGCAACACCCTTCGTTCCCTTTGGAAAGGTCAAAGCCATCACTACCCCCGCTGGTGACATTCCCCGTGCGGTTGTGGGTGTTTTTGGCAGTAATGACCGCTTCATGGTGGTCAATAAAGATTACGATACGCCTGTAACCATGGTGATTGATTGCGAGGCTCCGTTATGGCATCTCAATAAGTCCACGGGCGTGTGGGACGTTTGTGATGGAGAGTATACCTTTGCTCCGGGTGACGGTGAATTGTTTGCCAACTAAAAAGCAAAAGACTGCTTGACCCGGTCTGCCTCAGGCGACCGTCAAAGCAGTCTTTATTTTTTTGACGAGTCAAATTAAAATACGACCACACCTTTTTCGGCAAGACTTTTCTTCATCATTGCCACGGTATCTTCCGAAGGAATCCATTCCTTACGACCGTTATCTTCTTGCCCCAGCGGGATCATTTTTGATCCGCCGTACGCATGGTATGGCAAAAACTCCACGCCTTCACAATAGGAGAGACTGTGATACAACTCCGCCAATTTTTGAATATGCGTTTCGTTGGTATTGACACCGTTTACCAAAATGCAACGCAACCGTGTCTTGCCACCCAAACGGTCAGCCAAGCGAAGGTTATCCAAAATCAAGCCGTTAGACACGCCGGTATAGGTCTTATGACGTTCAGGATCGGTATCCTTAACATCCCACAAAAAGAGATCTGTCAGCTTGACTAATGTAGGAATGAACAACCGAGGAAACTCCCCGCAAGTCTCCACCACTGTATGCAGTCCCATCTTCTTGCATTGTGATAGCAGGGTCAAAACACCGCCCGGATGAGTTAAGGGTTCTCCTCCGGACAAGGTAACACCGCCTTTTTCTCCATAAAAGGAAGCGTCTCGCAAAACCACATTCAGAATCTCTTCCACCGGCATATGCTTGATCACAGGCACCATGGCGGATGAACAACAAACTTCGGCGCATTTACCACATGCCACGCACAGGTCACGGTCATAAACGTGTTCAGCACTTAACGACTGGGCTTTGTGAGCGCATACGTCAACGCAAGCACCGCAATGGATGCATCTCTGGGCATAATATTGCATTTCTTCCTGCCCGGTTTGGGTTTCAGGGTTATGACACCACGCGCATTTCAGAGGACACCCTCTGAAAAACACAACGGTTCTTAATCCCGGTCCGTCGTGCATACAAAACCGTTGAATCTCCGTGACAGGGAGTGTTATTTGATTCTCATTCATATGCATATCCTTTTGACGTATTCAGGGGCACATAGAATTATGTCCCCTCGTTTTGTCCGATGACCATATCCTGCCACTCTCGACAAAGGGTTACAAAGCGAGCGTTCCAACCGGATACACGGACAGAAAGGGTCTGGTAGTTTTGGGGATTCGCTTGGGCATCTCGAAGGATCTTCGCGTCCGCTACATCGGGTTGGATGAAAAAACCGCCTTCCAAGACAAAGCCACGCATCAAAGAAACCAATGCGTCAAGGCCATCCTCTCCGACTACCGAAGAAGGAAGAAGCTTGCAGTCCAAAGCCGCACCTGTCACCTGTTTTCTGAGATCGGCTGCACAGTAAGAGCGGATCATAGCCGTAACGCCTTCCCGATCAGTGCCCGGAGTAGGCGATGCGTTGGCGGCTAAAACTTCTCCTTGCTTGCGCCCATGGGGAGCAGCCAAACGGTGAGGCGCCCACTCGAGTTGACGCCCAAAGGTGCTGACGCCTGACGGGAATTTATAAGGAGATATATGATCATGCTCAGCGCAAAAATCCGCAAGCCCACTGAGTAGATCAGCCGCGATCCTGTCGCACTCGGGATTATCGTTGCCGTAGTAGACGTATTTATTCAGCGCAAACTGACGGAGCGGTTCATATCCTTCCCAATTTTGACGCAGAACCGACATCAGTTCCGCAAAAGTGAGCCGTTTGTCGTCAAACACGAATTTCTTAATCGCATACAGGCTGTTGACTGTATCCGCCAAACCACCGATATGAGGAGACAGTACGTGATATACAGGACCTCCCTCGTGATAGGAAAGTCCCTTTTCAATGCATCCGCCCTCAAAGAGAGACACCACCGTACAAGGCACTGTAGGATGCCATTGGGCGATACCTTTATCCATATCCAACGCTTTAAAGCAACCGAGACGGCCGCGGCAGATACCTGCCACAACAGCGCGCAAATCCTGCATATAGGCGGCAAACAAGCTGTCAAAATCGGTAAACAATACATCTTCGGCATAGTCTTTCAGGGTGGTATGTTGAAGGATAGCCAACCCATCAAACGGACAATAGCTGAAGTTGGTCTTACCGGGTACCTGTACCTCCCAACAGCCGTCGTTGGCAAATTTGCGCGCCTCGGAGAGCGGGTAACCGTACTTGGTCAACGCTTCCAATACAAGGTCTTCGTTATAAATCGCCAATACACCGCCGCCATGCCGCATGACCTCTGCCACGCGGCGAAGCAGCTTTTCATCTGTATTTCTGCTCACACGAATGGTTGTGGGAAAATCTCCGATGGGCAGTTCCTCTAAAATATCCAACACCAAATAGGTGACCTCGTTGGTCACATCATGCCCCTCTTCATCAATGCCGCCAAGAACGATATTCTGATAATGCTGAGCATCCCCGCTGCCACAGTCACCGCCCCGCACCCACTCGCAACCCTTGATAAAGAAGTGAGCCAGGATCTCGCGGGCCTCGTCCAAGGTCAAAGTGCCGTCAACCAGATCTTTTTTCAGGAACTTTCCAAGAAGTACGTCCAAGCGTCCGATGCCCGGCCAGTTGCCCATGAGGCGAACAAAGGCAAAGGTCATCCACAAGGTTTGCACCGCCTCATGGAAGGTTGTGGGCGGCTCCAAGGGAACGCGGCGAAGATTTTCAAGGGTCTTTTCAAAGGCAGAACACGCAGGCAGAACACCGTCCGCTTCAACAGCCCCTATGTAATGCTCCAGGGCATCCACGTATCGTCCGTGCCACAGCTCGTAGGCGTCCAGGGCAGTCAAACAATTGAGGAGAAATGCCTCTTTTTCGGTTCCCTTGTGGGATTCAAGAGATGCCTCCGTGCGCTTGCGGATGCCGTTCAGACCCTCGTTGAGGATCATGGAAAAATCAATGGTCAAATGGCTGACGCTGGGAAAAACCACATTCCCTTCAAAGGTGGCGGGGATGACGTGATGGATGGCCAAGCCCAGCCGTGCGCCGCCACACAAACGCTCCCCGTATCGGAGCGGCACAGGGGTCTTCTCAGCGATCTCTCGCAGGATCAGCCGTTCCTTCTCCAAAGGAGTCATCTCGGCAAAGCCCTCGATGTGATCCATGGTCACGGCTGGAGTCTTCATGGCCTCCAAGCCGTAAGCGTGAAGCTCCAGGGATTCATAAGCGAACTGCCGTGTGGACTCGGAGAGCCGCACGGGGCGGGGGTCTTTACTGACGGTGTAAAATTCCATGTCAAGCCTCCCAAATGCAAATTTTATGGCTTGATTATAGCATATTTCCGTGAGCTTGTAAAGATTTTTGGGAAGATTTATGCCGAGGCTTTAAAAAAATCGTTCACCGAGCAACCCATCAATTCAGCCAACACGGGCAAGAAGGTGATATCGGGGTAGCACTCCACTCGCTCCCACTTGGATACGGCTTGAGGGGTAATGCCCAACAGCGCCCCAAAGGCCTCCTGGGTCAGCTTGTGGGACTTGCGATAGTCTCTGATCTTCTGATCAATGATGATAACCGTCATGTGTCACCAACCTTCCAATACGTTTCATGCTCACGTTGCATGAGCCCACAGGCGATCATCTCGCGGCGGATGGTACAATGATCCTCGTGATATTTATGAATGATCTCGTTGACCTCCCCCTCGGTGTAGGTGCGCCCCGCTTCAAAGTCTTTGGTCATCTCCGAGAGGACGATTTCCCTTTTCTTACGCTGGGTAGGGATCTGGGTCAGCCGTCCGTACTTGAAAAAGGCAGACAGCACTTCCTTTTTATACTTTTCCTCGGGCGGGCAAACGGGCTCGTCTTTTTTGATCAGCTCATAGAGGGGTCTGTCGAAAATGTCACGGTTGAGGGAGTAAATGATATAGAATTGCGAGCGGGCGCAGTTGACTACCCCTGCCGCCTCCAGCTTTTTGAGGTGGTAGCAGATGGTGGCAGGGGTCAGCCCCAGCTCGCAGGCGATCTTCTCCACGTAGGAGTCCTCCCGCAGAAGGATGTTGAGGATGGAGAGACGGGTCTCGTCTGCCAAAAGCTTGAGCAGTGCCAGTTTTTCCTTCATGGAATCACTCCTTTCGCTTCTGCCAGGCCTCGTCAAGGCAGGTTTTGGCAAATTCCAGACCTCCGAGGCGTTCTTCCAGCTCCACTTTTTCCCAGTCGGAGGCCGAGGGGAGTTTAGCCTCGTATTCAGCCAGCTTGCTGTCGATATGGGCAGATATTCCGTAATACAGCTTGTAATCAATCAGCTCCTCAGCAGGAGCGCTCTCGCAGATGGACAGATAATCGGGTCTTGCATTGAGAGCATCTTCGATAATCAGGTGAATACCGGGAAACCGATAGACTCTGTTTCCATGGTACAGCATCATGCAAATGCTGTCCACGGAAGCACTGCGAAATCTGAGACATTTGTAGTCAGCCATGCTTGCCTTTTTCTCGGCGGAGTTTTGATCGAAATGCTGAATTTCCGTCTCCAAGCGCTGGCTTTCTGCATAGAGAGTTTCGTAGGCTATCATATAAAACTTCGTGTTTTCCATAATTATTCCTCCTCGATCAAATGGGGATAAATGTTGTTCTCTACCCGCCATGCTTCCCATATAGAAAGCATTTCGCGGACAGCACCGATCTTGATGCGAAATTCAAAGATGTTCTTTGCGTCCCCTGCCGCCTCGGCTTGGGCAAGCTCGGTGACGTATCCCGCCAAAAGCTGATTCCGCATAAACAGGTCTGCCTGCCAAGCGGCCATGAAGGAGAGCTTTTCGTCATCGTTTAGAGTGGCGTAGATTTCCCCGTGGCGGGGGTATTGGGTCATAGCGTAGGTGAAAAAGTTCTGTCGGGTTCTGTATAATCCCTCTCGAGTGCCATAGGTGTTGAACAGCAGTCCCGCGTTGCCGCAGAGGGTATACATGCCGTATTCGATCAGCAGAGCCTTGCGCTCGCCGGCTCTGTCCTTGGGGATGGCGTCCAGTCTTGCTTTGCACTCGTTGCACTTGGCGCGAGTGATCTCCACAAGGGCTTTGTCAATGTCAAGATAATTCATATATTATTTCCTTTCGTGTGTCGCAGGGTGTTTTTCCAAGCCTCCGCGGTGGCTTGGGAGCTTACAGTGATATTATACACGTCTAATCACTTTTTGTCAAGAGCGTTTTGATAAATTTCTAATCACTCAACCGATGGTAGAAAAAAGCCTCCGAAGCACATACTTCGGAGGCATACGTTTATGAAATTCAATCTGCCAACAGCTTTTCCACGGCGGCCAGACGGAGGCAGACGGTGAGTCCCTCCATGGCGAGGGTCAGATCTTCAAGAGAGGGGAACGTGGGCGCGATACGGATATTACTGTCAGCGGGATCCTTACCGTAAGGATAAGTGGCACCCACGGTGGTGAGGGTCACGCCTGCGGCCTTCGCAAGGGCATAAGCACGCTTGGCGGTGCCGGGCATAGTGAACAGGCTCACGAAGTAGCCGCCCTTGGGATTGGTCCAGCGGGCAAAGCCCGGACCCTTCAGATCCTTATCCAAGGTGGACAGAACGGTGTAGAATTTGGGACGCAGGACGGCGGCCTGCTTTTTCATATGCGCCAAAATGCCCTCGGCGTTTCCGAAAAATTTAACGTGGCGCATCATGTTCAGCTTATCATAACCGATGGTCTGGATGCCGACGATGGGCATGACCTGTTTCATGTTGCGATCGGACATAGCAAAGATGGCCACGCCCGAGCCGGGGAAGGAGATCTTGGAGGTGGAGGCGAAATAGAACACGCGATCCACGGTGCCCACCTTTTCGCATTCCTTGAAGATGTCCAGAAGGGTGTCGCTGACACCGTCATAGAGATCATGTACCACGTAGGCGTTGTCCCAGAAGATGCGGAAATCGGGTGCGGCGGTCTTCATGGCAGCCAGGCGGCGCACCGTATCGTCAGAATAGGTATAGCCGTCGGGGTTGGAATACTTGGGACAGCACCAGATGCCCTTGACAGCGGGATCGGCTACCAACGCTTCCACGGCATCCATATCGGGCCCGTCGGGGTTCATGTCCACGGGGATCATCTCGATGCCCAAGGACTCGCAGATGGCGAAGTGACGGTCATAGCCGGGGGCGGGACAAATGAATTTGATGCTTCCCTGCTTGATCCAGGGCTCACCGTCGCAGTTGCCGTAGAGCATACAGCGGGCCACCGCGTCGTACATGAGCTTGAGGGAGGAGTTGCCGCCGATAAACAGGTTCTTCTCAGGAATGTCCAAAAGGTCGGAGAACAGCTTCTTGGCCTCGGGCGTACCCTCCAAAAGTCCGTAGTTACGGCAATCGAAGCCGCCGCCCGTCTTGCAGTCTTCGGCGTTCAGGCAATCCAGCATTTCAGTCGTAATATCCAGTTGCTCGGCACCGGGCTTACCGCGGGACAGATCCAGCTTGAGACCGCGGGCGCAAAACGCATCGTAGGCGGTCTGCAGACGCGCCTGCTCTGCTTCCAGCTCGGCACGGGACATATCGGTATATTTCATATTGAGGAAACCTCCGCACAATTCACAAATTTTCGGGAGACGAGCTTATACCAAAGCCGCCTCCTCAAACCGCTGTACATTATAACACATTCTTTTCAAAAAAGCAAGAGGTATTTTCATAAAATGCAAAAATTTTATATTTTTTCCTTTTCAAGGGAATCAAACGGGGATGTGTTGCAGGATTTTGTGGATTTCTTGCAAAGAAGGCCTACAAGAAGCCCCACCTCACGAGGAGGTGGGGCAGAGATCAGGATTCGGATTTTGAAAGGTCGCCATCAGTGCAGTGGATTGTATAATTTTCTGTATTTCTATCCCACCCTGTATTTTTACTGATAGCCCGCCACTCGGCTTTTGTACCTGCAAAAGTAATATTTGTGAGACTTTCACAACTGTAAAAGACATCATGACCGATATTCGTTATACTTCTGGGAAGTACGATACTCGTCAGTCTATTACAATTCTGAAACACATCATCTTCAATACTCCTCACACCGTCGGGAATTACCATACTTGTCAGACCACTGCAACCACAAAAAGTCATCTCCTCGATGCTTGTGACTTCGCTCGGGATTATAATATTTGTTAGGTTCACACATTTTTCGAAAGCTCCATAACCGATGCTCTTTATACCGTCGGGGATAGTAATACTTTTCAATTTAGTACAGCCTGAAAAAGTCCTACCCTCAATGCGTGTAACTTTGTCCGGAATTATAAAATTTGTTAGGTTCACACAATTTTCAAACGCTCCATAACCGATGCTCTTTATACTGTCGGGAATGATAATACTTTTCAATTTAGTACAACCTGAAAAAGTCATATCCGCAATACATCTAACTTTGTCCGGGATATCAATACTTGTTAAACTCGCACAATTTTCAAATGCAGAGCCAGCAATATCCTCCACTCCATCAGGAATCACAATATTTGCCAATCTATTGCAGCCGGAAAATGCAAACTGACCTATGCTTGTCACACTATCGGGGATTTCAATGCTCGTTAGATTTCTGCAATTACTGAACATCGAAAAACTAATATATTCTATACCATCAGGAATCACGATACTCGTCAAACTACTGCAACCGTGGAACAATTGCATCCCGAGCTGTGTGACATTGTCGGGAATAGCGATGTCAATCAAATCCCAACACCCTAAAAAAGCACTCCCTTCGATACGCTCTAAGCTTTCGGGAAGAATCACAGTTTTTAACTCTCTGCACTCCATAAATGCGTATTCACCAATACAAGTCACGCCCTCCGGAATATGCACGCTGGTAAAGCCGCGTTCACCTTTAAATGCATTACTATAAATTCCTACTACAGGAAGACCATCCGGAGATGTAGCGGGAATCACTATGTCCCGATCTGTGCAACTTCCCTTCCCGGCAACACAACAAGTGCCATCATCATTTATGCTAAAAACTAACCCTTCGCTTGGTTTTAACATATGACACACTTCGCATCTTCCATCCACATAGGTATGTCCCCAAGCCTCTAATGTTTCTTCCTCTACCGTCTGACACCAACATCTCCGTTCTTTCAACCCCGTTTCGGTACAAGTGGGATCTTTTACGATGGACCAATCCCCCCACGTGTGTCCTACCGATTCCACCGTCTCAAAGCGCACGTCTCCGCATTCGCAGACATATTTTCTGCTACCGTCAAAAGCACATTCGGGTTCAACTTCAAAGCCTGCGTCATACCAAACATGATAATCGTGCGAAGTCTCAGTATCGGCATCTTTTTTATCACAAGCGGTTAAAGTCAAGAGTAAAAGCAAAACAGCAATCACGCTCAGTTTAAATGTTTTCATGTTTCCCTCCTTGTAAATGGGCTCTCCAATAACTTTTTAGAAAGGATGCTGTTGTTCATTTCGGAGGATGATCCTCCCCATCCATACGCGTCCAAAATCTTTGGAGATGCTCTTTCAGGGACATTGGATCTCCCACCGCGGTCATATTTTTCCAATGGGAAGGATACAAGCGGGTATAGGGCGGTGCGGCAAATCGGTCATCCAGAAGGACTACCACACCTTTATCCTCGGGACGGCGGATGACTCGTCCCGCAGCCTGCAACACGCGGTTCATACCGGGATAGGTATAAGCATAGGCATACCCTTCCCCTTCCCTGTTTTCACTGTAATACTCCGCCATAATGTTGCGTAGTGACGAAAGACCGGGAATGCCCACACCCAACACAATGACGCCGATAAGGCTGTTACCCGGCAGGTCCACGCCCTCGGAAAAAGAGCCTCCGAGCACGCAAAAACCAACCTTCAATTTGGCATCTTCCTCGTTTGCGGAAAAGGCGGCAATAAACGCGTCTCTCTCCGCGGCGGTCATCCCCTGCTTTTGTACCAGTAGCCGCACTTTGGGATACTTCTTGGCAAAAGCCTCCTGTACTTGTTGCATATAGTCATAGGAGGGAAAATAAACCAGGTAATGTCCCTTCTTCGCTGACACAGTTGCGGCGATATAGGATATCACTTGTCGCAGCGCGTTTTGTCGGTTTTCCTGCCTCAGGCTGATATGATCTGCCACAGCAACACACAGGTGGTCAGACGGGAACGGAGACTCAAAGGAAACGCAGACGCATTCATTACCCCCACCCAAAATATCAGCGAAATAGTCCTGCGGGGTCAACGTGGCGGAAAACAGTACCCGTGACACCGCTTTTTGAAGAAGAGGTTTCAGGATAGCGGAAGGATCCAGGCATATAAGGCTGACGCGAATTTCTTCTCCGTCCACCTCCGTCAGCGTAGCATAATGTCGGTCATAATAAGCGCTTGCCGTCCGAAAGGCACGAAGCGCGGATGCCAGTTGATCCACCACGTTATACATGGGGTGGGTAGCATGAAGACGCAACCATGCGTCATACTTTTTACAAAGGACGTTAACGGTTTCCATCAAGAGAAGCGGTGCTTCCCGCCGAAGCTCTGCCCCACGTCTGACCCCATCGCTGTTTTCGGTCATATTATCCCGACATAGTAGCGCTTCTTGGCGCAGATCCCCTAAAAGATCATCCATAGTCAATGCAGGTGTTGCGGCTCTGCTTTCAGGTGCGTCTTCATCTTCAAAAATCAAGTTTTTCTTCATTTTTAGAGATGCTTCATCAAAAGTATGCAACGCATCCTGATAGTTTGTCAACTCCCGATAAGACAACGTAGCACTGTACAGATCCCTGGCACGGTCCGCCAGATTATGCGCTTCGTCCACAAGGAAAATATACCGGTGTCCTTTGGTATGAGGAATACCCTCGGAAAAATATCGTTTTAAATATACCGAGGGAGAAAAGACATAGTTATAATCGCAGATCACAATATCGCACCGCTCAGACAGATCAAGGGACAGCTCATACGGGCATACCCCTCCTTTTTCGGCGGCCACCTGAATGACAGCTGGCGTAAACACCCCCGTATGGGTCTCTAAAAGTTCTTGAATCACGGTTTCAACACGGTCATAATATCCCTTCGCGCGCGGACAAAGATCCGGATTACAATATCTTGTGAGACGTCCTTCGGCTTGTTTGGCTGACGGATTGCCACACATAGGTTCACGGGCAGCAAGCACTAAAGCACGGAGTGGAACCCCTGTGGCTATCATTTTTTCAACCGCGCCCACAGCCTCGCGGCGTGTCGCCGACTTGGCTGTCAAATAGAAAATCTGATCACAACGTCCTTCTCCCAAACATCTTACTGCAGGATAGAGCGTCGAAATGGTTTTGCCGATCCCTGTGGGGGCTTGGGCAACGACCGTCTCCTTATGGCGCATATCCCGCCAGCATTCACGGATCATATCCTCTTGCTCCGGGCGAAGATGAGGATAAGGAAATCTGGCTTTTTTTGCCGCAGGACGCATGATAACATCCCGATTCCGAAGGTCACGTGCCCGGGGAAGCACAATGTTCAACATAGAGATAAAAGCTTCTCTCAGCTGATTGATCGGCATATGTGCATCCTGATAATAAATCTCGCCGTCCGATGTGTGTACGTAGGTCAACCGAAGGATGACCTGCGAAAGGGACTTGGACAGGGCAAGAAAGTAGCCATAGCAAATCAGTTGTGCCATGTCCTCTTGTCTTAAAAAACTGTCAAAGCCCTGTCCCATAGGACGGGACAGGGTCTTGATTTCCTCAATGATGTAGTCGCCGCTTTTGTCATCGATCAGCACACCGTCGGCGCGACCGCTGATCAGAAAAGTCACTTCTTCCATGCGGCATTCGTGGCGGAGTGTTACTTCCGCGTGGTAGGCAGAACCATACTCGCCTTGGAGTCTTTGATGGATCTCCCTGCCTACCCGAGCCGCTTCAAACCGAGATACGGGCGCATGACGTGTATCCAAATCTCCGGAAAGGGAGGTCAAAGCGCACAGTTCGCGGACGGACAATTCTATTTTGTCTTCTTTAAGGTTATAGTACACACTGAGGTCTCCTTTCCCACCGTATTTTCAGCTTCATTTATTATAGCCAATTCTTCAAAAAAAGTCAATCCCCCACCCTGAATTTAAGTGCAAATTGTCGAAAAAATCTTGTCCCAACTGCGGGTTTCTCTTGACTTTTCACCAAAAGAGTGATATGATATAAATGGTATATTATAAGATTCTTTCATTGAAAGGACGTCAAAAATATGATCTATATCAAACAGCTATATTTGGATGGAACCCCCATCTCCCCCTGCTGCACCGACATCTGCGAATTTTCTCCCAAGCACGCCACCCCCGTTCTCTCCTGGGCTGTGGGCGGCGGCAACCCCGACGACAAGCAGGTGGCCTATACCCTCACCGTAGAGATCAGCGGCGAGACCGTCTTTGACAGCGGCCGGGTGGAAACCTCCCGCCAGTCCGCTCTGCTGGACGGCTTCACCTTCCCCGCGGGGGCTTTGGCAGAGGTAACCGTGATCGTAGAATCTGCCACCGAAAAGACCGAGCCCTACTCCGTCACCCTGTTCAACGGATGTCTCGACACCTTCCCCGGCGAGTGGATCACATCAAGTGAGGATCAGGGCGAGCGGGTTCTGCTCTTCGTCAAGGATATTACCATCGACAAGCCCGTGAAGGACGCGATTCTGTACTACTGCGGATTGGGGTATCATAAAGCCTATCTTAATAACTGTCAGCTCAACGCCGACTACTTGGATCCCGCCCACGCAAACTACGTGAGGACCTGTTACTATAAAGTCGATCTCTACGCAAACGAGTACCTGACCGAAGGAGCCAACCGACTGGAGATTCAGGTCGCCCCCGGCTGGCGCAAGAACGGCACCGACTTCATGTGGCAGATGCTGGGTGAGCGCAAGATCGAGTTCTACGGCGACAGCGTCCTGTGGGCATATCTCCACATTGACTATGAGGACGGCACCACCGAGGATATTGCTACCGACGACACGTGGGAATGCGCCCTCGACCCCCGTACCTCCTCCATCTTCAACGGCGAGACCTTTGATGCCGCGCTGAATAAGGATTTTGACGACTGCGAAAAGATCCCCGTCAAGACCACCGCCGCCCCCGGCGGAGAGATGCGCCCCATGATCCTCCAGCCCATCCAGAACAATGATTTCTATTTCCCCAAAGAGATCACTACCCCCAAGCCGGGCGTATTTGTGGTAGACTTCGGGCAGAATATCGCGGGTGTGGTGAGGCTGGAGCTTCCCGAGAACATGAAGGCAGGGCAGACCGTTACCATGGTACACACCGAGGAGCTGAACGAGGACGGCACGGTGTACACCGACGTTCTGCGAGGCGCCAAGCAAACCGACACCTACATCGCCACGGGTGACGAACGCGATCTGCCCGCGTGGATGCCCGAGTTCACCTACCACGGCTTCCGCTACTGCCAGATCACGGGTCTTGACCGACTGGACAAGGAAGATATTTGCGCCTGTCTCATCCATACCGACATGGAGAACAAGTCCTCCTTCACCTGCGGCTCCCCCATGGTCAACGCCATTCAGGAAGCTCTGGTCATGACCGAGCGGGACAACATGCACTCCATCCTCACCGACTGCCCCCAGCGCGACGAGCGCATGGCGTGGATGAACGACGCTACCGTGCGCTTTGAGGAAACCCCCTACAACTTCGATGCCTCCCGCATCTTCCCCAAGATCCTCCAGGACATCAAGAACGAGCAGCGCGCCGAGGGTCAGTTCACCTGCTGTGCCCCCTTCATCTACGGCGGACTCCCCGCCGATCCCGTCTGCTCCT
The DNA here is from genome assembly GCA_045531965.1 of Eubacteriales bacterium. Lineage (GTDB taxonomy): Bacteria > Bacillota > Clostridia > Oscillospirales > CAG-272 > CAMEON01. Next base: position 32,099 of record JAZSFA010000144.1, read on the forward strand.
CCTACCTCGTAGCCGCCAAGGAGGCCCTGATGCACTACGGCGAGCTGGGGGCTGTGGACGAGTTCTTCGACGGCATGGCCGCCTGGGAGGACTACCTCCTGTCCCGCAGTCCCGACGGCACCGTGGACTACTCCTACTACGGCGACTGGGCGGCTCCCGCCTACGCTTGTCTGAGCGACGAGGGCGCACCCAGCGCGGTGACCCCCGGTGTGGTCATGTCCACGGGCTATTCCTACTACAACTGCAAGCTCCTGTCCGACTTCGCCCGCCGCACGGGTCGCACCGAGGCCGAGGTCAAGTATACCGAGCGTGCCGAGTACGTAAGAAAAGCCTTCCTGGACAAGTGGTTTGAACCCGAAACGGGCAAGGTGGCTACCGGCTCCATGGGCTGTCAGGCCTTCGCCCTGTGGCTGGGGATCCTGCCCGCCGAGTACGAGCAGAAGGCCGCCGAGGTCATGCGAAACGACTTGGTGGAGAAGAACTACAAGTTCACCACGGGCAACCTCAACACCCGCTACCTCATGGATATGCTGACCAAGCACGGCTACATCGAGGATGCGTGGAAGGTCATCACCTCGGAGGAGTACCCCTCCTTCGGCTATATGTTCCAGAACGAGGCCACCACCATTTGGGAGCGCTTCGAGCTGAAGAAGAACCCCAACATGAACTCCCACAACCATCCCATGTACGGCGCGGTTGGCTACTGGTTCTACGCCTATCTCGGCGGTATCATCCCCACAGAACCCGGCTTTAGCCGTGTCTCCATCAAGCCCTACTTCCCCGAAAAACTGTTGTCCTGCCACGCCGTGGTGGATACCGTCATGGGCGAGATCTCGGTGCGGTGGTCCAAGCGCTACGGCAAGCTCTACCTGTTTATCCAGACTCCCTTCGGTGTCACTGCCGACGTGGATTTCGACGGTAAGGTAACCACCGTGGGGGCGGGGTATCACGTGTTTGAGAAGGAATTGGACGAGTAAACCCATTTACCGTAGGGGCGCATTCCATATGCGCCCGAAATATCCGCATAATGGGCGGATAGTCGAGCGCGCTCGGGGAGAATCCGCCCCTACGACCAACATACGAAAGGAGAACTTCATGAAAAAGCTGCTGACCATCACCCTCGCCGCCCTTCTCTGCCTGTCTTCCTTGGGGCTTTACGGCTGTGGATCATCCGATCTTCCCGAAGAAACTGCGACTGAATCCGAAACAGAATACGATCCCGCCCTTGGCAAATACCTGGGCGTTCCCATTTTGGAAGTTCGTGATGATGGCCTTTACAAAGCCGAATTTGATGAATCTCCGCTGTACGAATACGACGATCACTTGGATAAGATAGAGTTTTTACTTCGTCTGAAAAACGGCCTCGAACCCTGCGAGGGAGATTGGGTTTCCATCAAGTTTACAGGCTTTACGGGTGAGACGATTGACGGTTTGCCCGTGTGCGAAACCAGTAACGCCCGCTTCCTTAACATGGAAAGCCCCACAGACAAACCCGTCATCTATCTCTACCCCACCGTTCCCACCGAGGTCTCGGTCACACTCACCCTTGACGGCCGTCTCACCTGCACCTATCCCGACTACGGCAAGGGCTGGAACAGCTTCACAGCCCACCCCGACGGCACTCTGACCTTCCCTGACGGCAAGGAGTATTATTGCCTCTACTGGGAGGGCATCCAAAACGCCGAGTGGGACTTCTCCCGTGGCTTCTGCGTGAAGGGCGAGGACACCGCCGCATTCCTGGAATGGGCACTGGCTGAGCAAGGTCTGACCCCCCGCGAGGCCAATGAGTTCATCATCTACTGGCTGCCTCGGATGCAGGACAATCCCTACAACGTCATTGCCTTCCAGACCGACGCCTACACCGACACCGCGGTTTTGGAGATCACCCCCAAGCCCGACAGCCTCCTTCGCGTCATGATGGCCTTCTACCCCTCCGACGAGGCGGTAGAGATAGAGGCGCAGAGCTTTGAAGGCTTTGAACGCGAGGGCTTTGTGGTCGTGGAATGGGGCGGAGTCGAGGTGGAATAACCCCTGACATTCAACCGTAGGGGAGGAATCTCCCCTCCCGCCAGTCCTCAAAAACGAAAGGAGAATTCACCATGAAAAAACTGCTGCTGTTTGTCCTGTGTGCCTTCCTGACCGTATCCCTGTTCGGGTGTGCCCCGCCCACGTTCCCACGGGAACACATAACCGAAGATCCGCCCATCATGGATCCCGAGGATATCTATACCGAAACCACCGAGGAAAGAACCCTTGGCGGAACGGTTCAGGCAATCTGCGGCAAAGACCTAATTCGCATCAGTCTGTTTCAAGTTCACCGTGAGGAATACGGTGACGAAGTATACGTGCGTATCCCTCCCAACACAGAAACCTCCGATTATTGCAAAAGCGACTGGGTGGACGTGACCTTCGACACCATCGAACGTTCCACAAATCCCGATGGCCTACCCATCATTATAGCCAAGACCCTGACCATCTCCCCCGTAGCCGCCAAGCCCGTCATCTACCTCTACCCCGATACCCCCACCGAAGTGTCCGTCAAGCTGACCCTGGACGGTCGTCTCACCTGCACCTACCCCGACTACGATAAGGGCTGGGATCACTTTACCGCTCACCCCGACGGAACCCTGATCTTCCCCGACGGAAAAGAATACTATTGCCTCTACTGGGAGGGAATTCAGAACGCCGAGTGGGATTTCTCCAAGGGCTTCTGCGTGAAGGGCGAGGACACCGCCGCCTTCCTTGAATGGGCACTGGCTGAGCAAGGTCTGACCCCCCGCGAGGCAAACGAGTTCATCATCTACTGGCTGCCTCGGATGCAGGAGAACCCTTACAACGTCATTGCCTTCCAGACCGACGCCTACACCGACACCGCGGTTTTGGAGATCACCCCCAAGCCCGACAGCCTTATCCGTGTGTTCATGGCGTGGTACGCCACCGACACCGCCGTGGAGCTGTCCCCACAAGCCTTTGATCCCCCTGTCCGTGATGGTTTTACCGTGGTGGAGTGGGGTGGCAGTCAGGTGAAGAAGCCTTGACGCTCAATCCTCGTAAATAAAAAATATCACATACAGAAAGGAACCGAAACCATGCCCAACTATCTCGACAACTACAACCGCTGGCTCACCTCCGACAACCTCTCCGACGCGGAGAAAGCAGAGCTTCTGTCCATCAAGGACGATGACAAAGAGATCCAGCTCCGTTTCACCGACTACCTCTCCTTCGGCACCGCCGGTCTGCGCGGTACCATGAAGGTGGGTATGAACGCCATGAATATCCATACCGTGGCCTACGCCACCCAAGGTCTTGCCCAGCTGATCATCGAGGAAGGTCGGTCCAAGGACGGTGTCGCCATCGCTTACGACAGCCGCAACAATTCCGAGCTGTTCGCCAAGACCGCCGCCCGGGTGCTTGCCGCCGCCGATATCCCCGCTTACCTCTTCGACGAGCTGCGCCCCACCCCAGAGCTGTCCTTTGCGCTCCGTGAGCTACACTGCGTGGCGGGCATCAACATTACCGCCTCCCACAACCCCAAGCAGTACAACGGCTACAAGGCCTACTGGGAAGACGGCGCGCAGCTTCCCCCCGAGCACGCCGACGTGGTGAGCGCCACCATGCAGAAGCTGGATATCTTTGAGGACGTGAAGCTTGCTGACTTTGACGAAGCCCTTGCCGCAGGTAAGATTATCATGCTTGGTCGCGATATGGACGAGAAATACCTAGACTGTGTCCAAGCGCAAGCAGTCAACCCCGAGGCTGTCAAGGCTGTTGCCGATGATCTGAGAATCGTCTACTCCCCCCTCCACGGCACGGGCTACCGTCTCGTCCCCGAGATCCTGCGCCGTTGCGGTCACAAAAACGTCTTCACCGTCGATGAGCAGATGATCATCAGCGGTGACTTCCCCACCGTGGCAAAGCCCAACCCCGAGTACAAGGAGGTCTTCGACATCGGCATGAAGATCGCTGACGAGGTAGGTTCTGATTTGGTGGTCGCAACCGACCCCGACGCCGACCGCGTGGGCGTGGTCACCCGTACCCCCGACGGCTCCTTCACCACCATCACGGGCAACCAGATGGGCGCGCTCCTTCTGGACTACATCCTCACCGCCTACGAGGAAACAGGCACCATGCCCGAGATCCCCTTCGCAGTCAAAACCATCGTCACCACAGAACTCGCCGCCAAGATCTGCGAGGCTCACGGCGTCAAGATGCACAACGTGCTGACCGGTTTTAAGTTCATCGGCGAAGTCATCAAGGACTACGAGAAGAAGGGTTATGGCACTTTCGTTCTAGGCTTCGAGGAGAGCTACGGCTATCTCAAGGGCACCTACGCCCGCGACAAGGACGCCGTGGTCGCCGCCATGCTGATCTGCGAGATGACCGCCTACTACAAGGCCAAGGGCATGACCCTGTCGGATGCGCTGGATGCTCTGTACGAGAAATACGGCTACTGCTACGAGGCCAACGTGGAGATCTACATGGAGGGCCTGGACGGTCCCGCCCGCATGGCTGAGAAGATGAACGCCCTGCGGAACCCCGCTCCCACCGAAATCAACGGCTGTAAGGTGGTCAAGTTTGGCGACTATCAAGCACAGACCATTGAAAATCGCATCGAAGGCACCGTGGAATCTACCAATCTGCCCAAGTCCAATGTTCTGTCCTTCATTCTGGACAACGGTGATGTTATCGTCGCTCGTCCCTCGGGTACCGAGCCCAAGATCAAGTTCTACTTCATGCTCATCGGTAAGAATAAAGTCGAAACCGAAGCCAAGATGGCGACTTACCGTCTATCCTTGGGCGTGTAATTTTTTAGTCAAAAACGGGAAAACTTGTGTTTTCCCGTTTTTTAACAGAAATCTACATATCTTTACCAAAGAACCTTATGAAAACCATGTAAAAAACGCGCATCACCCCGTATCACTTGACAATACTACAAAAAAGATGTATAATAATACCATATATTTTCCATGTGAGGCATGTTTTATGAAAATTATCATCATCGGTTGCGGCGAGGTTGGTAAGACTTTGGCGGAACAACTAAATACAGAAGACAACAGTATCACGGTGATTGATACTCGCCCCGAGGCTGTGGAAGACTTGACCTCTCGCGTAGACATTATGGGGATTATCGGCAACGGTGCAACCATGTCTATTCAAAACGAAGCAGGAGTGAAGCACGCGGATCTTTTGGTTGCGGTTACGGAATCCGATGAATTGAACCTACTTTGTTGCGCTGTCGCGAGAAAATCCACCCGCTGTCGAACCATCGCCCGCGTGCGGAACCCCGAATACAGCGCAGAAGCGGCATATTTAAAAGAAGAGCTGGGTATTGAAATGCTTATCAATCCCGAGCAAGCCGCGGCGACTGAAATTGCCCGCATTCTTCGCTTCCCCTCTGCCATCAAGATCGACACCTTCGCTCGAGGACGTGTAGAGCTTCTCAAATTCCGCCTCCCTGAGGGCAGCATAATAGCCGGTATGTCCGTCAAGGATATTGCGGTGAAATTCAAATGCGATCTCCTTTTCTGCACCGTCGAACGCGGTGAAGAAGTCTTTATATCCAAAGGCAATTTTGTATTTCAGGGCAAGGATGTGATCTCCTTGATCGCATCCCCCAAAAACGCATCGGATTTTTTCAAAAAAATCGGATATAAAATTCGTTCCGTGAAAGATGTGATGATTGCCGGCGGCGGCAATATGACCCATTATCTGTGCGCCATGCTTCGAAGAGACGGCACATCAGTCACCGTCATTGAACCCGATATGGCACAATGCGAGGATCTTTCCATTCGATGGCCTGAAATCAAAGTTTTGAATGGTGATCCTACAGATAAAAGTCTCTTACTGGAGGCCGGCATTGAACACATCGGCGCTTTTGCCGCGCTGACCAATCACGACGAAGAAAATATCTTGCTCTCTCTTTTTGCCAAAAGTGCCTGTCAGGGCAAGACCATTACAAAAATTAACCGCATCGAGTTTGACGAAGTCATTTCCCGATTGGATCTTGACTCTACTGTGTATCCCAAACATATCACAGCGGAGATCATCGCCCGATACGTCCGCGCTACCCAAAATTCTATGGGTAGCAACATGGAAACCTTGTATCACGTAATCAAGGATCAAATAGAAGCTGCTGAATTTGTGGTAAGAGAGTCATCTCCCATCACGGACACGCCCCTGTCGCAACTGACCTTTAAGCCCGACGTACTCATTGGCGCGATTATCCACAACGGTCAGGTACGCATTCCTCGTGGTCACGATGTCATTCAACCCGGAGACACCGTGATCGTTGTGTCAAAACTTCTCACACTCCATGACCTCACAGATATTTTGAAATAAGAGGTAGCCCATGAATTATCGTATGATCAAAAACATCACGGGCTGGCTGTTGATTTTTGAAGCGCTGTTCATGTCCGTTCCCGCCATCACTGCCATCGTCTATAAGGAATCCGAATTATGGCACTTTCTCATGGTCATGGCAGGATGTCTCATCTTGGGTGGGCTCATGGTCTTCCGCAAGCCCCCAAGCACAACTTTATACGCCAAAGAAGGGTTTGTGATCGTATCCCTCAGCTGGATTGTATTGAGTCTTGTGGGTGCCCTTCCCTTGTTCATTTCAGGGGCAATCCCCAATTATATCGATGCCCTGTTTGAAACCGTCTCCGGCTTCACCACAACAGGAGCCAGTATCGTTCCCGCTGTTGAGTCTCTGCCTAAATGTATGCTCATGTGGCGTAGCTTTACCCACTGGGTAGGTGGTATGGGTGTGCTGGTCTTCATCATGGCCTTTGTTCCCTTGTCGGGAGGTCACAATCTTCATATCATGAAAGCGGAAAGCCCCGGTCCCTCGGTAAGCAAGCTGGTGCCCCGCGTCAAGACCACGGCTCTGATCCTTTACTCTATTTATCTTGCTTTAACCTTCGTTGAGGTCATTATGCTCCTCTGCGGCGGTATGAACGCATTTGAAGCATTGACCACCGCGTTCGGCACCGCCGGCACAGGCGGCTTTGGTGTTCGCAACGACAGCATCGCCTCTTACTCCCCCTATATTCAAATTGTGGTGACAGTATTCATGCTGCTGTTTTCGGTCAATTTCAGTTGCTACTATCTGCTGCTGATCGGGCGTATCAAGGATGCCTTCAACGCCGAGCTTCGCACCTTCGTGCTGATCGTGGCAGGCGCTATTGGAATTATTACCGTCAATATCTGTCATATGTATAGCTCAATCGGGGAATCTTTACGTCATTCAGCCTTTGCCGTCGGCTCGATCATCTCCACCACGGGCTTTGCCACCGAGGACTTCAACCTGTGGCCCGCCCTCTCCAAAACCGTTCTCGTTCTGCTTATGTTCGTCGGTGCCTGCGCAGGCTCTACAGGCGGTGGTCTCAAGGTTTCCCGCCTCATCATCCTTTTCAAGGGTCTTGGACGAGAGCTTGGCACCATGATTCACCCCCACCGAGTAAAAAAGGTCACCATCGACAAGCGCCCCATGGATAACGACGTGGTGCGCTCAGTCAATGTCTATATGGTCTGCTTCCTTTTGGTGTTCGTCTCCTCCATTGCGCTAATCAGCATTGAAGGACACGATCTGATCACTAATTTCACTGCTGTTGCCGCAACAATAAACAACATCGGTCCCGGACTTGAGCTGGTGGGTCCCACCCAGAATTTTGCGTTTTTCTCATACCCTTCCAAGCTGGTTTTGATCTTTGATATGTTGGCCGGAAGACTCGAGCTTTTCCCCATGCTGGTGCTCTTCCTCCCAGCAACCTGGAAAAAATAAACGTCAAAAGACCGTTCTGTTTCATCAAAGCAGAACGGTCTTTCTTTTTTCTTTATTTATAAACCGGCACCCCGGATTCTGACTTAGGCACCGAAGGTGTTTCTTCCACAGACAAAGGTCTTTCTTTCAAGATAATCCTCGAGGCTACCGTATAAATTCCATATATGATGGCGCACATACCAAAAACTGCGGCAATAACGGTCAACGGCATCAAGGGCTCGGGAACAAAGGGAAACGTCACGCCATTGACGAAGAACCAATCGTATATATGCGTTTCGTTGGAATAGATGCTATTGCCCAAGGTAGCCCACACCACCATACAAAAAATAAACATCAGTTCTTTCCAAATATTCCTATATTTCAGCACCACTTGTCCTGTCGTCAAATGTAAAAATCCCCATGCAAACATCAAGCCATGATAGAGGAAAGTTTGTACAACGCGATAACACCAAGGCAGGATGTCTCCAATGGCAGTACCAGGATACGTAATATACATGAGGGACGCCACCAAAGACAGACATACCACCGGGGTTTTCAGCCCTTTCAAACGATGGTTAAACTGTACCAACGGTATAAAGAATGCCATAACCGTGCAGATATGAAAGGGGAGCTTATCCACATTGATGGAAAAATCGGATTGCGACAGTGGCATAATGAAAAAGTCCAAAATGTAGACGATAGGCACAGCATAGGAAAGGATATCCAAGACTTCAGTCTTGCTTTTTGTAGAACGCCCTTTTAAAAGCAGTGCTGTCAAAAACGAACCGCCCACAATGATCAGAATATAAAGGAAATGCCACACGGAGAACAGCGTAATCGAGACATTCCCCCGAGTCGTGCCAAAAAGTTTTATCAGAATTTCACGCATATAAGTCATCTCCTCTCGCTTGAAATTCCACGCCTATTTTAGCACGAATCCCCTTTTTTTTCAATATTCAATCGCCCATATTTCGTTGTTTTCATAATTCTTCATAATTTCACATAAAAAACAGACCCTGTATCAGGTCTGTTTTTTGAAAATATGGGTTTCATCAACTCATGTTCCGGGTTTTGATGCTTCGTCAAAATCGGCGTGATTCAGTTTGGCTCCCTGGAATAGATCCTTAAATCTTGCCAATACTTCTCTGACCTCACGCTTTCCCTGACCGCTATATGTGCGTAGATCGGCAGAAACGCCGTAAACCTCTACCTCCAGGGCTTCCGAAAGATACATAGCGCGGTAGAGATGATATTCTTGGGTTACGACAAGCATCCGCTTGATCCCGTAAACTTCTTTGGCACGAAGAATACTTTCATAGGTAGAAAAGCCCTGTGGATCCAAAAGGATCAGAGCTTCATCCACGCCGAGATCAACAGCCAGCTTTTTCATGGCTGTAACCTCATCATAATCTCCCGTTCGGTCACCACTCATGAGCAGCGGAACACCTTCTAAAGCGCGGTGTAATTCTACACCCACGGCTACTCTGTCATACAGCATATCGCTGGGAGAGCCATCGGGGCGAAGTCCGGCACCGAGCACCAGAATACAATCAAAGGCTTTCTCTTTATTCAAAACCGCAACGTCTGTCACGGAAAGTACCTTTTTTTGTCCTGTGGTCACCATAGAGGCAGACACAACCATCACAAGTATCCCAAACAGAAAAGCAGTTAAGAGGCAAAGCGCCAAAGCCGGCAAGATGATTTTTTTGTAAATCCGCCGACGTTGCTCTTTGCGGACAGCTTTTCTTTCTGCTCTTTCTTCCGTGGAAAGCCGACACTTTTTGGGAGCATCGTTAGGCTCGTTTGGCGTATGAAATTTACGTAGCTTCAGCATGAGATACTCCCTTCACAGATGTTTATTGCACGGAACAAGCTTCTTCAAGAGCATCGGCAGCGTTATCAAGATAGTTATTCTCCATCATCTCGATCCACCCCTTGTCAACAAGAGCTGCCAGCTTATGATCCATAGGGATCTTGCCTAGAAGCTTGTAACCAAACTTTTCGGCAATCTCCTCGATGTGGCTGTCACCAAACACGCGGATCTCCTTGCCGCAATCGGGGCAGACCACGTAGCTCATGTTTTCCACAAGACCGAGCACGGGAATAGACATCATCTGTGCCATGTTAGCAGCCTTCTGCACAATCATAGACACCAACTCTTGGGGGCTGGAGACAATGATGATGCCATCCAGAGGCAGAGATTGGAACACGGTCAGAGGCACGTCGCCCGTTCCGGGAGGGCAGTCAACGAACAGGTAGTCGATATCGTTCCAAATGGTATCCGTCCAGAACTGCTTGACGGTGCCTGCGATGACAGGACCACGCCAAATGACGGGGCTGGTCTCGTCACGAAGCATGAGATTGACAGACATAATGTCAATACCTGTGGTAGTGGAGGGGGGGATCATGCCCAACCCCTCGCCTTCTACGGGCTTGTTGAGACCAAAGGCCTTGGGAATGGAGGGACCGGTGATATCAGCGTCAAGGATACCAACCTTGTAGCCCTTTCTCTGCATATTGACGGCCAGCATGGAAGTCACAAGAGACTTACCAACGCCTCCCTTGCCGCTGACCACGCCGATGACGTGCTTGACAGAGGACATGTCGTGGGGTTTTGCCAGCATTTCCTCACGGCTGGGCTTTCTGGAAGCACAGTTGGAGGAACAAGTGGAACAATCGTGAGTACATTCAGACATTTTTTATATTTCCTTTCTGGTGATATATAGTTAAGGGGGACGCCAAAGGAAACTTTTTGAAAAAAGTTTCCTTTGGAATCCTTCAAAAACTTTCAATGAAAAAGTTCAGGCTAAGAGAAATCCTACCTGAAAACGAGAGAAACTTTCTTGATCTGTCGTGGGAAGGTGCCGCCCAGCACTGCGACGGGCAGCGGATAGAGAAAATATTCCGATCACAGATGCCAAACGAAAGCATCCTTAAAGGGGATTCCGTTGAAAACAGGTAAGGGCGTTTCTTCGGCCAAAGCTTCCAACTCAGCGCGGGCATCAATGAGCGCCTCCCAATAAGGATCGGTGAGGAACACGTTTCCGCTCATGAGGAACAGATTCCGGAGACCGCAGGAAATCTCCCATCGCATCTTCTCAATCCAGTTTTCGGGAGATAGCGCGCCCACGGGATAGGTGGTTGTCTCGCTGAAAGCATTTTTGACCGAACCGATGAGGGTCAAATGCTTTTTGATGCAGGTCTCGATAGAGGGACGGCACAAGGGGTGGCGGAAGCTGCCGTCATCGAAATGCCCCTCGCCCACACGGAACAGCGCATCGGGGAATCTTGCCTTGATGCGGGTGATATCCAAGCCATGGCGGCGGTCGCCGTTGTGCATAACCATGATACCGGGGGTCAAGCCCTCGGGGGTAGTCTCGTCGAGGAACCGAAGAACGGAATCGCATTGGCTATCCGTCCAAGCGTTCCAAAGGTCGTCCCCCTCGACGGCGGTGGCTACAATATCAACAGGCTTCATACCGTCATATTGTGGATACTTTTTATAAAATCTATCCAAGCAGCGATCACAGTAGCATCCCTGCAAATGCGCTCCCCAAGAGCCCATGCGGAGATCGTCATCATAGAACAGCTTGGTAAAGCCCAACTCCTTGTGGATCATGATTGCTTCCTTATACCAAGCGATAACAGTATCATCCACGCAGGTGGTAGTGCCTTGTCGGTTGCCATGGGCGTCTATTCGGTTTTGCCATGATGGGGGCAAGGTGGGATCGACCGCTTCACCGTTGAGAGCGTTAGAGCCGTGACCCAGAGGCACGCAGATAGCCTGCACCTCAAAACCCTCCTCCTCCAAAATAGCCTTGGCACGGCGGGCATCCTCCAAGGAGTTCTGCCATTCACCGTAAATATAGTTGTCCAGCCAGACTGTCTTGACGCCCGCTCTCTTCATCAATTTGATCTTACGGGGAAAATCAGGGTCGGTCAGCACGAGACTTGTGAGAAAATCGTAGTGAAATTCAAGTGGAATGGACATGATAACTCCTTTTATTCACGGCTGACACTGATGGGGGAAGTCCATCCGAAGCGACCGTCGGTCAGCTCTACACGGAGATAGTATATGTCACGGTCTTGCTCCTGTTTGTAGTCCAGGAAGAAGCCTGAGGACTTAGCCATCATCACGTAATTGCGGCAGTTCTTGACCACGGTCACCCACTTTACAGGTACGTCGGATTTGACGTTCCAGTACACCGAAAGATCGGTATCGGCAGACAGGGTAAGCTCTTCACCCATCCAATGACCATTGATGCGGAAGTCGATCTCCATACGACCGTTCATTTGACCATCCGAGGGACCGCGCATAAAAGCGTAGGTGCGCTTGGCCTTGATGGCGTCGAAGATAGCCTTGTGGGTGTTTTCTTCCGCCCATACACCGGTCAAACCGGGGTATTTGGCATAGCCTCTGTATGCCTCTGTAACCTGTCCACCAAGACCTCGATGATCGTCGCTGCCCCCGATGACACCCATGTGGACGCCCCGCCGCAAAGCGTCTTGGAAATATCCGCCTTCAATGGCTACGGACGGTTCGGCACAAGGATTGCCCATGTACTCAGCGGCATCCCCTCGGGAAATAATCTCCAAGAAGGGCGGCATAAGATCAATGGGCAGGGCGGTAAAATCCGCCCCAGAGGTCAGCATGTAGGTATCGTGAGGAGCAAAAACACAATCCTCACGGGCAAGTAGCGCGCGAAGCTCAGTCTCGGTCAGCTCACCGTCCCGCACACCGCGAACCATGTCTGCATCATCGTTTTCAAAGTAGATGACAAGATTATTGAAGAAAGGATAAGAGTCCCGTTCGTAAGCCAAAATGGTGGTAAACTGACCGTCGATACGGTATTCCTTCACTTTTTCGCGGATGATATCCCATTTGGAAGGAGCCCCCACCCACAGCTCGGGCTTGCCAACACCGCCATGATCGTGATCCGACACCGCGGCAAAATCCAGTTTGGCAATATCCCGCAGATTGGTAAAGTATGTATCAATGTCCACGGCACCGTCGGACAGATTGGTATGACCGTGCATTTCTCCCACAAATGCTTTCAAAGTGGGAGGAGACGGCTCCATGGAATGCTCGGCGGCGTTCATTTCAGTAATCAGCGCATGGGTATCCCCCACACCGCTGTAAACCGCATCGGTAAATGCCTTGGAGCGATTGGGGGTGTCAATACGCTTGGCGGTATACTTATCGGGGTGATTCATAGTACCCTCCAAAATGATTATTTTTCAGGATCCAGATACTTCCACAGCCCCATGAAATAGTTGATACCCGAAGCAATGGTAAAGAAAATTGTCAAAGCGGCGAAGAAATAGGACAGCGGCAACCAAGTCACCCACCATGAAGGAAGAGCGTTGCCAACACCTTCAATGGCATAGAGTACGGGCTCCATGATGGCCACCACCACAAAGATGATCTGCACCACGGTCTTCATCTTGCCCATCATGTTGGCGGCGACCACCTTGCCCCCCGAGGAGGAAGCCACGAGACGGAGAGAGGTCACTGCCAGCTCACGGAAAATGACGATAAGTAAGGTGATGATAAACAACGCTTGGTTATTATTGTCAAACAGCATAGCGGTGCGGTAGACGATGGCGGTCATAGCACCGATGACCATGAATTTATCAGCCAGGGGATCCATCAGCTTGCCGAAGTCGGTAACCAGCCCGTACTTGCGGGCGATCTTACCGTCCAGCATGTCGGTCAGAGACGCAATGACAAATAGGGCGGTGCCGATGATAGCACTGATAAGTTTGGGCATAACAGATTCGGGAAGCATCATGACCACGATGAAAATGGGCACCATGCAGATACGCAGAACGGTCAGCTTGTTGGGAAGGTTCATTTTGGATTTTTTCTTGTCGCTCATGACTTTTTCTCCTTGGTTATATGTAGTAGGGCAGATTCCGTATACGCTCATTTACGGTACAGAGTTGTTCAAGGGTATTTTACGGGAAGCCGCGCAAGGCTTTCCCTACAGGTACGTTTAATATCGCTATGGGTCAGGATCCTCATGGTGGATACAGAAATTCAACCCTATATTTGATTTCTACCTCTATCATGCCCTTTTTAAAAGGTTTTGGAAGTCTTGAAACCTTTTCTCAAAAGGTTTCAAGTGGGGTCAAGGGGCAACGCCCCTTGCGTACTCCTTATTCCTCCGCCATGGCGAAGCCGTACAGGTCGTAGTCCACGACCTCGCGGATCTTAACAGGGACGGTGGAGCCGGGAGCAATGCGAGCTTCTCCGCGCCAGCGGAAGAAAACCTTGCCGTCGATCTCGGGAGCGTCGGCAGCGGAACGTCCAAAGTAAGTTTCATTGACAGGGTCGAAATCCTCCACGAGAACCGTGACCACAGAGCCAATCTTTGCCTTGTTCTGCTCTTCGTTGATGCGGACTTGGGTACGCATAAGAATGTCCATTCGATCCTGCTTCACCTGCTCGTCGATCTGATCGGGGAAATCATAGGCGGCGGTTCCCTCCTCACGGGAGTAGGTGAACACACCCGCGTGCTCGAAGCGGGCCTCTTCCAAAAACTCGGCCAACTCGTTGAAGTCCTCCTCGGTCTCCCCGGGGAAACCAACGATGAAGGTGGTGCGGATCACGATGCCCGGCACCTCGGTACGGAGCTTGCGAAGCACATCGCGGATCATGGCACCATCACCGTGACGGTTCATAGCCGTCAGCATGTGATCGCTGATATGCTGGAGAGGCAGGTCGATGTATTTGACAATACGTGGATTGTCGCGGATCTCGGCGACCAGCTCGTCGGTGATCTTGACGGGATAGCAATAGAGCAAACGGATCCAAGGAATGTCGGTAGTCTCGGTGATCTTGTGAAGCAATTCGTGGAGGGCGTAGTGACCGTACAGATCCTTACCGTAACGGGTGATGTCCTGGGCGATGATCACCAACTCCTTAATGCCTTGATCCGAAAGTTCTTTGGCCTCGGCTACCAAATCCTCCATGGGACGGCTACGGAAGTTGCCGCGGATGGAAGGGATCGCGCAGTAAGCACAGCGATTGTCGCAGCCTTCAGCGATTTTGAGATAAGCCATATACTCGGGGGTGGTCAGAACGCGGTCACCGCCCAAACGGACTGTATTCTTATCCTCAAAAGAAGTATATTTCTCAGACGCTACCAGTTTTCGACCCTTCTTGACCTGTTCTTCAACCGCTTTAACAGCCTCCACGATGTTGTGGATACTGCCTACACCCAAGAGCGCGTCCACCTCGGGCATTTGTTCCAAAATTTCCTCGCGGTAACGCTCGGCAAGACAGCCCGTGACGATGATACCCTTGAGATCGCGGTTCTCCTTCAGCCAAGCTACGTCCAAAATGTTGTCAATAGCCTCCTTCTTGGCGCTCTCAATGAAGCCGCAGGTGTTAATAATGATGATATCCGCGTCGATATCCTCCGGGGTAATCTCATAGCCCGCAGACATGACCTCGTGGAGCATCACCTCGGTGTCAAGCTGGTTCTTGGGACAGCCCAAAGAAATAAATCCAATCTTCATATATGTCCTTTCTGTTGAGCAGGCATTCTGCTCCTACTATACATAATCATACAGCATAATGATATCATAAAAGGCACGAAATGTCAAGGAAAAGAGATGATTTATTCCATGAAAAAAGGGTGAACGGAATTTGACCGACTTGACAAGCGGTAGATGGTGTGCTATACTTGTTTTACCATTCGGAAGGGAGCCCAGCGTGAAAGTTCAAAGATTCCAAACCGAAGTTCACTGTTTCACGCACAATTCTCCTAAAATGGAATTCACCTTTTGTCGCATAAGCACCACGGTCGAATTTCAAACGGTATTTGTGCCGCCGCCGGCGGCGAAATGGAGATGATCATGTTTAATTTCCCTGAAACGCGGATGCTCCGCGAAAACCGTCGCCTTCATACCGACAAAGAAAACCCCGCGCTTCATGCAGGCATCCGCTTGCTGATCTGGCTGTTGGTTTTTCTCGTCGGGATGCTGGCGCAAAGTCTGATCCAGCTGATTATTTTTTCGCTCTTCCCCTCTCTAAAATTAACCCACAGTTTGGTGGTTCAGCTGTTTTCTACAGTAGCCCCCCTTGTCGTTTGCCTTCTTTACTGTCTATTGATCGAAAAAAGAAACCTGCTGTCCATAGGCTTTCCCTCAAAAAACGCCCTTGGCGAGTATTTCGTTGGAATGGGCGCGGGTCTTGTCTTACTGATGCTTGCCGTAGGGCTGTGTTTAATGACAGGAAAGTTGACAATCACAGCGACAGAAAACCCCGCCGTAGGCGTTATCCTGCTCTATCTTTTGGGCTTTTTGATACAAGGCATGAGTGAAGAAATTCTCTGCCGCGGCTGTCTCATGATGTCCTTGGCTCAAGGTTGCCCCACTTGGGTGGCGGTGCTGATCAACGCCTTGATTTTCACCATCCTCCATACGGGCAATCCCGGAATTACCCCCATCGCGCTGGTCAATCTGACACTTTTCGGACTGTTTGCCTCCCTGTACACCCTGCGCCGAGGCAGTTTGTGGGGGATAGGCGCACTCCACGCCCTATGGAATTTTGCCCAAGGCAATATCTTTGACATTCAGGTCAGCGGACTGACCGGCTGTCCTTCCCTGCTGACCGCCACGGTCAGGGAAGGCGGCGAGCTTATCCATGGCGGTGCTTTTGGCATAGAGGGCGGACTTGCCGCCACCTTCGTGCTGGTCGTTGGCGTGATTATTTGTCTTCTGATGAAAACGAAGAAAAGCGAGATCGCAGAAAATCACATAACCCCATAAAAAGTGAGCGCCCCTCCCATAAAGGAGGAGCGCTCTTTGATTTACTCGTTTGTCTCAGCGGCAGGATCGTAGTTGTAGTGGATGGTGGCGTCGAAGAGGGGGCGTTATTGACGCCGATGGTGATGGCAGCCCATTCCTCAGGAGTGCCTGTGTAATAAACATCCGTCAAAGAGGAACAAGCATTAAAAGCATTCCCTTCAATTTTCGTCACATTTTCAGAAAAAACAACGATTTTCAGGTGACTACAGTTCTCAAAGAGCCCCATCGGAAGAGTCGTCACAAGATCAGGAATGACCACGCTTTCTAAATTAGTTGAGGCAAACGCGCCATTCCCAAGTTGAGACACATGGCTTCCGATTGTAATTTCGCTTAATTTGCTACATCCATAAAACGCTTGAATCCCAATACAGTCTACGCCGTTGCCAATCACGACATTTGTCAATTCTCGGCATCCCCATAACGCAAAAACCGGGATCTCCTTCAAAATGGCATATCATCTAGTCATTGATCATTATACCATCTCGTCAAGATTTGTAAAGGCTTTTCATAAAAAAGCAAAACCGCAGGAATCACTTCCTGCGGTTTTTGAATTTCATAGAGAATTATTCAGCGTCAGTTGCTTCAACAGCATCCTCTGCGACCTCAGCAGCCTCGGCGGCCTCAGCGACCAGCTGATCAGCCAGAGCCTTAGCTTCCTCGATGAGGGCACGGATGGACAGGCTGACCTTCTGCTTCTCGTTGTCAATGTCGATGATCTTTACGTCAACGACCTGACCGACCTGAAGCACGTCCTCGGGCTTGCCGATCTTGTGGTCAGCGATCTGGGAAATGTGGATCAGACCGTCCACGTTATCCACGATCTCTGCGAATGCACCGAAGGGCATGAGGCTTACGATCTTAACCGAAGCCACATCACCGACAGCATACTGGTTGGTGAAGATGTACCAGGGGTTGGTCTCAGCAGTCTTGCAGCTGAGGGAAATGCGCTTGTCCTCGACGTTGAGCTTTTTGACATAAACAGTCAGCTCGTCGCCAACGGAAACGACCTTGGAAGGATCGCTGATGCGCTTCCAGGTCAGCTCGGATGCGTGAACCATACCGTCCACACCACCCAAGTCAACGAAAGCACCGTAAGAAGTCAGGCTCTTAACCTTACCGGTAAAGACCATACCTTCCTCAATGGTCTCCCAGAATGCCTTCTCGCGAGCGCGGCGCTCGTCAGCCAGAACAGCACTGATAGAACCCTTGGCCTTCTTGCCTTCCTTGATTTCGATAACGCGCAGGTTCACAGTCTGACCTACCAGCACTGCGAAGTCTTCGCCGCGGGGAATACCCGTGAAACGAGCGGGAACGAAAACCTTGTTGTTGTAAACAACGACTTCCACACCACCCTTGTTTGCGGCAACGACCTTACCTTCAACGGTCTCCTTGGTCTCGCAAGCTTCGACCACCTTCTGCCAATTCTTATCAGAATCGACACGCTTCTTGGAGAGCTCAGCGAAGCCTTCGACGTCGCTGACACGGATCACGAATGCCTCTACCTCATCTCCAATTTTGAACATCTCTTCCAGACTTGCAGAGGGATCATCTGTGATTTGTGCCTGCTTGATCACGCCGGTGACTTTTGCACCCAGATCAAGCTGGATCTCGCCTGCGTTGATGGCAGTAATTGTGCCAACCACGGTATCTCCTGTATTTAATGTCTTGAGAGACTCTTCGAGCATCTCCGCGAAATTTTCATTCAGAATCTGTTCGCTCATTTTGTTTGAAACCTCCTCTATAATATCGTGGGGAGTGGATGCTCCTGCCACGACCCCTGCTTTATTGCAGGAAAACGGAATTTTGTTTTGCAGATCTTCTGCCTGCTCGACCCACACCGTGTCAGCGCAAATGTTTTTACAGATGGTATAGAGCTTGGCGGAGTTTGAACTGTCACGCCCACCAATGACCACCATGAAATCACATTCATGTGCAAGGTCTGCGGCTTCCTTCTGCCGTGATTCCGTAACACTACATATTGTATCAAAAATCAGCGGATTTTTAAAGTCCCTTTTTGCAAGTTTTTTCAACTTTTCCCATTCCGCTAAATTTTGCGTCGTTTGCGCCACAAGAATTGGCTGTTTTGCACAAACACTATGGAATTTCCCATCTGAAATTGCCTTTTCATATGCCTCAGCACTGGAAAAAACGAATTTTTCGCCTTCAAAACGACTCATAAAACCGATGACTTCGGGATGGGACTCCGAGCCAAGAACGATAAGAAAGTGATCAACGACGTCAGAGGAAACGTTTTCAGGCGAACTCTGCCACTGTTCACTCAGGATTCGATGAATCTTTTTTACAAAAGGACAAGTACAGTCCACAAAGGAGAAATACGGATTATCTGCGGCACATTTTACCAACAACGCCTCTGTCTCACGCTTCATACCGTGTGCTCTGACGAACACCTTGACGGGAGCATCGGCACGGGCAGAAGCGGCAAGAGCCGGAATCTCTTCGTAGGAGGTCACACACACGCCGCCCTTTTCCAGCCGCTGATTATAGATCTCATTATGGATGAGCCTGCCCAACGTGTATATGCGTTCTCCCGGGACGTGCTCTGCCATTTCTTTTTCCACAACGGCAGTCGCATGGGCTACGCCAAAGCAAAAGCCGGCGTTCTTGGCGACGATAACTTCTTTTTTCATGGAATCTCCTTTGGAAGCAATATACATGAGGATATACGGCAAATGATCAGCGCAACGACAAGGTCATTCATCTCCAAGCTTGCAAACCTTTTCAAAAAGCTCACCAATGATACGCTCATATTCTCCGGATGCATGGGGATCGAACGCCATTTCTGCCGGTGTTATGGGCTTGCCGATATATACGTCCTTGCGACAAAAAAGCTTTGCCTTATTGTTCTTAACCTTGATATACACGGGCAGGATGGGCACATCTGCTTTAAGCGAAATCATAGCTGCGCCCATTTTCGGTTTTGTGGTTCGGGGATCAACACCATTATATCGATGCCCCTGCGGAAACATACCCACAGTCACCCCATCTTGCAGCATAGCGATGGTATATTTGATCGCGCCCACATCAGCACCGCCGCGGTTTACTGGATAAGCCCCCAACGCACGGATCAACCAGCCCAACAGAGGAATCTTAAAAAGTTCTTTCTTCGCCATGAAATGGGGCTGTCTGTATTTCAACGCCGCGCAGAGGATAATTGGATCACGCCACGTCAAGTGGTTACAGATCACAAGACAGGCGCCGCTGTCCTGAGACGGCTCGTTTTCCCGCCCGTGGATATGAATACGGGTAAGAAAACGGATTGGTGCAGCCAACAAAGCATAAATCACAGCATAAAGACGGCTACGCGGGCGAATTTTCCTGACTTTCTTTGCTTTTTTTGCACTCATGAACGCGTGAGTCCTTTCTTTTGAGCGATGGATTCAATCAACCGAAGCAGTTCAGTCACAGTAGCATCGAAATCCAGATGAGAATTATCAAAGATGATGGCGTCCTCAGCGGGGACAGCCGGGGCAATAGCCCGGGTACGATCTGCCTCATCTCGGCGGTTCATATCTTCCAGAATATCCTCATACGAAGCCGGCATTCCTTTTTCTTGCAGCTCTTTGCAACGGCGGAGGGCACGTGCTTCATTAGAAGCTGTCAAGAAGATTTTCACATGGGCATGAGGCAGGATCACCGTACCAATGTCGCGGCCATCCATGATAACAGAATTTTCTTCGGCGATCTTTTTCTGGGTGTCCAAAAGGAAGGCTCTTACCTCAGGAACAGCGGAAACGGCAGATGCATACATAGAAATTTCATTTTCTCTGATGCGATCTCCTAGATTTGCCCCATTGAGATAGACACATTGAATACCGTTTTCATACCGCACATCAATGGTGATCTGAGAAAGATAGGGAACGACTTTATCGGCCTGCTCACGAGAAATCCCTCGGCTGCGCGCGAAATAACCAATTGTTCGGTAGAGGGCGCCTGTATCTACGTAGACAATCCCCATAGCCTTAGCGATGGCTTTGGAAACTGTCGATTTTCCTGCCCCACCGGGACCGTCAATGGCAATTTGAATGTGATCCATATAGCCTCCTTATAGGGGAGTACGCAAGGGAGGACTTGGAAAAAAGTCTCCCCTTGACCCCCTCAAAACTTTCAAAAAATAATGAATAGGTCAAGTGATCGGATAGTGGGGCATATAAGTTTCCCCACAGGATCTCGCCACATTCGTTTCTATGGTTCTGTCACTTGCTCGACGGCGCCCAACGCTGCCAGATGCGCTGTAGAAAAAGCGATCTGCAGATTAAAGCCACCTGTATAGGCGTCCACATCCAACAACTCTCCCGCAAAGTACAGTCCTTCACATAATTTGGACTGCATGGTTTTTGGGTTAACCTGTTTTACGGATACGCCGCCTTTGGTAACGATCGCTTCCTTGATGGGGCGATGGGTTGTAGGATGAAGGGTCAATTTTTGGATAACCTCGCCCAGCCTTCTGCGCTCCTCTTTGGTGATCGCATTGACCTTTTTTCTTGGGTCGATCCCCGACAGTTTGACCACAGGCTCAATGGCTTTCAAGGGAAGCAAATCCGAGAGCGCGTTAATAAAGTCTTTATTGGTATACTTTTTGAAGTCGGACAAGATGCGAGCATCCAACTCGTTCTCCGAAAGGGCAGGCTTCAGATTGATATACAATTCATACCGTCCCGGTACGAGGTCTGGCATATGAGCCGATGCGCTGAGGATCAGCGGACCTGTCACACCGTAGTGAGTAAAAAGCATCTCGCCGAAGTCCTCGTAGATGGTCTTTTTCTTTTCCTTGTGGTAGACGGTCAGCCGCACATTGCGAAGGGACAGCCCCATCATATCCACGCAGACAGAATCAGCGCAGACCAGCGGCACCAGCGAGGGGATGGGAGACACGATCTGATGTCCCACGGATTCGGCAAGGACGTAGCCATTGCCGTCAGAACCCGTCGTGGGATAGGATGCACCGCCGGTGCATAGAATGACGGCATCGGCAAGAAATTCCCTTTGTCCACAAGCAACGCCTGTTATGCGGGTTCTGCCCTCCCCGTCTATTTCCGTAAGCAGTCGGTTAACACGTCCCGAGACAACCTGTACCCCCAGATCGCGGCAACGTCTCACAAGGGCATCTGCAACATCGTGAGCGTTATCCGATACAGGGAAAACTCTGTGCCCACGTTCTACTTTCAAAGGAACACCGAGGGACTCAAAGCAATCCATAACATCCCGAGTGGTTTGGGCATTGATAGCCGCATACAGGAAGCGAGGATTGGTGGGCACGTTGGCAAGGAAGGTATCTCGATCGCAGTCATTGGTCACATTACAGCGTCCCTTGCCTGTGATGCGCAGCTTTTTGCCCATACGGTTATTCTGTTCAATGACGGTGACGGTTATGTCCCGAGTCTGCTCCGCCGCTCTCATAGCGGCAAACAGTCCCGCAGCACCGCCGCCGACGATGACAATGTTTTTTTTCATAACACCTATTCAGGCATATTCAAGGGGGAACTTTTGATAAAGTTCCCCCTTGACCCCTCAAAACTTTCGAAAAATGATGATTGGGAAAAAGAAGTAAAGATCAAAAACGTTCCTTCCGCTCTTCGTATCTTACAGACACCTAGATGTTCACTGCGGATTCTTCAGATATACGTCATACTCGTCCCAGATGATCTCCAGATTGTGGAGGCGCTCGCTGACCTCAGCCTCCCGCGCGCGGGAGACGGCAACCACCAGGGCGTTGAGAATGCTCATGGGGGGCACAAGAGAATCCATGAAAGATGCCATATCGCTCTGTGCTACCAGCACGTGATTATCCTCTGCGGCTATTGGAGACTCATAGGAATCAGTGAGTGCTACCACTTGCGCGCCGGCTTTCTTGGCATAAGCAACAGCACTGATCACGCGTTTTGAATAACGGGGGAAGCTAATGGCGATGATCACATCTCCTTCTTTGATGTTGAGAATCTGTTCAAAAAGTTCTCCGCCGGAAGTTGTTTCGATGAGGCGGACATTGCCAAAGATCATGCGAAGATTGTAATTGAGAAAACTTGCTAATGTATAGGAGGAACGTACGCCAATAATATAAATATTTTTCGCCTTAACAATGGCATCCACAGCCCCTTCAAAGGCTTCGTGACTGATGCCATCCAATGTTCGCTTGATCTTATCCACATCGGACATCAGTACCTTCTCCAGCACATCTCCTTCACCGATTAGGTGATTGGTGACTTCCATTCGCTGATAGGAGGTCAACTTTGTGCGAATCAGATCCTGCAAAGCCTTTTGAAATTCAGGATAGCCTACATATCCAAGCTCCATCACAAAACGAACCACTGTGGATTCGGAAACACTGACTTCAGAGCCAAGCTTGGCAGCGGTCATGTACGCCGCTTTATCATAGTGCGCCAGCAAAAAGCGCGCGATTTGCCTTTGACCCTTAGAAAAACCGTCCATGTTTTCTTCAATGATACGGAGAATGTCTCTTTTCATGGTAACAGTACGTCCTTTTCATTCACTAAAAAATGATAGGCATTGAATGCCATATATAATTTTATCATATACCACATAAAAAGTCAATATGATTTCCCGCAAATTATTTACGAATTCGTCATACGTGTCAATTATATATTTATGGTGCACTTTACAATTATTCTCTTGACAAGTTTATTCAAAACATATATAATTTAATTATATTTAATTTAACTTTGCATCATAGGAGACCACCATTATGAACAAACTGAATATTGCTGCTATTGGTCTTGGTGCCAGAGGGGCAAGTGTTCTTCGCGACTTGCTTCTCGGCATGAACAATCTGAACGTTAGCGCCGTATGTGACACATACGAGGACCGTACGGCGACTGGTGCCGACATCGTCGAAAAGGCGACGGGTAAGCGCCCCTTTGCCACAACGGATTATCAAGAGATCATGACTCGACCCGATGTAGATGCCGTGCTGATTATGAGTGCCTGGGAATCGCATGTTCCCATTGCCATCGCCGCCATGGAAAACAAAAAAGCCGTGGGTATGGAAGTAGGCGGTGCTTATACAATAGACGAATGCTGGGATCTCGTCCGCACCCAAGAAAAAACCAAAACTCCCTTCATGTTTTTAGAGAACTGCTGCTACGGACGCACCGAAATGATGGTGATGAACATGGTAAGACAGGGACTTTTCGGAAAGATCGTCCACTGTTCCGGTGGCTATTGCCACGATTTGAGAGATGAAGTTGCTCGCGGTGAGGAGAATCGTCACTACCGTCTCCGAAATTATCTTTCCCGCAACTGCGAGAACTACCCGACACACGAACTGGGT
Source organism: Eubacteriales bacterium (assembly GCA_045531965.1). Taxonomy (GTDB): domain Bacteria; phylum Bacillota; class Clostridia; order Oscillospirales; family CAG-272; genus CAMEON01. Next base: position 55,984 of record JAZSFA010000144.1, read on the forward strand.
CCCATCGCCCAAGTTTTGAACATCAATCGGGGCAATCGCATGGTATCGCTGACGTCCATGAGCTCGGGTGCCTTTGGTATGAACGATTTTGCCGCCCGAACCGAAGGCATCAATCCTGAACTGGCGACAGCAAATTTTGCCCAGGGCGATGTGGTTACCACCGCAATCAAATGTGCGGGAGGGGAGACCATCGCCTTGACTCTTGACACCACCCTGCCCCGCTACTACAGCCGAGGCTTTACGGTTCGTGGAACCAAGGGGATGTATGTAGAAGACAATCACTCTATCTTTTTGGACAACACCTATTCCGAGTCAGCCCATTGGAACTGGCATCCCAACTGGGGCAATGCAGACAAATATTTGGAAAAATACGAGCATCCCGTTTGGCGTGAATACCTAGAAAAGGGCATATGCGGCGGTCACGGTGGCATGGACGGATTGGTCTATGGCAAATTTGTAGAGTGCTGTTTGTCGGGTGAACCGATGCCTATCGACGTATACGACGCAGCCGCGTGGATGGCAGTAACACCGCTGTCCGCCCAGTCTATTCAAAACGGCAGTTCCGCTGTAGATTTCCCCGATTTTACAAGGGGTCGCTGGAAAAAATAACCAATGCGGATCATTTAGGAGGACTTTCACTATAAGCCCTCCTTTTTCATTTTTCATCCTCCAAAGAATTTTTGCCTTCACCTTGACAAATGGCGTTTTTCGTGTATAATATAATTTGGATATTGTTTTACTCCCCTCGCTTTCCAAGGCGAGGATACATGAAAGGAAATCACACCCATGGAAGCAAAAAAATTGACAGAACTCAAAGAAATTGCTATAAAAATCCGCATGGGGATCATTGAAGGCGTCCATGCTGCAGGCGCAGGACATCCCGGTGGTTCTCTGTCCATTGCAGACATTATGTCTTACCTGTATTTCTATGAAATGAAGATAGACCCGAAAGATCCCAAAAATCCCGACCGCGACCGACTGGTGCTGTCCAAAGGTCACGCCGCTCCTGCGCTCTACGCCACACTCTCGCTGAAGGGCTACTTTCCTGTGGAGGATCTCAAGACCCTCCGCCAGGCAGATTCTCACCTGCAGGGACATCCCGACATGAAAAAGACCCCCGGTGTGGACATGACCTCGGGCTCTTTGGGTCAGGGCATCTCCGCCGCCTGCGGCATGGCACTCTGCGCAAAGCTGGACAAGAAGGATTTCCGCGTATACGCTATCGTCGGTGACGGCGAGAGCGAGGAGGGGCAGGTTTGGGAGGCCATCATGTTCGCCGCTCACCATAAGCTGGACAACCTTTGTATCATCATCGACTACAACGGTCTTCAGATCGACGGTCCCATCGACACCATCGTCAGCCCCGCGCCCTACGAGGAGAAAATCACAGCCTTCGGCTGTCACGCCATCACCATGGACGCCCACGACCTGAACGCCATCGAGGCCGCCTTCAACGAGGCGAAGACAGTCAAGGGCAGACCCACGGTCATTGTGTCCAAATCGGTCAAGGGCAAGGGAGTTTCCTTCATGGAAAATCAAGTCAAGTGGCACGGTGCCGCGCCCAATGACGAGCAATACGCACAGGCCATGGCAGAGCTGAATGCCGCTCTGTCTAATCTGTAAGAAAGGGGGACTTCACATGAAACTTGGAGATAAGATCGCCACCCGCGAGGCATACGGTAAAGCTTTGGCAGCCTTTGGCGAAACACATGATTTCGTAGTTTTGGATGCAGATCTTGCGGAAGCAACCAAGACGATTCACTTCAAAAAAGCCTTCCCTGACCGCTTCTTTGACTGCGGTATTGCCGAAGGCAATATGGTAGGTGTTGCTGCAGGACTTGCCGCCGCAGGCAAGACCGTGTTTGCCTCTTCCTTCGCCATGTTCGCTGCCGGTCGTGCCTTTGAGCAGATCCGCAATAGCGTGGCATACCCTCATCTGAATGTCAAAATCGCTGCCACCCACGCGGGTATCACCGTAGGCGAGGACGGCGCCACTCATCAGTGCAACGAGGACATCGCCCTCATGCGTACACTGCCCGGCATGACAGTCATCAACCCTTCTGATGCCGTGGAAGCGCAGGCAGCGATCAAATACGCCATAGAGAACAACGGTCCCTGCTACCTTCGTTTCGGTCGTTTCGCCGTTCCCGTGATCCATGATCCCGACACCTTCACCTTTGAGATAGGCAAGGGTGAGGTTCTGCGCGACGGCACCGACGTGACCATCATTGCCACAGGACTGATGGTCTCCATGGCTTTAGAGGCAGCCGAGACGCTTGCCGCCGAAGGCATTTCTGCCCGTGTCATCAACATCGCCACCATCAAGCCTTTGGACACCGCACTTTTGGAGACAGCCGCCCGCGAGACAGGTGCCGTGGTTACCGCCGAGGAGCACAGCATCATCGGCGGTCTGGGCTCTGCCGTGGCTGAGACTCTTGCCGAGACCTGTCCCGTCCCCGTTCTCCGTGTGGGCATGCAGGACACCTTTGGACGTTCCGGCAAGGTCCCTCCCCTGCTTGAGATGTACGGTCTGACCCCCGCCGCCATCGTGGCCAAGGCCAAGGTCGCCGTTGCCGCCAAAAGGTAATCCTGAATGGACCGCGATTTCTTCTTTTCAAACGGGGATCCCTCCTTGCGCGCCGAGGTACAGCCCTATCTGCACGACGGAGAGGAGATCCTATGGACGGGCAAACCTTGCGCCAGCCGCCCCTTCCGCCCCAACGTCATTCTCTGCGTTTTCGTCATTTTTTGGTTGGGCTTCGCGGTGTTCTGGACGGTGATGGCCTCCGCTGCCGGTGGATTCTTTGGTCTGTTTGGTCTACCCTTCATCGCTATCGGTTGCGTTTTGGTGTATACAACTTTCTTTGGTAACCGCAAGCGCATGGCGCAAACAGTCTACGCCGTTACTAACAAGCGGGCGTTAATCCTCTCGCAGACCCATCGAGGAACCAGCTGCACCGAGTATGTTTTCTCCAAACTGCAAAGCATCAGCATGGACGAGGTACAAGGCACCTCGGGCACCATTTATTTTGTCCCCGATCAGCCTTATTACGGCGGATACGGTAGCAGACGCTACGGCAGACGGTACTACAACGGATATGACGCATCAAGCAGCACCTTCGAGGCGGCCTTCGTCCTGATCGACAACGTGCAAGCAGTCTACCGTCTGATCTCGGAGCAGATCAGCCAAGATCCTAAATAAAATTCATCCCGACAACTGTTCAAATCGACAGTTGTCGGGATTTTTATTGATCACACATCAAACACCATGCAGTTAACGATTCCGGAATGTGCAGTACACCCATCCAAGGCAATAATGCCCGGAGCCGAAAACGGAGAAAAGTCCGCATCCGCGCCCCATTCCGATCCTCGGTTATCTATACGATTGTGCCCCCACGAGGTGTGAAAATGACCGCAGACAATGGTCTTTTCCGGTTCGACAACACCATATCTGACCGCCATTTCCATACCGTTGAGCCATCTGGCACGTTCCCAAAGGAAAGCGTCCGCCTGCCGCCAATCCGGAATGTAATCGTATACGGCATATGGCTTATACCCACTCATGACCGCTGGGATCCACCCATGGACAAAGATATATGGACTGCCTTCCGGCTCGTAATAGTTCAAAAAACGAGGAAGAAGTGTGGTATAAAAAGGCGATTGCATCACACGAGCACAAAGAATTTCCGGATATCTGTGCGCTAGTCTTGGCTCCATCTTTCCCAACTGTAATAAGGTATCCCACGTTCCGTTGTGGCGGTGATGGGAGTGTCCACCGCGAAGTTCATATATGCCGCCTCCCGCCACCGCTTGCAAGCATTGTTCAAATAGATCCTCATGGTTACCTTTGATCAGGATCAGGCGATCCTGCGCCAGAAGTTCCACAAGGAAATCCACCATTTCGCATGCCTCCTGTCCCCTATCCAGCACATCTCCGCAGATCAGAAGTTTACCTGCTTGATTTTCAAAAAAGCCCTTTTCTGCCAATGCGTTTTTCATTTCAGTCAGATATCCATGCGGATCTGCTACAACGAATAATTTCATAAAATCTCTTGTCTCCTGTTATCTCGGGAGCTTTACGATGTCATCATAGATTACGAAACGCAAAGCTCCCGCATATCTTATTTATTATCTGTAAAAACCGAAAATTTCAGACGGCAAAATTCTCTCTGATCCAGCATTCTCAAACGGTGGATAACCCCGGACATGGCAACACAGCAATCACTAAAGAAGTTCTTTGCTTTCAGCTTTTCCCAGATAAGATTGGCGATTTCAATCGCCTGTTCAAGATCAAGCCAAGGGTCAAGGGAGAAAATACGGCGATACAACATCTGCATCAGATCATCCCGTTTCCCATCATAACTCAACGTAAGTATACCGTCGACGAAATCGTCAATTTTTTCCTCACTGATCGTTGCTGCAGAATTCCCGATATCACTACCGATCAACCAGCGAATCTTTCCAAGAAACATACTGTAATGTTGCCAAAAATTCATCAATTCTCCCCAGAATTCTTTCTCTGTGGTACAGCCGCTAATGCGACTATAAATCGTATCTTCACGCGGACAAAATTTGGTACCTCTAGTCGCCTCAGTCAACAGATATTTGACAAATACCTTCTTCTCCGCTGAAGCATCCGCTCCGATATAGCTATGGAGAAAAGCCGAAAGGATCCCATTATCAGTCAAGAACAAACCAAACTCAGATTCCCGAACAAGACGGAATTTCATGCGGGTTTTTCCATCGGGGAAGACAGCATCCAACCATGTGGAAAACACCTTTGTTTCCGGATCATAGTCAGGCATGTCACAAATCATCCGCACAAGCCTATCATATCGCTCCTGCATGATAGAAGCATTGTCGATGGGCTTTACTTCGGAGGCAGCATTCCTCATTTCTGCCAGCTGTCGAAAACGATCCCTGAGCGTCATGATCCTTTCTTGTTTGGCGATAGAATCTTCCTCGTCCTCGTTATCAGTCTTTTTTTCAACGACCCCAGCTTCCGAAGACATGTCCGATTTATCTTCCTCTTCGCTTTGAATATCATCACAATCTTCGTCATCTTCATCGGCATTATCGTCATCGTCGTCGTCGTCATCGTCGCTATTCAGTATATTTCTGAACGAATAATCAAAGGGAGATCTTCTGGGTGGAGGCGGTGGCTCGTGATAGATGCTCCATGTGCCCTCCGAAAGTTCTTCCAACGTAACAGACACATCTTCCGTAATCAAATTATTTTCTTCGTCATCCCTCTCCTCGGTTTCGCGCAGAACATACTTGCGCAATTCATAAATGTCCACCGTAATGCGGTAAGCATCATCTTTCAGCAACAAAAGCATTTGATCTTCCGCCAAGCGGCAGAAAATACGTTTCACATCATCATCATCATCCGCATCCAACTGCTTTGCCATGCGCTTGGCATAAATAATGCGATGACCGTTATTCAACTCAAAAAGTAAGCGGTTAAAAACCTGTTCTCTCGTTACTTCCATGGCCTTCCCTACCCTCCTTGTCCATCCGAGTCCGTAACCCGGTTCATAATTTCATCAAAATCATCCTCGGTCAAACTGTTCTTTTGGAGCAACGCCGTTGCCAGCGCATCCAGATAAACTTCTTTTTCTTTCAGGATTCGTTCTGCTTTGTCATATGCCTGACGCAAAAGACCGCCGATCTTTTCCAATGCCTTAGGATCATTTGCCCAAGGTTCTCGTCCATACAGAATATCCTCCAACGCCAACATACCGTAATCGCAGACCATACTGCGTGCCAACTTCGCCGCCATGTTAAGATCTTGAGAAGCCCCTGTGGTAATTCCCTTTTCGCCATAACGCATCACTTCCGCAACTCTGCCGCCAAAACAAACGCACATACGATTCAAAAGCTCGTCTCTTGTATAGTTATGATGATCCTCGTCAGCATCCAGCATATACCCGCCATATCCGCTTCTCGGGACAATCGTAGTAAACGTAGGTGAGCGTCCGTTGACAGTTTTGGAGAGCAAGGCGTGTCCGGCTTCATGATAAGCGACTTGACGTAATTCCTCCTCGCCGTAAGCGATCTTCTTTCCGTCGTGGAAAGATTCAAAGGTTTCGTTGAGCACCTCATCAGAGAGCCCCAGATCTCCGTGGAGTGTCTCATATCGACGCATCGCCTTTTCCAATACCAGCTTCAAATCCGACAGATTCCATCCAATACTGCGCTTGGCCATGCTCTTCACCATTGCCTCAGTCACCTGATGCTTAGCGAGGGATTGAAGGGTTCTGCTAATCATCAGCTCGCGATGAGAAACATCGGGCAAAGACACCTCGATTCTGGTATCAAAACGACGCAACAACGCGGCATCCAAGAGTGTCTCCCCCTTTTTAAAGCTAAAGTTGGTGGCGGCAATCACAAAGACAGGCGCTTCATTCTGCGTATTAAAACCGTCCATCATACTGAGCAACGTATTGACCAGATCGGCGGTCAATTGTCGGTTGGTGTCATCCGACATACGGGACTTGGCAATGGCATCAATCTCATCAATAAAGATAATGGCAGGTGCATAGCGACGGGCACTTCGGAACAACTCCCGAATGCTTTCCGCGCCCTCACCCAAATAACGCTTCAGAAACTCCGTGGCATTTTTTTCGATAAAGGGCAGTCCTGCTTCAGCTGCCAAGGCTTTAGCCAGCATGGTTTTTCCTGTACCGGGTTCTCCTGAGAGGAGGATGCCGCGGGGAATCCGTCGTCCTTGTCGGATATAAGCAGTGGCGTTGGTCAGATAATGGACACAGCTCTTCAGTTCTTCCTTGGCATCATCAGCGCCAATGACCATATCAAAGGTTACATCCGGGATGCTGTGCCTTGCCACAAAGTTCTTTTCATCCGCAGCATCCATGGCAAAAGTCATACGCAGATCGGTCAAGCGAATTTCCGCGCAAGTATGATCCTCGGTGATCTCATACGCAAGATCAAAAGCGATCACCTTGCCTGAACGAAAAAGTTTTTTCGCCTTATGGGAAAGTCGGATACCCTTCATGATCCTGTCAAGCCACGCCTCAAGCGTCATTCGCTTGATGGCAGGAGAATAGCACTCGCTGACACCCATATCGGTATACCGATAAAACGCTGTGTAGCTCACAGGGCGGGTGTCGTAAACGTACAAAGACGACAGGTTCAGATCATGAAGCTTTTGGAACAGATCTCTTCCGCAAGCAGAAGCCTCATCTCCCACATAGAGAATGGCAGCGGTCAGATCCATGGTTGAGGTGAGGGTGATTCCCTCGTCGGGATCTGCAAACAAGAACTCCACCCCCTGCCCCGCACGAGATTCGAACAACGCTCTGTCCTCTTGACGGCAGTAGACCAGGATCCGTGCGCTCACATCCATCTTCAAAAGCTCCTGTACCTCAGGAGTCGTATGTACCAAATCCACCGTATACTTAAGGGTTTTGAAAAAGCCCGCCGTTGACTCTGCCCCAATGGAAGCACAAACTCGAGCCACATGAGACTTGAAAAGTGCTTTAGCGGCTTTGTTCAATGTACGGATGTCCGCTGTATCGCCTTCGCTCATGATCAAGATATCCGCCACCGCATCCACGTCCATATCCACATCAAAACCATAAATTTTGTGGTATTCATTCATCTCGCGGCGCAAAGTATTACACACAATTTTATGAATGATCTCCGGACGAAGCTTATTGAACATGATCATACAACCGCCGCTCATGCGGGACAGAAGCGCATCCGAGAAAACTCGAGCTTCTTTTTTATTCTGTCGAACTTCTTTACGCAGAGAGCGGATCATTTGAGGAGCAGGCACATCCGACAGGATATAACGTCCAACTTCTGCATCGTAGATATCTCTGCCTGAATTAAGTGTCATCACAATGATCACGTCTTTGAAACTGACCATCGTCTGCAGATACTTGTCCTCGATCTCACCGCGCTCCAAAATTTGGAGCAGCAAAAGCAACACTTTCTGACCTGCCTTTTCCAGCTCATCCAAAATCAAAACGCACATAGGATGGTGGTAAACAAAATTCGTTACCGTGCCTGGACCTGCTTCTTTATAACTTTTATGGATACCCGCGAAGTCAAATAGCGCACTTTCACTATCAGAGTAACCGGTCATATCGAGACGCATCACAGGATAGCTCAGCGCCTTGGCAATTGCCTCTGCCATCATTGTTTTTCCCACAGCAGGCGCACCCAAAAACGCCATCAATCCGGCAACCCCCTTGGCATTGCTTCTTCGCTCGTGACCGAACAAATGATCCTTAATCATTTGACAGGCATATTCCTGACCTTCGATGTCTTTCATGCATTCTTCCAAACGACGATAGGTGTCTACATCAGACGAAAGATTGGCATCAATGTAGGGTTGTTGATCCTCTGCAAAGGGGTTTTTAAGGGTCATTGAGTTTTTCACAATGGATTGAGTAGGATTCATATTCATCTCCTTTCCGCCGCCGGCGGCATCACAAATATGCTTTGAAATTCGCCCGTGTCGCTTATACGACAAAATGGGCGAGGCTCATATTTTAGGGATAATTGTGCGTGAACAGCGAACTCCAGTTTGGGAGCATTAAACTTTCACGCCAACCACCTTTCACGCGCTACCGCGCAAGCACTGATAATAACTATCAAAAATCTCTTTGGTCGTCCGCGGGTCTTTGACCAGTGTAAAGCTTTCGTCTGCGACTTCAAAAATCAGTCCGACTTGCTCCTCCAAATTTCGAACAGGGGTTATAGGGTACATAAGGCAGTAGAGCCTTTCATCCATACGCACTGCATATACCTGACGAAAGACCACTCGAGTCCCCTTCCCGTTTTTTAAGATGATTTTCTTTTGGTTGTCCTGATCCATAAGGATCTTACTTGCTTTTTCGGTTTTCCCCTTGGGCTGAATATCAATATATCGTTTAGTTTTCTTCATTTTGTTACATCTCCTTTGCATTTTTTAAAAAAACGAGGACAGGAAACCTTGCTTCCCGTCCTCGATCATATGTATAAGAATATCCATAGATCGGTTCGCTAACGATCCGATCCCCCGCTATATCCGCAGACATCCCGCTCCAAAACAGCTTTCGGGAACGCACACCTTGTACCATTCGACGCCAAGGGCGTTGGTATAGGAACTTCCCCACAGCAATTTTTCTCATTTGTTCAGTCTCTCGATAAGACCGCCAAAGAGGTTTTAATCTCGAAAAGAACAGGTTGTCAGCGTGTATGCGCTTCAATGGATATGCCTTAAAATGACCACGATGAGAAGCCTTGGGACTTTCATTAGGTTTCTTTTTGACTTTTTTTGCCGCCATTGTCCATAGGCATAGATTCCCCTTACACTTCGCCTTAAATATGCTGGCGACAATTTTTCGATTGTCCAAACGAAGATCGTGATTCAGCATAGAAATCCCACCGGAAACACTTTCCCCGTAGATATTTTTAGTCAGCTGTTTCGACAGATATAGCTGACCCTCGCTTTTAATAATAAAAAGCCTCAACGCCAGATCACGCATGTGCAAATAGGCAACATGAGACAACATGTCGGTCACAGAAGAAACACTTACCCCTTGGTTGTCAAGCTTCATTCCCGCCCAAGTGCGGCACAGAAGCTTTTCGGAAATTGAAGGAGTCAGAACGAAAGAAGCCATTCGATTCCTCATGTCTTTTTCCCGCTGCATAATGGATTCCATCCAAGTATCAACCTTCGCTTGAAATTCTTCGGTCAAGGCAATGATTTTGCGAAGGCAGTCGCACCAAGAAAGTTTTTCTTTGGCGGATTCCTTTATGACAGGATAGGTGATATCATATGTGGTTTTATGATTCAACGTTTCGAAATTCATTCTGACTCCTTTCTGTTATCGTCATTTACTTACGATAACGATTTGTTATCTGCCCGGTATTAGTTTTCACATAAGCAACCGGGAGTTTATTTCTTTCATAAGTTTCTTGGAAAAAACTTATGAGTTTCTTTTTCGCGAGAGGGGTAACCACGTGATTCAGCCAATCGATCTCAGCTTTGCAAATGATCTGCTCTCCGCCCTGAGCAGTTTCCTCAATAAAGGTGTTTTTTTCACCTTCACTTCTCTGTCCAGCGGCAGAAACCACCACACGATCACCATCAGACAATTTATGAGTGATATTCACTTTTTTATCATTGACCCAAGCCTCAGATAGTGTAAATCCAATGTCCGGGTGAATCATGAATGCAGCGTCAATCACCGACGACCCCTCAAGTATTTGGACTCTCTTACCATCTTTAAGATGGATGGAAATATAGTTCTTCTTGCTTCCGGTAGGCGAGGCAATCACGGGTACACTTTCTTCATTGCTGGCAATATAACCAACACGAGCGGCTTTATGGGCACTATCGGATCCCAAATACACGCGATACAATCCATTGTATCGGTCAAGGATTTCCACCATGTAGCGGTTGTACGCTATTTTATCCAAACTGACAATCACCCAGCCTTGACTCTGCTGTTCCCGAATGGCATACTTCACAAATTGCTTATAGAATAACTCTAAAACCTTATCCTCTTCCAACACCATATCTGCTTGAGCAGTCATGGTTACCGAAACGTCGAAATCACACATAGAAAGGTATTCTCGCTTTATGTGTTTTGGCAAGATTTTTTGATCCTTCAACTTGTTTTTCAGCATACCATAAAGTTCAAACGGGAAATATTTGTGGCTTTTGACAGTCGTCGAAAATGCCATCGGTTGTCCCCAAAGAGAACTCTTAGCGGTAATCCTTTTGCCCAATGGATTCCCCAAATCCCTTTCCATCTGATCGATGGCATCCTGATTCCTGGAAACGATTCGCCTATACCGCCGAGCGATTGTGTCATAGTGATTTGTGTGTTCGATACGAAAAACCTGATCCTCCAAAAGGCGAACCAACTGATGCATTTCGTACTGACGAAAGAGTGGGATGTAGTGTTCACGCGCCTCATCCGCCTTTGCCTGACGATATGGTTCCGGGGTAACATCTATGGTTTTCAGGTTATGTACAAGGTCCGCTCCCTTGATGTAGAGAGCCGGCAAAAGTTCCGGCTTGGCATGAACAAGCTCAGCCAAGCGATAAAAATTGTGGTCTTTACCGGGAAGGTAACCGTCACCGACTTGTTTTCCCTCTTCGTAAGGCACCTTATCCGCCGTAACTGTTTTGACAAGGTTTGCTACTCCGGGACCGTAACGTCGCGCAATTTCCTCTTCCGTATAATCGGTATGCTCCAGGATTCCATGTAACAGCGACGCCTCCAGTAGCAGAGGATCTGATGTGATTTCGCTGAGAATGCGCGTCACTTCAACAAGATGAACAAAGTAGGGTTCTCCCGTAAGTCTATGCGACAGGTCGTAGGATGCATTACGAGCAAACCTGTAAACATTATCTATTCCTTCTTTATATGGACCCGAGACGCTTCTGAGAATCTTCTTCTTTGTTTCTTCACACACCTGCAAAAAAATCGCATCCTCAACAGCTTGTTCAGGCGGGTTTTCAACCTCCATGTTCAAGCATGCCGTGTTCAAAGCCCTATCAATAATGTCGTAATAATCTTTTCCTCGTCCGTTTGAAAAAAGACTCTTCATGGACTCCAACGTTTGTTTGCCCTTCTGAACCAAGAGGAACAGCAGCATGGCAATCACATTTTCGGCAGCAGGCTGGCTATTGGTCAACAGCAACAACGCCTTTTTTATTCTTTGATTGATACACTCCTCGGATTCGCTGCTTTCAGCCAACATATTCATCGCTTTTAAGCAGTCATCAGCCTGGGGCCCGAATTGGCGTTGCACCAATCGCCTTAACGTATTTGCATCTCTGTCGCTTTTAAGTTTTTCACATAACGCCTGCGCCATCATTTACCTCCGGTCAATTTTTCCTCTGTTCCATAATAATTCTGTAAGCCTCATACTCATTCTTTTGGGCAACGCAACTGACGTACCCCATACGTTTTTGGACATACAGCTTGACAAGCTGATCCATACGGTTAGCGAGGATTGCCGCCTTATCATCATCATCAAGCATAGTACTTGCCGCATTTTCTCCATCAAACAAATGCTTGGCAAGACGGGTAATTTCCATTGCCTCTAAGGTACACTTTGGTTCCGTAGGAAAATCCCACAGTAGCTGTCTTACCTGTTCATGAACGCGAGTCAAGGGGTAACGAGACAGGATAATGTTCTGAGCAGTAGGCTTATGTACCTGCCCATGGCACACCGAGGCAACAGCTCCCATGCCACCAACATATTCCTTTCCTTCCCGCTTAGCTTTGGGTTGAGAAAAGATCATCAAAGCCTGATCCTGATAGGCTTCGCTATTGAGACTCACAAACAAATGATCCTGTGTGACAGACATTTCGCCCGTATAAGGGCTGCTGTCGCCGGGCTTGTTCTCATAATACATTTGCAATCTTGATGCAATCTCATTAGCATCCGTATCTTTGAAAGAAAAAATGGCATCAACATCTTTTCTCACCCGTTCAATCACATCCTCTTGTTCCTCCTTATAGAAAGCCGCAAAGACCTTCAAGCAAGATGTCCCCTTCAAATCCGAGATACCTTCCACAATGGCAAGAATACCTACGCGAAGACCGCCCAGTTCATCATACTCCATTTTCTCTAAATCTTTTGATTGATCCAAAAAATAAACCATGTAACGGCCTTGAAGGTTTTGAGCATGATCTTTGGACACAGGAAGAACCACCTTCTTAGGCTCAAGACGAAAATCCTCGGACAGTAGCTTGTCCACCGTCAGGTCAAGCTGTCTATCACGGATTTCGGGGAGGATACAGAGGCGCTTGAGATAACTGACGGTCGGAATTCGTTCTCCGCTGAGATAATTGCTGACAGCAGCACCTGAGACATCCGTTCGCAGCGCCATATCGGCCTTGGACCACCCCATGTAACGGCTGATTGCCAACAAATTTTTCGAAACAATTTTGCGATCCTCTTCCATCTGTTCACTCAAATTCATAACGTTTGTCATCGCATTCTTTTCATCCATGTTTGTCTGTCCTCCTTCCGCGACGCTTCATCTGTGCCAATTATACAATGTTTGTCGCAACTTGTCAAGAGGTTTTCAACACTTTTGTTTATTTAGTACATCTTCTTTGTTTGTTCAATTATTCGTTTGATTCATTTGTTTTCTTGATCATTCACGTTTGTTTCAACGCCAAACGCATTTGTTTGTTTTTTCGCTTTTTTACCGCGATTTTCCTTTCGTTTCAGCCTTCAAAACAAAAAGAAAGGTTCGGCTCGCCAAACACACACACGTTATTCGAGACAAAACGAAACGTTCACAAAGAGAATAAATATCGCTTTGATGATTTGAACTTCATCTTGCACCCAAAAAGTACTTTGTGTTTTGCAAGCCGAACCTCGTTCGGAATTATTTGTTGAAAAATCAACCGCCCAAATATGCTTTTCGCACCATTTCGCTAGCAGCCAGTTCCTTGCCTGTTCCCGTCAGAACGATCTGACCGTTCTCCAGCACGTAGGCACGATCTGAGATAACCAAAGACTTACCCGCGTTTTGTTCCACCAAAAGAATGGTGGTGCCGTCGCGGTTGATATCCTTGATGATCTCAAAAACTTGATCCACCAAGAGGGGGGATAGTCCCATGGAGGGTTCGTCCAGCATGAGGAGCTTAGGGTGGCTCATGATGGCACGTCCCATAGCCAGCATCTGCTGTTCACCACCTGAAAGGGTACCCGCAATCTGGTTTTTTCTTTCGTGGAGACGAGGGAAACGAGTGTAGATAGCCTCAAGATCATTTTTAAAGCCGGATTGATCCTTGATGGAGTAAGCACCCATGAGCAGGTTTTCATACACCGTCAGTTCCTGGAAAATGCGTCGTCCTTCGGGCACCTGAGTCATGCCCAAATGAACGATCTTGTGGCAAGGGGTCTTGGTGATGTCGTGACCGTCAAAAGTAACCGAGCCTGCTCGTTTGGGAATGAGTCCCACCACGCTCTGCATGGTGGTGGTCTTACCTGCACCGTTGGCGCCGATCAGGGTGACAATCTCGCCCTCGTTGACCTCAAAGCTGATGCCCTTGAGGGCGCAGATGACGCCGTAGTATACTTCAAGATTTTTTACTTCTAACATTGCCATGCTCTTACCCTCCGATATAGGCCTTGATGACCTCGGGATCACTCAAAGCGGTCTTGGTGTCGCCCTCAGCCAGCACAGTACCAAAGTTAAGGACAGTAATCTCATCACAAAGACCTGAAACGAACTTCATGTCGTGCTCAATGAGCAGGATGGTCATGTCGAAATTGTCTCTGATGAACTTAATAGTCTTCACCAAATCCTCGGTCTCGTGGGGATTCATGCCCGCGGCGGGTTCGTCCAACAGCAGAAGCTTAGGGTTGGTTGCCAATGCACGGGCAATTTCCAGCTTACGTTGTTTACCGTATGGCAAGTTGCACGCCAAATTATTTCGTTCGTCTTCCAGGTCAAAGATACGAAGCAGTTCTTTGGCTCGCTCCCTCATCGCCTTTTCCACTTTAAAATGACGGGGGAGGCGAAGAAGACTTTCAAGCACAGTACATTTGAATTCGGGTTGATCATGCAGACCTACCATGACGTTACGTACCACGGTCATGTTGTTGAAAAGACGGATATTTTGGAAGGTACGGGCGATACCCTTGTGGTTGATCTTATCCTGGGGCAGACCCTTTAGCTCTTCACCGTCCAGATAGAAGGTACCCGTGGTGGGTTTATAAACGCCCGTCAGCAGGTTGAAGATGGTGGTCTTACCCGCGCCGTTGGGGCCGATGAGACCATAGATCTGATTTTTCTTGATGCGGATATTCACATTCTGCGCGGCCTTCAGACCGCCGAAGGAGATACCCAGCTCCTTTGTTTCAAGGACATAGTCTGCCATCAGTCGTCACCTCCGTTTCCTGTGTTATCCTTCAGCTCGGGGGGCACCATGTCGATGGACAAGACCTCGTTCATCTCGATCTTGGTAGGCACCACGTCCCACTTGGCCGCGTCATCTTCCACGTGGGCAGGGTCGCCCTTGCGGCGGAACAGTTTTTTCATTAAAACGTTCAGATTGTAGCGGTCACGGAAGCTCTTGAGGGCGGGAGCGTTGTTGTAGATGACGATGAGGATGAGGATGAGCGCGTACAGAAGGTTCTGAAGTACGGCAAGGTCACCCGTCAACACGGTAGCCAGCTTGGTATTGAGGAAGGTGATAAGCGCAGCTGCAATGATGGAACCATTGATGTTACCCATACCGCCCAGTACCACCATGACAAGGATCTCAATGGAATAGTTGTAGCCGAACTTGGCGCTCTGTACGGTATAGTTGCTGTAGCTATACAGCACGCCGGCGATACCCGCAAAGGTAGCAGACATAATGAAAGCAAGCAGCTTATATTTGGTCACATTGATACCGCTGGCTTTGGCAGCAATCTCATTGTCACGGATAGCGGTAACGGCGCGACCATGCTTGGAGCGGATAAAATTCTGTACCACAGCTAGGGTGATCAGCACCAAAAGGAAAGCGATAATAAAGAGATACTTCTTGTCAAAGCGGGGGGTGTCAAGGCCCAAGGCACCGCCGAAGGTGGCATCGGAGGTGTTCTGGAAGATGGATTTGACGATCTCGCCAAAGGCCAACGTGACGATAGCCAGGTAGTCACCTCGCAGACGGAGAGCAGGAATACCGATGATGATACCGCAAATAGCGGCAACACCTGCCCCCACCAGCAGGGCGATCAGGAAGGTTAGGATACCGTTGCCGAGGGAAGATGCCAACAAAGAAGCCACTTTGCCGCCGATATAGGCACCCACGCACATAAATCCCGCGTGACCCAGGGAAAGCTCACCTAAGAAGCCCACCACAAGGGACAGGGACACGGCCAGAATGATGCTGATGGCCACCTTTTCCAAAAGGAACAGAAGGGAGCTATCCAGCCGCCCGCCCGTCAGGGTAATGACAGAGAGAACAGCGGTGAGAATACCTATGACGATATAATTGATATAATGATTGAACTTGAATTTTCCGAGTCTCATACCTTTTCCCTCCTTTTCTTGCCGAGGAAGCCGGTAGGTCTGACCAAGAGAATGATGATCAGGATAGAGAATTCGATGGCGTCGGTATAGGGGGCGATGACGGTGATCTTATAGGAGATGCACTCCACCAGACCCAAAAGGATACCTCCCAGCATCGCACCGGGGATGGAGCCGATACCGCCGATGACAGCGGCCGTAAAAGCCTTGATACCGGGCATAGCACCAAGGGTAGAGGAGATGCTGGGAGCCTTAAGCAGGTAGAAAAGTCCTGCCAGGGCTGCCAGGGCGGAGCCAATGGCAAAGGTCACGGTGATGATGCCGTTGACGTTGATACCCATAAGCTGAGCAGCGCCCTTATCCTCGGACACGGCGATCATAGCGCGGCCGAGACGGGTATACTTGATAAACAGGGTCAGAATGACCATGACCACGATGGTGACGCCGAGGGTCACGAGGGAGGCCACCTGCATGGTAACGCCAAAGATCTTCACCGAACCGAAATCGTAGACATTGACCATCTTATTGGCAGAACCGAAGATGATCTGCGCCAGGCTTTGGAGCAGATAGCTGACACCGATGGCGGTGATCAGCACGGCCAGGGGAGAGGCACCGCGCAGGGGCTTATAGGCCACCTTCTCGATGACGATACCCAAAATAACACAGAAGACAACGGCCATCAGAATGGCGAGCAGAGGGTTCTTGGTAGCCATGAACACGTAGATGGTATAGCCGCCGACCATGATGATATCGCCGTGGGCAAAGTTCAGCATCTTGGCGATACCGTACACCATGGTGTAGCCCAGGGCGATCATGGCATAGATGCCGCCAAGGCTCAAGCCGTTGATCAAAGTTGACAAAAACAGTTCCATAGTTTTTCCTATTCTTCATAAATACGGCCGCGATTGCAACCGTACTTCATATATCCTTATAAACCATAACTGCATATACCCCTCCCGCGGGAAGGATATATGCAGCTATTCGTTTAGTCTCTCATTTTTTAACAAGAGAATTATTCAGCGTCCTCTTCTTTGTTGGCGTCCTTGATGACGTACTGAATGGCGCCCTTGTTGACGTAACCGGTGGATTCCCACTTGATGTTCTGGCCGGTAACACCTTCAGCGAGGGTGTAGCCGCCGTTGAACTGCTCCTTCAGGATCTCACAGAGATCGGAAGCGCTGATGGTTACGGGGATGTCCTTACCGCCGTCGATGGCAGCCTTCATGGCACCGTAGATGGCGTAAACGCAGTCGTAAGCGGAAGCACCGAACTGGTTGAGGGTATCGGCACCGAACTGAGCTACATACTTATCGATGAACTCCTTTGCCTTACCGTCGGTAGCCTTGGAGTTGAAATGAGACAGCATGGTGACCTTCTGGGGGATCTCGCTGATCTCGAAGCCATCGATGTTATCAATGCCGTCGAAGCCGTCGCAGCCGTAGTAAACGGCATCAGCGGCCAGGATGTCCTTAGCCTGGGTCATGAACAGGGACGCAGGGGTGTAGTAGGTAGGCATGAAGATAAAGCCGCAGTTCTTCAGAGTGTCAATCTGGGTGGAGAAGTCGGATGCGTTGGCGTCGGTGAAGCTGGTCTCAACCACGGTCACGGAAGGATCCAGGTTGGCCTTGAACTGATCGAAGATACCCTTGGAGTAGGCCTCGTCGGACTTGTAGCAAGCACCGATGGTCTGACCCTTGTAGTTGGCGTTGACGAACTCAGCGGCAACCTTACCCTGGTTACCGTCCGCGAAGCACATCTGGTAACCGTTGGGGTTAGCGGGGATGTCGTCGCCGGACGCGGAGGGGGTCAGGAAGAACACGTTATCGTCAGCGGACAGGTTCTTAAACTCCAGACCGGGCGCGGTGGTCACGGTACCGAGAGAGACCTGCATACCACCCTCGTAGAGAGCGGAGTAGTTGGTGGAGATTTTGGTGGCGTCGTGCATATCGTCCATAGCGATCAGCTTGAACTTAACGCCGTTAAGACCGCCTTCGGCATTGATCTCGTCAACGGCCATCTGGGCAGCGTTCTTGACTGCGATACCGTACATAGCGGCACCGCCGGTGAGAGGACCGGACACGCCGATCACGAATTCGGTGTTTTCAGCGGCATAGTTGGTAGCACCGCCGCAGCTTGCAAAAGCGGTCAGGCAGAAGACGAGAGCCAGTGCAACTGCCATGATTTTGAAAAATTTCATGAGAAACCTCCAATAAAAATGATATACTAATAGTATACCAATTTTTCGAATAATGTCAAGAGAATTTGGAATATTTTTTCTTAAAAATTTCATTTTTTCAAGAAAAACAAAAAACACATCTGAATAATTTGCATATCATTTGCATGAATCCTTATCATTGATTGCAGATTTTCCAAAACAAAATGATAGAACGTCACTTGCCGAAAGAAAAAAATCAAATCTTTGATAGTGTAAATTCGCGTAGCGAAATTAAGCGTCAGGCTGACTCTTATAAAAAACAAAAAAGCCTTGTTCAATGTGGTGCACCATAGAGAGTGTATGTTGAACCATTACGGTGGTTTTGCTTAGACTCTTTTTTGCGCTTTGCGCATCTCATACAAACATCTCAATCCGCATACTCACTGCCTCCGGCATCCCTTTATGGTACGTAGCATATCGCAACTCTGCATGCCGAATACAAA
>JAZSFA010000004.1:0-108180 GCA_045531965.1 Eubacteriales bacterium
ATGCGGTTCGCTTTCGGAAATTCTTGCTCGGTTGTGCTGCTCTTGTTTCAGAGCAGGTCAATTATGCAACTCTCGCAGAGTCGGCAGATATTACACAGCCTACTGCAAAGGAATGGTTGCGCATTTTGGAGGGATTGCATATCGTGTATTTGCTGCAACCTTACTCCAACAATGCGTTCAAGCGACTTACAAAAACGCCGAAACTGTATTTCTGTGACACAGGACTTTGCGCATACCTTTCAATGTGGCTCACACCCGACGTTCTCCAAAGGGGCGCGGCAAGCGGACATTTCTATGAGAATTACGTGGTGATGGAGCTTGTAAAGAATTACGCTTATGCCAAAAGCAAGGCGAATGTCACGTATTACCGCGACTCCAATGCGAAGGAGATAGACGTTTTCGTAGAGGAAAACAGTATCATTCATCCTTTGGAAATCAAGAAATCCGCAAGCCCCGACAAGCGCGAGGTTAAGAAATACTCTGTACTTGACAAAGCAGAGCTGGATCGCGGAAACGGCGGCATCGTTTGTATGTGCGAAGAACCCATACCTATTGATGAAAAAAACTGCTTTATTCCAAGTAATCTGATTTAACACTAAAACAATCAAATACGAGAAAGCATCGTACTCACAAGGTACGGTGCTTTTTATATTGTGAAAGGAACAGTAATATGAATTATAAAAATCCAGTCAGCAGAGAAGATCCCAACGCCATTGAAAAGCTCTATGAGAAGCTTGCCGAATGTGAGCGTTTGCAGGATACGATGAAGGAAGTCAATTCCTATTACCGTAAAGAAGGCAAGGTCATCGGTTGCCCTTGCCTTACGGAAAAACAAGCGGATGCGCTCGATGAGAGTATGCGCAGCAGATACCCGATGCACACACAGCCTTATCCGCCTTATGCACTAACAAATAACAGCGCGGAGATCCGCAGACTCAAGAAACGTATCGAAGAACTCTCTGTTGCAAAAGAGACCGAATACGTTGGTTGGGAGTTTGACGGCGGCGAGGTTGTACCCAATAAAGAAAACTGTCGCTTGCAGATTTTCTTTGATGAGAAACCCGATGAGGAAAAGAGAAGCGCGCTCAAGATGCGAGGATTCCATTGGTCTCCCACCGAGGGAGCTTGGCAGAGACAGTTGAACTCAAACGCTATCTATGCCACCGACCGCTTGGAGTTCTTGAAACCTCTTGACGGTCATAGACCTTCTGAGCTTCAGCCGAAAATCAACGTAAGAGACAAGGGCGGTGAAGCTCGATGAATAACGATGAGATCATTGCCAAAGCCAATGACTTTTTTGAAAAGCTAAATGGGCAACGGCAAGAGGACGGCGAGGGGTTACTTGTCAAATCTCATATTCTGACCTATAAAGATCAGCCGGAGAGATCAATCCTTGTGCTGATGTCGGAAGAATATGAAGATGCGTATATCTATCAGCCGTTATCGGAAAAAGAACAGCCATACAACCCGCATTACAATGAGCCGGACGAAATCTTGTTCGGGTACTTGGAAGAAGGATATGAGATAGCAGAAATGGATCTGCACACTCACGCGGCTCTATGGAACTATATCAGCGAAACACAGTTGGTAGAGTGTCACGATGGTTTGCAGAAGTATCTTGATTACTGCTTGCAAAACCGCATTACGGTTGACAAGCTCAAGAGTGTTTATGACTATAAGTTCAATGACCTTTTGAGCTTCTATGCTGATGCAAAAGAAGATATATTCCTTCGCGCCGACAGCTTCAAGAATGAGCCTTGGTATGATGATGTTGCGCTTTACACTCGCATTGGAGTATGCAAGCCGAAACCCATATATGCCAAAGAGGTGTGCAGAGCATTAAGGCAACTCGGGTACGGTGTGACTCTCAAGTTTAAGGGGGGAGATCTGTATGTAACCCCTTACGGAAAGAATAAGAAACCAAAAGAAACAGAAGCACGATAAGGAGAGCTTATGGAAATCAAGATAAACAAAGAGATAAAAGAATACAACGAAACGATGTTCTTCGGTTTATCGGTGAGACAGTTTATCTTCGCTATCCTTGCTTGCGGTGCGGCAGTCGGAATCTATTTCGGCTGCCGTAGTTTTATGGGAACGGAAACGCTCTCTTGGCTCTGTATGCTCGGAGCCGCACCTTTTGCGGCACTCGGCTTTATCCGATATAACGGAATGTATGCGGAGCAGATCGCAAAAGCGTGGATACGAAGTGAGATCTTGATGCCGAGACATCACACCTTTACCGGCAAGAACGAAAAATATGTTAAGAACAAGGAGGACAAATGAGTATCTTTCAGCCTAAAAAGAAAACGGTAGAGCCGGATGCCGTTCCCACCAACGTGGAGCAGGCTATTCCAATCCAAGGGGTCTATGAGGACGGTATCTTCCTTGTAGGGAGAAACTTGTGGTCAAAGACCTTTACCTTTACCGATATAAACTATGCCGTGGCTTCAAGAGAAGATAAGGAGGGAATGTTCCTCGGTTATTCCGAGATTTTGAACTCCCTTGACAGCGGAGCTACGACTAAGATCACAATCAATAACCGCCGTATTCAGAAAAGCAAGTTTGAGGAGCGCAATATGTTACCACTTGTTGGTGATAACCTTGACCGCTATCGCAGAGAATACAACTCTGTCCTGGAGCGAAACGCCAACCTCTCGGCAGGCGTTGTGCAGGACAAGTTTATGACGATTACGGTGGAAAAGAAAACCCTTGAAGAAGCAAGGGGATATTTCAACCGCGTGGGTGCAGAGTTCACCACGCTCTTTTCAAAGCTCGGCTCCAAGTTTGAGGAAGTGGGCGAGGAAGATAAGATTCGTATACTCTACGATTTCTTCCACAAGGGATATGAGGATGATTTCAGATATGACAGATTCCTCAATGCTAAAAGAGGTCACGACTTCAAGATCGCACTTGCCCCTCAATCCCTTGAGTTCAGAAGCGACTACTTCAAGATGGACAGTCGCTTTGCAAGAGTTCTGTATCTCAAGGACTATGCCAACTTCATCAAAGATAGCTTTATCGCGGAGCTGACCGATATTGACCGTAGCCTTATGCTGTCTATCGACGCAGACCCCATTCCTATGGATCAAGCGGTAAGGCAGGGCGAAAGTAAGCTCCTTGCTGTCGAGACCAATATATCGAATTGGCAGAGAAAGCAGAATCAGAACAACAACTTCTCGGCGGCAATTCCTTATGATATGGAGCGTCAGCGCGAGGAGAGCAGAGAATTTCTCAATGACCTTGTGGCGCGAGATCAGCGAATGATTCCCGCACTCATCACTCTCGTTCATAGCGCGGATAGCAAGGAACAGCTTGACGCAGATACCGAGAGCATTTTGCAGTGTGCAAGAAAGCACCTTTGCGCTATGTCGGTGCTTCGTTGGCAGCAACTTGAAGGACTCAATACCTGCTTGCCGTATGGCGGCACAAAGCTGAATATCCGCAGAACTCTCACCACCGAGAGCCTTGCAGTGTTTATGCCGTTCCACGTTCAAGAGGTATGCCATAAGAACGGTCTGTATATCGGTAACAACGCGATCAGCAAGAATATGATTATGGTCAACCGTGGGGAACTGCTTAACGGTAACTCCTTTATCACGGGCGTTTCCGGTTCGGGTAAGTCTATGATGGCAAAGCAAGAGCTGACGAGCCTGCTTCTGTCTGATAAGAACGCAGACGTGATCGTAATCGACCCCGAGCGAGAGTACACGCTATTAACCGAAGCCTTCGGCGGTGAAACGGTCGCGGTATCTGCTACAAGTAAAAGCCATATCAACGCTATGGCGATGAACCGAGACTATGCGGACGGTGCAAATCCCGTAATTCTCAAGTCCGAGTTCATTCTGTCTCTCTGTGAGCAGGTAATGAACGGAGGACTTGGAGCAAAAGAGAAGTCGATCATCGACCGCTGTACCTCTATTGTGTACCGCGACTATATGCTCGGTGGTTGTGTGGCAGAGCCGCCCACGCTCAAGGACTTCCGTGAGGTGCTCCTTCAGCAGAGCGAGGTAGAAGCACAGGATATTGCCCTTGCAATCGAGCTATTCACCGACGGTTCTCTCAACACCTTTGCACAACAGACCAACGTGAACACCCGTAGCCGCTTTATCTGTTATGACATTCACGAGCTTGGCAAGCAGCTTATGCCTATCGGTATGCTTGTAGTGCTTGACAGTCTCCTTAACCGCATCACCGAGAACAGAGCGAAGGGAAGAAAGACGTATATCTTCATCGACGAGATCTACCTTTTGTTCCAACACGATTACTCCGCCAACTTCCTCTTTACGATGTGGAAGAAGGTGCGAAAATACAATGCCTATATCCTCGGTATCACGCAGAACGTGGAGGACTTGCTTCAATCGCACACGGCGCGTACTATGCTTGCAAACTCCGAGCTTGTTATTATGCTCAACCAAGCCGCGACCGACCGCGAACAACTTGCAGAGCTGATGGGAATCTCCGATCTTCAGATGTCGTATATCACCAACGTAGAAGCAGGTCACGGACTTATCAAGATCGGCGGTGCGCTTGTACCTTTCGTTAACAATTTTCCGAAGGATATACAGCTCTACAAACTCATGACAACCAAACCATCTGAACGCTTATGAGTAGCTTGATACAAATGAGTCCGAAGCAGCGAATACGTGCGAATAAGTTAATTCGCCGTATGTGCGCAAACTTCATGGATGGAGAGTGTGTATGTCTTGATTGCGAGTGTCCGCAGATCATTTCCTATTCCTTGCTCTGTAAGTATTTCAAGAGGGCGGTGTTGCCCCTTGATAAAGAGCTTGAAGCGGAAGTAGAAAAAAGCAATGTGGAGTTTCGATGTTCAGAGTGTGGCGTTCCTATTGAAAAAACGGGAAACAAACGGCAGTTTTGTGAGCTTTGTTCACGGAAAAGGTATCTTGTGGCAAAGGCAAAATACGAGCAAGAAAAACGGTATATGCGTGGAAAAATAGAGGGGTAAAAGTCCTTATATGTCAAGGCTTTTCAAACGCGATTTTCGGGGTGGCAAGGTAGCAATACCTTACACCCCATTTTTGCGTTCTATTTTTCCACGGTGTTGATTTTCGGGCGGTAGCAATACTGCCCATTTTTATTTGGAGGTAAACGTGAGTAAAAAGAAACTCTATATGGTTTCTCTATCGGGCGGTAAGGATTCCACGGCTATGCTATTGCGTTTGATCGAGGAGAGACGCCCGATAGATTTGATTTTGTTCTGTGATACGGGACTTGAATTTCCTCAGATGTACGACCATCTTAAAAAGTTGGAGCAGTATATCGGCAGAAAGATAACCTACCTTAAAGCAGAACACAGCTTTGAGTATTACTTCTCGGAGTATATGCCAAAGCGAAAGAATCCCAAGCTCCGTCAGTATGCGGGTAACAGTTGGGCAGGCCCTCGTAACCGTTGGTGTACGGGGATGCTCAAAACAAGAGTGATACGCGCATACTTGAAGGAGCTGAAAAAAGAATACGATGTGATCGAGTATATCGGCATAGCCACCGATGAACCGAAGCGAATCAAAGAGGGTGGTTGTTATCCTCTCGTTGAATGGGGAATGACCGAAAAGGATTGCCTTGATTACTGTTATGCTAAAGGCTTTGATTGGGGCGGTCTCTATGAGATCTTTCACCGTGTATCTTGTTGGTGTTGTCCCTTGCAGGCTCTATCCGAGCTTCGCAAGCTCTATGAGCATTTTCCCGATTTGTGGGCGCAGTTGCGCCGATGGGATGACAGCACTTGGCGGCAGTTCCGCGCTGACTATTCGGTACGTGAGTTGGAGATCCGCTTTGCGTATGAGAAGGAATGGAGCGCAGACGGAAAGAGAATCCGCAACAGAGCATTTTATAACGCTCTAAAGCAGAGAATTGATGAAAGCAGGGTGAGCGCATGAAGATTAAGACAAGGGAATCTCTAAAAACGATAAAGACCTTTGACCGCGCGGAAACGCTTGCACAGAAATCCAAAAGCGGAGTATCCTCGCTTCACAACTCTGCCGAGCAGACACAGAATATAGGGTATGAGTCGGAAACCGATTATGCCGGAAGTGAGCTTCAAGACAAGGAAGAACGAATCGCACGTATGACGGTTGTGGGAGCGAACAAGGTCGGGCAATGGGGAGTTAAGGAAACTCGTAAGAATATTCAGAAGTGGAGAAATCGACCGAGAAAACCCAAGCCAAATCCGAAGCTAAAGCAGTTACCCTCACCGCAGAGAACGATGCTTGAAGCACCAAAGAAGGGAATCAAGGCAGCATCAAAGGGTACAAAGACCGTCGCAAAGGGCGCAAAGACTACGGCGAAAGCAACGGTAGCCGCCATTAAAGGCATTGTAGCCGCGATTGTGGCAGGCGGTTGGGTTGCTGTCCTCATTATTGTTATCGTAGTTATAGTGGCTCTTGTGGTTGGCTCCGTGTATGCTATATTCGTTCCGGCAGAAGATAGCGGCATTACGATTTATAGCGTAAAGTCCGAGCTTGAAAGGGAATATCACCAAAGGCAAAGTGAGCTGATAGCAAACTGTAAGTATGACATTCTCAATTATGAGGTTGATATAGCCGAATGGGATGAGATGATCGCGGTATATGCGGTCAAGCTGAATCTTGGCGACGATCCGCAAGAGGTAGCCACATTTGACGAGGACAAGGCTGCCAAGCTCAAGGAGATTTTTGGGGGGATATGAACTCGATTTCCTTGCGTACCGAATCCAAAACAATGATTGTAACACAATATGAAACAGATGCAGATGGGAATTATGTTGAGGTACAAGAAGATGTTACGCTGATGATCCTGACCGTAGTGACTGACAATATGAGTCTGGTTGAAATCTCGGATAAGTACGGCTTTTCTGCGAAGCAAAATGATATGCTCAATGAATTATTAAGTGAAGAAAATGCTGAACTATGGGCTGGATTGCTCGGTGAGAAATCCCTTGAATAAGATCGAAGAAGAACGAGAATAAAGTCAAGGTGGAACGCAGGTTCAGCCTGGACATACGCAAATAGGCTCTGAGCTTTATTTCACAATTTAACCAGCAGTTTGGGTGTTCTACAGAGCCAAATCAAAGAAAAACGCTGTAGACAAGCATCAGTGTTGATTGTCTACAGCGTCAGTATCAATCATGTTATGACAGATTTCCGTTTACATCGCAGGTTATGCTTATATCAATGTTTACGGTCTTAGTGGTGATAAATAGCAATTTCTTTTTAAATGTGCCTACGCCATATGCGACATTAGAAGATTTTGTAGCACTGCCATTGCTGAACGACCAGTCATCATTATAAATGTGTACAGTATATGTGGCGTTGGTGCATATGGCAGACACTCCCTCTACAAACGCGAATTCACCGGACAGAATATACTCCCAATCTACATTTCCATTACTATCACGGTAAGTAACCGTCTTACTACCTTTTTTGGTTAACGATTCTGACCTTAGTACCGAATCGTTTACAACGAAGATTTCTTCTCGCAACTCTGTTGTAATATAACTACCATCCTCAAGATAGATAATTGGGGATGAATTTACCACAAGTGGCTCACTAAGTGGCTCATTAAAATCATCAGTGGCAAATGCGGGAATGGTCAGCATCAGACCCAAAACTGTAGCGAATAGTAACGAAAAAAAGCGCTTTTTCATAGTTGTATTCCTCCATGCTCAAATTAATGAAAATCATTTGTGACGGTGATGGTGCCGTGATCAGTTAAGATTATCACGAGCAACACGGTGATAAGGATCAGACCCACCAAGGATACCAAGGTCAGTATTCTGAACAATGTGTACTTCCGCGCAGCCTTTTGCAACCGGGGCATATCTTGACTCGAATAGAAGGACTGGGCAATGTCTTCGGGTGATCCAAAACGGTGTTCAATGTCCTGTATATTGATGCTTTCAGCATCTCTTTCGTTGACATAATCAAAAATACGGCTCTTAAAATCGGCAATAAAGGCGTATTTCAAACTATGAGGACAGATAAGCAACTTCTGTATTGCTTGGCAGTATGCCTTGATCTCTTTATTCAGTTTCTTTTGCATGGCAATCTCCTCCCGATATGTTATCCATGATCAGCGTCACGCCCTGTGTGATTTTCGCATATGTCTCTTGCATGAAACGTAGATACTCCATACCGGTCGATTCTAAATGGTAGTAGACGCGTGTGCGGCGCTTGCCCACCAGCACCCTTGTCTCAGAAATGTATTTCTTATCGACTAATCGGTAGATGGGGCCGTATAAAGATCCTTCCTTAATGTCAATAAGTCCTTGACCCCGCTCATTCATCTCGTTTGTCATCTGGTACACATACATATCCTCATCCGAAAGCATTTTCAGGATCAGCATTTCCAAAATGCCACGTTTCAGATTCTCTTCAAGTTCACTGGGATAGTTCATATGTTCTCCCTATATGATTAACATTTCTACTTTACAATAGATTTTAACACAAAAAAATTATGTTGTCAATACTTTTTGTCACAAAATATGCTTGACAAATTATAAAAAGTATGGTAGTATAAGTTCAGCTGATAAAGGTTCGCTTGAAAAAGAGGTGTTAAGAATCCCTTTTACATCGTTAATAACTTAAACACTGCATAGATTGATAACTGCTGGTTTTTAACTGGCATAATAATATAGTTTACTTTAGATTTATGAAAGAGTTATGTGTAATTGAATCTATTCTTTAGCTTTATATTGATTTAATTATACCAATATTCAGCTGAAAAAGGAATTTGAGCTGGTACTTGAATTATGTAAGTTTGTTCGCCCTAATGGGAATAAAATTAAAGTTTTGTTGGAGCAGAAGCCGGACATGGCTTATGTGCTAGGTCTTTTACTGTTTCATCGCATGGGGCGTAGCATACGAAACACTAAAAAAGACCAAATTATTATCGGAGACAAATCGTGAATTCCAAAATACGCTGGAATCAATCTATGCGGCTAATGTGGAAAGAACCATATCATATAGAAATTCTGTGGCGGATTTGAGTGGTATTTTGACGGGGATTCCGATCCGATATGCTGCTCTTAAGGGTGCATATTTATGTAGCATGTATCCTATTGGTTTGCGAACCTCAAATGATATTGATATATTGGTGGATAAGAATGACATTGGTATTATAACAGAAAGACTGTTGGCCAATCGTTTCAAACAGGGATACATTAAAAACGCATCATTTCTGCCAGCCACGAGAGCAGAAATCATCTCATCAAGGATGAATCGGGGGGAGACGGTTCCTTTTGTTCTCGAGCGGGAGGACGTAAAAATGAGATATCTGGAAGTTGATGTGAATTTTCCGTTCGTAATAAAAACGCGCACAATTAACAAAAAAAGCTTTTTTGTGGTAAACTTTACCTAACGACATACAGTAACAAAGCATAGCGAATACACCTGGCAGATGACATTGAAAAAAGAGCCTACTGTTTCTTAATATCCGACTGGTCATAGGCGAACAATACAATACGATACATACTCGTATGAATCAGTCATAGGCATTTTGAATGAGAAACGCAGCACAAGGTTCTTTTGGGGGAGCTTTGTGCTGCTTTGTTTGTCAATTTTATTTGAGGAGAATATATTGCTGTGTTAACTAAAAGGGCAAAGGTGGTATTAAAATACGTAAAAAGTCACTCATTCATTTTTGTGATTCTGTATTGCTGTATCATTATCACATCTTTTTTGAGTACCATATATCCATGGATGTTCGGCAACCTGATTGATGAAGTGTTTTATGACGGGAACATTTCAAATTTTATTAAAATAGTAATTGCATACGCGGCAATTTTTTTAATAGGCCAGGTCTTTCACTTTATCCTGAATATGTCATGGGCAAGATTGATGACGAGTTTTCTCTTTGATATCAGAAAAGACCTGTTTGACAGAGTCATATCAAGCAAGGGGAAAATATTATCATCCATTCATTCCGGTGATATAGTTTCCAGAATGGGTGGAGATGTCGAGCAGTTCATGAATTACATACACTGGAACACTTTCTATTTCTCGGCAAATATTATTCGATTCATACTATCATTGGTGTATGTTGCGGTTATTTTTTGGCCCATGGCTATAGCAATACTAATTGCAACTCCTACCGTGTTTTACTTATCTAAATATTTTTCTAAAAAAGTACAACCTTTATACAAAAAGAAAAGGGAGAAACAGGGGCTGTTATCGTCTTGGATATTTGAAATTGTAAAAGGCTTGCAAGATATAAAACTGTTATCTGCAAGTAAAAACGTTATTTCTGATTACGTTGGAAAGACAAATCAGATTTCCAAATTGCAAATAGAAGCAAATGTCATTGAGGTGAAAACCGAAAGAATAAACAGCGGGATTTCTTTATTATGGCAACTTCTGTTTTACACTCTTTCTGCTCTTTTTGTTGTCAACGGAAAAATGACTATGGGGACATTTACAATGTGCTTGGGCTATTATTCAGACTGCCTGAGGTTATTTGGTTCTATTAACAATCGAATGACAAAAGTTGCCCCGAATCGAGTCGGAATAGATAGGGTGTGCGAAACCTTGTTACTTGAAACCGAGAGGACAACCGGAGAAGATATCGCCATTGTTGGCAATATTGCTTTTAAAGATGTGGTTTTCTCATACAACAACGAGGTTGATGTCCTAAAAGGCGTATCTTTTTCAATCGAATCAGGACAGCAGGTGGCGTTGGTGGGGCGTAGCGGAGAAGGAAAAACCACGATAGCAAATCTTTTACTTGGCTATTTTGA
The DNA here is from genome assembly GCA_045531965.1 of Eubacteriales bacterium. Classification (GTDB taxonomy): domain Bacteria; phylum Bacillota; class Clostridia; order Oscillospirales; family CAG-272; genus CAMEON01. The sequence goes on from JAZSFA010000004.1 coordinate 10,730, forward strand.
TCCATCTTACGGAGAAATACGGCTCGGAGAAAAAAACATTACCGATTACAGCCTTTCTGCCCTTCGGCGACAAATTGGAATCGTCCATCAAGACACTATTCTATTTGATGGGTCAATCAGATACAATTTAACTTTTAGCAACGATACTTCAATTGATAATCGAATATTTGATGCTTTGAAAAAAGCGTCATTGTATGATCATATTATTTCTTTGCCGGATGGTTTAGACACAATCATTGGTGCTCATGGGCAAGGATTATCCGGCGGACAAAAGCAAAGAATCGCAATTGCAAGGATATTCCTGAGGAATCCGAAGATCATAATCTTCGATGAGGCAACCTCTTCTCTCGATCATGCTTCAGAGCAAGTTATCAAAGAATTCTGGGATTCTCTTTGCGAGAATCGAACAATCATTGTAATAGCACATAGATTGTCCACCATAAAAAACTCGGACAAGATATTTGTGCTTGATAATGGTGTTATTGCCGCGCAGGGAAAACACGAAGAGTTGTTGCGTGACTCGGAAATTTACCGAAATCTTTTCGCAGAACAGCAATGATGGGCGGTGATCGGTATGCAAAAAATAAACAGTGAACGTCTTTCTCTTTTGAAAAGATTATCTCCGCTTCTCAAGTCCGATAAGAAATCGCTTTCTGCTGTCATAATTATCAAAATTGTTGGTATGGCACTGTCTCTTGTTAGCCCTGCTATTTACCTTCTTTTGGTAGACGATGTAATGACGGATGGCAAACTCAAGATATTATGGGTCGTTTTGATCGGCTACATAGGAGTATTTGTAATACAAACCTTGTGCACAATCGTAAACAAAAAAGCATATAATCATTACTTCATCCTTTTTAATACAAAATTAAAAACCGGTCTTTTGCAGAAAATAACATCACTGAGAGTTCAGGATTATGAAAAATTCAGTTCCGGCGACTTAAAGAACAGATTGGAATCTGATTCGGAAGTCTTCGAGAAATTTATTATGTCTCATATCGTTGATTATGCATATTCAATATTGAATTGTTTGATTATCGGTATCATACTTATATGTTCAAATTGGATTCTTGCCATAGTTGGGTTTGTTATGGTTCCTTTGTCATTTTGGTTTTCAAAAGTGATGGCAAAGAAAGCCGGGGCTGTTTCAAATGAATATCGGAGTGAATACGGAGAGTATGAAAGCTTTATACATAACTCTGTTCAAGGATGGAAAGAGGTAAAATCCAATCAGCTTGAAAACGAGTTAACGAATTCTCTCTCTCAAAAATGGCAAAAACTATCGAAGCTGTTTGTCAGGCAACAAATACTATGGTTTATCAACAGAAGTTTTATTGCATTCAAAGATATGTTTATAACAAAAATGAATCTTTATTTTATAGGAGGACTGCTCATACTTAACGGAAACTATGAAGTTGCCGCCTTGCTCGTGTTTATGAACTACTACGAACAGTTTTTCGGATCCGTATCCGACATTACGAATCTGATCGTTCAGTTCAGAACGGATAAAGCATCGATCAGTCGTGTTGTTGAATTGCTTGATTATGTTCCGCCCGAATCAAACGAATATGATAGTAAAAGTGCTTCTATCACGGTAGATAACGTATCTTTTAACTATCCCGCCTGTGAAAATGAAGTTTTGAACCGTGTTTCTTTTTCCATCCCGTCACAAAAGCATACCGCAATTGTCGGAAGAAGCGGCTGCGGTAAATCGACACTTGTCAAATTAATTCTTGGTATTTACGAGCCGGTGAATGGGAATGTAATGATTGGTGAACAACGTACGGCAAACATTAATTGGAAAAGGAAGATGGGTGTGGTAATGCAGGAACCGACTCTGTTCAATTTATCGATTGAAGAGAACCTGCGAATGGTCAACAGATTTGCAACAAGTGAAGAAATTGACTGTGCCTGTAAAAAAACCAATATCTATGACTTTATTCAAAATTTGCCGGATGGATATCAGACGATGATAGGCGAAAAAGGTGTTAAGCTTTCCGGTGGACAGCGACAGAGAATTGCTATTGCCAGAGTGTTATTGCTCGATCCACAGATTGTAATATTCGATGAGGCAACATCGTCCTTGGATTACGAAAACGAAAAAGCAGTTATTGAAGCATTAAAGAATCTCTCTAAAGGAAGAACGGTTATTTCGGTTTCTCATCGTCTTTCTTCCATAATAGATGCGGATCAAGTTGTTGTGGTCGACGGAGGAGCGATAACCGGTATTGGAACACATAAGGAACTGTTAAACCACAATAAATTGTATGATGCCTTGTTTGAAAGTCAGTATACCAAGGAGATGCTTCACAATGTTAATCCGTGATTTATTATATCGTCAAAAAAACAATTCCAATACAGCGATAATACAAGGAGACAGGAAGATATCTTTTGCTGAGTGGAATCATGCAGCAAGTGATTGCTCAAAATTAATCAATGAATTGTTGACACGAGAGTCTGTAAACATAGCTGTTATCATTCCCAATTCAATTGAATATGCAATTGCGTATTTTTCAATTCAATATGCTAATAGAGTGGTTGTTCCCATTGGACCACGATCTACACAATCAGAAGTACTATCAACTTTGGAATACTGTGAGGTAGATTTGATTGTTACCGATGATCAAAATTTTGATAGCATTGAAGCTGTGCTTAAAAATTCGTCGTTTAAATCTTATTTACTGAACATATGCAATCATAAAGTTGTTGTTGTGAATCCTGAAAAAACTATGAGGTTTAAAACATCAAGTTTGGTAACAGAACCTAACTCTGAAGATGATACGGCAATCCTCTTGCACACATCGGGTACTACAAATGCTCCCAAAAGGGTAATGCTTACTCATAAAAATTTGATATGCAATGTTGAATCCAATATTCTCTCCTTGGAATTGACAGGCAATGATGTTGTCTTAATAGCGTTGCCAATGTACTTTGGGTATTGCAATACGGCACAATTTCTTACACATCTTTATCTCGGAGCTAAGATAGTGATTCTCGATTCGCTTTTTATGCCAAAACAATTCTTACAGGACATCGAGAAACATCAAATAACAAATTTTACGGCAGTGCCGACAATGTTATTGATGTTGCTAAGTTATAGGTATTCTGATCGGTATGACATTTCATCCTTAAGATACGTATGCTTTGGCGGCGGAAGGATGCCAGTGGACAAACTTAGAGAACTGATTGAGAAGTATCCAACAGTTGGGTTCGTACAGACATATGGTCAGACCGAATGTTCACCAAGAGTGACAGCATTATTGCCACAATTTTCCGTGAAAAAAGTGGGTTCTGTAGGAAAACCTATTCCAAATGTAAAGGTAATTATTGTGGATAGAGATGGTAATTGTTGCTCTCCGTTTTCATCAGGAGAAATATATGTTTCCGGCAACAATGTTATGAAAGGATATTACAAACGGCCGGATATTACAAAAAACACTCTTATTAATGGTTGGATTCACACGGGAGATGTTGGTTATCAAGATGAAGAAGGATTTATTTATCTGAACGGAAGAATAAAAAACATGATTATCTCAGGTGGAATTAATATTTACCCGGAAGAGATTGAGCAAATCTTATTGTCGTATGATGGGATCACAGAAGCCATTGTGGTTGGCGAAGATGATGATTTGCTTGGCGAAATTCCGATAGCTAAAATTGTTGTATCAAAACCAATCGATACCAATGATTTAAAAGCTTACTGTGCAAATTTGATGTCTGATTATAAAGTTCCCATTCGATTTGACTGTGTTGATGAACTCCCTCACACATATAACGGAAAAATAAGCAGAAAGAAGGTTAATGTTTAATGAACGATGAAAAAGAACTTAAAAGAATTGTACTTATGATATCTGAAAAAGATGTATCACCAGATGATATTACCGATAAAACAGTTTTAACAAAAGATTTGGGATATAATTCTGTAAAAATAATTGCGCTTATCGTCGAAATAGAATCCTTTTTTAAGTTTAGTATTGAAGACGATTGCCTTGATCTTGAAGAATTGATTGTATTTGGCTCGTTGAAAAAAATCGTTGAAAAGAGTTCTGTAAACGCCGATGTATAAGTATATGACCAATCAAGGAATAAATTGCTTTTTTGGAAGTTTAGCAAATATTCTATATTCAAGAGGCGTTCCTATCACAGAAGCCGAAATGGTTCTGTTCTCAAATGTGTTGAATTGTTCGTGTAGGTTAGACGATTCAAATCTGTTTTTTGGGCATACCAATTCAAGGGGAGATTCTCATGTTTGAAATTAATAGGAGTAGCTGTTCAGCCTCTTAAGGATATGGACGAATTGACGAAAACACTTTTAGAAGTGCCTGTCTTATTAAAAGTCAATATAAGTACATTAGTCAAGGTTCTTTTCGCACGCATTTTATTGTATTGTTATCGCTAAACGGTAATCAGGCGCAAATCAGTGATTCATTTATATCCTCAATTCCTTGATCATATTTTGAAGGTATTACAGATATAACACAAGTAATGCAAAACTGCAAAGCAAAAAAGATTTTGGGACAGATTTATTGATAAATTCGGAACAGAAAACGAGTCTATTGTATCAAAAAGAAAAGTCAAATGCATACTCAAATTTGATTTCATATGCAAAAACGAATATTGAGATGTCTGAAGAATCAGTAATTAGAAAATGCCAACTACTGTCTCAATATATGCTTGATCATACAGAGATAATGCTAATTGATGGTCGTATAAATGAGTTCGTTTATATGCTCAAGTTTAATGGTGCAATAGATCGGTTATTATATTTAACTGAGTTGCTTCAACGACATTGCAATGCTCCATAGTGTATGATTGATAGATTACCATCACTTTATGGAAAGTGGATAAGTATCACAAATAAATTGCTGAAAAGTGCTATATTGAAAAGTTCAGAGATTTACAACTGGATATTTGGGAAAGATATCCCTACGCTACTCAATGAAGAACGATATCTTTATGTTGACTTGATAGGAACTGAAAGATTATTACAGGAGAAATGATATGACTGAAATAAAGCAGCAAATAGTAACAATTATTCGTAATAACAGTTCTTTGCCGGTCATGCAAGATGAAGAAATTCTCAAAGAATCGTTTTTATCATTAGGGATAGACTCTTTGGACTATTTGAAAATAATAACAGAAATTGAAGATGCCTTAGATATATCTTTTGAGGGATTGCTTGATTCGTTTCATAAAAAAACAATAATTTTTGATTTTATTGAAAGCGTGGTGGGAAAATGTGAAAACAGACTTTCATAACAAAATTGTTGTTATTACAGGGGCAACTAAAGGGATCGGGAAGGAATTAGCAAAAGCTTTTGCTTTAGAAGGAGCAACTGTTGTTTTGAACTACAGCAATAATCCTGATGATGCAGAGGCTACATATTCGGAAATTAAGAGAATCTCTCCGAATTCAATTTTGATTCAAGCCGATGTCTCAAAAGCAGACGAAGTAACCCATATGTATCAATGTATTATGAACTCATTTGATCATATAGATGTTTTGATTAACAATGCGGGAATGTGCGACGATAACCTGATGCAAATGATGCCTTTAGAACAGTGGCAAAGAGTAATTGACGTTAATCTCACTGGGGTTTTTCTCTGCACTCGAGAACTTTCAAAGCCAATGATAAAACAGCGAATGGGGAAAATAATAAACATTTCTTCACTGAAAGGCCAAGAAGGAAGCAGGGGGCAAGCTAATTATACCGCATCAAAAGCAGGGGTTATAGCGCTTACCCAAACAGCTGCGAAGGAACTGTGTGAGTTTAATATATCAGTTAATGCCTTATGTCCGGGATTTATTGTAACAGATTTAAATCGTCACAACAAAGAAAAAGAAAAAATTGCCGCACAAAGAAGCCTGTTGTCAATAGGTTCGTCTATGCGGGATTTGATTAATTTCTGTTTGCTTTTTTCATCTGATTTAATACAAGGGATTAGTGGTAGGGTTTTTAACTTGGATTCTAGAATTGAGTAATTATTATGTTGGAAATTAAATTTGACATAATTTATATTAGTTGACGTATGTTAGATTTGTCAGAAAGTATAGTACGTTTGGTGATGTGTTATGAATGAAAAAAATTACAAGTTGAACTTATTAAAGATTATTAAGTCGTTAAAAAATGCACGGGAATGCAAATTTTATAATGATTTGTTGATGAATGTAAATTTAAATCAGAATATTTCATATGATGAGTTTTGCAAAATACCTATGACAACAAAAAAGGATTACAAAGAACATAGTTTTGATTTTATAAATAATGCTGTGTACAAAAAGGGATTTTCTAAAGAAAAATATTTGGAATTGAGCACAGATATTTTGGTTGCTGATGAATATTTAAAAAAATATGACTTGAAATTAAGAACAACTAGTGGTTCAACCGGAGTGCCAATGGATATTTTTGTACATAAGATAGATTTAATGAGTGCATTTTTAAATCTTAATAAAATGAGAAATCTTTGGTATCCTCGTTTTTTTAATGAGCAGTATATTTGGATATGGTTTAATAATCAACTTCATTATAGATTAAAAAACGAAACTGAACCATTAAAAAAGGAGAGTGGTTACCAATATTTTGTCAAAGAAGCAAGTGAAGAGGAACTTTTTAAAATATATTCATTTATTTGTAATAACAACATAAAGTGGATGGTTTGTCATCCTTCTTTTATCTATCTTTATTCAACTTTTCTGAAAAAAAACGGCCTAACTGATTATACTCTTGAATATGTCGAATGCCAATGTGAGAAACTTTATGATTGGCAGATAGAAAGCCTGCGTGATACTATGCAAGCTAAGATTTCAAATGTATATTCATCAAATGAAATTCATTTTATTGGAATGACCTGTGAAAAAAACATTATGCATACTATTTCTAATAATGCTTTTGTTGAAATAGTTGACGATGAAGTTGTTGTTACTAATTTAAGTGCAAAATATATGCCATTAATTCGCTATAAAATTGGAGATGTTGGAAAATGGTATGAAAAGCATAATCATTGTGATTTACTGCAAGGGATGCCTTTTGAATTAACTGGTTACAGAAGTAATGATAGTATTGTTTTAAAAAACGGCACAAAAATATCATATTTTGTCATATCTGAATCAATTACTAATTTAAGACACTATTTTAAAATAGATTTTGATCAATATGCTGTGAATCAAGAGTTGTATGACATGTTTCTTTATCGAATTTATCTAAAAAAAGATTATGATACAATATTAGGAAAAAAAGACAGTTTAGAAAAATATTTATCTTCTTTTTTGAGTAAAATAATTGGAAGTCATGTCTATGTAAGAATTATTTTGTCTCAAGAACCAATATATAGCAACTCAGAAAAGTTTAGGTATTTTAAGTGTGATGTGAATAAAATAGGAGGTAATTCGATTATTTTTCATAATTGAATAAATACAATGAAAAAAATAGCAATATGTATTCCGACTTATAATGAGGAAGATATAATAGCACAGACGGTGAAAAAAATTGATAATGCATTGTGTGATTTTCACGATTATGTGTGTTATATTGTTAATTCTGATTCCGCAAGTTTAGATAATACTTGTAGTGTTTTTAATATGACTAAAACATATCATAAAAAGATTCAAATCAAATCAAAAATAAAAGGGAAAGGAGAAGCATTAATTAATTTTTTTCGATTTTGCGTAAAAAAACAAGTTGATTATGCAGTTACTTTAGATGCCGATGTCATTTCAATGAATAAAACTTGGGTAACAGCATTTCTGAATAAGTTGATATATGAAAAGATTGATTTTGTTACTCCCATATATGCAAGAAGTCGTTTTGAGGGGAGTACTACAAATCAATTTGCATTTCCGATAGTTTACACACTGACCGGAAAGTGTATTAGGCAACCAATAGGTGGTGATTTTGCATTTAACAAATCGTATATTAACTTTATTGATAAATGTAATTTTGACAATAACTCTAGAAAATACGGCATAGATATTTTTATGACATTAATGGCTTCAATAGGAGGTTTTTCGGTTTCAAGTGTAAATTTGGGCGAAAAAATTCATAAGCCTAGTTTTACCAAGATGCATGATATGTTTATTGAGGTCTGTGGAGCATGCACAAAGATTATTAGTACTAATGCCGATGTATTAATGAATAGCCATATGCTAAAAAAAGAAGAAATAATTCTTCCGCAAACATCAATTTTGACTAATAAATCTTTTGTTCATAAAGATCAGGCAGAGATGTTTCGAATGCAATGTTTATCTGAATTAAAAAAATTTGAGAGCATTGATGCATTTGGCGAAGGGATGATACGGGAAATAAATCAAGGATTTATTTCCCAGACTGCTTGGGTTGATGCTGTTACATTATATATTATTTGTGCACTTAAAAATAATATATCAATAGAATTTGAAAAAATTTTTTCGTATGTTTTTGTTGTTCGTGCTATTTCATATTGGAGAGAGGTCGAAAATTTGTCAGAAATCGATGCTGAATCCTTACTGTTTGATCAGGCTAAAGAAATTAGAAAGAAAATATGTAAATATCTGGCGGATCAAAACAACGAGAATTTTAATAATTTAGTTTGAATTTTGACCATATACAAACTGCGGTGTTGTTTTAAACTTTGACTATGTTTGATACATGATAAAAGTAATGTCTCTCCAAAGATAATTTTACAGAGTTCCTGAGCCTACTCATTTGCGCTTGAAAGAACTTCGATACACATATTAATATATAGCTTATGAAATTGTTAAGTTACTCACCTTTAGGTGTTGTGTAGTGTATTTGCTTTTTCAAACAATATTTTAACACAAAATTTTGAATGTTGCGTTACGGCACCCGATTTCATATCCCTTTTGTGCCTTTCGCGCAGCGGAAAGGTATGGTCATATATATGAAAGTAAAAAAAATAATGCTGATTCCATTGCACTTTCCTATTGTGAAAGAAGGTGATAACATTGGTTGTTTGATTGGAGAATGCCTTCATAAACAGGGGATTACAGTGCATAATGGAGATATCTTTGTTGTAGCTCAAAAAATTGTTTCAATAGCTGAGAATCGTATTGTTAAATTGGATACCATTAGTAGTAATAAGATGGCATATGAGTTATCTGAGCAAACCGGAAGAACTCCAGAATTGTGCCAAACTATTATTGATGAATCTTCACAAATATTGGGGGTTAGCGGAAGAAATGTTATTACAAGACACAAATTGGGGTTTGTGTGTACAAATGCTGGTATAGATAGTTCAAATGTGGCGCAAAAAAGCGAAAGAATTGTTTCATTATTACCCGAAGATCCAGATGCAAGTGCATCGATGATACGAAATTCTTTAATTGATAAATTTGGAAAGAAAGTATCAGTTGTTATTAGCGATTCATTTGGTAGAGAATTTAGGCATGGTTCTATTGGAGAAGCAATTGGCATTTCGGGTATTGATTCTGTTGTTGAAATACATGGGAAAGATATTTTTGGTAATGAAACAACCCCCAAAATAGCTATAGTCGATGAAGTTGCGTCTGCTGCCACCATATTAATGGGAGAGCAGGACGAAAAAATACCGGTAGTGATTGTAAGGGGTGTTAAATATTGCTACACGGAAACAGGTACCATAAAAAACATGTTAAAGTAAGCGATGAAACGATGAGAAGGCAATAATGTTCAAAACTTAACTATTTGTGCTTGAAAGAGTATTCGGCAAATTTGAGTGAGTAATAGCCCCAAGGTGCTAAAACTCCGTGCAAGTGGTGCTCTCGCACCGTTATTTACAAAATTTAAAGATTTAATTCGGTTTTCATCTGCATGCCCCAACAATGACAATTTAACACAAAATTACATTGCTTTGTTAAGACATTAATTTTTTTAGATAACTTGCATACTATGTAATAAATCAGAAAGGAATGATCATAAAATGGATAATATTTGCATTTCATTTGATTATAAAAATATTGAGAACAGTGATTTTGAGGTAGTAGAGAGAAAAGGTGTAGGACATCCAGACACATTGGCAGATGCTTTAGCCGAAGAATGTTCTAGAGTATATTCAAAATATTGTTTAAAACAATTTGGCGCAGTATTACATCACAATTTGGACAAGTTTTATATAGGTGGTGGGTTGTTCGAAAGTGATTTCGGATATTTTAAGAAAGTAAAACCAATAAATATCGTTTCAAACGGTAGAATAAGTAATAGAATTGGTGACTCGAAAATAGATATATCAAATTTGTTGACTAATACGATAAAAGAATATGTTGGAGTTGTATTGCCAAATGTAGACGTTGAAAATGATTTAAATATTCAAATAAATGCAACACAAAACACAAGAATTAGCAATTGGTTTTCACCAAATGATTTAAGGGATGTTCCGGATTCAAATGAGGTGTTTGCTAATGATACTTCAGTGGTAACTGCATATTATCCACTCACAACTTGTGAGGAGTTGGCAATTAAAATGGAGAGGTTCTTTTGGGATCCTAATGATAAACTATATCCCGTGCCTAAATTTGACAATGTTGGCCAGGATATAAAAGTAATGATAGTGCGAAACAAACGACATGTAGACATAATTATGTGTGTTCCAATTATAGCAACAAAAGCAAAAACTGAAGAAATTTATTTTGAATTGATTAATCAATATGAAAAAGAATTAACGGAATATGCCAAAGCCTATTGTGAACCTAAAGGTTATGATGTTAATGTTGTTATTAATTCAAAATTTTCAAATGAAAAGATGGGAACAAAATATTTATTAGTTAAAGGCACTAGTGCTGAATGTGGAGAAGAAGGATTGGTTGGACGTGGAAACAATATTTTGGGAATTATTCCACTCTATAGACCAAATTCAATGGAAGCAGGTGCAGGTAAAAACCCAAGATATCACACAGGAAGAGTGTTGTCATATGTGGCAAAAGAATTATCCAAAAAAATATACGAGGAAACAAATTCTGGATGCAATGTGTCTCTGGTGACTAGAAATAAGTATTCTCTCATACCTCCGTATCAAACTATAATTAATATGGAAAAAAATGTTGAAGTGGAGCGAATAAAAATGATTGTTAAGGAATTTTATAAACAAAATGATTTTACGGAGAGAATACTTGAACACAGAAATTATGTTTAAGATAAACTTGCGATAATCACCATTTTGTTGTAATTATGAGTTTGTTAATTACGGAAGCAGTATATGTACTAATTAACTATAGACTCACATGAGTATAAATTTGGCATATAAATATACTTAGATTTACATATTTTATTGCAAGTATATAAAATATATGGCAAAATCTTAAATAAATTAAATTTACAATTGAGTTGTGGGTAGTAAAATTTATCATAAATAATATAATAATAGGGTGGTTGAAGCTGTGTATGTATGCGTAGTTAAATTGTTGTCTTCTGATGTTACAGTATATTCAGATGTATATATGTATGAAGAGTTGGAAAAGTGTTTCCAAAATATGATTGATATTCCGGAATTAGTTTTGCTTGATGGTAAATCAGGAAATTCCGGGTACTATTTAAGATATAATAATAGCACATTAAATAAGATAATCTATTCTAACGAAGCGGTATATATTTCATATCCATATGAAGAGTGTGTTATTGCAAGTATAATCCTATATGCACTTTATCCATTAATGGAAAAACAGAATTCTCAAAAATATAGGTTAACATGCCATGCTGCTTCTGTTTTTATAAATGGAAACGCTGTTATGTTGATGGGAAAAGAAGGCTCAGGAAAAACATCAGTGGCTATTGAACTATGTAGATCAAAAGGTGCGAAGTTGATAGCAAATGATTTATGTGTGCTGGATTATAGTAAGATTGACGAAATAAAGACTATATGCGGCACCACTTTCTTAACTTTAAGATATGAATCAATGAAGAGAAACTTTCCAGACACACTATTTAAGCTCTTTGCTAATTATGAATCGGATTCTTGGACTACAAAAATAAAAATTGTTCCAAAGAAATTGGGGATAGAAAAAAGGAAGCGCTTATCGATTGTAAGGAAATTCTATATTATTCATATTGACAACACAAAGAAAAAATTAGATGTAGCTAATGCAAATAATGTTATAAATAAGTTATATTTTAATGAAAATTTTTCTAGGTATATTAGAAATACATGCACTGCAACGATGTATAAAAATGATATCGTTGCCGATATTCCTTCTTTTGATTGCGAAGAATTTTTTGCTCAAAGAAAAAAATTGATTAATTATATATTTAATAATAGCAAAGTGCTTTATTTAAGTGGCAATTTAAAAGATGTTACAGAATATATTAGCATAGACTGCTAATGGAATAGCAATAATATTACTCTTAAAAAAACACTAAATGTGAGTATTGAATGAATTATGACTAAAATAGAATGTATTGCTTTTGGTTTGTCCGAAAAACCGAATAATCGTAAAGGTTGTTTTGGATATTCAAGTATATCTGTTGTTCAAGATAATGATGAATGCATTTTATGCGATGTTGGAAATTTTGGAGAAAGATGTATAATATATGATGTAATAAATACATATCATATTACCAAAGTATTTATATCACATTTGCACTTTGATCATTGTACAAATATCGATCTTTTCCCTGAAATTCCCATTTATATCAACAAATATGAACTAGAAGAGTTGTTTTCAAAGAATCCAAATATAGATATTAATGTCCAACTAAAATACTTTATTGACAAATTAACTATTGTTTCGTTTGATAAAGAAATTATGCTTGGCGACAATACCAAAATAAAACTCACTTATGGTCATACTATGGGGCATAGCTCATTAGAAGTATGCAGTAATGACGGGAAATGTTTAATTGCCGGAGATTGCATTAAAAACAAAAAAGATTATGATTCACCAATGGTATATGAGAATGCATGGAATCCACAAATGCATATTGAAACTAAACGTAAATTGCATGATAAGTATTATATGATTGTTCCGGGACATGCTGAACCGATAATTATTGCGAAAAATCGGATCATTTAATGTTCTTTCCTATATGCTAAATATTATAGTTGTGGATTACTCTGTCAACTATTTCCCGGAAAGTAATGTAATATGATTTGGAGAAAGTGCGGTGTCGCTCATAACTATGATGTTTAGCACTTCTTGGTTGAGTTATTTGTTAATATTTGGTGTGTAGCTATTGAGCATAAATGGGTGATTTTGATACAATATTCAATGTACGAATATTTGTAGAGGGAATATTATTATGGAAAAAAAACAATTAGACAATATTTTAAAAAAGATAACTTTAGAACATGAAAAGATTAGGCTTGATGAATTAGTGCTGCAAACAAACAGTTTTACAAATACAATATATTCGGTGGGGGAAAAATATATACTTAGGATCTGCACAAAAAAGAGCAATGAAAAAAATTTTATCAGAGCTTCTAATTTTTGTATAAATCATCAAGATATATTAAGAACGCCTAAAACATATTATTCGCAGTTATGCGAAAACGAAACTGGAATGTACTTTACATTGATTGAAAAAGTCAAAGGGGAGCTATTAACAAATGTCTGGACATCACTTGATAGTCATCAAAAAAGAAATGTTATTGGCCAACTTGCTACAGAAATGAAAATAATTCACAATATTGAAGACGATGAGTTTTCCGATACATTTCTGCAACCAAGTGATTGGAAAGCGAAATTTCACTATGACATTAATATGAAACTACAAATGTTATTAGAACAAAATGTAATAGAAGACGATTTTTATTATTTGATATCAAACTATTTGAATGATAATATAGACAGTTTAAATGAAGCTAATTTTTCTATCTGTCATTCAGACTTGCATTTTGATAATATAATGTTAACCGATTGTAATAACATCGTCATTTTTGACTATGATCGATTAAGGAAAGCGTCTATTGATTATGAACTAGATGTACTTAATAGAATGTGTTATCGACCAACCTCTGTTCTTCATTTGGATGAAAAATTCGCTATAGATATGAATTTGGTGGAATTATTGGGTGAATATTATCCCCAAATATTGCAGTTTAAAAATATCAATAAAAGATTGAAAATTTATGGTATTAAACAATACTTAAATATTTTATCTTTTGTGAAAACCGTAGATTTAAAAAAAGAGATAATTGATTTTTTACATCAATAAAAAGACTAAGTTTACCAAAATGGAATTGTGAAGAGAGTTAGCGATATAAATGTTTATTAATTATCAATATTCATAAAAGACGGGGTGAAATGGAAATTAATGATGTGAAATTTATTAATAGTTTGGATATGCTTAATATTGATGGAATAAAAGATGTTCCAAAAGCAGATCTGCACAACCATGCTTCTTTGGGAATCAGTCCGGAGAGATTGATAGATAGAAAATTGAACTATGTACAATTTAAACAAGTAAATTGTATTGAAGAAATGAAGACATTTATTAATAGTAGTTATGGGCACTTACTTCGCGATAAAAATATTAATTTATCGTTGATTGAAGGAACTGTGCTGTCGGCAATTGATGATGGCATTAGCATATTAGAATGTAGTATTGATTATAGACTTTTTGAAAAGTTTGGGGGTGAAAGTCACCGTGTTATTGATTTTTTAAATTTCATAAAAAAGATGTATAGCAAAAAGATTACAGTTCGATACGATTTAGGATTGAGTAGAAAAAAATATCAAAGAGAATGGGATAAAAAAATATTTGATTTAATTGAAACAAAGGCTTTTTCGGGAATTGATCTATATGGTGATGAGAAATATAAGCCATATGACAATATAAAGAAAATTTTTTTATATGGTAGAAAAAACGGGATGAAATTGAAAGCTCATGTAGGAGAGTTTTGCGACGAATTAGAGATAATTGATGTAATAAAGATGTTGGATTTGGATGTTGTACAGCATGGAATCTCAATTATTAACTCAAATCAAGCTATGCAATATGTGAAAAGTAAAAACATTGTTTTTAATGTTTGCTGTACAAGCAATTGCTTGTTGGGAAGAGTAGATAGAATCGAAAATCATCCAATTAGAAAGATGTTTGATTTCGGATTGAAAGTTACTATAAATACAGATGATTTATTAATTTTTGGTAGTTCAATCAGCAATGAGTATATAAAACTGTATAAAAGTGGTGTTTTTAATGCCGAAGAATTAAATGTTATTAGAAAAAACGGATTAAGCAATATTTGATTTATATTTAATGAGGAATTTATGGAACAAATAAGTATATATGCTGATGGATGTGGAAATGTTAAAAAGCAGAAATTATCTGATATTGTTAAACATGAAAACGACGATATCTTAATTTGTCCAATATATGTTGGTGTGTGTGGTACCGATAAAAAAATTGTTAATCTGCAATATAAAGGTGTTGATTATCCAAGAATACTGGGGCATGAATGGGTTGGTGTTGTAGTTGAATCAGCAAGTGAAAGAATACCCAAAGGTAAATTAGTTACGGGTGAGTGTTCCATATATTGCAAGAACTGTCGGTTATGCATTTTTGATTATAATTCTTGTGTGAATTTGGAAAAATTCGGAATTACATGCAATGGAGCAATGAGAAGTGTTTTTTGGTTTTGTTCGGAATATACTCATATTGTTCCAAGTCTAGAATATGTTTGGTGTTTTGTTGAGCCGATGGCTAGTGCGTTACATCTATTGTCCCAATTGAAAATAAATCGAAATGTTGATTATAGAGTTTTGATTGTGGGAGCAGGGCAGATGGGAATATTGTCAGCTATTGCTTTGCTAGAAGATTATGATAATATGAAGGTGTCTATAAGTGATATAAACAAAGAAAAAGAAGAACGAGTCTTTAATTTGCTTGAAAAATTAGTGCCGTTTTCTCAAAAAGAAAAGTATGATATAATTGTTGATACTGTGGGAAATTCTGAATCGATAAAATACTGCTGCGGAAAAATAGAAAAATCAGGTCAGTTGTGTACATTGGGAACAACAGATGGAGAGATAAGTGTATCAGATGTTACATTAAATTGTCTGTCTATTTATGGCACAATAGGAGGAAGCGGTTTTTTTAAGAAAGCAATTAATTTGATAGAGAAATATCTGGAAACGATTAGAAAGATTGAAAAGGTGACGATTGAAATATCAAAAACAGATGCCATCGATTTTACTTCTAATAAGAAAATAATAATTGACATGAGGTGAGTTTAACTTAAATCACAATATCAAAAGAAACATCAGAAAACTGATTACTGTTTAGTGATGGAAAGCGAACTGTCCCACAAAAATGACACAAAGAATAGTATATTTCTGCCACTGCACCCGATGGAATGTACGCGGGAAAAGATTGAAAAACGGAGTTGTGTTCTGATTAAGTTATAACTTGGTTGATACAAAGTTTTTATAAAAAATATATGCTGCTATAAGGCGTTTAAATTTTATATATTTTTGTGCTTTTTAGCGTAGCGGAAAGGTATGGTTATGACAATGAAAGTGTTGCGTTATGAGATAACAGATGCATGCAATTTGAGGTGTAAAATGTGTTGGTCAACAGATTGGCAGCATAAAGATATGGGACTGTATGGAGCAAAGAAGTTAATTGACGAATTTGCAGATTTGTATCCGGGTCAAATGGTTATTTTAACATCTAGGGAGCCATTGGCAAGTTGTATTTTTGAAGATATTGTCAGGTACCTTCATGCAAAACGGTTAAAAATTGGAATATTGACCAATGGAACATTGCTTACAGAAAGAATATATAGATGCTTATGTTCAAGCGAAATATCTGCCATAAGCGTTTCCTTGCATGGAGAAGAGCGATATCATGATTATACAGTTGGAGTACAGGGTGCTGCACGAAAAACAATCGATGCTCTGAAAAAAATATCTGATATGAAGGCTATGAATAACGATCTTTGCTTAAGAATTACCAATGTTATTTCGCCAGGTACAATGTCAGCACTTGATTATTTAATTGACTTGGCCAAAAGGAATTCTGCTGTGCTGAGGTTGCAACATCTAATGTGGCATTCTGAGAAACGTAAAACAATTCATAAGCAATATTTAAAAGATAAATACAATATAATAGATAATTCAATAGACGGATTCCCATCCAATCCAACAATTACAGCTGATGAGGTGATAAATATTGTTCAAACTGCCGAGAAAAAGTGTTTGCAAAATAACATTAAACTTGAAATTTATCCATTATTAACGGAAGATCAGATTTATAGATGGTACAATAGTGATGGAGATGTTTTTTATAAAGCGAATTGTGGACATGCATTTGATTCTATTAGAATTAGAGCGGATGGTTCGGTTGTATATTGTCAATATATTGAACATATGTACGGCGATATTAATAAGAGTGGTCTAATAAACATTTTGAATGATGATGGATATATACAGTGGGCGAAAGATATGAAAAATGGGTATTTGACTCCATTGTGTCAGCGTTGTTGCCATGTTTGTCCTGTTGGAGAAGAAGATGAATACATGATATAAATTATTGGTGAAATGTGTTCAATGCTTTTTTGAAATATGATTGTTTTTGTCAAGGGGAAATGAATAGAAAAATCTAATTATTGTTTGAGAGAATGGGGCGATGATATGGCCTCAGTTGTTATTCCAGTTTATAATTCAAAATCGTATTTGATAGAATATACATAAACAATCATACAGGAATTTTGAAGTTATATGTGTGGATGGCTCAACAGATAAATTAAAAAATAATTGAAGGCTTTGTCACACTGAACGACAGACTAAAAATTCTTTTAAAGAACATATCGATATACGAGGTGAATTTGAATAATGCTGCAAACGAGAACGGCAGCCTATGCTATTTTGAAATAGTTGGTCACGAGTCGATATCAAACATTGATATAAGAAGTGAACTGAATCATATTTAAGAATACATCAGCTCCATTGATATGTTTGAAAAAATGGAATTGTTTTCAAAGTCTATTCCCAAAGGGTCTGATGTAGGGCTATTGCCCCGTTTTTCTCAGTTTGATTTTTGTGATGTATCAACTTACGCTGCTCCGTTGGTCTTTATTTTATATCGTATAATGAACCAACGCTATTGTTTTTCGTTATTTTGGGAAGTTGCCTGCGACTATCAGATTATTGAAGAGTTTTTTATCGGAGATGAAAGCTTTAGCTGAAAAGTACAAATTACTTAGAATTATTGTTGTTAAAACAATACTAAAAGGCAAAAGTACTGAAATGTTGCTATGTAGCGCCTTTGGATAAACGGAAAACGGCAAACGCTTTGCTGCACAAAAACGGAAACAAGAAGACAACTTTTCACCTTTAGCTTGAGCAAGGGAATGAATTCGTTTTGTTCGCAGCAGCATGATGCTTTGAAGTTCTTTAGAACGACTGTGCGAATCACATCTTTCTTGTACGAGATGACATCGGACAACCAGTCGCTGATTGTAGATAATCTCCATTATCAGAAAGGCGAAATAGCGATAGCGCATAACGGAGTCGAGAAATATAACGGCGAACGGTTCAACATGGTCTGTGTCCCAGTAGAAGTGGTGAATTTGGATGTAGATGCTCCTATGCAACTGTCAATCAAAAACAGTGACAGCGGTGAGATGTTGTATTCTCAGACTATTCATTTGTATGACTTCATAAGTATAGAAACTTCTGCTTTGCTGCTTACCAAGGAATCGCTGTTCACGTGTGCTATGGTTAACATAGATTATCATGACAACAACGGATATCCGCATACCTTTTTCTTTGATCTTTATCTGTCAAAGACGAGTGGCTATATGATCCCGACAGAAGAAAGAGCAAACAGATTGCTGAAAGACGAAACAGTTTCGTTGGACGCAAAGAATTACATAACCTATTATCTTACGAATATATTTCGACTTGGAGAGTATGATATACGTAATTTTGCTGCTTGGCGGGACTTTTCGGAAATGCTGGATTTGATTGAGAGCGGCGGGTACGATGAATATTTAGAGTCTCCCGGCACAAAGAAGCACTACTGGTTGTCCGGCGTAGACGATCATTTAGTGGAATATGTTGTTTGTCTGCCGAAACCTAAGTCGTTCTTGTCTTAAACTATATAAGCATCAGACGATTCTCTTGGAATCAATGCAGATCTTTGCAGAGCACTTATCCGCCGAGGACGAATTGTCCGGCGTTATTTCCAGGTATAAAAATTGCGTGGAAAGAATGCATCGGATCTATTTGCTCTGCATTAAACACTCTTTTACTGAAGACAAACAACTTCTTCTTCGTTTTTCGGAAAAACTTCAACAATTAGAATCTGAAGAAAAAGAAGTCTTTACAGAATTTGATGACCATGCGGCACAGATATATATTCGTAAATGCTTGATGCCTATATCGCTTAACACAAAAGGCAACTGACAACACAACATCACCCACAGGAGAAGGAATATGATAAAAGTCTACTTGATCAAAACAGATTTGAAGTCCAATTCTGAAATCAGTGACCTTGCCTGGTCGCATGTATTGCAACTAGCTTCGCAGGATCTGCGTATACCAAAAGAAAGTATTACCGTAAAGAAAGGAATCCACGGAAAACCGTATTTCGACGGTTACAGAGAATGGCAGTTTAACATATCACATACGAGTGAAATGATCGCTATTGCCATGTCGGACAAGCCGGTTGGAATCGATATTGAAAAAATCCAAAAGCAAGACTTGCGAATCGCAGAGCGATTCTTTACAGACACGGAGCATAGCTACATAAACGATGCAGATAGTGATGCTGATAAAAACAAACGGTTTCTTGAAGTGTGGACGAAAAAAGAAGCATATATTAAGTTCACAGGGGAGGGCATGAGCAGACCAATAAACTCGTTTTGCGTGTTTGATGTCCTCGCAAAGAATCAAACCGTGTATTGGGATGGATATATATTGTCTGTTTGCTGCTCAAATCAAGCAGATTCCGAATTTGCGGTTGAGTATTGTACTGAAAGCGTTTTTGCTAATTATCCTCCCTGTGGTTGATCCAATAATATAGAAAACATTTGTGTGTGTAATCAGTTCAGAGGCCGATATCACATATCAAATGCATATAGAAGCAAAAGTCATATAGACAAATGAGTTTTTGACACGACAAGAAAGGATTCGGATAAAGATATCGGAAATATACCGGCTTTATCCATAGGCGATTGATGAAAAAATCGGTTGAACTGCCAATTGTGAAACCCATATACGACGTATATCACTGCCAGGACTCTGCCAGTGCGGTAATCGCTCAAAATCCAAGCATTCGGAATTGGTATTTAAATCACGCCATTGTTCTTAGTTGTGAAAATTATTTTTGTATTCATCTTTCACACCGGAAGTAAGTGTCTGCTGTTCTGCATTAGACACAGCGCGGTACCTTGATCAACGTTCGGTTAATATGTTATACCTAAAGGATATGTTCATCCGGTGATTCGTGCAATGCTGGACGATGGTTTCTATGTGTACTATACCGTAATCGATGACTACTTCATACAAGGAAAGTTTGGATACAAGAAGCGGCATTTCTTTCATGACGGCTTAATATGCGGTTATGATCAGAATGAGAAGACATAAAGTATATTCGCTTATGACGAGAAAGACCATTACACCGTTTTCAAAACACCGCAAAGTGGATTTGAAGCAGGAAGAAGATGTGTCAAGAAAAACGGCGGTGGTGTCGTTGGCGCACTGGGTGCGATCCGTCCGCTCGACATACGGTATGAGTTAGAGCCATCGACTATCAAAGAAAACTTGAAAGAATACCTGCGATTTGCGTTTAAGCATTTTCACTTTAGAACCAGGAGAGAGCGGATACGGCATAGCAGTGCACCGTTATCTGATACTGTATTTACAACGAATCATCGATGGTCAGCTGTCGAAAGACTATCTGGACAAGCGTGCATTTAAAATGATTTTTGAGCACAAAGCTGTTATGCTTGAATGCTTACAGGCGTTGGAGAACAAACTGCAATGGAACACCGAACTGAGTGAGCAGTATAAAGGAATACTGAAAATCGCCGAAAAACTGTGGATGAAATGCCTTTACTACGAGCAGACACAGCGCAAATCTGTTCTACATGATATGTGTGACATTCTTTCGCAAATTGAGATGGACGAGGAGGTAATACTGAGTTAAGCAGTACAAAGACTTGAACTTACAGACACAGAAGCTAATAACAGTTGAAAATATATGATGAGAACAATGATAATTTCTATTGCTATTAAAGCGATTCGGAGAATTTAAATAACAAATAACAGTTTGCACAAAGGATAATAAGATTGTAAGCACAATCTGTACTTTAAGATGTTATTTTTGGGGGGGAAGTGAATGGTGTCAATTATTATACCAATTTATAACTCAGAACAATACTTAGCTGAATGTCATAAAAACTATTCAAGAGTAGTCTTACCGTGACTTTGAAGTCCTTTGTGTTGACGATGGATCAACAGATGACTCTAGAAGAATGATTGAATATTATGTTAGCATAGATGAAAGATTCAAGCTTATTTCAAAGATTCATACAAATGCTGGTGATGCCAGAAATGTTGGCTTGAAACATACTAAAGGTGACTATTTGTTATTTTTGGATAGCGAGGATTTCTTTGATGTAAATGATGTCATTAGAACGGAGACAAAGAGTGACTGACACGAGTTTAACTGGTGTTTTTCTCTGTACCAGAGAACTTTCAAAACCAATGATAAAACAGCGGGCTGGGAAAATAATAAATATTCCTCATTAAAAGGACAAGAAGGCACCAAAGGGCAATCTAACTACACGGCATCAAAAGCCGGAGTAATTGCGTTAACCAAAACAGCAGCCAAAGAGCTGGGAGAATTTAATATATCCGTGAATGCAATTTGTCCTGGATTTATCGTAACAGACCTTAATCGCAACAACAAGGAAAAAGAAAAAATAGCCATCAAACGGAGTTTATTGTCAATAGATGCTTCTATGCGAGATTTGGTTAATTTTTGCTTATTTATTTCGTAAGATTTAACACAAGGAATTAGTGGACGAGTTTTCAACTTGGACTCTAGAATTATGTAGATATCAAGAATATGAGTATATTATTAAACAGAAAATGTTGTAGTTATTCCGGAAAAGTATCATAGGGTGGGATTTTTGAACTGGAATAAGTTCACTGATTCATACCATAGAGAATTCATTTCTCCATGGTATCATAATATCCCTATAAATCCTGATCTTCCCGATGACAGAATAATAGCGATACTGGATGAAAGCAAACTGGATGCAGTCGTTACATCAAACGAGTATAAAGACCGTATTCATAACTTCGAAACTGTCGCAATCGATAAAGATGAAGTTGTTGATTTTGATGGAGATAATCCAGGCAATGCGATCGCATTAATATAGACAATTCTCAGCAATATAATTGTCTATCATAAAATGAATAATTAAAGAATGTGCGGATCATATATAGATTGAATTTGATTATGAAACAATAATGTTATTCGTATGCCAATAAAATGTTTGTATAAGAAGGTGATTGCAATTAAAAAAACGTATTTTTTCGAAAATTTTATTAAGACAGTACCAGCTTTTTCGAATATAACAAGTGTTGATGTAGATGAAAAAAATTTTAAGGATGTGTATAATTATATTCCTATTACTAGTAAAAGGAGTATGAGAGAACATTTTTTGGATTATATATCAAATAAATTTTTGCCCAAAATAAATAATGATATTTTAGAAGAAATATATAATGTTAAGAATATGTCTAAAAATCATGACAAAAAAATATATATTGACGACATTCCTTATGTCATTGAGTACACAACGGGCTCAACAGGAATTCCGTTCCCGATTATAAAATCCAATAATACAAGATTTATGCAAGGAAAGTATCTGTCAAAGTGTCGTAGAAGTATTTATGGTTCTAATTTCAATAAAACAGGCTTTCTGTTTTTGCACAGCAGTAACGAAATAATACAGAATATAGATTTGTTTAAATTCAACAAAGAAGACTTATTATTAATATATAATGAAATTAAAAAAGCAAATACTGAATGGCTATTTGGTACACCATTGATTTTTAAAAAAATATCAACAATTGTTCAAGAGGAAATTAACAATATTAAGTTTTTAGAATATACCAGTCAGCCTATTATCGACGACATAAATGAAATAAAAACTTGCTTTTCTCATGCACAATTTGTTTGTAATTATGGAACTAGAGAGTTTTGGAATATTGGTTGGGGCAATGAAGAGGAAGGATTAGCGATTAACAAAGATTATTTGATCGTGGATTTAATAGATGATCAGGGAAAAGTAATTGAAGAGCCAGGTATTGAAGGAGATATAATAATAACAGATATGAGTAATTGCACCCAAGCGTTCGTCAAATATTCCATTGGCGATAAGGGTAAATACTTACTTGATAGTAATGGTAATCTTCGCTTAAAACTAATTGATGCTTCAGAAAAAAATGTGATTGCCGACACGAATATTAACGGAAACATGATTTTTCGGAGAGTAATGCGAGGGTTATATTTCCATGATTACATAAAGGATATTTCAAGAGTTTTAGTAGTTCAGAAGCGCAAGTATCAATTTTTAATTTTTGTGGATGGAATTGGAAATAAACACGATTATTTTGAGAGGAGATTTAAATACAGAACTGGATTGGTTTTGTCGGAAGCAAACAAATATGAATTTGTTTTTATTTACACAAAGGATTTTATAAACATCAAAAATTATAAAGAATATGTATTTATTAATGCAACAGGAGAAGTTAAAGATGAATATTAAAGCGTATGACTCGTTAGTTTCGCCCTTCAACCAAACAAAAGTATTAACCCATTGGCAAGACTTTGAAGAAATAAATAAATCCAAGATAATTAGACCTGTTATGTGTGAAATCGATTTAACAGATGGTTTTTGCAATAATAAATGCAAGCATTGTTTCTTTGGCACAAATCAAAAGAGCAACCCAATATATATGAACACTGAAACTGCAAAGAGTTTGCTAAAGGAATTAAATGAATTAGGTGTGAAAGCCATTGAATTTTCTGGTGGTGGTGAACCAACAACTCATCCGGATTTTTTTAACATTGTTTCTTTCGCGTTAGAATTAGGTTTTGAAGTGGGAGTTGTAACTAATGGCTTATTAATAGACAAAATTTTTGAAATAGCCAATAAATTAAAATTTATAAGAATCAGTCTAGATGCAGCATCAAGTGAAGTTTATAAAAAAGTCCACGGCGTCGATGCATTTGATCAAGTAATTCAAAATATACGCTTGCTTATCAATAGAAAGTGTGATAACATAGGAATTGCTTATTTGATTGTTCCTGATAATGTTTGTGATATTGAAGATGTATATACACTGTCGTGTGAACTAGGGATTAGCTATTTACAATATAGACCTGCTTCTTTAAATTACTCCGTAAATGCAGACATATGGAGTGAAGCTAAATCAAAAGTTGAAAAAGTTGTGTTGGATAATTCTAGATTAAAAACTATACAAGTGTTTGATGCAGGAATAAAATGGGATCATTTGTGTCAAAACAGAGAATATAAAAAGTGTACAACAAGTACTATGGTTTCGGTGGTCCAAGCGAATGGTGACATTCCGCTCTGCGTTTTGCTAAGAAATCAGAAGCAATACCTCATTGGTAACATCAACGAAGGTGGATTTGCCAAGAATTGGTTTTCTGAAAGACATTTGTTTTTGATTGAAAATAAAGATGTTAATACGTGTCGCAAGCCATGCAAACATGATTCTTACAACATCATGTTTGAGGCATATAATAATGATTTTTTACATAAAAACTTTATATAATGGAGAATTGCAATGAATGCATGTTTTTACTATCAAAATCCTAATGCGCCAAAGCCCAATAAGCCTAATCACATTGGTGTAACCGCCATATTATTAAATAATAATGACCAGGTGCTACTTGAAAATCGAAGTGATTCTAATAGATGGGCTTTGATAGGGGGAGGACTTAAAATAGATGAAACACTTGACCAATGCTTGCTAAGAGAGGTTTACGAAGAGACCGGTTTAAGACTAACCAATTATTCATTAATAGGTATATGCGATGATCCCACGAGAATAGTACAATATCCTGATGGAAATGTTTTGCGCATTATTTCTATAGTATATAGGAGCTATATTGACTTTGATTTTAAACTAAAAATCAGTTCGGAATCTAATGAATTGAGATTTTTTGATATTGATAAGCTTGCTGATATCAATATTGTTGAGACCCATAGACATATTATTAGTAGCTATATTAATAGCAGTTATAATCACAAATAATGATGTAACCATTCAGCCAAGCCAAGCGGTCTCACCTCAAGAGCGAAGAATATCGCCTCAAAGGTATTGAAGCTCTGCTTGCATGCGGTGAATAAATAAGCAAGGATGTCAAAGAAAGAAGCGGTACTGGCTCGGGTTCGAAAGTAGCCGGAGACCTGCTGCTTCACTTTTGTGAAACGAATATCCCGTTCGGCTTGATTGTTATCAAAGGGCGCGGAAAAGTTCTCCGCAAACAGGCATATGTGTGCCTTGAATTTACGAAGGAGGTTCAAAAGACGAACCGGTTTACTCCGCTCTGGTTGTCCGTTTTTCGTTTGAGGAGGATGTTGGGGATGCTCTTGGCATCCACATTCGGAATTGCGTCGTACTCCTGCATGAAGCGTTGCAGGACATCATTCTGCAAGGCAGAAATGCCTTGCAGAATGAGTTTGCTTTATAGTCAGGAAAAGATTACGGAATTACGGAGCCCATTTGTCTCCGTAATTCTCCTCCATCCCGTTCAATTTTCTCAAAAAATGAACGTAACAGAGGGCGTGGCGGGACAGCTCATATTTGAAATATGAAGCCCATCCATCATCCGTTGCCGTTCTCGCGAAATACGGCAGGACCCCGCCTGCCTGTCTCCGGGATCGCCCCTGCGCTCCTGTACCGAGAAATAGGTATATTTCCCATCAGAGGCGCTGTGGAGCCAGTAAAGAGTTTTATGAAGACGGAAGCTGGTCTCATCGAAGTGACAAACATCCAACTTGCAAATTTTTTCGTGAATTCGCCGAATTCCCTTTTGAAGGTTGTCATGGCAGCGACATACGAAATTGGCAATGGTTCCAACACTGATGGGAACCTTCAAAACGTTCTTCAAAAACTCATGGGTACGATTCATGCTCATCATGCCACGGCATAAAAAGTTACCGCCAAAGCGGCCACCCGATTGCTGTATTGAAGAGTCGATTTCATGTGTGAGAGCATTACTCTAACCCTGCGCCGATCGTTCTGCATAGGGCATTCCAATGCTGTGGCGGTATGGGCGATCACCTTTCGGTTAATCTTTACGACCACCTCGTACTTCGTTTGAGCCTTCTTGGCGTTCGCTAAACATTCTGCACGATTGGGGCAACCCACACAGTCGGGATGAAGGGGAAAAATCTCTTGTGGGACATCTTCTTTTTTGATTTTAGCGTTTTTCCATGTGTCCCTTTTTTGCCCACCTGTGGACTTCCTGCTACTTTCCTGGAGACTTTGGGTCGATGTCTTCTTATATCTATCCTTAGAGGGCGGCTGGGAGCTGTTCCCGCCGTTGTGGTTGATCTGCTCCAACAAATCCTTGATGAGACGAGTTTACTCCTCGATCATCTCTTGTAGCTTTTCATTCTGCGTCTTCTGCATTTTTAATTCTTCCAGCAGAAATCTCTCCATATCGGTCATGTCTTCGCCCCTTGCTTTACTGCCTCTTTTTTACCACTTTTCTCTTCTTTCGTCAATATGACATCTTTTTTCACATTGGCATTTTGACGGCTGAATAGTTACATAATGATTTGTATTAAATTTGGGATTGAGCAAGAACGGCATTGCCGGTTCGCTCCAGGATGTTGAAAACGGGAATCTAATATTTGCCCGTAAATTCCATACAAACATCTTGCGGGTGTCTGCGGCAAGACACTCGTCATAAAAACGAAGATCTCATGTAAACGTAGAAAAGAGGTTGTTTTTGTAGGTGGTGATACCTTGCTCATTGGTTGAAGCGATACAAACGTAGACGAAAGATTTGTGGGCGTCTATTTTCCAACGGATCGGGCAAACGATTTTAAGTATAAACACATCCCCTCAAATTGTATTTGAGAAAGCAGACAGGGACTGAATGCTCACTAAAAGATTGAAGTAATGTCTTTCCCAAGATAAGTATACAGGGTTCAGAGCCCTACTCATGTGAGCTTGAAAGAGTATTCGGCACATATAATTCTTCAGTTGGCGAATTGCCATGCTATTCATCTTCACGTGCGGGGGAGCATGTCTGCTTTCTTAAGTAATATTTTAACAAAAATTCTTGAGTGCTGCGTGATCGCACCGGATTTCATGTCCCTTTTATGCCTTGCAGCGCAGCGGAAAGGAATGGTCATACTTATGAATGAAAAGGCAGTGCAAAAGTGTTTGCCAATAAAAGACCAGTCTGATGTGACTTTATATACGCATCATGCCCTTCCTCTATTAATTCCTTTTATTAATATGGAGACAGAGGGGTGGTATATGAACAATTTCATCAATATATTTTATCGCTACGAGCATCCCTCTTTTTATGACTATACTGATTACAAATACTTTTATTCTGAGATAATGGATGTGGATACATTGACATATGCAACTGCCTTGCAGTTCAACACAGTTGATTTTTTTACAAAATGTATTTCCTCTGATAAATATATTTATGCCTGGGTTGATCAGTATTATATTTCTGCTACATCGTATTATGAAAAAAAGCATGATGTTCATCCTATTTTGATTTACGGATACGATGACAATATGTCGGTATATCACTGCAAATGTTTTTCTGTCGAGAGAGGCGTATATGGTGCTGATGTAGTTATGAGTGAATATCATCAAGCCGTTCTAAAAGCCACGGAATTGAATATGCATATTAATGACGATGATGTGTTTTGTATTTTCAAAGTCCGCAATGATATAATGTGTGAGTTTTCGTTGGAATCATTTGTGAATGAATTGTATGATTATGCTACAGGGAAAGGAAAGCATAAAGGTGCATATTTTTCCAGAGGAGAGCATAATGTGGATTCTGAGTATAATTATGATATTTCTTGCTATGGATTGAAAGTGACATCATTGCTTGCGGATGGATTAAAAACAAGGCAGCTTAGGTGTTTTGATTATCGTGTGTTACACATGGTTTGTGAGAACAAAAAAAACATACTCAAACGCTTGCAGTATATTTCCATGCGATATGCAAATTATAACATTAGTTTTTACAATCTATATGTAGATGAATATGCACGAATTGCTGATACATATGAAAAATTTCGTTTGCTTGCGATGAAAAAATCAATTTCAGAGAATCATAGTCTATATAATATCAATTATCGTGAAGAAACGGCACGCAAGTTATACACAATGCTATATGAATTGATAGGGCGGGAAAGGGAAGTGCTGAACAAGATTTTGCGCGAATTGGCAGGTTTGCACATGAGTGAAAGTTTTGCTCACAAGAACATTCAAAAGGTGATACCGAATCAAAATGGAGATTGTGTTTTTGTAAGTGATGATTGTTATATTGATGGGATTGTATTGTATGCCTATGATAGGACATATATGGGATCATTGATTTTGGGTGAAAACACAATCCAGATTAATGATACGCGCGCAGGGAATGTGTACTATTATCCAATACACCAAAACGTTTCAAAGTGTATTTGGCGCCCTTCTTTACCAATGCACGATGATGAGGACACCATAATGTATGTCGTTAAAGATTGGCCAGATACCAGTAAGTATATACCATCAACAACATATCCAACTGACCCTCCATTTATAAAGGTGGAAAACCTCGGAGAACATACGGATAATTTTTGGTGTCCGGATGTGGATGATCCAGAACCATTCGTGGAGCTTCACTTTGAAACTCCCACTATTGTAGATACCTTAGTCATTATTCAACACTATGTTGAAAGAAGAGTGGCAGACATTCAGATTGAAGCATGGATAGATGAAGGATGGAATGTCATTTCTACTCTAAAGCAATTAGATGGCCGTCAGATTATTACGGTGAAATTTGACACAATTATAAGCGAAAAGTTCAAGGTGAAATTCACTAAGAGGATTAGAAGCGAAAATGGATTTGACATTCCCAATATATTGTATATGAGAGTGTATAAGGATAACGCCTCTTGATGGTAAGTTCTATAACTAATTTTAAGTACAGCAGTCGTTTTCCCGTGAAAAGGGGCTTAAGGTGATAGGGGGCGCGAAATGAATTTGCTCAATAAAATAATGCAACGCACATTCGTGAGGTATATGTAATGTTTAAATATCTCAAACCTAAGATGATTTTTATCCCCTGACCAGTGGGACGTTATTGATGCATTGATCTGCAGAAATGGAGATGTATAGCCCCTGCATGCTACTGAGAGATACTTCGTTGATAAATGGTTGGTGGAATCAATAATTATTTACTCCTGCTCATTATACCATTTATTGTGCTTTCTATAATAACCAAATCTTTTTCATCAATTTTCTCGAGTAAAGCGAGGACATTTCGTCTTAATGTGCTCTGAGTAGGTAATGAATGCTCGTGTATATACTGGTCAATAGATATGTTAAGTGTTCGTATAAGCATATACAGAACTTGAAAACTTGGAGCTTGTCCGTCGTTTTCAATGGCAATCAAATACCTTGTGGATACGTGGATCATTTCAGCTAATTGCTCTCGAGTTAATCCCGCTTTCTTTCTCTCGGTTTTTATAGCAAGTCCGATTTCCTTAAAGCAATTGTTTTCCATCTGGGTGCCATCCTTTCTAATATTAAAAGTGAAGCAATATTTCACTTGCCAACATTATACAGTTCACTTTAATATAGTTAAAGGAGATGACACATCAACCGACTTACACAAATAGTTCACTTTGTCATTATGCACGGAGTATTATAGTATGAATAAAATCAAATTGCGGTTAAAAAAAGCCTTGCTCTGTATGAGGTAATCTATACATCCGAAAGTGAACTCACGCTTCGTAACACATACATAAATATAGCCTAAAACACTTATTTGTTCGAATAGGTGTTTTAGGCTTGTTTTTTGCTTGAGGTATATATCAGGAGGGAATTACGATGTCAAAAGCAGATTTGCCCAGTGTACAAATCTATTGCCCGAATTGTGGAACCTTAAATGTCGGACAATCACTCAATAATGGCAAACATCATTTTCGGTGTGAAAATTGCCGGGTGATGATAGTGCGGTCACACCGTAGCCGTCGGCATAATACGATAGAACTGATTGTTCCTAAAGGAAGGAAGCAAGAGGAAGCATAATACATATGGCCTTAGCTTGCGTAAAACGGTTAGATTACTGAAATGAATATGAAAAAAGTGAACATCTCAGGATGCCAAGCTGAAACAGAGCTTATATAAGCCATCCGTAGGATCTCACTTTGTAATTGGTTGGCAATGCCAAAACTGCAAAAGTAACGATGTGAAGCCGCCGATACGATAGAAAATCTTATGGAATACCCATAAGATGATTTGTCGCGTCGGCGGCTTCTTTTTCGTTTTCGTTGGTTCGTACCTAACAGTTATTTTCAGTAATATTCAGTATATTTCATTGAATTTCAGTTGGCATAACTGATAAAATTCCAATAACCGCAAAAAAGTTCTAAAAAACGAAAATATTTTCTCTAACTCCCCATTAGGTGGGGAGTTGACCTAGTAAAATATTGCCACAAAGCAAAGAAAGGAGGTGTGAATACATGCAGGCTGCGACCGAAAGACGTCAGCTGATACTTGAATATCTGTGTGAAGTCAGATCGACTACGAGATCCAAACTGATGCAGGAGTTCAAAGTGTCAAAAAATACCGTGGATCGCGATTTGCAGATCCTCATGTGTTCATACCCCATTGAAACGTCGAAGGGCACGGGCGGCGGTGTACGGATCGCAGAGGGCTATTCTCTCGGCCTCAAGTACATGAGTCCTGTGCAGATCGAGTTGCTGAAAAAGTTATCCGAAACACTGACAGGGGAGGAGTTTTCGATTATGCAAGGCATTATCAGGAAATATTCCAATCCGCTCGCCGGCAAGTAAAGATAACAAATTATAAACTGACAATTGAATACCCATTCATCAAGCACTTTACCCATGTTAATTTGTGATGAGCAAGCAAGCCAAGCTCAAAAGGTGCGCCATGATCTCCCTTTCTGGAGGGAGCGATCAAACGATACTTTGAGTGAAGTCGGATTACCACCGACAGAGGGCGATGACAAACGTGAGGGATAATGATACTTCAGTAGCCGAAAGGCGCTGCCTGCGGAGTACCCGGGGGAGGTGAGATTCCTATGGAGCCGATTCGTAATCGGACGCTTGATGACTTCCCATGCCGAACCAAGTTCGGTCACACCGGGGTGTCGAGGACAAGTAGGTGTGTTAAGAGCCAAAGGTAAAACGGCAGACCACCTTTTCACATAGGTCTGCCTGCGGCGGCTCGGATACATACCTATATCAGAGAAAACCCAATTAATAACAACATGGAGGATACGGAAACATGAATTACAGAGCTTTTAACAATTACATCAACGAGGTGATGAACGCCATCGATTCTCAGCACAATCGCTTGGATGGTAAAGCGGGGACCAATTTTTTCAATAACGGCAAATGGGCTCTACGCAGCCTGGAGCGAATTTTCAAGGACAAGGAGAGAAACATCCGCCGCTGGCTCAACGGCAAGCCTTGTGTCTTTACGAGCGATAGAACAGGTCAGAGAATCGAAATCATTATTGGACCCGACAGGGAAGCACTCTATTATTTCCTGATTTTCTGTAAGAAGATTGCAGAAAAGGAAGAGATCAGCGAGGATCTTCAGAATTATGTGGCATTCCTCATTTCTCGCAGTGCGGTTCGGGATGAGGACTGGGAGGAGTGCTGAGGTGAATGAGATCTTAACGATCAATCCGGCGTTTCAACAGGTTATTCCGGAATTGTCCGAGGAAGAATTCGCTCAGCTTGAAGCAAATATTCTGAAGGACGGTATGCTTCATCCCATTATCGTTTGGAATGGAGTAATCATAGACGGACACAATCGTTATAAGATCGCACAAAAGCACCCTGAGATCACCTTTACAACGTATGCCATGGACTTTCAGAGCGATTACGAAGCGATCTCTTGGATATGCAGCAACCAGCTTGGACGTAGAAATATTACCGAACCATACAAGAAATGTCTTCTTGCCACCAGATACGAGGCCGAGAAATATTTGGTCAGGTTTAATGGAAACCGCTTCACTTCACCTAATGAAAGTAGGATGGACACGGCGTGTCCATCCTATAAATCCCACGGAACCCGCACTCGAATTGCTGAGGAGGAGGGTGTCAGCGAAGGGTACATTGAAAATGCGGTCCAATATATGAGGGGAGTAGAAGCTGCTGAAGAGATCGATCCAGGAATCAAGAAGGAACTGTTGTCCGAGAGGATTACGCCCTCCTTTAAGGAGGTAGCGTCGATTGCCAAAATCCCTATGGAGGAACGACAAGCGGCAGTTGAACAGCTACGGATTCCGAAAGAGCAGAGAAAGGTACAGGCCAAACGGACGCAGGCGCTTAAATCCACCTCGGAGAAGGAAAAGGGGACAAAGCCGTCGATAAACAACCCAAACGAGGATGCACCCGGTATGAATGTGGAGGAGAAAAACAGTTTTGACACACCGAAAGAGTGCGTTCATGAGATCGAGGAAGCCATACTCGATTCTATGGTGGGCACGGTCAATATGTTTATTGACAGCATCAATAACTATTTGTCCCGCTTTCCCAGACTCAGAACAGATCCCAAATATAGCGGTAAAACGAGAGAAATCATGGTTGCCGCAAAAAATTATATCAATGATGTAGAAGGAGATTTAGTATGACATCCACAAACGGTCCAGAACGTTTCAATGCGAAGAACTATGATGAACTGCTTCCGTATCGAATGGAAGCGATTCATAGCGCCCTGATCGACACCACAATGTATCAACGCCCCCTTGACATGAACAAGGTCAAGCGGATCGCGGCAGAGTTCAATGAACGTATTGCCAATGAACCGAAGGTGAGTCTTCGAGACGGAAGGTATTATGTGTTTGACGGACAGCATACCATCGCGGCGCGCAAGCTGTTGAACGATGGTAATGACCTTGTTATCGTGTGCAAGGTCTTTTACGGTATGACGCAAGAGGAGGAAGCACTCCTGTTTGCGGCTCAAACGGGTGTATCGTCTAAACCCACCTCCGGTGTTACGCTCATGGCCAAGAAAATTGGCAACGATGCCCGGGCACTTAGTTTCATCAAGGTCAATGAAGAATTGAACATCCAACCGAGTTATTCCGATGTTCGCGGAAAATACCGCCTTAGATGTATCAATACCGCACGGAAGGAATTTGACAGAGTCGGGGAAATTCGTTACAGGGAAGCAATAAAGATCATCGTGGGGGCTTGGAGAGGGAAGTCTTCGTCCTTGATTTCGGACGTGATCGTTGCCGTATGTCGTTTCGTCAATATCTATTATGGCGAATACGATCGGCAACAGCTCATAAGAAGATTATCGTGTTCTGATCCATACGATATTGTGAAAGCATCCAGGAGCTTAGGCGAGGATGGCGGAAAGAAGAGAGCACTCAAACTCATTTTGAACATATACAATAATGGCAACGACCATAATCCGCTGCCTTTAAGGTTTTGATTCTCGATATGGCCTCCTTGGGGACTGTCACTTGCGGCAGTCCCATTTACATAGCCGATGTGAAAATGTCGGTGTTACAAAACGGAGGTTTACAAGTACATGGAAAGAAAAATTAAACGTGGGGAGATCTACTATGCGGATCTTGATCCCGCTGTCGGATCGGAGCAAGGCGGCGAACGACCCGTTCTGATCATCCAAAATAATGCCGGGAATAAGTATGGCCCTACGGTCATCGTGTTGGCAATTACGAGTCAATATCATAAGAAAATACGTTTGCCCACTCATGTGCCTATTGATGGCTCGGGGTTGCCGGTGAATTCCATTGTTCTTGCCGAACAGGTGCGGACTGTGGATAAAACAAGACTTTCGTGCTACGTTGGCAGGGTCAGTACGGTGTCCATGGAGGCGGTTGACCGTGCATTGAAGATCAGCATGGGGGTGGAGCAATGTCGGATGAAATCAAAAGGCTGATGATCTATCTTGTTTCGGTGGACGTTCTTCGAAGAATGCTGAAATGTCACAATTATGACAAGAAAATGCTGGATCGATTGAATAAGAAGAATGCTGAGACCATGGGGTGCATGGTTGTTGAGTTATAAGTCGTGCCTGACTATAGCCTCCTGTTGGAATCACTATGGGAGGCTATAACCAATCATGATTGTTTACACAATATCCGTTGACATTCCTGCGTTTATTCGATATAATGAGGAAGATAAAAGAAACAACTGGGATATTAGTAGAACATGGCAATCAGGAGGCAAAACTCATGGACAAAGGATATATGTATATCGTAACAAATGATACATATGAGAGTAAGGATCTGTATAAGATCGGACATACGAAAAACACGAAGGAACGCTTTCGCAATTTCCAAACCTTTAGCCCGGATCTTTTGAAAATTATTTATGTACATGAGTGCAACAATCGTTTGGAATTGGAGCAGCAGATCCATGCTCTCATGAACGCTTTTGATGCTCAGATACGTAACGAGTGGTATCAACTTAATGCTCGGCAGTTAAATGCTATTATCACATTGCTCAAAGGGCAAATACGAGGGAAGAATGTTACAGAGGAAGTCATACAATCGTTACAAAAGAACAGGCGGAGAACCGTCTGCCAAACAAGTGCAACGACTGTTCGTGAAATGAACAACTTAAATAATCTATCTGGAACCTTTTATTTGCGCGGGCGTCAGACCTCTGCCCTTTCAATAACGAATGGGAAAATTGTGGTAAAGAAAGGATCGCTGGTGAGGAAACAAACTCTTCCTACGCTGGAAAATGGGACGTATCACCGTGTTTTAGATTTAAGAGCAAAAATGCTCGCAGACGGAATATTAGCGGATGTCGGAGAGTATTATGCGCTTACACAAGACGTAGAATTTAATAGTGTTTCCATGGCTGCAAATGTTCTTTTGGGGCAATGGGCGAATGGCCGTGATGTGTGGATTGATGCTCAAGGAAGAAGTATCAATGACATTATTAAGGGGGAGTAGTGTCCTTTTACTGTTAGGTAACTCATCTATAATTACATATATAAGAGAGCTCTTGATTTCATCAAGGGCTTTTTTGTTTACCTACACGAGCATAATAGATCTCGGAAATCGCATCCTTGATGAGTTTTCGGGAAAATGGTAAAATACCAATACGAAGAAAGGAGTCGTCATTATGAATAATGGAATCAGAGAGATCAAAGTGATACAGCCAACATCTGGAATGATTACAAAGGAGAAAATAAGAACAGCGGCATATTGCCGTGTCAGCACGGATTCTGCTGATCAGATCAATTCGTTCATGGCGCAAATGCGATATTATAGCGAATATATCAGGAATCATGACGATATGGTTTTTGTTGATATATACGCAGACGAGGGAATTACAGGCACCAGCATCAGTAAGCGGGATGAGTTTAAACGTATGCTGAAAGATTGCAAAAATCGCAAAATTGATCGCATTTTGGTCAAGAGTGTTCAGCGATTTGCGCGGAATTCTTTGGAGTGCATTGAGACCGTCCGTGTTTTGGCAGAGAATGGTGTTAGCGTTTACTTTGAAAATGATGGCATTGATACTAGAACCATGAATTCAGAGATGATACTGTACATCAAAAGTGCTTTTGCACAGGGAGAGTCAATGGCTGCATCCAAAAGAATGTCAACATCCGTTCGAATGAAAATGGAAGACGGAACTTTTGTGACGACTACGGCACCATATGGCTACCGTCTGACAGATAAGCAATTGGTTATGTGCACGGAAGAGGCGGATATCGTGAGACAAATATTTGCGTGGTATTTATCCGGATTGGGGATGAATGCAATTGTGACCAGGCTGAACGCTCAAGATAATTTGCACAATTGGACCGTGAGTCATATTCGATATATTCTTTCCAATGAAAAGTATATTGGCGACATGCTCATGCAAAAAACATATACTCCGGACATCCTTCCTTTGCGAAATAGACGGAATTGCGGAGAGCGCGCCAAGTATTATTCGGAGGCAACCCATGAACCGATTGTTACAACAGAAGTCTTTGAGGCAGCCCGAAAACTTAGAAAAGCACGGGAGGACAAATATCAAAGAGAAAAGACAGCGAACAGAGGATTCTTTGGTGGAATGATTTACTGCCGTGAATGTGGATGGGCATACAAAAGGATTGTGCGAAAAGGAGAGCCGATCTGGTTGTGCAGTAAAAAGGGGACTACGGGAGTATCTTGCGGGAGTCACTCGTATTCGGAGCAAACCATATTTTCTACGTTTGTTCGCATGTATAATCGCTTTAG
The DNA here is from genome assembly GCA_045531965.1 of Eubacteriales bacterium. Lineage (GTDB taxonomy): Bacteria > Bacillota > Clostridia > Oscillospirales > CAG-272 > CAMEON01. The sequence continues at coordinate 47,131 of JAZSFA010000004.1, forward strand.
ACAGAATGAGAAAAGTCTATTGGATGAAACGATTACACAACTCCAGGATCTTATGGATATAAAACTGCAAGGCAATGCACAAGTATCAGAAATTGATGTGGAACTCGCAAACTTATGTGATCAAAATACAATATATTCTAAATTGCACGTAAAAGGTGTTATTGATGAGATTTCTTATCTGGAAAAAACAGATAACATAAAAAAACGGATTGACATGTTACGTTTGAGACGAAATAAACTGCTCGACGAGGATGATGATCATTGCATAGAAGATCTTCGTCGTCTCAAGAAGCTGCTAAAAGATGAACCCTCAAGCATATCCGAGGGAAATGAGCAGCTGCTTGCCTTGTTTGTAACCAAGATCTATGCCGAGCAAAATGGGGATTTAACTTTTTGCTTGCTGGGAGATTTGCATTTCAGAATAGAGGTGAGATAATGGCACTGCGTATGATCAACTATGGATACGAAATGATAAATGGCCTTCCATCAATTGTGAATGAAGAAGCTGAAATAGTGAAAGAAATATTTCGACGATACGGAGAAGGAGATATACTTCTTGTTATCGCTACTGACTTGACAGAACGCGGAGTCGTTTTTTATCAAGAAAAAAGTGTGTGGACAAAAAGTATGATTGCACGGATCATTGATAATCGTCATTACGTAGGCGATGAGGGGTATCCCAGGATTATCAATGATGAGGATTTTAAACGAGCCCATGAATTGAAAAGTCAAAAGGGAGTAAAGAAACCACCGTATAGCGAAGATATACAGTATTTGAAAAGTCATTCTATTTGTGCCCAATGCGGGAATAAATTGTATCGTCATGGAAGTTGGAGCATTAGGGAAAAGTGGTTTTGCGCTTCGGGATGTAAAAATGACATATATATAGGCGATCAAGAACTCATAGACGGTATCATTAAGGCTTTAAAATGTGCAAAGGAAAATGAAGAATGCTTAGTGATACATAGTGACAAGGCTACCCATCAATCAAGTTTGGATATTGTAAGACAAACGAAGGAAATAAAACGTTTGATGGATCAACCCGAAGTGCCATTTGATATGGTGAAAAACTTGATTTTTCAATGTGCAACAAGTAAGTTTACGGATTATCCCGATAATGAGGCCGCGGCATACACCGAATATGTTCGGCGTGCTTTTGAAGAATGGGAACCTTGCGAGACGTTTGATATAATGTTTTGGACAAAATTCATCGAGAACATAGCAGTTAAACAAGATGGTTCGGTTGTGATTACTTTTATTAACAAAGCGGAAGTAGAAGGAGGAATATAAAGGATGCCTATGTCAACACCAACACGTAAAATTGTTACTAAAATCGATGCTAATCCTTTGCTTGCAAATAAAGAGAATGAATATAAACAACTTCGTGTTGCGGCATATTGTCGTGTATCAACCGATAGTGATGAGCAGCTTGAAAGCTATGAAGCTCAGTTGGCATACTACACGGACGCTATAGCGAAAAAGCCTGAATGGAGATTCGCAGGCATATATGCTGACGAGGGAATAACCGGCACAATGGCGACAAAGCGCCCACGCTTTTTAAAGATGATCCAGGATTGTGAAAAAGGCAAGATTGATTATATACTTACAAAGTCCGTCGCGCGCTTTGCTCGAAACACCGTCGACAGTTTGAAATATGTGCGGCAGTTAAAAGCGATGGGAATCGGAGTATATTTTGAGGAGCAGGCTCTTGATTCTTTGAAAGCGGATAATGAGATGTTTCTCGGCCTCTATAGCGTAATGGCACAGGCCGAAAGTGAGAATATCAGTGCCAATGTGCGTTGGGGAATCCAGCAGAGAATGAAGTCAGGTACTTTTGCATTCCGGTACAATATCTTGGGCTATCGAAAGGGCGAGAACGGAGAACCGGAAATTGTTCCTGACGAGGCAGAAGTTGTACGAAAAATATTTGCTATGTATCTTGATGGCTGTAGTTTAGATCAAATTAAAGAGTATCTTGAGGAGAAAAAGATTTGCACTAAAAAGGGAAAGAGTGTTTGGAGTAAACAGATCATTCAAGGTATGCTTTGTAATGAACGGTTTGCGGGTGATATGCTTCTGCAAAAGACTTATACCGAGAACTGCATCAACAAAAAGGTCAAGAAGAATCGCGGTGAGATGGCGAAATACTTGATAACCAATAATCACCCGGCGATTATTTCAAAGGAGACGTTCAAGATGGTTCAAGCAGAGCTTGCTCGCAGGAGCAGCAAACGGAAAACTTCGGATATTGGTATTACGGAGCAAGGCAAGTACAGCGGAAAATATGTTCTTACAGAACTGTTGGTATGCGGCGAGTGCGGTAGTCCGTACAGGCGCAAGACATGGATTGTAAAGGGTGAAAAAAGACGGGTTTGGCGTTGCCTCAATCGCGTGGAGCATGGGACGGCGTATTGCTCGAAATCTCCCTCACTGGATGAAGAAAAACTCCACGAGGCCATTTGCAGAGGTTTGAGAAACGCTTTCGAATATCGTGAGGAGGTGGCAGAACTCATTCTTTCCGGGTTGGCGTATGCTGCAACTGGGAACGATCACGTCTTGGATGCTTATGCTATCGAGCAGAAAATCATGGATCTGAAACAGGATATGGAAGATCTCATCATGATGAGTATGCGAACCGATGGCGATACCGAGCGATTTGAGGTTGAAATTCGGAAAATATCCGATCAGCTTTGTGTGTTGCGGGATCAACTTGAACTGGCGAAAACACAGGTTTGCTCGTGCGAGCAGGGAAATCAGGAGATTGATGACATCAAGAAACTTCTATCGGATATGGAAATGAACTTCACGGAGTATAGTGAGATGGTTGTGAGAAAACTAGTGGAGTGTATTCGGATTGGGGCGAAAGGAGAATTAATTATAATACTTAAAGGGGGAATAGTAGTTGAGGAGGTTCTACTATAAAATAAAAGACTATTAAAACGGTATCCGTGTGAGATGCTTGATGAAATAACATGATGTATCTATTCTAATTACGGATTTGTTATAGCGTTAGCACAACACAATACCACAACTATTTAGAAAATTCCAAAGCAAACGGAGATTTAACACTTTTGACTTGTTTTTTATGCCGTTTTATGCTATAATATAACGGAAAATAAAAAGCAATGAGGTTTTAATATGCTGGAATTTCTGTCTTCTAACTCCTTTGAAATGACATCTATTATCTTAACGGTAATAATCACACTAATAACTATCCCTAGCACCATCATACCTATTTTAAAATCCTATAAAAAAGCTTCTGAAAAATCAACTATTGAATTAAAAGATTTAGAAAGATTCACGGCGGAAATAAAAACAGCAAAAAACATAAATAATACAGTACATGCTGTGATTATGCAACGCAAAGGAACAAGAGAAGAGCTTTATGAAAAAAGAAATTTTGATAAAATCTTAAAAAAAATTTCATTTGCTCTTGCTATTGTTACGAGTATACTTGGAACAATAATATTGTTTGCAGGGGTTATTTTAAGTCTCTGTTGGGATAGAGAAATCAACTGGATAACCGCCTCTTCTGGTGCAATTTTTGAATGTGTGGCGGGACTATATTTTTGGATGGTACATAAAACAACAAAAGAAGTTAATTTTAATACTAGAAAGTTAGAAAAAGACGAAGATTTTACAACTGCGGTAAGCTTGGTTGAAAAAATTCAAAATTCAGAAGTTAAAGATGATGTGTATAAAAATATCATCCTTCAATTGATCAACGATAAAAATTCTTAATTAAGTGAAAACACCATTGAAAGCCGCTCCTCAAGGTCTGATTTCAATGGCGTTTTCTCTAAAAATTCTTGTTACATAACGGTTTTTCACAAGAAGATGTTTGGGACTTTATCGGACTAAAATGCAGAAAAAGTCGGATTTGCCAAATGAAAAAGCGAAAGGGAATGAATCCGAACCCCAGTAGTCCGATATGGAATTTCAAGTTTTGTTTGCCTGACAAGCATATTCCTGCTCCTTCTGCTTTGGAGTCTTGTATCGCAACTTCAAGTGCGGACGGCGAGAGTTGTAGAAAACCATATAATCATCAACGGCCTTGTAGAAAAAATTTTAAACCTATTGACTTTTATGGCTTTTCGGATATAATATAAGCAATGATCGTTCAAAACAATTTTGTATTGCATAAAAACTGAAAACGCAAGGCACCGAAGGGGACATTCTTTTCGTCCTCCGTAGACAAAACGGAAGAGACACGCATCGCGTGTCTCTTCCGTTTTGGAGATACTACTCACGAATCAGATCGAGCTCTGCGCGCTTGCGCGCAGAATCCGGTTCGGTTTCGCCGCTCGGAGATCGGCAAGCTCGCTTGCCGGGCGGAGAGCGAGCGAATTTTCGCCGAAGGCGAAATTACGGGCTTGAATAGTCTTTTCGTCCTCTATAGACAAAACAAAAACGGTACGCATCGCGTACCGTTTTTGTTTTGGAGACACTACTCACGAATCAGCCCGCGCTCTGTGCGCTAAGGCGCACAGAATCCGGTTCGCATTCGCCACTCGGAGATCGGCAAGCTCGCTTGCCAGGCGTAGAGTGTACGAATATTCGCCGAAGGCGAAATACCGGGTGGCGCCTCCAAACAAAAGAGCACTGCGAGAGCAGTGCTCTTTTGTTTGGAAATGAAGCGCGCTGACGCGCATGAAAAATGAAGCAGGGCTTCGCCCTATGAAGCGAGCCTTCGGCTCACAGAGAAGTTAGTGTGCGCTTCGCTTCATGCGAGCGAAGCGAGTGCTTCATAGAAGCCGTAAGGCTTCTGCTTCATATCGACGAAGTCGATGCTTCATTGACAAAACAATGGTTTTATGCTATACTTTATTCAAAGGACGGTGATATTATGGCAAGCGATAAGCTTTCGGACAATCAATGGATTTTGCAGTTCAAATTATCAATCTCGTTAAGCAATTAAAAGAACAAAGAGAAAGTATCATTTCCAATCAGATTGGCAGAAGCGGCACATCTATTGGCGCAAACATTCGTGAAGCCAAATATGCACACGGCACAGCCGATTTTATTTCCAAAATGCAGATTGCGCTCAAAGAAGCAAACGAAACGGGCTATTGGTTGGAGTTACTCTATAAAACTAACTATATCGGAGAAGAGCAATATAACTTTTTGGAATCCAAATGTAAATCCCTGAGGGCAATGCTTGTTTCTTCAATTAACACCGCAAAAAACAATAACAAATAGTCTAATAGCATCAGTAAGAATCAAATATTTAATCAAATTGCAGAACTGCAAAAAAGCCTTGAGTCCATCAACAAAATATTGTACAAGATTCAATGTGTAACCGATTCTCAATCCTATGTCGAGCAGGAAGATGGAGAGCCCATAACTCTCGATTATCTTCCGGATGTGGCTATGGAAAAGATCAAGGCAATACGAGAAATCGTTTTAGAACGAGAAAAAACAATCAACAAAATGCTTGATTTCTACTTAAAGTTATATCAAGATTTAGAAACAGACAAAAAAGAATAAGGCATCTTTTTTGTCAACACGTCTCAAAACAAAAACGGTACGCCTCGCGTACCGTTTTTGTTTTGGTCGTGCTACGCACGAAACGGGCTCGGCTCCGCAAGCGAAGCGCAGCGGAATCCGGTTCGCATTTCCGCCGCAGAGCGCGTCGAGCTCGCTCGTAAGCGGCAAGGCGAGAAATCTTCGCCGAAGACGAAATACCGGGTGGCGCCATAGGTGGGCTTTTTGCCGCAAATCGCTCACCTTGTACTGTACGGCGCAAAAAATATTGACATGAACGCCCAAATGTGATATAATGGCTGAAACGAATCATGGTTAAAGAAACCGGCTAACGGTAGATAGAGGATGTTGGTTCTTTATACTTTTTAGAGGAAAAACTTATGAGGAGAAAAAAGAAATTCACGTTTTCAACCACGCAGATCATATTACTCAGCTTCCTTGTGACCATTCTCGTGGGCAGTGCGCTTTTGGCATTGCCGATAAGCTCCGCCACAGGGAGCGCTGTGCCATATCTTGACGCGCTCTTCACGGCAACCACCTCAACCTGCGTGACAGGTCTTGTTACGCTTCCCACGGTGTCCACATGGAGCTTCTTCGGACAGGTCGTCATTTTTTTGCTGATACAAATCGGCGGTCTTGGTATCATCACCGTTATGTCGGGGCTGATGCTTCTTTTGAACAGAAAAATGGGCATAAGTGACCGATTGCTCATTCAGGATGCTTTCAATCTCAATACAATGTCAGGTCTTGCGAAATTTGTCAGGAATGTACTGTTCGGCACGCTGATCATTGAAGGAATAGGGGCTATCCTGTATATGCTTGTGTTCGTCCCCGAATTCGGCGTGAAAGGTATTTGGATATCGGTGTTCAATTCGGTTTCTGCCTTCTGCAACGCAGGTATTGACATCATTGGGGAAAACAGTCTGTGCAATTACGCCACGAATCCCTTAATCAATACCGTCACCTCTGCGCTTATCATTCTCGGCGGTCTCGGCTATATCGTATGGTGGGACGTGCTTCGTGTCGTTAGAAGCCGGTCACAAAAGAATCGCAAGATATTCAGACATCTGACCTTGCACTCAAAGATCGCGATTACGGTTACCGCAGTTCTCATTGTTTCAGGTGCGATTCTGTTTTTTATTTTTGAATACGCAAATCCGTTGACCATAGGAGAGATGCCCCTCTTTGATAAAATTCAAGTATCCTTATTTCAATCGGTTACTACGAGGACTGCAGGATTTGCTTCGGTTCCGCAAGAGAATCTGACGAACGCTTCTGCTGCCGTATCGATGATCTTGATGCTGATCGGCGGTTCTCCCGTTGGAACAGCAGGGGGTATAAAAACCGTAACCATTGCTGTTCTCATATGTTCGGCGTTTGCTACCATCAGAAACAAGAACGGCACGACGCTGTTCGGTCGCCGTGTTTCCGAGGACTCGGTGAAAAAGGCTGTTGCCGTAGCGGTCGCATTCCTCATCATATGCGCTACATCAACGATATGCTTGATGGCAACGAGCAACGCATCTGCTCTTGATGCGGTATATGAAACGGTCAGCGCCACGGCGACCGTCGGTCTTTCAAGAAATTTAACGGCAACGCTCAACACCTTTGGAAAGATGATGATCATCGTAACGATGTATTTTGGCAGAGTCGGCCCCATATCACTTGCGGTGGCGCTCGGTAGGAAAAACGAAAGTCAGAACGTTATTTCCGAGCCGACGGAAGATATCAGTATAGGATAAGGAGAAGAAAAATGAAAGCGAAGAAATCATATGCAGTCTTTGGACTCGGAAGATACGGCACAGCCGTGGCAAAAGAGCTTGTGGAAAACGGTATGGAGGTTATCGCCGTGGATGCCGAGGAAAGAATTATCAACGACGCGGCGGCATATCTTCCTGTGTGCAAGTGTGCCGACGTGACCGATGCGGAGGTCATCTCCCGTCTTGGCATCGGTAATATTGATACGGTTATCGTTTGTATGGCAAACAACCTTGAAGCGAGCGTGATGGCGGTCACGCTTTGCAAGGAGGCTGGTGTGAAGACCGTTATCGCAAAATGTGCCAGCGAGATGCAGCAAAAAATATTGCTTCGTGTGGGCGCGGATCAGGTGGTTATCCCTGAAAACGAGTCAGGCATACGCCTTGCTAAAAACCTGATAAGCTCAGGCTTTATTGACATGATTTCTCTGTCAAAGGATGTGTCTATGGTCGAGATTGACGTGAAGGACGAATGGTGTGGTAAAAACCTGATCGAGTTGAACCTCCGTAAAAAATACGGCTTCAATATCGTCGCTATCAAAAAAGGCGAGAAGGTCAATGTAAATATCAATCCCGAGCAAGTGCTGGATGCAGAAACTACACTGATCGTTATTATAAACACGGCGAAATTAGGAAAATTAAAATAAACCATCAAATGCCAATTTGTCAGGGAAAAGCGTGGCATCTTTTTGTCAACGTGCCGGGGAGAAGGAAGCGCAACGCGTGTCCTTCTCTTTTGGTTTTGTACGTCCTCCTCGCGAAGGAAATCGCTTTTCTCCTGAAGGCGAAATGACGAAGAAAGCACCGTCTTGAAATATTCCCACGAGGATATTGAAAAGCGCTTCCAAGTGTGCTATAATAGGAAAAAACAAAAAGGAGCTCAAACATGAAGAATCTGATTCCCTCCAAGGACAATTCCATCGAGCCCCGCGGTGCGATTGGAAAACAAAAGTGCGGCATCATCTTTTGGCAAAAAACAGGTTTTTTGAGACATTGTAATGATCTTGGATTTCAGGCCATGATCACATTGATAAATAAGAGCTTTTCTCCGACGAATATTCAAAATCACGGTGAGTATTGCTTTATTCAGTTTGATAATAACGAAGAAAAAATACTTTACCTTTCGCTAAAAAAAGAAAAGGATTCCAAGCATTGTTTTATATATGGCGAATCTCACACCGTGTATGCTGATGCTGATTTTCATGTGTTTGTGTTGGATATAGTCAGCTATATCGGCAAACAGCTTGGATGCAAATTTTATGTGGATGATGCTACGGACTATGTGGAACACCGTTCTGTCGAAAAGCTTAACGGATACATCTCAAACTTTGAAATTTCCTACTTTGAATCTCCGGATTTGTTGAGGGAAGCACTATTGAAAACCAAAAACATGAATGTCTGAATCATACGGAAGGACAAATATTATGAAGCTGCAATTTGACGTGACGGGCAAGCACCAGCCCGACCCCTTTATCTTTGAGGACGGGGGCAAGCTCTATCTATACGTGACCGCCAAGGCGGGCGTGGAGGCATACTCCGCCGACGATCTATTCGGGGTCTGGCACTACGAGGGGATCGTGGCCGCCTTTGAGGGGCGGTATGATTATTGGGCGCCCTCGGTCTTTAAATACGGTGACCGCTACTATATCTACGTTTCCTGCTCCACCGACGGGGAATTTCAGTATATGCACGGGGCGGTCGCGGACTCCCCCTTGGGTCCCTTTGAACACGAGGTATGTTTTTACAAGCGCTTTTCCATTGATTCCCATGTGGTAGAGACGGATGACGGTCTCTTTTTATGGTACGCCGAGGATAATGTGGCTTGTGACCGTGTGGGCACACGCATCTATGTAGATAAGCTCATTGATCCCTTGACCCCCGCGAACAACCCCAAGGAGGTCATCGTCCCTACCATGGACGAGGAGATCTTCAAGCGCAACCGCTTCGGTGACGGCCGTGATTGGCATACCGTCGAGGGGGCTTTCTGGTTTAAAGAAGGGGACTGGCAGTATGTGATGTACAGCGCGGGTTGTTATGATAACGACTCCTACCACATCGGTTACGCCGCCGCCCGTTTGGGTGAGCAAGATCTGACCCGTGTGGATTTTGTCAAGCACACGGCGAACGGTGCCTTTGACCCCGTCATGATCAAGAATGATTTTGAAGAGGGCACGGGGCATCACAGCGTGATCAAGTATCAAGGTCAGTATTACGCCGTCTACCACGGACGAGACCCCATCCATGACGCACGTGGGGAATTTGAGGAAGCGAGAACCTCGAGGGTGTGTAAGCTTCACGTCCGCGACGGTCTGATCACCGCGGAGCGGTACGAAGATCACGTCTGACTTCATCAAGTCCTTGTCATTTCTGCCGTTCTATGGTATCATCTGCCTATATCCTGCTTTAAAAGGAGACCTTTCATGTCCCAACCGAATTATAAAAGAACAAAGCTCGCTTGCTATACCGCCTATTTCACCATGTCCTCCATCTTCTGCCTGCCCCCGATCCTGTTCATGACCCTGCGGGAGACCTTCGGCATTTCATACACACTTCTCGGGACGTTGGTGTTGGTCAATTTCTGTACCCAACTGGGCATTGACCTGATCTTTACCGCCTTTTCAAAGAAATTCAACGCAAAAAAGATCGTCCGTGTCATGCCCCTCATCACCTCGGCGGGGTTGTTCATCTACGCCCTGATCCCCACCATTTTCCCAAATATCGCCTACGCGGGACTGCTTCTCGGCACCTTTGTTTTCTCGATATCCGCAGGACTTTCCGAGGTGATGCTCAGCCCCGCCATCGCGGCGATCCCCTCAGATAACCCCCAAAGGGACATGAGTATGCTCCACTCCCTCTATGCCTTCGGCGTGTTTTTCGTGGCGGTGGTCAGCACCGTGTTCCTCAAGCTCTTTGGCAACGAGAACTGGATGATCCTCGTCATGTTCTTCGCCCTCCTGCCCATCATCGCGGCGGTGATGTTCATGATCTCTCCCATGCCCGACATGAGCGGGGCGGAGAGCAGCGAAGGTGTGAAGGGGGCGAAAAGGCATGCTTTCGGCGTCGCCCTATGCGTGGCTTGCATCTTCTTTGGCAGCTGTGCCGAAAACGCCATGTCCAACTGGGTGTCGGGCTACATGGAAACCGCCCTGCATATCGACAAGGCACTGGGCGATATCCTTGGCCTTGCGGGCTTTGCCATCCTTCTGGGTCTTGCCCGTATCGGCTATGCCAAGTTTGGTAAAAACATCTCCCGTGTCCTGCTCATCGGCATGATCGGTGCGACGGTCTGCTATTTGGTGATTACCTTCTCCGGCGGCGTGGTGCCTGCCATGATCGCCTGCGCCCTGACGGGTCTGTTCACCGCCATGCTGTGGCCGGGAACTCTCATCATGATGGAAGAAAAGATGCCCGCTCTCGGTGTCACGGCTTATGCGCTTATGGCGGCGGGCGGCGACTTCGGCGCGGCACTCGCCCCACAGCTTTTGGGCATCGTCACCGATACCGTCTCGGCGTCAAGCTTCGCGGCGGAGTTGGGCGCGACTCTGAACCTCACCGCCGAGCAGGTTGGTCTCAAGGCGGGAATGCTGGTGACGGCGATTTTTCCCATCCTCGGTACGGTGGTGGTGATCGTGGCTATGCGGTATTTCAAAAAGCGGGCGAAGTGAGATGCGAAAAAGACACCTTCGGGTGCCTTTTTTGTTTCAAATTATGTTATGCCATCCTCTTTACATCCGTCGGGATTTGTGCTATAATAACATGGGTTTGAAAAATCTTATAATGAATATACAGAAAGGAAATTCCATTATGAAACTCAAAGTAGCCGAGATCGGCATGGGCGGCATCAGCGGCGCCCACGTACCCGCATGGAAGCGGATGGAAGACGTAGAGCTGGTCGCCATTTGCGACGTTCGCCCCGAGATGATGGACCGCTATGACGGTCACATTACTGCCCGCAAGTATACGGATTTTGATGAAATGCTGGAGCGCGAGGAGATCGACATCCTGGACATCACTCTGCCCACCTATATGCACGCCGATTATGCGGTCAAGGCACTTGATCGAGGTATCCACGTGGTCAGCGAGAAGCCCATCTCCCTGCGCCGCGAGGACGTAGCCCGCGTGTACGCTGCCGCCGAGCGAAACGGCAAGTGCTTTATGGTCGCTCACGTTTTGCGCTTCTGGCCCGAGTATCTCTACCTCAAGGACTGCATGGACAGCGGTCGCTTCGGCAAGCTGGTCAGCGGCACCATGACCCGCATCGGCGCCATCCCCCAGAGTAGCTGGGACGGCTGGATGCAGGATCCCGAGCGCAGCGGCATGGTGCCTTTCGACCTCCACATCCACGATCTGGACTTCCTTGTCTATACGCTGGGTAAGCCTGCCGTGGAACATATCTTCCACGGCATGGACTATATGCACACCATTTATCGCTATGGCGACATCCGTATCGCCTGCGAGTCCGCCTGGTTCCACGCACCCGTCCCCTTCCAGGCGACCTTCCGTATGCAATTTGAGAAGGCTGTGCTGGAATTTACCGGCGGCGCTCTTAACATTTTCAAGGAGGACTGGACCACCAGCACGCTGGACATGGCAAGCAGCGTGGAGGAAGGGAACTACATTCCTCAGTCCGACGGCTACTTCAACGAGCTTCGCTACTTCGTGGATTGCGTCAAGGAAGGGAAGAAGCCCGAGATCGTCAAGCCCCACGAGCTGGAGACGGTGCTGGATGTCATCGCCATCATCAACGCCGCCAAGGATTGATCTACGCCCAAAGGAGTACTTATGAAAATCATTGAAACCCGACTCACGGAGCAAGAATTTCTTGAAAGAATGGAGAAGTTTTGTCAGCAGAAGGAGCGCTTTGACAAGGGATACTCCGATCGTGAGACCTTTGTTTATGCCCGAAAAGAACAGAAATTCTGGCTTGGCAGACACTTTGCCCATGCCGGCAGAAGCGATGGCTTTGCCAACGATCGCGTCAACGGCAAATATACCGTCAGCGACCAAGGGCTTGTCACCGTGTCCTATCGCTTCGGCAAGCACCCCCTTTTGATGATCCCTCATCTGATCTCCTTTGTGGCGGGCGCGGCAATCGCTGTCCCGGTGATCGACAAAGCGATAGGGCACGAAGGATTTTATTGGCGCGCCGGACTTTTTGCCCTGTGCTTCCTCATCTTCGGCGTGATCGGACTCTTTAGCAGCCGAAAGGAAAAGGCATCCCAGGAGGAGCATTTGCAATACATTTGCGGTGTCCTTGCAGAGAAAACGGCAGAGGGCGTGCCTGCGGAAGCGGAGACGGTGGACGTCAGCCTGATCAACGACGGCGACGTGTACCCGATTGTGGTGGAAAGCCAAGGGACGTCCTACCTGACCCTCTATTACTACACGGCTGACGGCGATGGGGTGCTGAACGATGGGCAGGATATGATCTATTTTAAGGACGAAGCCCAGATGCAACGCTTTTGCCTTTCCCACAAGCTGAATCAGGCATCGGAGGAGGCGGTTTACCGTTTTGATGCCCCCGTTGATAACGCCCGTGACCATCGCCGCATCTTAGGGCGCTGGAACCTTTTGAATACCATGTCTCAAACCTTGCAAATTCCCTATGAAGGGAGCAGCGAAGCGCACGACGAGCTGTATGAGCATCTGTTTTCTCGCGGCTTGCCCTCCGACGAGCCCATCCCCTTCACAGACTTCGACGAGGCGCAAGTGGCTGAGTTGAACGCTGTTTTCGAGGATAAGGATGCCTTGCTCACCCGTTTCCGCCTCTATCGCGAGGGATAAGCGGTTGGGGTTTATAGAGCCAGCCCCCGCCCTACAACGCGATAATGATACCCCGATAAACCTAAGGGAATCTCTAACTCTCTCGCACCCATCATCATCACCCAAGGAGTACCCCCATTTTCTATGAAAAGAACTACCGACATGACCGTAGGCAGTCCCACAAGGCATCTGCTCCTCTTCGCCCTCCCCCTCATCGTGACCAACCTGGGTCAACAGCTCTATATGATCGTGGATGCCGCCATTGTGGGACGCGGCGTAGGTGTGCAAGGTTTGGCTGCCGTGGGCGCCACCGATTGGATCTATTGGCTCATCCTCTGGACAGTCACAGGTATGACCCAAGGTGTGTCCACCTTTGTGTCCCGTTACTTCGGGGACAAGGATTACCCACGCATGAATAAGTCCATCGCCATGTGTACCATCCTGTGCGGCACGGTGGGCGGTGTGCTGACGGTGGCGGGACTGATCGCCGCCAAACCCCTCCTGCTCCTTTTGAAAACCCCCGAGGAGATTCTGGACGGTGCTGTGACCTATCTTTTGACCATGATCGCGGGGACGCTGGTGGTGGCGGCGTATAATATGGCATCCTCGGTGTTGCGTGCCTTGGGGGATGGGAGAACGCCCCTCCTGGCCATGGGCATCGCCGCCCTTCTCAACGTGGGACTGGACCTTTTGTTCGTTCTCGTATTCCGAATGGGGATCTTGGGCGCGGCGTTGGCGTCTGTGCTTTCCCAGTTGGTTTCTTTTATCTTCTGCTTTATTCAGATCCAGCGCATTGACTGCATCAAGCTGGATAGATCGGTGTGGCGTATCGATTGGAAACTGATGCGCGCCATCATCGCCTTCGGACTGCCCCTGGCGCTGGAGTTTATCGTCATCGCCCTGGGCGGGATCATCCTCCAGTCCGCCATCAATCTGCAAGGTAGCGCCTTTATCGCGGGCTATACCGCCACCAATAAGGTTTACGGACTGCTGGAGAGCAGCGCCCTTTCGCTGGGCGTTGCCACCGCCACCTTCCTCGCGCAAAGCTACGGGGCAGGGAACTACCGCAGAGTCAAGCAAGGGGTGCTGACGTCAACCGTCCTTGTCCTGCTTATGTCCGTGGTGGTGTCGGTGACCATGTACCTCATCCGAAATCCCTTTATGAAGCTGTTTATGGATAGCTCCGAAGCCGAAGCGACAGAGGCACACGGTATCGCGGTCTACTATCTGACCATCCTTTGCATCTGTCTTTCCGTCCTCTATCTGCTCCATATTTTTCGCAACGTGCTTCAAGCTATCGGCGTCTCGGTGTGGTCCATGCTCTCGGGCTTTGCCGAATTTGCCGCCCGCGTGGTCATGTCCAAGTGGGTCATCTCCTTTATGGGACAGGACGCGCTGTTTGTGGCGGAGCCTGTTTCCTGGTTGGCGGCGCTTTTGTTGGTGCTTATCCCGTATTTCTTCTATCGGAAACGACTGAAACAGCCACCAACCGCCGAGCCTGCTTTTCAGGGAGGAAACCCATGAAACGAGTGCTGATCATCGGTTGTCCCGGTAGCGGCAAAAGCACCTTTGCCCGCGCGCTGGCAGAGAAAACGGGTCTTCCTCTGTACCACTTGGATCTCTTGTATTGGCGCGCCGATCGCACTACGGTGGACAAGGCAGTCTTTCGCGCAAGGCTTGCGGAATTGTTGGCGAGGGATACGTGGATCATGGACGGTAACTACGGAGACACCATGGCACTGCGTCTCGGATACGCGGATACCGTCTTTTTCCTGGATCTGCCCACGGAGGTCTGCCTTGCAGGCATCCGTGCAAGACGGGGAAAGCCACGGACGGATCTGCCGTGGATCGAGGAAGAGGAAGACGAAGATTTTATGCGCTTTGTGGAGGCGTATGCTACCGACAGCCGTCCGCGGGTGATGTCTCTGCTGGCGGACTGCCCTCAAAAGCAGATCACCGTCTTTCACAGTCGGGAAGAAATAGACACCTATATCTCCGCCTTTTGAAAAAATAGGGTTCAACTCCTTGTCAAACACCCTTGCCTGTGGTATAATAACTAACAGAAATCAACCGAATTTCGGAGGAACATCAAATATGCGTAAAACTAAAATCGTGTGCACCATCGGTCCTGCCAGCCAAAGTGAAGAGACCATCGCGGGACTTTGCCGTGCGGGCATGAACGTGGCGCGCCTGAATTTTTCTCATAACACCCATGAAGACCATAAGGCACGCATGGATACCATTAAAAAGGTCAGAGAGGCGCTGGGGCTTCCCATCGCCATCATGCTGGACACCAAGGGACCCGAATACCGTATCAAGACCTTTGAAAACGGCAAAATCCGACTCAATGACGGGGATGACTTTACGTTTACCACCGAGGATATCGTGGGGAACGATCATCGGGTCGCGGTGAGCTATCGCGGTCTGCCCGCCGAGTTGGCTCCCGGGGATACCATCCTCCTCAACAATGGACTCCTGTCCTTTTCGGTGGTGGCAGTGGAAGGCACAGAAATCCACTGTCGGGTGATCTGCGGCGGCGAACTGTCGGATCGCAAGAGCATGAGCTTCCCCGGCAAGGTGATGAAGCAGACCTATCTTTCCGAGCAGGATAAGGCAGATATCGCCTTTGGCGTGGCAAACGACGTGGACTATATCGCCTGCTCTTTCGTCTCGGGCAAGCAGGATCTTTTGGACGTGCATGCCTATCTCAAGGAGATCGGCGCCGAGGGCATCGAGCTGATCGCCAAGATCGAAAACCAATCGGGCTTTGACCATATTGAGGAGATCTGTGAATGCTGCGACGGCATCATGATCGCCCGCGGAGACATGGGTGTGGAAGTGCCCTTCGAGCAGCTGCCCGCCATGCAAAAACAGCTGATCACCAAATGCCGTCTGCTGGGCAAACGGGTCATCACCGCCACGGAAATGCTGGAATCCATGATTCATAATCCCCGTCCCACCCGAGCCGAGATCTCCGACGTTGCCAACGCCGTGTATGACGGCACCAGCGCCATCATGCTGTCGGGCGAGACCGCGGCGGGAAAATACCCCATTCTGGCGGTCAAGACCATGGCAAAGATCGCGGAGACCACCGAAAACGGCATCGACTATAAAAAGCGCTTCTACAGCTCTGAGTTTGAGATCCGCAACTCGGTGGACGCCATCTCCCATGCCACCTGCGGTATGTCCATTGATCTGGACGCCAAAGCGGTGGTGGCTTGCTCCCTCTCGGGTATGACCGCCCGCATGGTCTCCCGCTTCCGTCCCCCCGTGCCCATCATCGGTCTGACCACCGACGAGCGTACCTGGCGGCGGCTGTCCCTGTCTTGGGGCGTGATTCCCGCCATGTGCGAGGTCTTCTCCTCCACCGACGTACTGTTCTATACCGCGCAGAAGATGGCGAAATCCGTGTTGTCCCTTCAGAAGGGTGACAGAATCGTGATTACGGGCGGAAATACCAGTGGCCGCTCGGGCAACACCAACATGATCAAGGTAGAAGAGATCTGATCCAAAGAAAAAGGCTGTTCCAAGGATTTCCTTGGAACAGCCTTTTGTTATGCGGCACTGTCCGTTTGGGCTTTGGAACGGGCGCGTTTTTGAAGCAGGTAAAAGACAAGATAAAACAAAGCGATGTAGATAAGGAATAGCACCACCACGCTCAAAGGATACAGCACGGGATTGCCGCCAAACAGGTTGTACAGAATGTCGTAGGGTGTGCCGTCTCCCTGCATGAGGAACATATAGTTGTAATCGGCGGTGATGTTGGCAATATATGCCGCCACGCAAAAGCCGCTCAGAATAGCAAAAGTAATACCGATATTCCGCTTTTTCATGCTCGCCATCCCCGAGATTCCGATGTAGAGTGCGGCAAAGCCCGAAATGGTGTGGGTGATACCCGACACCACGTTGTCTACCGAAAGCACAGGGTAAGCGGCGTAGTTCTGACCGGCACAATACGTGCCGCAAACCGCTCCCAAAAGCCCGAAAATAAATACGAAATCCAAAGCGGCTTCTTTCATCCGACCTTTGGAAAACGCCGCCAGCGGCAGGGCAATCAGTTGGATACTGCAGAGGAACAGGGGCAGATTATAGAGCCAGTTCATGGGATCTTGCGCGCGGAAACAGAAGAAGACGATTTTGAAAAGCTCGATTGCGTCAATGAGGATGGCAGACAGGATCAGCACCTTGTTTTTGACGTCGGAGGTTTTGTGTCGGTTCCGAAGACCGAGGAAGACTGCCAACCCGATCATGATGACCATAAGGGTGGACACAAACACCAAATGTTGCCATGACAGATAACCCTCTGCCTCTCGCTCATAGCCGTTCAGTCCCCAAAAGTCTTTCATAAAGCCTCCCTTGCCCCAAAGGCAGTATATTATCCTCATTATACCATAAAATTCCTCTCTTGGCATAGGCGACGGGAAACTTCATAATTCTTCATAATTTGTCAGGATGCGACACGCCGCTCTCGGAGACGGCGATACAGACAGGACAACCCATAGCCTGCCTCGTATAGGGCAAAGGACAGAGCGAAGACAACACCGCATTGTACCAGTCCGCTGTCAAAGGTCATAAACAGCTCCAGAACCTCCGAAACCGCCATGTGCAGGATGAAGATATAGAAAGGACCATCCTTGCCTACAAGACGGTAGTAAAGGTCACATCGGCTTTTTTTGATCCCCAAAAAGAAGGCAAGGAGCATGACGGCGGATACCACGCCCGAGACGTACATCTCCATCACCACAAGCCGAGCCTCCATGATCTGGAAGAAAAAGGCGGCGAGACCTATGATTAGATACAGGTATTTATACCATGACCGCCGATGAAGGTTCACTTGAGCAAGAAGAAAGCCCAAAGCAAACATGGGCAGTCCCATGAACCAGGCGTTGCGGGTGTATTGGAGGGGCATATCTGTCTCCTGAAAAAGGTACATATACCCCGCAAAGAAAAAGTAGATGGCAAAGCAGACGGGAATGGCGAATTTGTAATATTTGGTCAGATCAAATTTCACCGCCAGCCAATGCACGACAGACAGCATCAGCAGGGCAATCAGAAACCACAGCTGTGCCCCGGTGTAAGTGATGGGACGGTTCAAGAAGATGAATTCCAGCAAAAAATCCTTGTAAAACAGGGTTGTGAAGTAGTATCCTACGCCGTTACCCTTGACGTAGCACATGATGAAGTCAAAGACAATGTAAAAGCCAAAGCCGATCCCAAAATATTTCAGCGTACGGGGGATGAAGGCGCGCGCTTTTGCCCTCTGCCGTTCTTTGTCGGGATGATAGAGAAAGTAACCCGAGATCAGAAAGAACATGGGCACCGCCAGACGGAACAGGGGGTGGAAGGGGTAGTCCTTTTGGGTCACGTGAATGAGGATGACCAAAAAGCTTAAGAAAAATTTGAACAGATCGAGATACACGTTTCTTTTTGTGGATGTCATCAAGTCACCGCCTCTTTTGTCATGATGGAAGGGGGTACGCGAGGGCAATCTTTTCGTGGCAAACGGTCGTCGTTTTTTGTCGCCGACGAGTCTATCTTATTATAGCAAAATAAAATAGATTTGACAAGAAGAAAACGAATATTTTCTATCAACGATTATCCGATGCCTTAGCCATCTTGCGTCAATGGACCGTTTTTGCCTTGACACGCTTTTCCTTCTATGATATAATAGCATGAAAGATCAAAGATCCCCAATCAAAGTTCACTGTTTCACGCACCATTTTCCCTAAAATGGGGTCCCACCCATTTTGCCGCATATGCGGCACGGTCGAATTTCAAGCGGTATTTGTGCCTCCGCGGTGAAATGGGGATTAAGACGTTTCTTTCTCAAGGTATACTGTGCCGCCTTCGGGCGGTGGAATGGAGATTTATATGAAGAACTTACGGCAAAGAAGATTTTGGACCGTTCTGATCAGCGCGTTGGTGCTGTGCCTGGTTGCAAGTACCGTGACGGTATTTGTCCTGCACCGCCGCGAGGTAAGGCTGGAAGACCGGCAGAACGAAGCTTTGCAAGCGCTGTACGATAACAAGGGACGGTACGATGAACAAAGCATCGTGCTGTCAAACACCACCAAAGCGCGGGCAGAGGCGTTGGCAAAGCTCTTTGGCGCCACCCTTCGTATCACCGAGGACGGCAGCTTTGCGGCGCTGACGCTACCCCAAGGCGTCACGGTTATCGATATCTACGAAAACGAGGACTACCGCAAGTATATAGAATATATGTCGCCGGACTACCGGGCAAAGATCAGCGATCTTTTGGCGGAGGATGAGGCGGATGAAGCCATTCACGACGAAAAACTGCCCCTTCGCCCGCAGTATACGGTGAGCGATGCCGACTACGACCGACAGACCTATCTGGACTTTCTCAATATGCGCCACGTTTGGGAGCGCACCCAAGGCTCCGGCGTGACGGTCGCGGTGATCGACACGGGTATCGATACCGATCACCCAGAGTTTGCGGGACGTATCAGTGAGCTGTCCTACAACGCCTCAGAGGATAAGGTGGTCAAGGATTATCTGACTGCGGACGGTGTCTACGACTGGTCTCTGATTGAAGACGAACAGGGACACGGCACGGCGGTGGCAGGTGTTATCGCGGCATCCATGGACGGTAGCGGTATCGTGGGCATTGCGCCGCAGGTGAATATCCTCGTCATCAAGGCGGAATGTGACGAAAACGGTGTTTTTGAACGCACGTCCGACCTTGTGTTCGGCTTGTATTATGCCATTGAGCGGGACGTGGCTGTGGTCAATATGTCTTTTGGCTTGGAGCTGGACAATCCTTTTGCCGAACCCGCGCAGCTGGCGTTCGACAGCGACGTGATCTGCGTTGCCGCGGCAGGCAACAGCGCAAGCGCAGTGCTTACGTATCCTGCCGCCGATGAAAACGTGTTTGGCATCGGCGCGTTGGAAGAGAACGGCTGGACATTGGCAGCCTACTCCAACTATGGCGAGAATGTGGATATCGTCGCGCCCGGAACCGTTTATACTACCCAAATGGGCGGCGACTATGGCGGTAAGAACGGTACGTCCTTCGCCTCTCCCATTGCGGCGGGTGTGTTGGCGCTGTATCTTTCCCAGTACAGATATCAGGAATTTGTGCAGATCGAAGCTCTGTTACATGCATCCTGCGACGATCTCGGCGATCCCGGCCCCGACTTTACCTATGGCTACGGCGCGCTGGACGTCAGCGCCCTCATGCTGGAAGAGCGCGGGACAGTCACCTTCAACATGATGACCGACGAGCTGGACGATACGGAGCAGATCTTCATCCGAGCGCACACCTTACAGGATATTCCCGAGCCCGAGCGGCTGTACGCTGTTTTCGACGGTTGGTATTACGATCCTCAATGTACCGAGGCGTACGTATGGTATGAGGACGAGTTCTACGGCGACCTGACCCTCTACGCAAGCTGGGTCAATGAGGATGATGGCATCCCCTTTACCTACGCTGAGCTGGATGACGGCACTGTGGAGATCCGTTCCTACACGGGACACCGCCGCTATATCACCATCCCCGACTACATCGATGGCAAGGTGGTCTCCTCCATCGGCGAAGCGGCGTTTGCGGGGGAGACGAGACTCCGAGAAGTCAACTTGCCCAAATACCTGTCTCGCATCCGCAGATCCGCTTTTTCGGGGTGTACCAATCTGGTGAGCATGGCGATCCCCGATACAGTCACAGAGATCGGAGATAACGCCTTTTATGATAACGTGAGACTCGCCAACCTGACCTTCGGAGAAAACAGCCGACTGGAGCGCATCGGCAACTTTGCGTTCTCGGGCTGTGCTAAGTTGCGTACCTTTACCGTGCCCTCCAAGGTCACAACGCTGAACGCCACGGCGTTCTATCGCAACACGTCTATGACGGCGTACCGCGTGCAAAGCGGAAACAAAGCCTTCTCCGCCAAAAACGGCGTGCTGTTCAACCATACGGGACTCGTTTTGGTTGCCTATCCTGCCGGACTGAGTGGGACGTACACGGTGCCCGAAACCGTGCAGAAGATCGATCTCTATGCCTTCTCCTGCACAAGGCTCAACGGCGTGAACCTTTCGTCGGTACAAACCCTTGGAAAATCGGCGTTTATGCAAAGCGCCCTCAAGCAGGTGGATATTCCCGACAGCGTCACCCTAATGGGCGACTCTGTGTTTGCCTATAGCCAGTCCTTGCGGTCTGTCAAGATCGGACGGGGCTTGACAAGCCTTCCCGACCGCGCCTTCGCGTACACGGCATTGACCGCCGTTGACATTCCCGCAGGGATCCTTTCGGTGGGGCGCTACGCTTTTGAGCGCATCGGAACCCTTCATACGGTCACGTTCGAAAAGGGCAGTGCGCTGACGTATATTGACAGCTATGCCTTTTATGACAGCGGCGTGGTTTCGCTGACCATTCCCGCATCGGTTGTGACCATTGCCAACAACGCTTTCGCGGCAAAGGATTGTCCCTACTTGTCCCATCTTTCCTTTGAGGACAACAGCGCTCTGTATCGGTTGGGGAGCGCCGCCTTCGCGGGACAATCCCGACTGACCGCGGTGGAGCTTCCCGACCGTCTGACAACTCTTGGCGATTGGACGTTTACGGAAACCGGGCTTGTCACGGTGACGATTCCTTCAAACGTGACTTCCTTAGGAAGCGGCGTCTTTGCCGACTGTCCCCACCTGACAGGCATTCTTGTGGACGATAAGAATCCCGTCTATCTGGACGTGGACGGCATCGTGTTCAATACCGCCAAGACGGTCCTTTTGGCATATCCTACGGGACATTCTCGCCCGGACTATGCCGTCCCTGAGGGTGTGACCGACATTGGAAAAGCCGCTTTCAATGGCGCTCGGAATTTGTATGCCGTCTATCTGGCGTCCACCGTCAAGGTCATCCGTGAAGAAGGTTTTTATGGATGTGAAAACGTCGGGTATTACGGACTGCCCGAGGGGCTGACCACCATTGAAGCCTACGCGTTTTCCATGAATGAGCATCTGAACGAGCTACAGATGCCCGATTCGTTGATGCAGATCGGCGTCAACGCCTTTGCGGGAGACCGTCGGCTTTACGCTGTGAACTTCTCCGATAACGCCAAGCTTCCCCGCATCTCTTATAATGCCTTTGCGTATTGCGGTCTGATCTCCTTCCGTGTGCCCGCCGGCGTGTCCACCATAGCGCAGGGCGCGTTCAAGGGATGCTCTGATCTGACCTCCGTTACCTTCGCGAGCGGCAGTAAGCTGCAGAGCATCCCGGCGTATATGTTCGATGGTTGCGACAAAATCGATACTGTCATCTTTGAGCCGGGCAGTGCTTTATCCGCCATCCAAGCCCACGGCTTTGAGGGTATGCGAAAGCTGACCACCCTGGATTTCGGTGACGCCAAGCTCACAAATATTGATAACTTTGCCTTCCGCTTCTGTGAGCGTCTGAGTCGTTTGGACATCCCCGATAGCGTCACCTTTATCGGTAGATATGCTTTCTACTATTGCGAGAAGCTGTCCGAGGTGACCATTCCCGCCGCCGTAGAGTTTATCGGTCGCTTTGCCTTCCTTGGCACGAGCAAGCTGAACGTATACTTTGCTGCCGAAACCCTCCCGTCTTATCTGGCAGAGGACTGGGATCACGGCATCGCGGGCTACTATCTGGGTGTGACGGATATCGTGACGGATGGCGACTGGACGTATGCCCGCCTGACAAGCGGGGACATCTCCATCATCAAATACAGTGGCACGGCGACCCACATAGACCTGACCGCCCTGCATCTGGGTGGTGATATCGTCAACGTGGGCGGCGGTGCGTTTGCAGGCAGCGGGGTAACGTCGGTGAAACTGCCCGAGACCTTGCAAATCATTCAGGCAGAGGCGTTTTCAAACACCAAGCTGACGGCTGTTTCGATTCCTGCAGGCGTAACTTTCATCGGTCGCGAGGCGTTTGCGAATACCCCCATCGAACGCTTGACCTTTGCGCTCCACGCGCAGCTCAAAACCATGGAGCAGTCTGCCTTTGAGCGCACCGAAAAACTGGAGAGCGTGGTGATTCCCGAAACAGTCACCGCCATGGGGCGTGCCGTGTTCAAGAACAGCGGTATCACGTCGCTGACCTTTGCCGACGGCTTCGCCATGACGGAAATCCCCGAGGAAGCCTTCGCTTACACCCACATCTCCGACGTAACGATTCCCGACAGCGTGACGGTCATTGGTCATAGCGCCTTCCGCGAGATCCGAGAACTGAGATCCTTGACCCTCGGTGGCGGAGAGGATTTGATGATCATGTCCAACGCCTTCTATCAGACGGGACTGGAGCAGGTTTATCTCCCCGAGAATGTGTCGTTTGTGGGCGAGTATGCTTTCATCGCCCTACCGAATCTTTCGGCGTTCACCGTGTCGGAACATAACCCCAATTACAAGGCGATTGACGGTCTGCTGGTGTCCAAGAACGGCAGAAAGCTCATTGCTGTTCCCTCGGGACGGACGGGAAGTCTGACGGTTCCCGAGGGCGTTGAGGTCATCGGCTTCGGCGCTTTCGAGTCAAGCAAGCTCTCGGAGATCAGCTTCCTTGACAGCGCCAACATTCTGTCCTTCGGATACCGCGCCTTCTACAATGCCGACGGTATTTCAAGCATGCATGTCCCCGCCAGCGTGGTTTCCATCGACTATTATGCCTTCGCCATGTGTGACAGCCTTAAGTCGGTCACCTTTGCCGAGAGCAACAGCCTCAAGGGCGTGTACGAGGGCGCGTTCTACAGTTGCCCGAGCCTGTCCGATATCACCCTCCCCGACAGCATCGTGGAGATCTCCGACTTTGCCTTCTACGGTTGCCGCAGTCTGACCGATTTGCCCATCAGCGAGGCGGGGGAGATCAAAGGCATTTACGATTACGCCTTTGCCTACGCGGGTCTTAAAGGTAACTATACCATCCCGGACACCCTCATCGACATCGGTCCCTATGCCTTTATGGGCAATCAGTTTACCTCCGTCACGGTGCCCGACACCCGTGTGTGGGATCTGATCATCGGTATCGGTGCCTTCGAAAACTGTAGCAGCCTCTCCGAGATCACGTTGCCCTTTATCGGCGCGAGCTTTGAGGATGCCGAGATCACCTGGTTCGGCTATATCTTCGGCGCGGGTGCCCCCGAAGCCAATGGGGTGTACGTGCCCGAAAGCCTGAAGCGTGTCAAGATCTCCGAGGGAATCACTTTCGTGGGTGAGCACGCCTTCGACGGGCTTGCGGGGCTTGAAGAAATCAGCGTGCCTCATAGCGTGCAGACTGTGCATGATTACGCGTTCCACAATACGCGTGCTACCTATGAGCTGACGAATACGGTGACCTTCACCTATGTTCATGCCAAGGGCATCCGTTACGAAATCCACGCTTCGCATATTGGTCGCGGTATTTCCGGAAACCTCGTGATGGCAGACGGCATCACAAAGATCGACAACAATGCGTTTGCCAACTGTCAACAGCTGACGGGCATCATGCTTCCCGACAGCGTCAAAAGCATCGGTAGCGGCGCTTTCTTGGGTTGCAGCGGCTTGACGAGCCTCAAGCTCCCCGAAAGTGTTATGCTGATCGACTATGCTGCGTTTATGGATTGCGGCAATCTTGAAAGCATCCATATTCCTGATCGGATCACGACCATCCATAGCGATACCTTCAACGGATGCCGTCAGCTGACAAGCGTTGTTTTCGGAGAAAACAGCCAACTGACCAGCATCAACGCGTCTGCCTTTGCCCATTGTGATGCCCTGGAGGTTATCTCCCTCCCTAAAGGCGTGACTTTCATCGGCAGACAAGCCTTCTTCGATTGCACAGGGCTTTTGAGCATCACGATCCCGGATGCGGTCACCACCATGGAATACGGTGTGTTTGATAGCTGTGATCATTTGGCAAGTGTCACGTTTGGCGAGAACAGCCGTCTCACAAGTCTTCCCGATTCCACGTTCTACGCCTGTGGCAAACTCTCTACGGTGACCCTTCCCGGAAGCCTTGTCAGCATCGGCAACCAAGCCTTCCGTTCTTGCGAGAGCCTTACGGACATTGTCATGCCCGACACGGTGACAAGCCTTGGAGATGAAGCGTTTTACGCTTGCCGTAGTCTGAACCGCGTTGTGCTTTCCGAAGGGCTTGTAAGCCTCTCGCCTTTGGCGTTCTGTCAATGCGAAAGCCTTACGAGTATCACCCTGCCGGATAGCATCGTCACGATCAACCGAAGCGCGTTCGACGGTTGCAGCCGTTTGTCAACCGTTGTGTTCGGAGAAAACAGCCAACTTCTCGATATAGAAGCGTACGCGTTCGGTGGCTGTCATCAATTGAAAACGGTCACCATTCCCGATACGGTCACAAGCATTGGCGAATTCGCGTTTTATGAATGTAACAACCTGCTTCGTATCACGTTTGGCGCCGACAGCCAACTGGAGCGCATTGGAAGATCGGCGTTTGAGTGGTGTCAGAGCCTCTCAAGCTTTGACATTCCCAAAAACGTTACAAGTATTGACGATTATGCGTTCTGGCAATGTCAAGGGCTCTATGCCATCACCAATCACAGCGCGCTGACCTTGACGTTGGGCGGCAACCAAAACGGAGGTATTGCTTACTACGCCAAGCTCATCACGGATCGGGACGGCAACAAGACCTACGATGATGAGACCTCGGGCTTTGCTTTTGTGGATACCCCCGACGGCTTCCGATTTGTGCTGGAAAACGGCGAGTATCGGCTGGTCGCTTATATGGGAGATCTTGATACGGTCACACTTCCCTCGGATATTCAGGGCAATCCCTATTCGATCTACCGCTTGAAGGGTGTCAAGAAGGTCATCATTCCCGAAGCGATCACCGCCATTGGCGCGCAAGCCTTTTACGGTAGCCTCAGTCTGACGGGTGTGACGCTTCCGAATACCGTGAGTGCCATTGGCGAGGAGGCTTTCGCGGGCTGTCTCAACCTGACGGCGATCCATATCCCCGCATCTGTCACAGAAATCGGTAATAACGCCTTTGTCAATTGTCAAAGCATGGAAAGCGTGACCTTTGACGAAACCAGCCGTCTGACAAGTATCGGCTATCTGGCATTCCAGAGCTGTAACGGACTGACCGCCATAGAGATCCCCGCCTCTGTGACGTCTATAGGAAACCGCGCCTTTGAATATTGTCAGAATCTGACAAGCGTATCCTTGGCTGACAACAGCCAACTCACGAGTATTGGCGACAGTATGTTTTATCAATGCACAAGCCTTGCAAGCGTTGATTTCGGAGAAAACAGTCAGATCAGCGAGATCGGCGGTTCTGTTTTCTCGGGTTGTTCAAAGCTTACCGGTTTGGTGCTTCCCGACAGCGTCACCCGCATTGAGAGCAGAGCGTTTGAGGGTTGCGAAAGTCTGACAAGCCTCCGTATCCCCGACGGACTGACCTACATGGCAACCGGGGCATTGAAAGGCTGCGTCGGAATCCAACTGTTGATCTCGGATCACCACGCGTCCTTCTCGGTCATAGATGGCGTCCTTTACGATAAAGACGTCAGAAACCTTATTTACGTGCCCGATTCCATCACCGAGCTGTGCATTCCCAACACTGTTATAGACGTTTCGCTGAACGGAAATACCAGCGTTCAAAAGGTGACGTTTGAGGAAGGTAGCCGCATGATGAGTCTCAACAACGCCGCCTTCAAGGGTTGTGTCAGCCTGATGAGCGTGACGCTTCCCGAAAGCATCCTCTGGATCGGTTACGATGCCTTCGCGGATTGTGAAAGCCTTGTCAGCATCCGCCTCCCCGACGGCGTGACCGAAATCGGCGGAAACGCCTTTAAAGGTTGCGTCAGTCTTGAAAGTATTCATATACCCAACGGCGTGACAAGCATGGGTCAGGAAGCTTTTTCGGGATGTAAACGCCTGACGGATATCTGCCTTCCCGAAGGCTTGATAAGCATTGGCGACGACGGGTTCCTGGGCTGTGAAAGCCTTGAGAGCATTTATATTCCCGATGGCGTGACCAGCCTCGGCTGGCGCGCGTTCAGCGGTTGCTTAAGTCTTGCTACCGTTACTTTTGGAGATAACAGCCAACTCACAAGTATCCCTTCCTACGCTTTTTCCGAGTGTGAGCGTCTTTTGACCATTCGCATTCCCGACGGCGTCACCCAGATCGGCAGTTCGGCATTCCAAAATTGCCATAGCCTGACCGAAGTCGTCTTTGGCTCTGACAGTCAGCTGATAAACATAGGTTCTACGGCATTTAGCTGGTGCGAAAACCTGAAAAAGCTGGATCTTGGCAATAACCGCCGCCTTGAAAGCATTGAATGGTGGGCGTTCCTCGGCTGCGACAGCCTGGAGGAAATCTACATTTCGGACGTGACCGCTTGGTTGCATACCACGTTGGCGGAACATCATCCGCTCAGCGTCGGAGCCGATCTCTACCTGAACGGGGAACTGCTGACCGAGCTGGTGGTGCCCGACGGAATAACCGATGTCACGCTTTCGGGTTGTACCAGCCTGATCAGTATCACACTTCCCGAAAGTGTCACAAGGGTGGATTTCTCAAACTGCACGAATCTGACACGCGTTACCTTCCGTGACAACAGCCGGCTGACCACCCTTCCGGCTGAGGCGTTCAGAAATTGTGAAAAGCTTTCGACGGTGACGTTTGGCAACAACAGCCGCCTCACAAGCATCGAGGCTTCCGCGTTCAGCCATTGTGTTGGCTTAAAACTGATCGATTTCGGTCAGAACAGCTGTCTTGAGAGCATCGGCTACAACGCGTTTGAGTATTGTGCTAACCTGACGGACATCACTCTGCCCGACAGCCTCAAAGCCATCGGTCCCGGAGCGTTCTTCGGATGCAACGGTTTGACCAGCTTCACCCTGCCCGAAAATTTGACAAGCATTGAGGACGCCGCGTTCACGAATTGCACGCATCTGTATGTCATCTACAACAACAGTTCTCTGGTATTGCAGATGGGAAGTGAGGCGCACGGCGGCATCACAGCGCAGGCAAGGTTGATCGTGGATCGGGACGGCAACAGAACCTACCGTGATGACTTCACAGGCTTTACGTTTATCGATACCGCGGATGGGTTCCGCTTCATGCAGGAGCAGGGAGAGTACAAGCTGATTGCTTATTTGGGCGATCTTGAAACCGTGACCTTCCCCACTGACCTGAACGGCAGCCCCTATCAGATCTACCAGATCAGAGGTGTCAAGCACGTGATCATTCCCGAAGGCGTGACAAGCATCGACGCTTATGCCTTCTACCATTGTACCACGCTGGAAAGCATCATCCTGCCCGACTCTCTCATCGACATCGGTGCCTATGCCTTTGAAAATTGCCATCAGCTGACGAGGATCACGCTGCCCTCGCGTGTCACCACCATCGGGCGTGCCGCCTTTTCAAAATGCGCTCAGCTGACCGAGATCACCCTTCCCGAAAGCGTCGAAGTCATCAAGGCATATGCCTTTGAAGACTGCACGCGGTTGTCCGGCATCAAGCTCCCCGCCCATATCCAAAAAATCGAAAGCCACGCGTTTGATCAAACCGCTTATAAAGATGACCCCGCCCATTGGGTCGGTGGGGTGCTGTATATCGGCAATCATCTCATCCGCGTCAAAGAGGATACCCGTTACGTTGATTTTAAAAACGTCGGTTGTGTTGCCGAGGGGGCGTTTGACCAATGTTATCTGCTGAAAAACGCCTTGGCTCACGGCGAACAATACAACCTCCTCTCCGATATGTCCAACCTTGAGACCCTGCTGATCACTGACCTGCCCGCGGAGAGAATTTACGCTTATTTCGGCAGATCCGCAAGCGATCTTCCCCTCACCCTGAAATCCATTGTTCTCGGCAGAGACGTTCGCATGAATCAAAAAGCCTTCGAGGGGATCACGGGGATCACCATTTACGTGGAAGCCAACGAAAAGGACGTGCGCTGGGACGAAAACTTCCCGGGCTGGAGTAACGGCAATAAAGTGGTTTACGGTGATGAGTGGATCACGGCTGACTTCTACGACCAGCATGGAAACCTCATGAGCCATGAGGTTTTCCTGACCCATCAGGTCATTCGTCAGCCCTATCTGAGACTTGACGGTGACTTGGAGACATCCCGGGTGCTGGTGGGATGGGATCTTGACGGCGACGGAAGTCCCGACACCATTCCCGCAACCTCCACCGTGGACATTGTGGCAAAGCCCGTCGTCAAAACGCAAGTCAGCGCGTATACCGTTCGCTTCTACGATACGGACGGCGTGACGCTGCTTTCGGAGATGCGCCTGCCTTACGGTGCGGTCATCGTTCCCCCCACCATCCAGGACAAGCCGGGCTATACCACGATGGGCTGGACGAACTACACTCAAGGGATGACAGTCAGCGGTCATCACGCCTTTGTGCTGAACCGTGTGCATCAGGGCGGCGGTCACGACTACGCTTCGTCTGTGTGGGTCGCGCCCACCTGTACCGAGGGTGGATATCTCAAGCACGTCTGTCAGCTCTGCGGCGCGTGGTACGCCACCGAAGAGACCGCGGCTTTGGGACACCGTAACACGCTGTCCGAGATCCCTGCCACTTGTACCGAGGAAGGGAAGCGCCTTGCCACCTGTACCGTCTGCGGTTACGTGTCCGCCGAGATCATTCCCGCGCACGGACACACCTACGTCGGCAGCGTGACGAAGGAAGCCACTTGCACCGAGCAAGGCGAGATGCTGTACGTATGCGCGATTTGCGGCGACCGTGTCACCGAAACAACTTCGCTGTCGGCACATCACTATGAAAAGCGGACAGCCCCCAAGTGGTGGCTGCAAATCCTCATTGAGAAGATCCTGAACGTGTTCTTTGGCTATGAGGGTGACCATATTTTCTATTACGAATGCACGGATTGCCGTCATATCCGGACATCCGATAACACCGAGGACACAAGCAGCGGCACAGCGGGCATCATGTCCGCGGGCTGCGCGCATCAGCTGTCCGATTGGACTGTGTACATTTCCCCCACCTGTGAAGGTGAGGGCGTGGATGCCAGATACTGCACGGTATGCGGAGAACCTGTGTCCTACCGACGCGGCGGAGATGCCTTGGGGCATGACTACAGCGCGCATAGGGTCACAGCCCCCACTTGTACCGAGGAAGGCTACACCACCCATATCTGTCTCGGCTGCGGCGACAGCTACACCGACAGCATCACCGATGCCCTCGGGCACACCGCGGGTGCCGAAGCGGATTGCTTGCATGATCAGCTGTGTCTTGTCTGCGGTACGGTTCTTTCGGAGAAGCTGGGTCACACGTATGATGCCGTGGTGACAGCGCCCACTTGCATCGAGGAAGGCTATACCACATACACCTGTACCCGTTGCGGTGACAGTTATACCGATAGCATCACCGACGCCCTCGGACATACCGCGGGTGCCGAAGCCGATTGCATAAACGATCAGCTTTGTCTTTTCTGCGGTACGGTCCTTTCGGAAAAGCTGGGGCACACGTATGCCGCCGCGGTAACCGATCCTACCTGTACCGAGCCTGGCTATACCACGTACACCTGTGTCCGTTGCGGTGACAGCTACACCGACAACTTTACCGATGCTCTCGGACATACCCCGGGTCCTGAGGCGAATTGTTATCAGGATCAGTGCTGTCTCGTCTGCGGCAGCGTGCTGGTTGGCAAGCTCGGACACGACTACCAAGCTTTTGTGACAGAGCCCACTTGTACCGAACAGGGGTATACCACGTATAGCTGCGTCCGCTGCGGATACGGCTATACGGGAGACCTCACCGAGGTCCTCGGACATACTCCGGGTGCGGAAGCCGATTGCTACCATGACCAATACTGCACCGTTTGCGGTATTGTGCTGAACGAAAAGCTGGGACATGAGTACATGCCTTTGGTCACACAGCCGACCTGTACCGAGGAGGGCTATGTAACCCACATCTGCTTCCGTTGTGACGATCGCTATGTGGACAGCTTTACCCCCGCATGGGGTCATACCCCCGGCGTGGAGGCTGACTGCTACAACCATCAGTTCTGCCTTGTCTGCGGCGTGGTGCTGACCGAAAGCTTGGGTCATGATTATTGGATGGTCGTGACCGAACCCACCTGTACCGAGCCGGGCTATACCACCCATACCTGTGTTCGTTGCGGTGACAGCTATACCGACGGCTATACCGACCCACAGGGTCATACCCCGAGTGCCGAGGCGGATTGCTACAACCATCAGTTCTGCCTTGCCTGCGGCGTCGTGCTGACCGATAGCTTGGGTCACGATTACGCCATGACGGTGACCGAACCCACCTGTACCGAGCAAGGGTATACCACCCATACCTGTGTTCGCTGCGGTGACAGCTATACCGACGGCTATACCGACCCACAGGGTCATATCCCGAGTGCCGAGGCGGATTGCTACAACCATCAGTTCTGCCTTGTCTGCGGCGTCGTGCTGACCGAAAGCTTGGGTCATGATTACGCCATGACGGTGACCGAACCCACCTGTACCGAGCAAGGCTATACCACCCATACCTGTGTTCGTTGCGGTGATAGCTACACCGACGGCTTCACCGAAGCGCGTGGACACAACCCGAGTGCCGAGGCGGATTGCGACAACCATCAGTTCTGCCTTGCCTGCGGCGTGGTGCTGACCGAAAGCTTGGGTCATGATTACGCCATGACGGTGACCGAACCCACCTGTACCGAGCAAGGGTATACCACCCATACCTGTGTTCGTTGCGGTGATAGCTACACCGACGGCTATACCGACCCACAGGGTCATATCCCGAGTGCCGAGGCGGATTGCGACAACCATCAGTTCTGCCTTGCCTGCGGCGTCGTGCTGACCGAAAGCTTGGGTCATGATTACGCCATGACGGTGACCGAACCCACCTGTACCGAGCAAGGGTATACCACCCATACCTGTGTTCGCTGCGGTGACAGCTATACTGACGGTGACATGGAGGCTCTGGGTCACGCCCCCGGTGAGTGGATCACAGATCAAGCGCCTGCCCCGGGTGTGGAGGGTAGCCGGCACATTGAATGTACGGTCTGCGGAGAAATCCTGGAGATTGGCATGATCGAGGCGTTGCCCACAGATACCGCGCTTGAAACCGAGGCGGAAACCTCCCCCGAGACGCCGGCGCCTGCGGACAGCGACGTGACGACGGTGCCTGATTCACAGCCCCACGATCCCCATACGGCAGAGGGTTGCAAGAGCATGATTGGCGCGAATGCGTTGGGATGCTTCATCGTTGTCTCCCTCGCCGTCGGGCTGGTTGTGAAGCGCAGGAAAGAGAACGACTAAAAAAGCCATCGCCTCGTACGACGGTACTTGGCGATGACTTCTCAAAAGAGGCAACCATCCTTCCGCGAAAAGGGAAGGGGTGAGCGAAACGCTCACCCCTTGGGTTTGCCCTTGTTTGCTGCGCGAAGGGCTGATGCTTGGATTACGGTTTGTCGGAAGAACGGACAGATGCCATGTATTCTCGGGGAGAAATGGTCATTCTGCGTTTGAATACCTTGGAGAAATACTGAGCATCGGGATAACCGCAACGGAACGCCACGTCGCTGACGCTGGTAAAGCCTTGCTTCAGCATGGTGCAGGCGTGTTGAATACGAACCGTATGGAGGTATTCCACGATGCCCACGCCAACGTGCCGTTTGAATACGGTAGACAGGTATTTTTTGTTGTATTTCAAGCTGCTGCCCAGCCGCTCCAAGGAAAAATCGGGATCTGAAAAATGCTCGTCCACATACTTTTGAATCATGGAGGTCAGGTCGACCTGTCCTTCGCCTCGGGAGGAAAACTCGGGTAGCCGCCCCCCAAGGTAAGCAAAGGTATGGAGCAGGACTGCTTCGCTGGCAATATCCGAAATTTCCGCGGGGCTCTGCAAGCCTTGCGTCCAGACTGTTTCAAGCGCCTTGCAATCCGGATACAGCGGGGCTTTGGGACAGACCCCCAGCTTGTCCATGATCCGATTTCCACGCGCACCTAAAAAGCTGATATACATATACTGAAAATCGGTGATCGATTCAATGGCAAAAGGCTCGGCGGGGAAGGAGAAAAACACGTCGCCCGCCTTGAGCGGCAGAACGTCACCGCGGGTGTGAAGCGCGCCTGTCCCTTGAAGGACGAAATACACGGTATAGAGAGATTTCAACCGCAGACCTGTATAGACCTGCTCTTTGGTTTCCAAAACAAAATGAACGGTGTGAATGCTGTGATCGTTGATCTCCCGCGGGACGAAGCGGCAAACGTTTTGCTCTGACATGATCTGCCTCCTTGAATGGGATGGTGTCAGTATAACATATCTTTGGAAAAAAGTCAACCGAAATATAACTAAAAAACACGAATTTGTGTAAATTAACTCCAAACAAAGAGAGAGGATTGTGGTATAATCGTACGAGGAAAGGAATCCTTGGTTCCATGAATCTTTCCGCCTCTTGTTTTATCACATGATGAAAGGAAGCCTATTTCATGAAAAAAGTACGCATTGGTGTATTGGGTGCCTACCGAGGTACCAGCATGATCAACTACTGCAAGCGCGCCGACCATGCCGAGGTGGTGGCGATCTGCGACAAAAATCCCGAGGCATTGGACGCTCAGCGTGCCGCCGCCGAAGGGCTGAACATCGCGTTTTACGATCATTTCGACAAATTTATTGAGCATGATATGGATGCCGTGGTGTTGGCAAATTACGCCAACGAGCACGCACCCTTTGCCATCCGATGTCTGAAGCGGGGACTGCACGTTTTCTCCGAGGTGCTTCCTGTGCAGAATATGAAGGAGGCAGTCGCGCTGGTTGAAGCGGTGGAGGAGAGCGGTCTTGTTTATGCCTACGGCGAAAACTACTGCTACATGCCCGCGCCTTATGAAATGAAGAAGCTCTATGAGCGCGGTGAGATCGGGGAATTTGAGTATGGCGAGGGCGAGTACATTCACAACTGTGAGTCTATCTGGCCCTCTATAACCTATGGTGAACCCGACCACTGGCGAAATAATATGCACGCCAACTTCTACTGTACCCACTCCCTGGGTCCTATTATCCACGCTACCGGACTGCGTCCTTTGTCCGTCGTGGGCTTTGAGGGAACCAAGAACGCACGCCGTCTCCGTACAGGCTGCAAGGGCGGTCAGTTCGGTATTGAAATGGTGACTCTGGAGAATGGCGGTATTGTCAAGTCCATCCACGGCGATCTCTACAAAAATTCCATTTGGTATACCATGTACGGCTCCAAGGGACGCATGGAGTGCAGCCGAGAGGATGCTATGGACGGTCATATCGGCAAGCTCTACGTCAACAAGGACGAGTACGACGGCGGTTACGAGACAGGTGATCTCCTCGCCTATTTCCCCGAGCACGCGCCTGCGGATGAGATAGAGGGCTTCGGTCATGGCGGTTCCGATTTCTTTTCCATGTACTATTTTATCAAGAAGATCCTTGGCGACGAGACCGCCGATACCATCGACGTTTACGAGGCACTGGATATGTTCCTGCCCGGTCTCTTTGCCTACCGATCTGTACTGGCGGGAGGCATTCCCATGGCAGTGCCCAACCTCCGCAAAAAGGAGGAACGGGAAAAGTGGAGAAACGATACGGCTTGCACCGACCCCAAAGCCGCGGGGGATATGCTCCTGCCTAACTTCTCTTTGGGAACGCCCGATATCCCGCAGGCGGTCTATGATCGTCAGGCACAGCTGTGGGCAGAAGAATGCGCCCAAACCGAGGGAACCTACCGCCAGGCGGCGCTGACACAGGGCAGCAAACAGTAAAATGCCCATGGGGAGATCGCGCCATTTTTAGTGGAGAGGGATTTCACAGACCATCAACATACGAAAAGACCCGACAGCCTTTACGGTTGTCGGGTCTTTGGTATTGGGGCGTTATTTTTTGAGGCTGTAGAGCAGGATCTTGCTCTCGTACTGATTCGGAATGGTCACGGAAAGCCCTTCCTCGGCAAGAACCTTACCGCTAATCTCCGCGGTCTCCTTGGTGTCGATATCGGTCACTGTATAGACCGCTTCGGTGTCCAGTCCCTCCAGTTGATAGCAGGAAGTTACGCAATTCGATCCCCTGCGGCGGAAGACCATGACCATGCCGTCCCCCTCCTCGGGTCTATCGTAGCGGTAAGCCGCCCAGCCGCCGTGGGCGTAGCTCCAGCCACCGTTCTCCAAGGGGTAGAAATCACAGGAGAAGAAGTGGCGCAGGGAGCGATATTCGTCGCACATTCTCTTCATCCACGCGAAGACCTCTTCGGTAGGCTCGGGACGGTCAGGACGGTCGGTCCACCACCAGCTACCCACATAGGCAGGGGCGTAAGAGCTTCGGGTGGCGTAGGTGTCGCCGGGTTGCTTGCAGACACCGCCTGAGCAGGGCACCAGACGATTATAGCCGAACATTTGGGTCTGAATGGCGTCGGCATCAAGATTGGCCTCGCAGAAAGCATCGGTGCGCCAGATGGGAATGGCTCTTCGCAGGGACTCGGCGTCGATGCGGCGGCCGCCCGAGGCGCAGTTGTCGATCACCAGGTCGGGGTACTTGGCTCTGAGATCGTCCCACAGGCGGTAGAGGTTCATGATGTACTTGATCTCGTTCATGCCGCCGCGATCCATCTCGTCGGTGATGCGCCAGGATTGGAGAGGCTCCATGTTGAAGTCCTGGCGGAAGCACTTGATGTCCAGCTCATCGATGAATCGGCAGATCAGGTTGAAGAGATACTCCCGCACCTCGTCCTTTTCCAGACGAAGGAGGAGATAGAAGCCGTCAAGAGGATAGAGCCAGTCGGGATGTTCCACCGCCAGATCCGTCCCGGGGTAGGCACGCTCGGGCTCCATCCACAAAAGGAACTTCATGCCCATGTCATGCACCGTCCCCACCACGTCCTTCAGCCCGTCGGGATGCTCGTCGGGACGAACCTGCCAGTTGCCCACCTCCTTGTACCAGTCACCCGCTCCGGGAGTTTTGCCCTTGCCGTACCAGCCCGCGTCGATCCAGTAGTAGTCAGCCTTGACGCCGTGCTCACGGTACTTGTTCAGATGGTACAGATTCCGCTCTGTCGTCATGCCCATGCCCTCCAGAGCGAAGGGGAACTGATCGGGCGTGAAGGGGCACAGCTCGTTCTTGATGAGCCGGCGAAGCTGATTGCTGCCCTGTACCCGCGAGCCCTCAAATTCCATGAGCAGAATAGAGGAGGTGCGGATGCGCTCGCCCGGATGGAGCTTGAAGGCGGTGTATTCCAGACCGCTCTTGATTTCCAATGTATCTCCTTGGGTGTGGGCAAACTTGGCGTGCCATTGACCCGACCAGCCGATGACGGCCATGAGCCCCCGCCCGGGCGTGTAGAACTCAAAGAAGGGCATCTGACCGCTGGAAGAGCGTCCGCCCAACGGATGGAAGGTGCGGGAGGCCCCCAGCCCCAGCTTGGTCTCGTGGACTTTACATTCCTCGGCGATGCGGTCGGAGTACAGGTATGCCTCGTAGCCGGCGCAGCCATCAGTGTTGAAAAGAGACAGGGAAGGGGTCTTGCCCGAACCATCGGCAAAGCACCAGGTGGCGTCGCAGTCCAAAATATTGCTGATGAGCCGACTGTCATGCTCGCCTCGATTCTCAAACCACAGATTCCAGGAAACGGCGTTGTAGGCAGGGAACGCCTCGATATGCAGCTCGACGCGCAGACCGTCGGCGTATTCGTAGAGACGCCCGTATTCGGTAGGGGTTACGGTCACGTCACCCAAGTCAAAAGGCTTTTGATCATATTGAAATGAAAAACGGGGAATGAGGTTCATAAAAGGTTTCCTTTCCTGGTGAAATCTATTTTATGATACTCGAATCGAGTATTCGAAACAATTATAAAGTTTTTAAGGTTTCTTGTCAATAGAATCAGACAAAAAGGCAGAAAAAACAGACTAAAAGACATGAGTAAGTTGTGCATCCTTGACAACGTGAGAAAGAATGTGTTATAATCGGTTGAACAAAACGACAAGAAAGGATGATGGTTTTATGCTAAAACGGCATTTGATTTTATGGATTGGTCTTTTCAGCCTTTTGTGGGTATTCGCAGCTTGTGCCGGGGAAACCTCGCATGCTGCAAACGAAAGCGATACCTCCGAAGAGACAACGCTTGAAGCGCTTGAATCAGAGCGCCCGACAGAGGAGGAAACCGAGGCGCAAACAGAATCTCCTTATCTGATCTCGGATCCTACCCGCATAGACCTGACCGAATTTGATGCTAAGCTGCTGCGCCCCACCTTCCTGCGCGGAAATGCGGCGTACCCCGAGCTGTGCGACGAAGGTGTCAAATTCATCGGACGGGGAGAGTCCCGAGACCCCTGCGTAACCTGGAACGTCAGCAGTATGTATAAAGCCGCAGGTTATCCGCTGTCCGCAGATGGTGAGTCGTACGTGCCCTTCACCCCTGAGGAAAAGAAGGTCATTGTGTTCAAGATCCAGGCCGAGTGGGGCGGTGCCTTTGAGATGTTTTACGCTACCGAAGGCCGCACCTCAGCCAAGGCTGGATATTCCCTGACCGAGGTTTACGGAGGAGATTCCGAGTTTTTCGGCGAGCGTGTCTGGCAGTACATTATTTTTGAAGCCGATGAGACGACCCGTGGTTGGACCACCCGCTTCAACGACGGCTTCCGATTGGATTTTACCAACTACCTGGAGAAGGATGACACCTTCTTGGTTGGAAAGATCGCATTTTGTGCCGATCGCGCCGAGGCTGAGGCCTTCATCGCCGAGGACAAGGGCGAGCCCGCTCCTATTCCTGAAGTGCCCAAGGGCTACTATGTCTGTCTCTACGAGGATCGTCTCCACATTCCCGAGGACAATGTTTTGGGAGATGTATTCTCCTCCTTGGACAGCGCCGTGAAGCGTTGCGACAGACAAAAGCAGTTCGGCTATCGCGTCGCTAATGAAAAGGGTGAGATTGTCTATACACCCTATACGTTGCTCCAATGCAACCTTCTCCGCGAAGGAAAATACATTACCGAATACGCCAAGGAAGAGCGGTTCAAGTACGGCGATTCCTGCACCAATCCCGGTATCAATCACCGTCCCCACCGCACCAGCTGCGACCGCTTGGTGGACTGGATCCTGTATCGGGCGGGCTTTACGGATCAGCCCACCGTCCAGGGCTGTGTGGTATCGAACCTCCACGACTGGTGCCGCGAGATGGGCTTTGAGCGGATCACCCGCATTGAGGATCTGAAGGCGGGCGACATTATCTTTGTCAATCCCCATCCCTCCGACGGTGGCCCACAGCACGTCTTTATGCTGGCGGAGGATGCGGTGAACGGGCAGGCGTTGCGCTATGACCATGGTTCGGATCACCGTATCATGTCCAACCAACCCACCAAGGAACCCGTCAGCTATGGCGACGCCCCCTTCCTGTTTGCTTACCGTCCGGTTGCCACAGAGGAAAACAATGTTTTCTATGAAACGTTATACGCTGAGAAAAATTGATGCCATCAGGAGGTAAGATCATGCGAAATTTTGTCAAAAAATGTCTGTTATGTTTGCTGACCGCTGCCATGCTTTTGGGAAGCTTTGCCTGTACGGGGACAGACCCCGGGGAAACAGAAGGTCAAACCGATCTTCTGACCGAAGCTCCCGGTTTGGATTCGGGAAGTTCTACAGAACAAGAAACAGATCCTGTGATTGAGGTGGATCGTACCCAGCCTCAAAAGGGCACATTCGCCTCTGCCACCGAGCTAACCTTTGAAAAACAGGATATTTCCTTGGTTGAAAAAACCATCACAGAGGAATATGAATTTATTTCCTCCAAGGAATCCGGTACCGTCTTTACCATTGGCGAGGGTAAGTCCAATGGTAATACGGTGTCACTCTTCCCCAAGACCGTGGCTTCTTTGGGTATTGGTTTGAAGTTTAATGAAGACGTCATCGCAAGATACCAGTTCCGACTCACTGCTTCGGATCCCGACGCAAGCTATAATGCTGCCTACTTGGGTCTCCGCCTCAACAGCACGGGCGCCGCACCCAACCACGAATCCGCCCGTGTATGGATTCTGATGAAGGATAATAAGATTGGTATGCGAACAGGCGCCTGGCCCAACTGTACCTTGGTGGATGTCCCCTTGGACTTCTCCAAGGGTGAGTTGATATACGTGGAGGATAACCCCACCACCAATATCATCTCTATGTTCTATGACAAAGACGGTACTAAAACGCCTTTGGCTACCATGAAGATCACCGATACACAGATTGACTTATACCTGGAAGGAAGCGAGAAGCCCGCCATCACCGAAAAGCTGACAGAACCCGTCAACAAGACCGGCTATGCTCGCGTTTGGACACACCATATGAAAAACACCGTTAAGATCACCGACATCAAGGTCTCGGGTTCTACAACCGTGACCACCTCTAACCCCGTGGATATGCTGACCTCCCGTGACGTGTTCTCTGACACGTGGGTGGCGACCGACGACGTGGGACGCGTGACCCCTACGGGCTCTGACACAGGAACAGTCACAGATAAGAAGGTGGGCATCTTCTATTTCATGTGGCATAATGCCTCCAAGCAGGGCGAAAACCCCCTCTATGACCACACCAAGGCATATCTGGAAGGCGGCGTGGATGCTGTTTGGAATTTGGTTCCTCAAGGACCGCTGGGCTTTGCACATTACTGGGCTGAACCCTACTTTGGCTACTATAACTCTGATGACGAATGGGTTATTCGTAAGCACGGCTATATGCTGGCAGAGGCAGGTGTGGATTTTATCTTCGTAGATGCTACCAACGGCATCATTTACGAGAGAAACCTGGAGACGCTCATGCGCGTTTGGAGTCAGATGCGTGCCGAAGGCTATCAGGTGCCTCAGATCTGCTTCCATTGCGGCAACACCGATTCCTTGGCTTCCGCATCCCTCAGCTTCCTTTGGAACAACTACTATTCCTTGGAAAAATACAAGGATATGTGGTTCATGTGGAACGGTAAGCCCCTGATCTTCTATCCCGATTCTTTGACAAAGACCCTGTCCAGCGAAATCACTGAATTTTTCACAGCCCGTCAGAGCTGGGCGTTTACAAACGACGATTGGTATACCTCCCGCCGCGGCAGAGGTCGTTGGGCTTGGGCGGATATGTATCCTCAGAAGCCCGGGCTCTCCCCCGAGGGCGATTTGGAACAGATGATCGTCATGTGCGGCTTCTGGGCAAACGGCTCCAACGGCACTAACGCCGGTCGTAGCTATACCCATGCCAATGGTATTCCTGCCCATGAGGGCGACTGGGAATTTGGTTTTTCCCTCATGAATACGACCTCCGGTTTGGGCCTTGCGTTCCAAGAGCATTTTGACTACGCCAAGGAAATCAATCCTCCCCTCATCATGATCACGGGCTGGAACGAATGGTGGGCAGGCCGTTGGGGCGGGGGATCAGGCAATCCCGCACAAGGCATGACCATTGCTGGCGAATATAAGGTGGATCAGAACAACTCCAAGTATCAGTGGTACTACGTGGATGCCTTTAACACCGAATATTCCCGTGACATCGAACCCATGACCGGCGGCTTCAATGACAACTATTTCTATCAGATGGTGCAGAATATCCGTCAGTATAAGGGATCCCGCGTGCAGGAAGCTGCCTTTGAACAATGGGCAATTGACATCGAGGGGGATCTTGGTCAGTGGTATATTGTCGGGCCTGAGTACCGCGACTATGAGGGAGATACTGTCGATCGCGATCACTTCTCCTATGTGGGCGATTTCCGCTATACCAACACCTCGGGACGCAACGATTTCGTGACCTGCAAGGTCTCCTCCGATCCCGAGAACCTCTACTTTTTCGCCGAGTGCGCCGAGGACATCACCGCCCCCGAAGGGACCAACTGGATGAACCTTTTCATCGACGCTGACTGCAACGGCGAGACCGGCTGGTACGGCTACGACTTCATCATCAACCGCACGCAGACCGGCGGTAAGGTTTCGGTTGAAAAGTTCGTAGGCAAGGATACTTGGACGCTGGAAACCGTTGGAGAGGCAGATTATCATCTTCGCGGCAACGTGTTGCAGATCAAGATTGCCCGCTCTGTTATGAACCTGGGTGAAACCTTTGACTTTAAGTGGGCTGACAATTCCGTGGTTGACGGTGACGTCATGCAGTTCCTGGATCAGGGAGACACAGCCCCCAACGATCGTTTCAACTACCGCTACACTACGGTTCAGTCCGAGGTCAAGCGCCCCGAGTGTCTGACCGATGATATGATCGTTTTGAAGGCAGGCTCTTACAACGCCTTTGCGGGCGGTTTGCAGGTAAGACTGGACGCATCCAGCACCAAGGCGGTGCTTTTGGGACGTGGGGATCAGTTCTATCTCCCCAAGACCTTTGTGGAAGACGTGATCGGCGTCTCCTGCGAAGG
Source organism: Eubacteriales bacterium (assembly GCA_045531965.1). Taxonomy (GTDB): domain Bacteria; phylum Bacillota; class Clostridia; order Oscillospirales; family CAG-272; genus CAMEON01. The sequence continues at coordinate 88,445 of JAZSFA010000004.1, forward strand.
ACTGGATACTTACGACCATTACGGCATTACTTACGTCATGCCCGCCGAGGTCATTGCCGCTGCGGGTAAGGCTGTGACGGTGTCCGAGGACGGCTTGGTCGTTATTTCCTCTGCTGCTGTGGAGGATAAGGACGTGCTGACCACCCTGTATCGGGCGCTCATGTAAGTGTATTAAGAAAAGCTCTGAGGCACTTTATCGTGACTCGGAGCTTTTGGGTTGTGTGCCTGACGTATGCTTTTTTTCGTGATCTTTACGAATCCACCCGCTCGATGATCTCAAAGCCGTTGTCGGTTTCTTTGATGCGGAACAGGCGGGGACGTTCGTTGGGGTTGACGTTGGTACTGTGGAGAACGAGATATAGCTGACCATCAAACCCGTCGAAGATCATGCCGTGACCGCCATCCTGATCGTAGATGAAGTCGTCCGCATGACGCCAAGGACCGTGGATGTTGCCGCTATCGCTGATGGCCAGCGCTTCCACGTACCAGTACTGGGGACCTGCGTGAAACCCCGACCAAAGCATGTACAGCTTGCCATTCTTACCCTTGCGGAAAAAGGGACCGTCGGTGACGTAGTTACGAGAGGTGGGATCTACCAGCGAATAGGACCACTCGGCGCCACTCGCACGAAGGATGGTCTCGGGTGCGCCCACAGGGGTGGAGAGATCCGCGGACAGGGGCATGATTTCAATGGTGCCGTCCCCAACCTGTGTCCATTCGTGGCAGAAGGCGGTCCAAGGGTTGCCTTCTTCGTCCACGTAGAGGGTGGCATCAAGACAAGTCCAGTCGCGGGGAGTTATGGGGCCGTCGGTGAAGGGCAGGAAGGGACCCATGGGACTGTCACTCTTCAGAATCTGGGAAGCGCGGGTGATGTCGCCACCACGGAAGCTGGCGAACATATAGTAGGCATCACCGTAGTGGTAGACCTCGGGGGCAAAGAAGTCCCGATCAGACCAGAAATCGGCGGGGCGGGTGAAGCACTCGTGGGGGTCACTCCACTCCATGAGATCGGTGGAGGTGTAGACGTCCAGACCCTGCCAAGGGATGACCTTGGTGCTGGAACCGCGGCGGGTGCCGTAGAGATAATATACGCCGTCCTCGGCGAAGATGAAGGGGTCACGAAGGTGAATATCGCGCAGTTTCATGGAGATTCTCCTTATTCTTTTTTTCATTATAGCACGAATCAAGGAAGGCGTCAAGTTGAATAAAGCAGGTGTTTTATGAAAATCGTTATATTACGGTATATGCTTGGTGAGATGTCGCACGATCTTTCTCATTTTACTTGTCGGATGCCGTCTGTGGTAACTTCCTTTTCAGAGCCAACGTAGATATCTTTTTTAAACCAACCTGATTGTCGGCTGCCGTCGGGCAGGATCAGTACGCCTTTCCCGTGGCGGTAACCCATGTCGTGTTCTCCTTCGTAGCGGCTGCCGTCAGGAAGTGTCCATACACCGATGCCGTGAGGGCGACCGTTGCCGCTTAAGGCACCCTTATAAACGCTGCCGTCAGAATAATACTTTTCTCCTTCGCCAACAACCTCACCGCGGTCATAGGTGCAGATCATTTTTGTGCCGTCTGCATAGGTCAAAACGCCCTTGCCGTGACGCTTGTCATTTTCGTAAGGACCTTCATATACGTTACCGTTTTTAAAGCGAGTGGTGCCCTTGCCGTGACGCTTTCCATTGACAAATTCACCTTCAAAATCGTGTGCGGCACAGGTGTAGCGACCATGACCGTGTTGCTTTCCGAATCGCCATTCTCCTTCGTAGCGAACACCGTTTGATCGGGTCATGACGCCGTACCCATGCAGAAGATCATTCTTCCATTCTCCTTCACAATGGTCGCCGTTGTTCCAATCCGCTACGCCATAGCCGTCCCACTTGCCATTGCGGAATTCGCCTTCATAACGGCAATTGATATACTCTCGCTTCCCTTTGCCGGTGAAATAGAATTGACTGCCGGGCGATGGGGCTTTTTTGTTGAAAAGCAGGCGGCCGTTGCGCCAAAGACCCCGATACTGCTTGCCGTTGCTGTCTGTATATATGCCCCAACCGGAAAACTTGCCTTTGCGGCGGTATCCCGTGTAAGATTCCCCGTTGGGCCAGGTGGTCACGCCTTTTCCGTGGGCATGTCCCTTCCGCCATTGACCTTGATAGGTGGAAAAATCGCAACATTGCTCGTAACCTTTGCCCCACGCGGCGTCTTTCTTCCACTGACCCTCATAGCGTCCGCCGATATGATTGAAGAAAACTCCGTAACCGCAGCGCACGTCATTTTTAAAAGCACCTTCATAACGCGATCCGTCAGGCCATTTGAAAACACCTTCCCCGTTTTTCAATCCGTTACGGAATTCACCTTCATATTGCCGATCATCTTTGAAGGACTGCGTTCCTTGGCCGTTGGGCAGACCATTTTGAAACAACCCTTGATGGCAGGTGCCGTCAAAGCTGGTATAAGTTCCCATACCGTTATATCGATCATTGTTCCAATAGCCGGTGTACATACTACCGTCCGGGTAGCACATAGTGCCCAGACCGTTACGCACGCCTTCGAAATAGTGCCCCTTATAGGTACGACCGTCCGGCCATTGCTCGGAACCCTCTCCGGTAAGCTTGCCGTCTCGGAATTCACCTTCACAGGAGTAGCCGTCAGGTCCGTTTACGGTGGTATGTCCCTGAATCGTGCCCAAACAGTAGCAGGTGACCACACGGGTGCCATCGGGGAAGGTGATGGTCATATTTCCGTGAGGAATCCCGTCTTTCCATTCTCCTTCATAAATGACGCCTTGGGGATCTTCCCATCGAACCGAGCCGCTGAGGGGACCCTGATCGTTTGTTACCGGGAAAACCGTTTTTCGAATATGAAACATATGCTTGCCTCCTTCGAAAGAAAATGAGTCATCATGGCTATCTTCATTCTATCATATAGAGATTGAAAAGTCAACAGAAAATCCAACCGAGTGCCGGGAGGTGCGGGAGGATTCAGAACCTCGCTTCGCCGCCTATGGGCGGGCGAAGCACGACCTTGCTCGACGGATAAGATCCGCCGTTTGCTACGCAAAACGCAAGTGTCGCCCGCGGCGTGGCTTTGCCTCGCCACGATTTCTCAAGCACCCTACCTCTATCAAAACAAAAACACCAAGCGCAAGGCTTGGTGTTTTTGTTTTGTGATACCACTACAAAATTGATCCATACAAGGCTATCGTACAAAAACAGTCCATGTTTTTTGCCGCGAGGGTAGACTGATCCCTTGGCGATGATGGGAGTTGCACGCGACCGCTATCTTCCGGGGTGCTACTCCATGCTTGCAAACGAACTATGTAGGCTTTATCCAACAATTAGCTCTCCGTCTAAGATAGTATTCATATCCATAACACTGCTGTCTGCATTGTAAATCTCATACTCAAACGGAAATCCGTCTTTTGCATATAAAGTAAATACAGTTGGTGCGCTTCCGTCTTGTCTTATGGTTTGAATCATGATCATATCTGACATTCCCAAATAGCCATCCTGAATATTCGGAGTGCGGAACTCAATGATCTTATAGTACGGTGAATAATCACGAACGATGTGTTCGGCAGCTAAAGCGTTTATGTAATTGATCGTTTCAGCTTTGCTTTCGAAATCTTGCTTTAAGATAAAATCCAGCAATCTTTTTTCTTCATTTGAGAAATTGTCGTTGGTAATCATGAGTTCACCGCCTTTCTTTGCTCCATTATACCACAAATCCGTGAACATTTCAACCGTTTCGCGCCAAATCACGTGTGAGGCCAACTTAATTTGCGACGAACGCAGGTATTCTTGTGCAGTTCGTGCAGTCAGTTCCGTTCCAACCAAACGATCCTCTCGACGTCTACGTCACCCATCCCGATGCTGCCAAGAGAGTCCGTTTTGATCCTCGCGCCCGTACGCTCGGAGTCAAGCCGATAGCTTTCGCTCAGATAAAGAGTTCCGATTTTAGCGCTCTTAAACTGTCGGGAATATTTCCAATCCGCGTTTTCGGGCAAACGCAGAGAGCGCAAGGTGCTGTTTCCAAAGCCGTAAGCTCCGAGAAACCGCAGCGTGTCGGGTATCACCGTATCCGGCAATCGGCAATCGGCAAACGCACAGCCCCTGCATGCTCCTGCCATCTGCAGTGAATCGGGCAGAGTCAGAGAGTTCATTACGGTGTAGCCACGGAACGCAAACTCCTTCAAAACGGTCACGCCCTCCGGAATATGGAGAGAGTAAAGCTTTTTTGTGTCGTGGCAGGAACAGGTATCCGCATTGTTTTGTGGACTGCAGTAAAACGATTGAAGCACTCCCATTTTATCCACGTAGAAGGTGCCGGATTCATTGCATAACGCGGTCGCGGACGTTTGCGGTGCGGGAAGATCCCGTATTTTTTCTATGGGGCAGAAGAGATTATCAAGGCACGTATGGTTTTTAAACAGCAGCGTCAGCTTTTGTGCCGTTTGCGCGTCTGTATCGATGGGAATCCGAACCGTGCCGAGGACGCTCAAAAAGAAGCTGTCTTCTCCAACGAAGTTGACTCTGGAGGGCAGCTCAAGAGTGTTCGATAAATGGCAACGTCGAAATACGCCCCCGGCAGAATCCCCAAGTACGGTAAGCGTATTTGGAAATTCAACCTCCATAAAGACCGTGTAGCCGTCAAAGGCGCCGCACGGCAGGGACGTAACTCCTTCCGGGATCCTCAGATAATTCAGATGCCTTTCATTCCGATAATCGGGATCCTTCAGGGGCTTGTAATAGTTCTGCTCCGCGCATTCAAACTTGCACAGCAAGCCGTTTTCGTCTATCCAAAAAACACCGCAGGAGTTTGTGACCGTCTTCATGATAATCACCTTGCTTTTGCGTAGCAAAAGCATCCTTTCCTGTTAATTTTACAAAGGGAGAATGGATCTGCTTTTGGCGATGATGAGTTGCGAAAATCTTCCCGAAAGAAATTTTCGGGCTATAGGTAAACGGAGTCTGTGTATTATTCGTTCTTGATATATACACTTTCTTTTTTTCGTGCTTGTTCATTAAGATATTCTGCACCTTTTATAATGTCGGGATGCAGAAAGCGATTATAGTATTCTTCTATGGGAAAATCGCTCAATATTTCATCGGTAATATTCCACCAATAATCGTGACCTCTGCTTAAATGTCCCAGTCGCATACAACCTGCGTCATATCTTAATGCGAGTTTGGCTGTTTCAAGCGTCAATTTGTCTTTGTAATATCCGTTCAAATTATAAAGTGCAATACAACCAAGATTAAAGGTGAAAGAATAATCGTCGGGAGAATTAAACATTGACTTTTGCATTTCAAAGACGCAACCAACTTTTTTATCAGCGGAATATCGATAAAAGAGGGAACTTTTTCCGCTCCTTTTATAACCGTACGGACTCAAATCTTCGGCTATTCTTGACAGAATATATTCGTATATTGAGGTCATGTTCATAGTTACACCGCCTTCCATGAAACATTATACCATACTTTCGATTATAAATCAACTATATTTCAGCACACCAAGCAAATGGTTTAATTCCGTTTGCGCGAAGCGCAACATCGTTTACGGCGAAGCCGTAACATCATTGGGCGAAGCCCACTTCATTTGAGGCAGAGCCTCAACATCGTTCATTTGTGCCGCGGAGCGGCAATGATGTTGAGCTAAAGCTCAAATGATGTTGCGTGCGTTGCACGCAAATGATGTTGTGCCTTGCGGACACAAATGAAAAAATCCAAGTCTTTCGACTTGGATTTTTTGGCAGGGGCAGGAGGATTCAGAACCTCGCTTCGCCGCCTATGGGCGGGCGAAGCACGACCTTGCTCGGCGGATAAGATCCGCCGTTTGCTACGCAAAACGCAAGTGTCGCCCGCGGCGTGGCTTTGCCTCGCCACGATTTCTCAAGCACCCTACCTCTATCAAAACAAAAACACCAAGCGCAAGGCTTGGTGTTTTTGTTTTGGCAGGGGCAGGAGGATTCGAACCCGCGACCCACGGTTTTGGAGACCGGTACTCTACCAGCTGAGCTATACCCCTGTGTTGGTTCACAACAAGGTGTATTATAGCATACTTTTTCAAAAAAAGCAATAGGTTTTTGAAAAAAAGTTTGAATTGTTAGAATATTTTTTTCTTTTTCCTCCGCTCGTAAAGATACACGGGCAGAAAAACGATAAATGCTCCCATACAGACGGCGGGAATATAGAGTGCCGTACAAACGTACCATCCGCAAGACGTAGCAATATCCTTGAACACTGCCAGGGGAGAGATAGCAGGACCTACGTAGAACATTTTGATGCTGCCTTCCGAGGGAATCCAGAAAATGAGGTTGATCACAAAGGCGATCACGCACAGAACGAGGAACATATACACGCCGTTGCGGTAGTCCTTGAGGGTCTTGGCGCCCCTCCCCGAGGCGATCAGATAGAACCCTATGAAGATCAGCAGCATATGCCAGATAAAGGCGTGGAGGGTAAGTGTCCAGTATTCGTGGACGATGCCCGAAGGCTCAATGAACGCCATAAGACCGCCTAAAAGGTTGAAGGTGGTCATAAATTTATACATCATATCCTGCAGCTTGCCTTCTTTAAGGAAGGGGGCAATGACACAGAGATACATGGGTACGGAGCAGAGCTGGAAAGGGAAGATCCACCACTGATAACTGCCGCCGCCGATGTGATAGTAATAAAAGAGCTGCTTGTAGACCTCGGTGATCATGAGAAACACGCCCGTGCTGACAAGGACGATACGGTTGCCTTTCTTTCCCGTGTTACGCAAAAGATAGGCGGAAAGGATACATACAGCCAAACCCACAAAGGTAAATATCAGGTGAAAGGGACCGTATGCCTGCGGCTTTTCCATGGTCCATGCAGTCGCTTCTATCAATCGTGCCAAAAAACTCATATAAAATCCTCTCTTGAAAGGCGTTATCTCAAAGGCTATTGTAGCACGGTTCGACGGTTGTTGCAAGGAAGGAGCGGGATTCTTCATAATTCTTCATGAATCGGAGGAAAAAGAAAAGTCCATCCGCCTGTGGCGGATGGACTGAAAGATCCTCGGATCAATCGCAGATGAAGGGCAGAAGCGCTGCCTGACGAGCGCGCTTGATGGCGATGTTGACCTCTCTCTGGTGCTTTGCACAAGCGCCGGAGATGCGGCGGGGCAGGATCTTGCCTCTCTCGCTGATGAACTTGGACAGCTTCTTGGTGTCCTTGTAATCAATGTAAGCGATCTTGTCTGCGCAGAAAATGCAGACCTTTTTTCTCTTGTTGCGCACGAAGGGGCGTGCGGGACGAGCGGTATTCTCGGTTCTATCCATCTTAATCCTCCTGTCGTGATTCACGACTATTTCATAAAATTTTGGTGTGCCTGAGCACGGTGGGGGCCGATCTGAAATCAGAAGGGCAGATCGTCATCGGTCTTGATCTCCTCGAATTTGGGTGCCGAAGCGGCGGGAGATGCATAAGCCGGTGCGGAGTAAATGTCAGCGGAGGGTGCAGCCATGCTATCCTGGGCGTTGCGGCTCTCGACGAAGTGTGCCTCGTCTGCCACAATGTCGGTGGAGTAGCGCTTCTGACCCTGCTGGTCGGTCCAAGAGCGAGTCTGAATGCTGCCGGTAACGCAGATAGCAGAGCCCTTGCGGAAGTACTTAGCGATAAACTCAGCGGTGTTTCTCCAGGCAGTAACACGAAGGAAATCTGCCTCGGGCTGACCCTGCTGGCTGTCGCGGGAGACGAAACGGCGATTCACGGCGATGGTGAAGGAGACCACGGCAATGCCGCTCTGGGTCTGCTTCAACTCGGGGTCTGCGGTCATACGACCCGCAAGAATGACCTTGTTAAGGTTGAGAGACATCATGAACCTCCTGTAAAATAGCGTTGGGTCGGGTCGAATTACTCTGCGTCAGCAGGAGCTTCGACGGGAGCCTCTTCGGTTGCGGGTGCTTCTTCAACAACCTCTGCGGCAGGAGCCTCAGGGGCAACAGCAGCCTTGGCAACAGGCTCGAAATCAAGACGGATGAGGACGGAACGGAGAACGCTCTCGTCAATGTTGAAGAGACGCTCCAGCTCTGCGGGGAACTCGGGGGCAGCCTTGAAGGTGACGACAACGTAGTAGCCTTCAGGTCTGTCGTTGATGGGGTATGCCAGGCGGCGCTTGCCCCACTCTGCAACCTCGACAACGGTCTCAGCGTTGGCATTGATGATGCCGACAAACTTCTCAACCGAAGCCTTGGTAGCCTCTTCACCGTTGGCAACGTCAACGATAAACAGGCTCTCGTAATAATTGTTGATCTTTTCCATGTTTTTTACCTCCCTATGGACTATAGAAGACCGTGCGCCTGAAAATTTACGCACAGTAAGGAGACGGGCGCATAAAACTACCCGTACCGAAATAGTATTCTACCACATTTTTTCTTGCTTGTCAACCCTTTTTTTGATTTTTATCCGTTTTTGGCAAATCTTACGGATTTCATCGTGGGTTTTGCCCCGTATGTGGAGGGAATGATCATGAAAACCACCCAATGTACGGATAAAGACAGCGCATTCAACGGATAAAACCGTCAAAACCCCTTGCAAATACGGTGAATGTGTGGTATAATAAGGGAAAAATTATCCTTACCATACAGGAGGTAACCTACCATGGCAATGAACCGTCAGAACGTCCCCGAGAACCGCAAGTGGTGTCTGGAGGACATTTTCCCCACCCTCGAGGCTTGGGAAGCCAAGTACGCCGAACTGGAAGGCAAGCTGGATTTTGCCAAGTATGAAGGCAAGCTTGCTAACGTTGATACCCTTTATGAGTGCATGGAAACCCTCAACGCCATCGTCTATGATTTCAGCTGGCTGGCTGTCTACGCCCATATGCGCGCCGACGAGGATACCCGCATCTCTGCCAACGCCGCCCTCAATATGCGCGTATCCATGCTGGGCATGAAGCTGTCCGCCGCCACCGCCTTTATCACCCCCGAGCTGACAGCCCTCCCTGTGCAGACCCTGCAGTCCTTTATTGATGATCCCAGACTCTCGGATTACGACTATACCCTCAAGGGCATCCTGAAGCAGAAGCCCCATGTCCTGTCCAAGGATGTGGAAGCCATCCTTGCCAACGGTAGCCGTGTCTTTGGTGGCTACCATCAGGTGTTCAATATGTTGGACAACGCCGACTTCCCCTATCCCACCATTAAGGTCAACGGCGAGAAGGTCACCCTCTCCCACGGTATGTACGGTGTCATGCTCCATTCCCCCGACCGCAAGGTGAGAAAGGCGGCTTTCCAGGCTTACTATAACGCTTACATCGGACTCATCAACACCATCACCGCTACCTATTCCGGCAATGTGGACAAGGACGTGTTCATTGCCCGCACCCGTAAGTACAACAGCTGTCTGGAGATGGCACTCGCCAATGAGGACGTGGATATCAAGGTCTATCAAAATCTTCTCAAGAGCGTCAAGAAGGGGTTGCCCCTGCTCCATCGCTACTACCGCGACCGCAAAAAGATGCTGGGCTTCAAGTCCATGCATATGTATGACGTCTACGTGTCCCCCATCGAGGACGCCGAGATGAAGCTGGACTACGAGGACGCCTTCAAGCTGGTCAAGGAAGGTCTTGCCCCCTTGGGTGAGGAATACCAGAACCTTTTGCAGGAGGCACATGACAACGGCTGGATCGACGTGGAGGAGACCGAGGGCAAGAGAAGCGGCGCTTACAGCACCGGCGTGTTCGGACTCAAGCACCCCTACGTCCTGCTGAATTACCAGCCCACCACCAACGATATCTTCACCATCGCCCACGAGCTGGGTCACGCCATGCATACCTACTTCTCCTGCAAGAATCAGCCCCAGGAGAAGGCTGACTATAAGATCTTTGTGGCGGAAGTGGCAAGCACTGTCAACGAGGTTCTGCTGGTCAAGTACCTGCTCAAGAACACCGAAGACGTCAAGCTCAAGCGCTACCTGCTGTCTTATTATATGGATACCCTCAAGGGTACGCTGTTCCGTCAGACCCAGTTTGCCGAGTTTGAGTATATCGCCCACGATATGGCAGAGAAGGGTCAGCCCCTCACCAAGGACGCCCTGTGCGAGGTCTATTTGAACCTGAACAAGAAGTACTACGGTCGCTCGGTGGTGTCCGATCCCGAGATCGCCTACGAGTGGGCAAGAATTCCCCACTTCTACCGCAGCTTCTATGTCTATAAGTACGCCACGGGTATCATTTCCGCCGTCTCCATCGCCGAACGCATCTACAACGAGGGCGCGCCCGCCGTGGCTGACTACTTCAAGTTCCTGTCCTCGGGCGGTTCCGACAGTCCCGTGGAGTTGCTCAAACTGGCGGGCGTTGACCTGACCAAGATGGACGCTTTCAACGCTTGCATGGATTCCTTCAAGGCGGCGCTCAACGAGTTCGAGGCGCTGGGCGATTAAAAACAGAGGAAAGGATTCATTTCCTTGCGGAAATGTTCATTTTCAGGCTACTCATCCACCGCTAAAGCGGTCTCCCTGCCCTCACAAGGGAAGGCTCTCGTGCGAAATGGCATGACGCTAAAAATTTGACATTTTCTGCCGTTTGTGTTGTACCGAAAGCGCAGATAACGAAAAAAATCAATAATTTTTGAAAAAATTTCCTTTCCCCTGTAAGATTCACCGCAAAAAATGTGTCTTATATAGTGAGGGCAGGTGGGTGCGTGCCCATCTGCCCTTACGTCTTTTTGGAGGTTCTTCCTATGAAAAACATCAAGCGCCTGCGCTGTGCCGTGATGCTGTTCATGGCTGTCGTCCTGCTTCTGACCTTCGCCGCCTGCAACCCTGCCGATCTGGCCGAGGAAAACGCCGAGGTGAGGGAGATGACCGAGGGCATGATCGACGCTATTCTGGATAATGATCCCGCCGCGGCCTACGCGCTGTTCCCCAGCTTGACGCAAGCTGAGTTTGACAGCTTCTTTCCTGCCGCCCGAAAGTATTTGGCGGGCGTGGAGTCCTATACCCTGACCATGTTGGGGGTCAACGTCAACATGAAAAACGGCGTGACCCAATACACCGTGGTCTACCGCATGGAAACCAACACCCAACCCTATGAGATCACCGCCAGCACGGTCTCCGACGTAGAAGGCTTTTACGGCTTCCATGTGGTCTCTGAGAAAGACAGCACCCCTCGCCACACAGGCACGCTGAACAATATGAAGGGCGCAAACGTGTTGCAGTGGGGACTTTTGATCGTGGGCTTGGGGACGTATGCCGTGATCATCTGGGCTTTGGTGGATTGCATCCGCCGCAAGCTCCATAAGAAATGGGCGTGCTTCCTGCTCATCCTGCTGGGCTCGGTGGCGTTTTTGTTCACCGTCCGATCCGGCAGCATAAACTTCAACGTGGGCTTTTTGAATCTGTTCTCCTATACAGCTCTCATGGTCTATCAGAATCCGCCTGATGCCCTCCAACTGCGTATCTTTGTGCCTGTGGGTGCCATTGTGTACCTCGCTCTCCGCAACCGCTGGACTGTCCGTCAGATCCCCGACAACGCCCCTATGCTTGTCCTGCCATCGGATGATCCTGCCGAGCAGGATGGCGGGGCAGGGAACCCTCTCGCCGAAACTGACGATACCCCTGCAGAAGATACACAGGACCCCCCGGCGGAGGCATGACCGCTTTCCGACAGGGAAGCGCTTGGGGGCAGTCCATAGCCTTTTGGGGGAGGATTTTCGAGGCGTTCGAAAAAAAGAAAAATATTTTTCAAAAACCTCTTGACATTTGATGTAAAATCGTGTATAATCTATCCGTTGCCTTTCGTGAACCCTCTTGGAGGGCGACGGATATGCGGGAGTGGCGGAACTGGTAGACGCGCACGTTTGAGGGGCGTGTGGTTCACACCGTACGGGTTCAAGTCCCGTTTCCCGCACCAGTTGCAAGTTGCATCATGCAATCGTGTGGTGCAACTGCACTGTGAAAATTTCATACGCGGGCATGGCGGAATTGGCAGACGCGCTAGATTCAGGTTCTAGTCGGGGCAACTCGGTGGAGGTTCAAGTCCTCTTGCCCGCACCATTGAGAGTGTATGTTGAACCATCGGCATACACTCTCTTCTTTACCAATTAATATAACAAGATAGGCACGCATCTCTATCCCATAGTGAGTTGCGTGCCATCTTATTTATTATTGTTTACAATTCATACACCATTTGATGGACAGCAAGGCACAGAAGCACATCTATGATACTCACCGCAAGATGCTCCGCCATCGAAAAGAGAAGCAAAAATATATTTTGCAGACTATAAGTTGCTGATCGCTCTAATTTGGCGCCGCTTAGTCCGCTATTATTTTTTTGATGATTCTAAATATTCCCAAAAAGTTGTCAAAATTGAATTTGTCCGGATTTTCAGATACATATTTCGCAAAATTCATTTTAGATAAAGCGTAGTTGTTTACTCCATCTGAATTTGTTATACATGTAATTCGATCACCTTGTGTTCCCTCAATTATATTAATCTTGTTAGGTCCGCACACATTGGCTCTTTCGCAAAAACGATCTATATCTGGTGCCAAGCCACGTGCGTCGAATTCATTCCCGATATACAATCTACGGACTACTCCTTCAATTAGCACTTCAGTTTTTATCTCATCATCACTATAAAGGTGCTCAATGCAAATACCCGGTGTATCCTTTCGACTTTCGGGAACAGGGATGATAAAAGAATAGACATTTTCTGCCCATTTTTTGTATCCCACTTCACTATTTCCCATCTTTGTATTAGTCGTTGGAACATCACAGTCTGCAATAAAAATATATTTAGTATTTTGAGGTAACTTGGCATAATTCTCACAAATACTAGTAAGAGTTGTATTGCCCATTTCTAGTTTATATTGTACATCAGAGTCACTGTTTGCAGGCTCGTATTCAAAGAAATCGAATTCCAACTCGCTAAATAAATCCGAATATTCTTCTTTGTCTTTTAGTACTGTGAGCGCAGTTTTCATGTGTTTCCAATCTGTCGCACCTTCGGTAATCACAATAACTTTGGATGTTAACAAAGTATTGGCTGTTCCTAACGCGAGTTCTGCGTCTTTCTGATAAGTTTGGGTAGTTTTAAAATACTCATACGCACGCTGGAATTCTAAAAAACGCTCTACAGAAATTTTTGTCGCAGTAGGCATTTCATATATTTCAAATCCATCCTCGCCGAATTCTTCCTGCATACCAAGAAGAAATAAAGGCGCATGACTTGTTATAATAAACTGAACCTTCGGAAACATTTTTATCAATTTAGGAAGAACTTCCTTTTGCATTTTTGTATGTAAATGTAGTTCTACTTCATCAATCACAACGATTCCCGTAATATTGCTCAATGTTGAACTTTCATGAAAATTATTTGTTTCTGCATACCTAACTATTGTAGAAAACATATTGAACAAAGCGATTTGTCCTGTAGAAAGCGAATCTAGCGTTGGTGTAACAACCTCTTTAGTTTCTGCATCTATTATTCTAAACCTTGAATAACCACTACTCCTGCTGTTTAACGAAAATAATATGCTTTTTCCAATAATACTACTCATAATTGCTTCAAGATTTTTTCTAGAAAGTGTTGAAATCAAAAAAGTTAGCAATTTATCCTGTTGCATTTCGGTGATTTTTCTCAAATCGGTTAGTTGATCCAATCTAGAGTCAACAATTACATCAAGTAGCCATTGTAAATTAATATTTGTTACATTCTTTACAGATATTGGATTTTTCAACTTTCTAGCCCAATTTGTATGGACTGAGGGATGCACCATCTCATCGTTATAGTACTTGTCTCCCAGCCACATTGGCTTTTCGTATCGGTCTGGTCCAAAATAGCATATTGCATTTTTTTCAAATGCGTTTTTAGCGATTTGATCTGAATCCTGTACCATCTTATAATTCCCCTGCTCGTCCCATGAAAAACCTAGCAACTCACCATGGGGAATTTGCTTCTTAAATTCAGATATAGATATTCTTCCTGACTTAAATACATAATACAGGGGAGATGTATCCTTGAAAGAAAGATAAGAATACATATAGTTTGATCCAGTTCTAATTTCAATAGGACTAATTGCTTTATAATATTGATGCCCGCCAGAATTATCATTGCTCTGTAAAACATTATCATAATGCTCTGATGCCAAAGTGAAAAAAGAATCAACAATATTGGACAACAAGGTGGATTTTCCACTTCCGTTCTCCCCAACAAATACTATTGGTTTAGGCGTACCATCATTATTGAACGGGAAATCAACACATACCCTTTCTATTGGACCAACATTCATGTCGTAGAGTTTATCTATATACATATAACGCCCCTTTCTTGAATAAAACTCGAACACTTTCCCAAAGACACACTTTGCCTTAGTGCCCCTGCCATTTGCAGGACTTTATGAGAGTATTATAGCATGAAATAGCGAAATATGCAAGTTATTATGTAAAATATAAGCAATATTTTCCGATTTTTCACCTTTCACTGTATCCAGTAGCATAGTGCTCTCATATGTCAATGTAAAATGAAAATCCAAGAATGAATTGCAAACGAAAACTATAGATCAATTCAGTAAACATTCGTAATATCAGTGAGTGCATCGTACTATGGTAGATTTTTTATTAAATACATGGTACACTGTAGCCGTATACATTAAGGCGTAGATTGAATTGCATTAGCAAAATGCCTAGTGTAATGCAAATACATCAAGTATAAAATTACTTCAATCGAGGACACCCCCCGCTATGTGAATATCAAGGAGCGACTCGTCGATCTGTAAAGCTTCCTCTCGCTGCGTGCCGGGCGGTTTCGTTATGGACAAATTCACAATTACATGCTATAATTATTTCATAACTCCCCGTAACCAAATTCAAAACCGCCACACTATTGGGATGAAAGGAGGCGAGGAAATGCAAGAATCGAATGCTATGCGAGATCGCTTGATCCAAGAATTTGCCGATAACTATATGGAAAAGCTGTTTTATTTCTGTCTCAAAAAGACAGGCAGTCGAACAGAAGCGGAAGACTTGACGCAGGATATCGCATTGAATATTCTGACTGCTCTGGACAAAGGCACCATTCCAACGAGCTTTTCGGCTTGGGTCTGGCAGATCGCACGCAACCGCTACTGCGCGTGGGCCAAGGACAAGCATGATCGAAACGAGACGGTAACCGGTTTCGACATCGGCGATTATGAGATTCCGGACGAGAGCGAAAATATCCTTGATGAAATGATTCATGCTGAGCTGATAGCTCTGCTTCGGCGGGAGCTGGCGTTTATCAAAAGTGATTATCGTGACATCGTCGTCGCCCATTACTTAGATGGCAAAAGCCTTCGTGAGATCGCATCGTCGCTGTCCCTTTCGGAGAACACGGTGAAGCAACGGCTTTTCCGTGCAAGACAAATTTTGAAAGAAGGTATGGATATGGCAAGAGAATTTGGTGTGAAAAGCTATAAGCCGGAGGAAGTGAACTATAGCAACAACTGTTCACGCCCCGGCGACAAGAACCAACCCTATAGTGTGATGGAACACAAAATGTACCAGAATATTCTGTTGGAGGCCTACGGAAATCCTTCCACCGCAGAAGAGCTTTCCCTGGAGCTTGGCGTGGCACTCCCTTATATGGAGGATGAACTGGAATGGCTAACGAAGGAAACCTTTTTGATCAAAGACGGAAATAAATATCAAACCGCGTTTCCTATCGTAAGCCGTTCTGCCCAAGAGCAAGTACATTTCGCTTGGTTAACCGCTGCGCCCTCGATTACAAAAGCCTTGATCTCTTTTGTGGAGCGTCTGAATGATGCGTTTGCGGAGCAAGGGGAGCCGTTCTATGGACAATATCAGGACTATGAAAGCGCCAAGTGGTCGATTTTGATGTTGGCGTGTGATTATTTTATGTATAAGGCGCCGAAAATCCGTGATTTTACCCAGCGTCCCGACAACGGATATTGGGATATGATCGGATATCAGAAGCGACCTGTATCTGAGCCAAATTTTGTTGGAAACCACGGCGGCTATTATGGCTTCCAACAGTTCAAATATGAATTCGACGGTATTTCTGATCGAACACCTCCTTATCTTACAGAAGAGGAATCGAAGGTTCTGTATGATTTCGTCATGAGAAATACGGTGGATGGAAATTGTGAAATCGTTGAAAAACTGATTGGATACGGATATTTGATAAAAAGTGGAAGCACGTATATCCCCGATGTTGTCACGATCAAAATGGATGAAGTCAGAAATGCGATTCGGAGCATGGACGAGCGCGTCATGTCTGAACTTTCTGTGCTGGCTGAACATGCAAAAGCTTTGCTGAAAAACTTATATGACGAGGTTTACGGCATCGTATGTGCTGATCTTCCTCCTGCCTTTTTGAATGATATTTATCAATGCAGAATGGCAGTATCGAATTGTTATTTCTGCCGCGGATATGTAATGGCGGAAGCATTGAAAAATGGGTATTTGCTCGCTTATGATCAAGTAAGTCCCGCCATTGGCGCACATTTTTGGCTCAATTCATAAAGCAAACCGCCGAGAGTAACCTTTGGTCGCTCTCGGCAGCTTTGGTCATTGAGAATTAACAATCATTTAAGTGGTCTCGGTTTCCTTTGCTTTCCTTTGAGCCATACGTTCACTCAAATAATCTTCAATACCACGCCATGTCCCAAAAATCTTAAAGTATTCGTTGATATCATCCTCGCCATATTGATCTTTATAGGCTTGCATGATCTTGATTTTGTTCATAGTATCCTTGGTAAATTCCTGATCGTTCATAGTAGTATCTCCTTTGTAATTAAATGTATTTGCTTGCCTGCAAATTGAACAGCTCGGCATATTTGCCGTTCTGCTTCAACAGCTCAAAATGCGAGCCTTGTTCGATAATGTGTCCGTCGCCGATAACAAGTATCTTATCGGCCAGTGTTGTATTGGAAAGGCGGTGCGAGATCGTGACCGAGCTCTTACCCTCACTCAAATGATAGAGTTGTTCAAAGATTCTATCCTCTGAAATCGGGTCAAGGGCGGCAGATGGCTCGTCAAGAATCATATATTCGCTATCCTTGAAGTACGCACGGGCAAGGCCGACGAGCTGCCATTGACCGCCGGAAAGGTCTTTTCCGTTGTCTGCATAGTAACGACCAAGAACGCTGTCATAGCCGTTCTCCCAATCCTTGATAACCTCGCTTGCGCCGCTGATGTCGCAAGCCTTTTTTAGTTTCTCATCATTGAACCGCTCATCAAAGTCTGATAGCGCAATAATCTCGCGGAGAGGCAAACAGTAAGTAACGTAATCTTGGAATAGGACACCGAACACCTTGCGCACAGCGTAAATATCGTATTCCTTCAGATCTACGCCGTCGAGCTTGATGCTTCCCTCCTCGGGATCGTAAAAGCGGAACATCAGCTTAATTATCGTGGATTTACCTGCACCGTTAAGACCTATCAGACCAATCTTTTCGTGAGGCTCAATCGTAAAGGAGCAATCCTTCAGCACGTACTGTTCTGCATTGGGATAGCGGAAGGATACGTTGCAGAACTCAATCTTCGGATTGTTCGACGGCTTCAGCGTTCCACTCTTTTCCACCTCGTGTTCAATGTCCATAAACTCTTGAAGCTCAATCAATCGGGTGTTATCATTGAGGAATTGATTCACCTTATTCATCAACATCTGAGATTGGCTTCGCAAACGGGATACCATACTGAGATTGTATTGCAGATCGCCAATGCCAATATAGCTGTTTACAACATCGAACACCGACACCGTCAGCACCAAAAATTCGCTTGATACGTTCACGATCATAATCAGCGTATTGATGATATTGTGCTTGATATCCTCCGTCTTATTGATCTTATAAAGCTTCTGCCACGTTTCCTTATATTTGCCAATAAAGTAAGCACCAATATGATTCAACTTAATCTCAAACTGAATATCGTTGTTGAAGAACACATCACGATAATAATCCTTTTTGCGGTTGTCGCGTAACTGTTCCTTTTCCATTTGCAGCTTGCGTTCGGTACGTTTTTTGTTGTAGAGCATAAACGGGATCAAAAGCACGAGCGTAACAAGACCCAGCCACCATTTGTAGGTACAAACAATAATCAGCGTTGCAATTACATTGATGAGTGCGGAGATAATATCAAACACAAGCCAGGACATTGTCAATACGGTTGTAAAATTGCCCCTGGCTTGTCTAACCTTGTCTCCCATTTGAGCAGAATCGAAGAAAGACAGATCCATGCGAGAGGTTTTGTCCATCATCACTGTTTCAATGTAGAAATGAAGCTCGTCACTATAACGATCTTGCACATAATTATCAAATTGGTCGATTAGGTAGGTTGCCAATTGCAGTACAAGATAGATGACCAAACAAACGATGACAGTCTGTTTACTGTTTTCGAAATCTACAATTCCATTGAGAACCTCTTTCCACAGCCACAGGTTTACAAGGGGTATCAGCGTTGTGAACATCAAAATTACAAGCTTCATGGAAAAGTAGAACTTGGAAGCAAGGAAGCAGGTCTTGATTCCGAACCATACATTTTTGAAAAGCCCGGAGAAGAATGTCTTTAGCTTATTCATATCAATCGCCCTCCTTTACCGTGTACTTCTCGCGTTGGAGGTTATAAAGCTTCGCATACAGACCGTCAAGCGCAGCAAGCTCGTCATGAGTACCTTGCTCCGTAATTTTTCCACCATCAAGCACAATGATCTTATTGGACATACGGGCACTTGAAATGCGGTGTGAAATCATAATACCCGTCTTACCGTCAGATATGGATTCAAAATTCTTGAATATCCGATCTTCCGCCTCGGCATCAAGTGCGGCAGAGGGCTCGTCAAAAATGATAATTGGTGCATTTTTGAAATAGGCACGAGATAGTGCAATTTTCTGCCATTGTCCTTTGGAAAGTTCCGTACCGTTATCGGCAAATTGGCGGGTCATAAAAGAATCAAGTCCGTTTTCAAGCTTTGGCTTTATATCCTCATATACACCGCTTTGTGTCAAAACGCTCTCAATTTCATCGCTGTTATCCATACGCTCAAGCGAAGACAGCGCGATATTTTCTCTCAAGGTCAACGGATATTGTACAAAGCTTTGGAACAGTGCCGAAAACAACTTCCGTACATCACGCATATCGTAATCAGACATTGGATAACCGTTGATCAGAATTTGCCCCGACTCAATTTCATAAAGCCCGAGCATCAGCTTAATGATAGTAGATTTTCCCGAACCGTTGATACCGACAATTGACAGTTTATCCCCTTTATTGAGCGTAAAAGAAACTCCGGTCAGCACATATTTATCGGTATGTGGATACTTAAAGCATACATTATCAAAAGTGAGGCTTTCAAAGACTTCAAGCTTTCGAGTCCCGCCCGTTTGCTCCGTCTTTATTGCGAAGAATTCAAACAACTTGCTCATCAGATCGGATATGCGACTCAATACGTCGGTTGTCATCCAAGTAGCGCGCCAAAAAGAATTTGAGACGCTATGTGCGAAGCCAATGTAAAGTGCAACGTCACCAATACCAATTGCTCCGTTTATCGCCTTATATATCACATAGGCAATAAATACAATCTCTCCGCTCCTACGAAAAAGCTCTATGCCGAGTGAGCCGTGAAGCACCTTCTTATCAAGTGCTTTGTTGGCTTTGATATAATCTTTCTTTTCCTCATCATAGCGCGACTTAATAGCATCGGTCAGATCGTACATTCTTACGTCTTTTGCAGGCCAAGCGTCCGTGAGCATCCAACGGTAGTAGTGGAA
>JAZSFA010000087.1:0-5081 GCA_045531965.1 Eubacteriales bacterium
CCGTGACCCTGTGGGTACAGAAACTAACGCAGGAACAACCACACCTACTACCAACGCGGTCACAGATCAGCCTGACAATCCGGATGAAACTACCGGGCAGGAAAGCGAATCGGGTACAACACCCGTAAATCCCGGCAATTCTCCAAGCCCCGAGAAAACGGGGAATCCTTATGCGGGTATGAGCAAGGATGATCTGTTGGCGTTATATCAGCAGACCTCAGAGAGCGCTACATACTCCTCCGATTTGGCTTACAACACTCCTTACTATTACGTCATTCGGTCTGATACGTTTCAACCGGGTGGTCGGGCATACAGTAAGTTGACAGGCAAATACGTTACTCTTTGTAAAGAATTGGGATGCAGACACGATGATTGCATGTTCAGCGGTACGCCTTCCGGTTATTTTTTAATTGGTGACCGTATTTATCTGGGTATTAGGAATGGCTTTGACAACTGGTTCAGACTGTATTCGTTCAATTATATGTTCGATGATGCTGAGCTCATTTACGAGTGGAATGCCTATGATTATCCTGAATCATTTAGCGTATACAACGGTAAGCTTTACATGGCCGGCAAGGTGCTTAACGAGGGAGATGAAGTAAGGAGCTCGCTGTTTGTGCTTGATCCCGAACAAAAGACCTACGACTATGCATGGGGAGAGGATTTCATATTTTGGGTCGGCAGTAATGTCGGTTTGCTGGATGGTTGCTTTTATTATACCGCTATAGACGGCGCGCTTTGGCAATATGACTTCAAGAACGGCACGCATACCTGTTTGTTGGAGGCCTCGTTACTGAACCCCGAGGAGGGTGACGTGCGCTTTCACGCATTGAAAGCCGCGGGACCCAATCATATTTGTGTTGTTCGTCAGAGTGTTCAGGTGTTCACGTACTTTTACTATGATCTGACCACAGGCGAGATCATCACCGAGGAATCTCTCTTAGGAGAGGACAAGGCAAATCTTGTATGGATCAGCACGGGGCAGTACCTGCAAATTAAACACGATACCCCTGCCTTCGAGAATGACCCCCACTACACCTACTATAACGACAAGGTGGAAAACTGGCTTGTCAACTACAGCGGCGGTGAGATCTGGTTCCGTCCCGACAGCAATTCCGAGCTTTCCTTGCTTGTCAGTATGCAGACCGACGGCATCCCCGATGCGATTCGCAACATTTTAGCGACCGATGGGAAAACTCTGGTTGTGTGGTACAAAACCTACAAGGATTTTAAGAACGTCTATAATGATTACAATAAGCTGACAAGCGGGGACTCGTGGAGCTTTGCTGTGATTGATTTGGAGACGGGAACGGTTTATAAACATAGTTAAAAAGTGTTTTCGAATAGGGTAATATTCCCGAAAAAGAAATGGAAACAGAAACAAATGTTCGCTTGCTCTTGCATTTTGGGTGTAACTGTGTTATAATAAGCAATAAATACATGAATCTTCGTCAGTCACGCGCCCGTTTATCTGCTATCTGCGGTAAAATAATGCAGAATATTCGAGGCTTGCCCCTCGGGGTGAAGGCGGAGGTGTGAAATCTAAGTGATCCCTAAAGGTTCGTTTTACGTTTCACACCCTCCGGTGCCCGTGACGGCGGTTCAGGACGCAAGAATCGGTTGCAATGTGCGCGGAAGTCCGGGAATGGCTTCCGATGCGGAAGGAGTGAAGCAATGGGAGCCAATCAGTATGATCTTGGCCGGCGCAACGCCGACACTTGTTTTGGGTTAGATGCCGGATGGTTTTTCGCCGGCGGCTTGAAGCGATTTCTCATAACCAACCATTCCGATCAACGCAAAGGGGAGGCTAAAGCCTCCCCTTTGCGTTGGTCGCAATAGGTCAACCCCAGTTGAACGGTTACGGTCAACCTCAAAACAAAGCCGAAACTGATGGCGGAAAAGCGGTATTTTTCCTTGTTTTACAAAGTTTTTTCATTCTCGTGTAAGCGAGAACAATATTGGCTTTACCCATTACAGTATAACACATTTTTTACAAAAAGTCAATGCGAATGACTGCTCAAAAGTACATTTCCAAGACAAAAGCATATCCCAATGCGTTGTAGTTCAATCCAAAGTCTTTGGGGTCAATGTTGCAATCTTCCCTATATATGCAGAAAGCCTGATGATCCAAGTCATCAGGCCTTTTCTTATCTATGCAGTTGTAATACACCTCTACTTTGTCGTCGTATAAGATGATCTCCTTAACGAGCAGCTTGATCATCAACCGAGGATCCTTTTTGAGGGCTTTCATGATGAAGCGTTTGATGTCAGCCGGGGTGATTTGTACTTTATCCTTGGATTTTTCGGCAAGGATCTTCCCCTCTGCCACCTCCAAGGCGGCTTCCAATTCTTCGATACGTTGCTTGGTGGAGCTGGTGATAATGCCTTGCTCCACGGCGTTGAGCATATTGTCAAGAGCCTTGCGGATCTTGTCTCGCTCGGCTTCCAGGATGTTCACAACGGACGTGTCGGCAAGTCTTCTTTCGTGAGCAGCAAATACACGCTCCGTGATCGTGTCAATGGTTGTCGGATCATTCAGAACCTTTAGAGTAACGTCCACGATGAGCTGTTCCAGTATCTCCTTGCGGATCATGGACTTGCGGCATTTGGAAGAATCCTTTTTTCGGGTGCTGCACTTATAATAGCGAACCACCGCACCGGTGCTTGACGTTCCCGATTCAGACGCGATGGACTTGCCGCAATATCCACACTTCAATTTGTTACGGAGCAAATACACAACATCCTCGGGATGCTTGCCATGGCGATTCCCGGCGGTGATCGTTTGTACCGTATCAAACAAATGCTGCGGAACGATTCGAGGAAACATATCCGTGTAGGCACCTTCGGTTTTATGGTTGTAAATACCGACGTACCGCTCATTTTGTAAAATACCGTATATGATGGATTTCGTGAACGGCTTGCCCTTGCGGTGCATGATACCCTCGTCGGTCAGAGTTTTGATGATTTTCTTGCCGATCACGCCGGATGCGTACATCTCAAAGATACGAATGACGATCTTGGCTTCATCCTCACAGATCACAAATTTCTTGTTCTCCACCTTGTAGCCGTATGGGATACCGCCACCGGAGTAGTTCCCTTTGATACGTGTCTCACGTTGTCCTCGGCTGACCTTTTGTGCAAGCTCCACCGAGTAATACTCTGCCATACCCTCCAGCAAGGACTCCAGAATGATACCTTCCGGCCCTTCGGGGATATGCTCCTTGGCGGACACCAAGGTTATGCCATTGTCACGCAACGTCTTTTTGTGGATCGCCATTTCATACTTGTTTCGTGAAAAGCGGTCAAGCTTGTACACCAGTACGACATCCCACGCCTTTTTCTGCGCGTCCTTCAGCATACGCTGAAAATCGTTTCGGTTGTCGTTGGTTCCTGTCATGGCGCGGTCTATGTATGTGTCCACGACCATCATATCGTGTTGCTCAGCGTAGGCCATGCACTCTCTGAGCTGACCTTCAATGGACTGTTCGGTTTGCCGTTCACTGGAATAGCGGGCATAGATAACTGCTGTTTTCATGGGTGCAATCTCCTTTCCTTTGATTTCACCCATAAGCATACACGTTTAGCGTTCAAATGTAAACTTACGGATGTGGCGAGTTTTGCGCTTTTACTGGACACTTTTGAACCGCATCTGAACCGATTCTGTCCTGATTTGATTCTTGCTCTGATCAGCATACTCTTTTCTCCTCTCTGCCCAAAGGGCACCTTCCCTCCATCGGAAAAGGCTGCGACTGTCAAGGTTTCAAGTAGGCCATCTCGGTGTTCAAGAAAAAAGTTTGCATCCATATCAGTTGATTGGGTGTTTTCAGCGAAGTTTTTTCACCTTGACGGGCGAAGACTTTTCTGATATACTCCCCCAAAATAGAAAATCCGTCAATGTTGTGATGATTGCGAAGCATACGGAATCATGGCGGGAATATTTCAAGAGAAATAAGCTTACAAAGAAATCAAAACTGTCCATATACGGCTCAAAACTGTCCAGTTCCGTGTGTTTACATTCCTTTTCCCGTATGCTATAGTAATAGTAACCGAAAGGAAGGAGGATGCGAGTATGCAGGAAATTAAGATTGCGAGCAATAAAACGGGGCTGAAAATGATGATCAACGAGTACCCGAATGTGGATCAGCTTCATGACGATGACTTCCGGGTGTGGGCCGCGGCATTGGATCTCATACTTACCGAGCACGTGCAAAGCTACTACAAATATAAATCAAGGGATCGTCCAAAAAGCAAAGAAGGTGTCGCAAAAAAACGACACCTCGGAGAAGGGCTGATTTTTGTCAGTCAAACCCGTTGACAAAAGCCGGATTTCGTGGTATGATTCTTTACAGAACATGATGTTCTCTGAACTGTTTTGCTGTGAGGTGCGAGCATGAAAAGATTTGATGAGTCCAAGCTGAATGAAGTCTACCAATATATATGTGACTGTCACATCAACGAGAGAAGGTCTCCTACCTTGCGTGAGATCGGAGCCGCCTGCAATATCAGCTCTACCGGTTGGGTCTCCAAGCTGGTCGCAACCCTGGAGGAACGAGATTTGATCGAGGTGTCCTATAACAACGGACGAAGGGTCATTTCAATTCCTGACAATCTGAATATCGGCCGGACCAAGCACACCTCCATCGTAGGATCGTGTCCCTGCGGCACTCCGTTGCTGGCAGTAGAGAACATTACGGCAACGGTGGCGCTCCCCGTGGAGATCTTCGGAGAGGAGGAACACTTTATTCTGCGTGCTAAGGGTCAGAGCATGATCAAACGCGGTATCTTTGACGGTGATCTCATGGTGGTCAAGGTGCAGAATACAGCCGAAATCGGAGAGGTCGTGATCGCCCGTCTCAATCAGGAGGAGGTCACCGCTAAGGTTTTGGCCTGTGATCATGGTCAATATTATTTGGAGCCCGCCAATGAAGAGGTGGACGAAGAAGGAAATTCGATATACGTAGATATTCACCCAGAGGGTGAGTGGGATATCCTTGGTGTTGTGGATCGTGTGATCCATACACCGTAACGGAACTACGGGAAAGGAAATAAATATGGTAACAATGGAACAGATCAAAACGGAA
>JAZSFA010000024.1:0-4748 GCA_045531965.1 Eubacteriales bacterium
TCCAGATCCACGTCCTCGCCGTCCACGCGGAAGGTGACGTCATAGACGTAAGCCTTGTCGCCGTCCTCGGTGGTGGTCTCCTCGCGGGACACCACGAAGTCCACGTCGTCGTAGGTCTTGCCGGTTTCCTCAAGGATCTTATCCAGCTGATCCTTCAGGTGCTGCATCTCCTCGGGGGAGATCTCTACCTTGGCGTAGTTGCCGTCGCCGAAGTCCACGGTGACGTCCACGGAGGTGTTGGGGTTCTTTTCCAGCTCTTCGAAGATGGGACCCATGGGGATCTCCACCTCGCCGTTGCCATCCTTATCGGTGGCATCCACGATAACCTTGTTTTCGTCCTCGGGATCCTTCTCTACGTCCACGGGATCCTTGTTGGGATCGTCGGGATCGGTGGGATAGCGGTCGGTTTCGGCGTAGCGGGCTTTATAGGTAAGGTCGCCCCAGATGGTGACCTCGCCCTCAGCGGCGGGAGACCAGCCCACGAAGGTGTAGATGGTGGACACGGTATTCTCGCGGGTGGGGTCAGCGGGCACGGTGATGACGGTGCCGTAGGGCTTGGTAACCGACAGGATCACGCTGCCGTCCCAGTCCTCAAAGGTTACGGTGTAGATGTTGAGGGTCTCGCTGTAGCGGG
This sequence comes from Eubacteriales bacterium, assembly GCA_045531965.1. Classification (GTDB taxonomy): domain Bacteria; phylum Bacillota; class Clostridia; order Oscillospirales; family CAG-272; genus CAMEON01. The sequence goes on from JAZSFA010000024.1 coordinate 635, forward strand.
CGGTCACGGTCATATTCGAGGTGACTGCCGTGACGTCGGCGTAATCAGAGCCGTCGCCGCAATCCCAGAACACGAAGGTGTGGGTGTACTGGGCGTTCTTCCAAACGGTGGGGATGACGGGCGCTTCAGCCACGTCGCCATGCTCCACGACCACGTGGAAGCGCTGGAGCAGACCTTGCTCGTCGAAATATTCGAAGGTCACGGTGTAGGGTGCCTTCTTGAAGGTGACTTCCACGGTAGCGCCGCCGGAGGGCTGTTCGTAGGTGAACTTGTTCTCGTCGTCGGGATCGGGCGTCACGGGGATCTCGTTGCCGTCCTTATCCTTGACGATGATCTCGTCCACCACGTAACCCTCTTCGGGGGTGACGATGATGGTGACGGTCTCGCCTGCGACGGCATCGGGGGGCAGAACAGTTACGGAGCCGTTCTCGGAGGGGGTAACTTCGGTGGGATAGTGCTTTTTATCGGTGGCAACGAAGATTCTGCCGTAGGCAGGGACGGTAAACTCCAGGATGGGTCTGCCGTTTTCGTCGGTGCCGACAATTTCATAGGGGACTTCTACCAGCTCGCCGTTGGGACCTTCGCAGTAGATCACGTAGATCTCCTCGGGATCGGTCAGGGCGTCGGGATTGACGCGAACCGTATTACCGCCGTTGGCAGGCAGGATAAATTCGCTGCCGGCGATGCCGAAGTACAGCTCATACATCATAGCGGGCAGGTGACCGATGGTGGTAAAGGTCATGTTGACGTAAAGGGTCACGTCGTCATAGGTCCAGCCGTGCTCGGCGAGGCGCTCGTCCAGCACACCGAGGATGTGTTGTACCTCCTCGGGGGTCAGGATGACCTGCAGGAAGTAGCCGTCCTCGAAGACACGCTCAAAGTCCAGACCCAGCGTGGGATCCTGCTTCAACGCGTCAAGGATGGGACCCATGGGGACGTTCACGCGGATAGAGCCGTCGGGATTGGTGCCGGTCACGTCTACGGTGATGCGGTTGTTTTCCTCATCCTTACCGACAGTGATGGTCACGCCTTCCAGCTCTTCGTAGTGGGATTTCTTGTCAAAGACAGCGGTGTAGGCGGTGTCCTCCAAGGCGGGGGTAATCTCGGGCGACCAGGACTTGAAGGTGTAGCTGTAGTTCAGGTCGTCAGCCTTGGTGGGATTGTCTACGCGGGGCATCTCGCCCCAAGCCACGGTGGTTTCGGCGTAGATTTCGCCGTCCACCAGCCATTGGATGGTGTAGTAGAGTTTCTCGGCGGTCACCTGTACAGTCAGCGCGCCGTCGGGCATGGTGGTGGTTTCGGGGAAGACGGGAGTCTTATAGCCCTCGGGGACCATATCCGCGACGATGGTGCGGAGGTATACCTCGTCGATGACGGTACCGAAGGGAACGGTCAGGGTTTCGGTGAGGGTCTTGGACTCGCCCGTGACGGGATCGGTCAGCACCACCTCTACGGTCAGCTCGTGGCTTCTCAGGCGGTACTCATAGGTAAGGGCGGTCTCTTCGGTGAGATCCTCGTTGGGGGTGACGGTGATCTCTGCGCCGTTATAGAGATAGACGATATCGTAGCCTTCACGCTCGGGGACGTTACCGAACAGCACCGAGACGTCCATGCCGGGTCTCATGAAGACGCTCTCCATAGTGCCGCCGTTGTCCACGTAGTAGAGGCGATAATCGCCCATATAGATGTCCAGCTGCAGGTACATATCGTGGAACTGCATCTGATCAAAGACGTAGGAAATGATCTGGGATGCGCTCAGCTCTCTGCCTGCCACGAAGCAGGAGAAGTCGCCGAACAAGCGCTGGAAGAGGTCTTCAAACCAAGCGTTGTCGCGGGTGCCGTCGAAGGAGAACCAATGGTCGCCATCGTAGAGGGAGCCAAGGGTATCGTCGTCCCAATGGGCGGGGATGGTGTCCATCAGGGCATCCAACAGCTGACGGAACTGCTCACGGTGGTTGAGGGTCACTTCCCCGCCCACCAGCTGACCGAGGTGGTCATCGTAGTCGCCGTTGCGGATGAGATCCTTCAGCTGACCCACGGTCATATCCGCGTTGACGGTGTAGAAGAAATCGCCGTCGGGAGTCTCAAAGCGGGTGATCATGGCGCGGATGGTATCGGGGGTAACGAGGGAGTGGTACGCCTGCTCCAGGATGAACTGCATCTTGGCGTTGGAGAGATCCACACAGAAGTTCTTACCGCCCTCAATGTCGGTGACGGTGACGACTTCCTCCAGCCAAGCGGCGATCTGCACGAGATCCGAGGTATCACCCTCGAAGCAGAGGGAGACGGTCCAGCTATCCGACGCAAGACCTTCGGTTTCCAATGTGAAGGTATAGTCGCCGAAGGACTCATAGGTCACGCCATCCACGGTGACGGGGGTCATGTGGGTGAAGCGGTACATGGTATAGTTTTCGTTCTTGACAAAGTCTTCGATGCCGCGCACCGAGACAAGGTCGCCCACGTTACCTGCGGCAACGTTGTCCAGCAGCGCCACCAGGTCATGGAGGGCGTAGCTGTCTACGGTGAGGATCTCGTAGCCGTTGATGCTGAGGGTATTGACCCCTGCGTTGATGCCTGCGGCGGCGACGTCGTACATCAAGGACTTGATCTCTGCCTTGATCTCTTCTCTCGCCTCGGTATCAAAGATGGCGTGGATCACGTCCATGTAGTTGGACGCGTTCACATCCAGCGCCAGCACCACCTGACGGCTGTCCTCGTCGATGACGGCTTTGAACACGTTGTTGGCAACGCTCACACCGTCGGAGACTGCCACCAATTCCTTTGCGAGGTTAGTGACGGTGCCGTTGATGACGGTGACGGCGGTGGGATCTTCGGGGGCTTCAAAGAAAGCGCCGCAGTCCCAGCGGACGTACTCACCCGAGCGCAGGTTCATTTCCTGTCGGGTGGGGTATGTAAAGACGTCGGTATCCCGGATGGTATCGGTAGCCACGGTCTGACCGTTGATCTGCCATTCCACAGTATAGGATACAGCCGCATTGCCTGCCAGATAAGACTTCTGGGTTTTGACATAGTCGATCAGCTGATCGGCGTTCGTCACCTTTTGCAGGATGTCCAGCACGGCGTTGATGGTCAGCGCCTCATCGCCGCCCAGGTTGGACGCCAAAAGGTCGGTCACAAGACCAAAGTTCACGTTGCCTTCCGCATCCATCAAAAGGACAGCCAACGCTGCCATTTTGTCTGCGGGGAAATTCTCGGGATCCGCCTCCTGCTTTTTCGCCAGTTGATCCTGCGCGAATGCTGTGAGGGTATCACGGTTGAGAGCAAGATCGCCCTCGGTCTCCTCGAAGAAGACCTGTACGTCCCTGAGGGTATCTGCTTTCAGCTCGAAAGCACCTGCGGGGAGTACCGAGCAAATCATGATCAAAGCCAGCGTCAAGGCCATCACAATGACGGGTAAGATGCGTCCGGCGCCGTTTCTTTTATTGCTCATCAATTACACCTCCTGTAATCTATGGATTTTCACACTATATGCTGCGCGTTCCTAAAAAATGGCACAGAGATAGTTATACATATAATATCATACCACGAAATTGTGCAAATGTCAAGATATTTCGGTTAAATCCGTTCCGACAATTACAAAAAAGGCGGTATGCAGTCCTTGATATTACCGTATACGACACAGCACGCCGGATTTTGGGTGTAGGAGAGATTTTTTTGCGGGGCTTTGCCCCGTACCGCTTTTTTGCGGGGCTTTGCCCCCCGCCCCACCAAAGAACCTTTTTGAAAAAAGGTTCTTTGGCATCTCCAAAAACTTTAAAAATATCACTGTAGAGGCGGATTCCATATCTGCCCGTCGACATACGGGGGAGAACGCAAGGGGTTTCGTCCCTTGACCCCGATTTCTTTGCGGGGCTTTGCCCCGCGCCCCACCAAAGAACCTTTTTGGAAAAAGGTTCTTTGGCATCTCCAAAAACTTTCAAAAAATCACTGTAGGGGCGGATTCCATATCCACCCGCCGATATATAGGAGAGGGAGAAACCCCCCCCTCCCCGCTGGGGGGAGCTCCCCCGGAGGGAGAGCCTTGGGAGTGGGAAAATATCTTCTTTTTGAAAGTTTTTGGAAGTCTTGAAACCTTTTTCCAAAAAGGTTTCAA
>JAZSFA010000037.1:0-33218 GCA_045531965.1 Eubacteriales bacterium
TGTGACCGTGGATATTCCCGAAAATTATGAGGGCAAGTTGTATTTGGCTTTCCCCAAGCCCAAGACCGCGGTTAACATTTATTCTATTGAATTTGTTTATGCAGAGGGATATGTAATTCCCGATGAACCGAATCCCGATGAACCGAATCCCGATGAGCCTAATCCCGACGAAATCTTGAAGCTGGAAATGACGGAAGAAAATTTCGAATTGATACATTACAGCGATGGCGGTTACTCTCCGGAGCCTGCTTTAGTCGATAAGGGATTATCAAAGCATAGATTTAGATTTAATGGCAAAGAAGACGTGGTTTTGCGCTTTAAAAATGTGAATTTGTCGGAATACTCCCAAATTAAGATCACATACGGGCTTGGTGGCCAGATAAATCTAGGTGATGCAGGATATTTCTTTGCCGTCACAAATACAAAGGATGTGGTTTCTATCGGTGGCGAGAATACCAACGTACTTTCGTCTGCTCTCATGAAAAATATAACAGTTGGATGGGCGGACGATAGACAGACTGTGACCGTGGAAATTCCCGAAAATTATGAGGGCGACTTGTATTTGGCTTTCCCCAGACCCGATGCTATCATATTTGATCTCTTTGGCGTTGAGTTGATTCCTTGATTCAGATTCGTTACCTATGAGGCATGAATGACTTATAATTTGACTTTCTCCTTCGCAGGAGTACCCTCCCCCGCTCGAAAGGGCGGGGGCATACCATTATAATAACGATGCAATTTTGAAATGTTTTCTATAAATATGAAAAATGGCATATATGACTGCTGAGCATAGTCATACACTATGGTCGTGTATGCTTACTGTAGGGTTTTGCGTATGTGACTAACATACATATGCGCCATCAATTAAAAATAGGGGTGAAATAAATGATGAAATATAAGATAGATCGAATAAAGAAATACATATGTATGTTGCTCTCGATAGTGAATTTGTTATCTGCCATGATGGTATTTACCGCTTGCGGTGATTCAGATTCTTCTATAAGCGAGGAAACCGAAGGGACAACGAAAAACATTGAATTTCAGTCCTCTGAGGAGGATCATCGCTTTGACGGAATCGACTACCAAGGAAGAGAATTCAATATTTATACCAGCACCAATATTGCCAGTTCAAGTGGAAACTCCAATTTTCTGATCGAAGGAAATGGAGGGCTTGGCAACGGTACGGTTAGTGACATAGCGCACGAAAGAAACGTTGCCGTGGAGGAAGACTTGGGCGTGAATCTGGTTTATACTCAAGTGAATTTGAACTATGACCATGTAGCCGCAGATATTCGTCGGCTGACTATGTCGGGGGATCACGAATATGATCTGGTCATCAATGACATCTATGCCTTTGCGGAATTGATCATTGAAGGACACTTCTACAATGTGTTTGATGAGGAATGTGTGTTTGATTTTAACCGGGAATATTGGTACAAGGATTATATGGAGGATATGCGTCTGATGGACGGTTATCAATATATCCTTGCAGGAGACTATTTCATTGATATTCTCAGAACTGCCCATATTCTTTTGATGAATAAGCAGGTGTATGAGAACTATTTCCAAAGCTCCCCCGATGAGATTTACGATGTTGTTCTCAATTATGAGTGGACATATGAGAAAATGATCACTTTGATTGATGTTGTATACGAGGATCTGAACGGCGACGGTCAGAAAAACGAAGGCGATTTATTTGGCTATGTAGATACGGAATATTGGGGAGCAACCATACCATTGGCGACAAGCGGCACCACCAACTATATCAGCCGAGACGAAGACGGTATTCCCACGATTACTATCCAGGAAGGCGATCGAGCCAATAGTCTGGCAGAAGCGATTGGAAAGCTTTTGAATCATGAAAATACATGGAAGGCTTCGGGCAACGCGTTGACTACATTTACACAAAACAATGCTTTGATTACAGCAGATGTGGCTCTTGGTACCCTGGAAAACGAAGAGCTTCGTCAAATGGAGGGTGATATTGCTGTGTTGCCCTATCCTATGCTGTGGGCATCTGATAAAAAATACACGACGGCGGCGCATGATACCACCGAAATGGGTGTTATCTTGAGTAGTGCCAAGGATTTGAATTTTATCTCAACAGTGGTTGAAGTTCTCAACCGTGAATCGGCAAGAATCTTATTGCCCACCTATTATAACGAGCATCTTAAGATCAAATTAGTGGACGATCCCAAGGCATCGGCAATGATTGATATCATTCACGATAACTTTGATAACTCCTTTATTTTGGCATATAATTATCCCTTGGGAGGAAAAATCCTGCAATCCTTCTGGGAGGCGGCAGAGAACGAGCGTGCTTTTTCTGCCGTATATGTGCGCAGTAAGACTTTCGTAGCGAATAAACTAAAGAATAGAATTAATGATTTTACCAAGAATAATGTTGACAAGTGAAGCATTCAAATTGATTACAAAATAAAAAAGAGGAGAATTGGTATGAAAGATCGGAGATTGCAAGACGTATTGATGGGACAGGAAAGCAACTATCTTCTCCCTTTTTATTGGCAACACGGAAACCATCGCGATCGCATCCCCGCGCAGGTGAAACGCATTTATGACAGTGGTTGTCGAGCTCTTTGCGTTGAATCACGTCCTCATCCTGACTTCTGCGGGCCTGATTGGTGGGCTGATATGGATATCATATTTGCTGAATGCAAAAAGTTGGGAATGAAGGTGTGGATTTTGGACGACAAGCATTTTCCCACCGGATACGCTAACGGCCTGATCCCAAAGAAATATCCTCATTTGCGCCAATGGACGTTGGTTGAGCGTCATGTGGATGTTATGGGACCATTGGATGATGCCTCTTTTCTTATGCCTCCCAATAAGCCAGAAACTCCGCTTGTGGGTGTTTTCGCTTACCCTCGCACAGGTAATGACGAGGATATTGCAAGCTCACCTATTGAATTAACGGATAAAATCCATGACGGTTATCTATTCTGGGATGTTCCCGAGGGATGCTATCGTATCTTCTTTTTGAACAAGACCCAAAGCGCAGGGCATAAGGATTACATAGATATGATCTCAGAGGAGTCCTGTCATGTGCTGATTGAGGCGGTTTATGAACCTCATTATCAGCGTTATGCTCAATATTTTGGCAACACGTTGGTAGGATTTTTCTCGGATGAGCCTTGCTTTGGCAATAATTCCTTCGGCCCAATGCGCATGGACTATGGGTTTTACGAGCATCGTATTGGAGATTCGGGACGTGCTCTTCCGTATAACGAAAATCTTCTTGCCATGATGTCGGATGAGTTGGGGGAGGACGCCAGACAGTATCTCGGCGAGTTATGGTACATGAGCGATCATGCGCATAAGACAAGATTAGCTTATATGAATGCGGCAACTCGTCTTTGGAGAAAATGCTTCAGCTTTCAGATAGGTGATTGGTGCAGAGAACACGGCGTCATGTATATCGGTCATATCATTGAGGATATGAATGCCCATGCACGCCTTTCCTCCAGTGGTGGTCATTATTTCCGTGCATTGGAAGGACAGGATATGAGCGGTATAGATATTGTTCTCCATCAGGTCATGCCCGCTATGGGGCATTATATGCATAACTCTACCACCGCAGGCGGTATGGCAGATCCAGCTTTCTTCCATTGTGTCCTCGCACAGCTTGCCGCTTCTATGGCTCGCCAATATTCACAAATGCAGGGACGCGCTATGTGTGAGGTGTTCGGTGCATTTGGGTGGGGCGAGGGCTGCCCCTTCATGAAATGGCTGATTGATTTCCTGCTTGTCCGAGGTGTGAACCATTTTGTGCCTCATGCCTTTTCTCCCGATTATCCGGATCCTGATTGTCCGCCTAATTTTGGAGCAGAAGGTCATGATCCTCAATTTGACGGATTTTCGGCACTCATGGCTTATACAAATAAAGCTGCCCATCTGCTCACAGGAGGGGAGGCTGTGGTGTCCTGCGCGATTCTTTATCACGCAGAGGGTGAATGGATGAATCGCCGAGGTGATGCCGAGCTGACACAGGTTTCGGCACAAGCACTCCTGGATCATCAGATCAATTATGATATTCTTTGTATTGACAAGCTGTGCGATGCAAATACCACCTTATCAGACGGCAAGCTGAGAGTGGGGAATGCTTCTTACGGTGCTTTGATCATCCCCTATGCTCCTGAACTACCACAGGAGCTTCTGCAAAAGCTTAGCGAACTTCATGCCACAGGCTTTCCTATCATTCTTTGTAATGGTAGACCTCGTGATGCTGTTGGGACATATATGGATGTCTGCGAAATTCCCGCCTATATCCGTGACCTTGGACTTACGGATATCATGGCGGAAGGGAAGCATCCCTTGCTTACCTTCTACCATGTCGTTCGCGATGGAAAACACATCTTTATGTTCTTTAACGAGGCAAGTACCCCTTTGGAAACCGTGATAACTTTGCCTCTTATGGGCGATTTTGCCCGCTTGCGTCTGCTTGAAGATGGTATTTATAGCGACAGTACCGCCAATGGACGGGTTAGCCTCTCTCTGCTCGCGGGCGAATCCGAAATTTGGGTATTTGATGACACCAAGGGTTTGCCTCCTGTGCCTGTGTTGTCTGAGCCCCTTGTGCTGACACCTACCTATATGCTTTCTTTGGCAAAGTCGGAGGAGCTTGACACCTTCGAGGCTTATACTGTTACGGATACTCTTTTTAACGTGACAGGACCTAATGCGCTCCCTCATTTCTCGGGGAAAATCCGTTACGATTTTAACTTGACTTTGGATAGAGAGCCTGAGGGTGAAGTGCTTGATCTCGGACGGGTAGGACAGACCGCCCGATTGACCGTTAACGGACATGATGCGGGCATCCGTATCACGGCCCCCTACCGTTTTTCTGTGGCATCGCTGTTGCGAAAGGGAGAAAATCGCATAACAGTGGAGGTTGCGAATACGTTGGTCGGCAAGGAAAGAGACGGGCTGTCGTATCAGCTGACATTGCTTCCCTCGGGACTTATGGGACCCGTACAACTTTGGAAAACTCATTAATGATCTGTTTTTACAAGGGAGAAGACTATGCTTAAAATTACATGGATAGGACAGGCAGGGTTGCTGATTGAAGCTCAGCATACTGTGGTGATGATCGATCCATATCTTTCGGATATGGTGGAGAAAATCAATCCCGCAAACTACCGCCGTCAACCAGTGGATGAAAGATTATTTGATATCACCCCCGATGTGATGATCTTTACCCATGATCATCTAGATCATTACGATCCTGAAACAGCTTCCCGTTACTTTGAAAAACAGGACAAGTCTATGCTGGTGCTTGGCCCTACTTCTGTTTGGCAAAAGGCGAGGACATATGGAAACGGTCATAACTATGTTCAGTTTGATGCCGGAACAGAGTGGTCAGAAGGGAAGTTGCGTTTCAAAGCCGTTTCCGCCGTGCATAGCGATGCATATGCAATCGGCGTAGTAATAGAGGATCTGAAGGAGAACAAACGCTACTACGTAACGGGAGATACCCTGTATAGCGAACGTGTTTTGTGTGAGATCCCTGATGAGATATATGCGGTGTTTTTGCCAGTCAACGGGGTTGGCAACAATATGAATCAGGTCGATGCTGCCCGCTTTGCATGCCGCGTGGGGGCAGAGAAGATCATCCCTATTCATTTCGGGATGTTTGACGACATGCAACCGGATATCTTTGATTCGGAAAGATATGTAATTCCCGAAATGTATAAAGAAATATCATTAACATCGGAGGTGGAAGAATGAAGGTCACGGACGTTAAAACATTTGTAGTAGATTGCTTCCGCACAAACTGGATCTTTGTCAAAGTATATACCGACGAGGGCATCACAGGTGTGGGCGAGGGCACGTTGGAGTACAAGGAAAAAGCCCTTGTAGGTGCTGTTGAACACATCAAGGATTATTTGCTGGGCAAAGATCCTCGACAAATCGAAAAACATTTCCACGATATCTACCGAGATGCATATTGGAGAGGCGGAGCGGTGCTTATGTCGGCACTATCAGCCGTGGAAATGGCGCTGTGGGATATCCTGGGTAAGTCATTGGGCGTGCCCGTATATCAGCTTTTGGGCGGCAAGGTCAACGAGGATGTCCGTATTTACATCAACGGTTGGTTTGCAGGCGCTAAAGAGCCCGAAGAATTTGGGGAGAAAGCAAGGGAAGCTGTTAAGCGAGGTGTGACTGCTCTCAAATGGGATCCTTTTGGCAAGAATTATCTCCAAATTTCCAACCAGGATCTGGATAAAGCGCTTCGCTGTATTGCAGCCGTCCGTGAGGCCGTAGGGGATCATGTAGATTTGCTGATTGAAGCTCACGGCCGCTTTGACGTGCCTACGGGTATTAAAATTGCCCAAGAGGTTGCCCCTTTCAAGCCTTTGTTCTTGGAAGAGCCCGTCCCTCCCAACAATCTGGAGGCATTGGCGGCTGTGAGGGAGAAATCCCCCGTTGCCATTTCTGCAGGCGAGCGGTTATATACACGCTTCGACTACAACGAGCTGTTCCGCCGCCGTGCAAGCGATTATATTCAGCCTGACATCTCCCATGCGGGCGGTATCATGGAACTGAAAAAGATCGCCGCTATTGCCGAAGCGCATTACATACCATTCGCGCCACATAACCCCTCCGGTCCTATCGCCAATGCGGCAACTCTCCAGCTCGCTGCCTGCTGCCCCAATTTTTGTATTCTGGAGATCATGTACAGCGACGTGGATTACAGAAAGTATATCACGGACGAACATCTCATCTACGAGAACGGCCGCATCAAGATCGGAGACCGTCCCGGTCTCGGCATTGAATTGAACGAAGAGGAGTGCTTGAAGCATCCATACGTCCGACACGACTTGCGCCACTATACGGGTGCATTGACCGATATTCGACCTGCAAAAACTGAGTTTTATTTTTGATACGAACAAGGAGAAAGACAAAATGAAACAATATGATATTGAAAATCACGAGTATAGCCTTCTTCCTGAAGGCGAGTGGAAGCTGGTATGGCATGATGAATTCGACGGTGATGAGCTGGATCGCACCAAGTGGGATTTCAGACTGAACTTTTGGGGCAAGCCCTTTCCAGCTTACACCGATCAAGGCGTGATCGTTCGGGACGGTTGCGTGGAGCTTCACCGTACCGAACGTGACGGATGCTACGTCTCGCCCCAGCTTCAGACGGGCTCTAATTCTTTCGACGTCCCTATGGGCAACCAGGGAAACCCTTGGAATCAGGATACAATGTGGCGCTTGGGCGAGTTGTCTCCGGCTAAGTTTGAACATCGTTTTGGATATTATGAGGTGCGGTGCAAGTTCCCCAAAGAGCCTGATGTTATGTGGAGTGCCTTTTGGTTACAATCGGCTTCCATTGGTACTCGTTTTGACCCTGCATGGTGTGGTATCGAGAATGACATTATGGAGAACTTTTATCCTAACAGCGCATCTACAGGTAACATCTTTGGTGGCTATGGTAAGCAGTTCAGAGATGATGGTCGAGTAAATTATCCGGTGGAGAACACCGAGGATGGTTTCCATCGTTTCGGTATGTTATGGACAGAAACAGAGTACATATTCTATTGCGATGGAAAAGAGGTTGGTCGTTGCCATGCGGCTATATCACAGGTACCTCAATTTATTCTGCTGACCACTGAGGTGCGAGGTTATAGAAACAAAACCCCCCTTAAGGTCGGTGAATATTCCTATGATTATGGTGCTATTGGTGTGGGTAAGATCGGTAGACGTCAAGAAGGTTTTACCGATGATGCTTTTATTGTGGATTATGTCCGCGTATACGATAAGGTAAACTGATATGGCAAACAACAGAAAAACAGTTTTGATAACAGGAGCTTGTATCAATACTGGGGTTGCAATTGTGGAAAAATTTGCCACCGAGGGATATAACGTAATTTTTACTGGTAGGAATTTCGAAAAAGTACATACCACTGAAAAGGCATATAGAGAAAAATTTCCGGGGATACAGATATTAGGTTACCATTTGGACTCTCTTATCGATGAGAGGACGGTAGATGAAGTGGCTGTTAAAAAAATGTTCGCGGAGATTGACAGCAAAGGTCTTTTTGTTGAAACGCTTATATTGAACGCCGCAGATCAGGGTTTAGGCATGAAAATTTTTGAAAATCCTCTAACTGATTTGATGAAGGTTATCAATACCAACGTGGTATGGAATTTCTGCTTGTGCGAACACGCGGCAAGGATGATGAAGGAAAACGGTGGAGGAAACATCGTATTTGTGAATTCCAATACAGCTTACAGAGCCATCCCCGATCGAGTCGCATATGTTGCTTCCAAAGGAGGACAACTTGGACTTATGAGAGCTTTGGCACTTGATCTCGGCAAGTACAATATCCGCGTGAACGCTGTGCTCCCCGGTATGATAAAAACAGATCGCTGGGAGAAGAATCCGGATTTCTATGCCAAAGTGCCATCTCGGTATACACCTATCGGCGACGTAGCAGTGGGAGCCGATGTGGCTGATGCGATTTACTATTTTGCTGCTCATGCCAGAAATACCACGGGTGCTGAACTTGTGGTAGATGGCGGGAATACGATACAACTTTATCCTATCATTCCGGAATAAAGAGGGGGGACAATTACGAAATTAAAAGCTACACGCCAATATCATTCGACGCCTATCAGTAAAAAGCTTTCTTCGAATTTTATCGAGCTGGGCTATGGCCTACAGGTAGAGGGTATGGCGGCTGAAATGTTTTTTAACCGTAGTTTTGAACCTTTTTATCCTTATCGCATGATCAATAAAGTTTGGTATGACCTATTAGAAGATGAAAACGACTGGTCTTCTCGTTGTGAAACGAATTGGAGTGTTTTCGATTGGTATCATTCCTCCTACGAACACAATGCATGGTTTGCTTTCCCCAATGCCGTAGGATATCAGCTTATTGAAGATGATTCCACATTTGTTATTGAAACAACGCCTATGGCTGATGTAAGAATCACAAACGTCAAAGAGGGGTGCCATGGTGATTATGCTATGGAAGTGGCCAATAGTAGTGATTCGTTAGGCGGTTTGGCACAGGACGGTAAGTATTGTTTTACCGACGTTACGTATAACTTTAAAGGAAAGATTAAACTTTTGTCCGGGGATCCTCGGTTAACGGTGGCGATCTATCGCGAAGGAACCGTGGAGAATCCTGTGGCGACTTGTCCTCTGGACATAATCAATACCGACTATACTGACGTATCTGCCACGTTTGTTGTGCCTGCCGAAGGTCGATATACCTTTGCTCTCCTTCTTGAACCCCATACGGCGGTTATTTGTGACGATTTTTCCCTTATCCCCTCGGATGCCATTGGCGGCTTTAAAAAGAGCGCGGTCGAGGCAGGGAAGTATGTCGCCCCCAAGGTGATTCGCTGGCCCGGTGGATGTTTTGCATCCTTCTATAACTGGCGTGACGGCATTGGTCAATATCGCCCCCCTTCATATTCTTATTTCTGGGGCGGTTATCAGTATAACGATATCGGAACCGATGAGTTGGCTACTTATGTTGAAGCTGTGGGCGCAGAGTCAATGATCTGTGTGAATATGCACCATCCCTTTAAGCGTTTCTACGATTATGTGCCTCCCAAGTATTTGGATGAAGATCCCAATAATCCTTCCATCCCTGCCGGCCGTCACGGTAGAGATCTGCCTCATTTTGCTGATTTAGAGACCGGTGCTCGCGAAGCTGCCGCTTGGGTAGAGTACTGCAACGGTGATGAAACAACGGTAGGTGGACGAGCTCGTATGGCTAACGGGCGAGCTAAACCCTATAATGTTAAATATTGGGAAATGGACAACGAAATGCACCGTTGGTTTAGGGACGAGGAATATGCCGAGGCATGTGTCCTGTATTCCCGCACGATGAAAGCGGTGGATCCTACCATCAAGATTGGCATGATCTCCTATTGCTCAAGCATCGAAGCTCTTGCAAAAATGGTTGAGATTGCAGGTATGGACATTGATTTCTTGGCTGACAGGGGCTTTGAGGAAGAGGATCTCGAACGGAAATTGGCGATCATTCATGCATTCAACGAAGCGCACGGAACATGTATCCGCTACTGCAATACCGAGTGGCTGCCACTAAACGGCGCGGACGTTTATAACATGGTACCCCGTTCACAAATGAAGCACGGCAAGTGCTTTATGTTCAGTAAGTGGTCGTATGCGTTGGATGCGGCCGCTACTATGATGATGTGGCAAAGACACGGCCAGGACATTGATTTTATTAATTTCAACAATCTCGCCAATACGCATTCGCAATCCGTGATTGAGACCCCTAAGGAGGGCGCATATCCCACGGCGGCGGGCATGATGATGCGGATGTTTTCAAAAACTCAAGCCTATCAGACTTTGGTTTTGGAAGATTATTATCCAACCCGTAACGATGCGGTTCAGATACAGCTTTCTATCAACGAAACGGATGATGCGTTGATTTTGAATATTTTGAATCGTTCAGAGGAGGATGGTGAAATTGAGCTCGATTTGTCTGCATTCCCCGTAATCGAAGGAGAAATACAGGGAGAAGGCTTGCAGGCGGATAGCCTTTTGTCTATGAATCGGCTAAACGATATGCAGATCAGAAATGTGATTGCTTCGCTGGAAATTGTCAAGGGAACTATTAACTGTGTGGTGCCCAAACTGTCTTTTGCCGAGTACAAAATCAATTTGAAGGCATCTGTTTAATAAAGGAAAATTTGATGATGAAACAATATAAAAATCCTATTATCCCATGTAGTCCTCGCGGTAATACATCAGACCCATATGTTTTAAGGCATAATGGTTATTATTACCACTGCTATTCAAACAGCCAAGGTGTTTATATAAGTAAAGCGGATAAACTTTGGAATATTGGAAATGGCGAAACGAAACTGGTTTATGATTGTACTCAGAACGGGGCGCTAAAGGATTGGTTTGCTCCCGAACTTCATCACATTGATGGCAAATGGTATATCTACGCTGCTCCTGATTATGGTCAGTGGATGCATACGATGACGGTTTTGGTTGGTGAAGGTGATTCCCCCATGTGTGAATATACAAATGCGGGGGCGGTAAAAGGTTTAGAGGGTCATTGGACGATCGATGGTACGGTCATGATCTATCAGGAGGAGTTGTATTTTATTTGGACAAAGTGCAGCGAGATGTTCATGTCGAAAATGTCAGATCCGCTTTCCTTAACAGGCAAAACGATTACATTGTGCAAACCTGAACTCGCTTTTGAAACAAAGGTGGGACTTGTCAATGAAGGCCCCGCTGTCCTGTATCGAAACGACAAGATACATATTGTATATTCGGGTAATGACAGCAAGTATGATGACTATTGTTTAGGGTTATTAACGTTTAACTGTCAGGGAGATGTTTTGGATGTGAAGAATTGGATCAAGGCAGATCATGCGGTTTTTGAAAAAACGACTGATGTTTTTGGCCCGGGACATTGTTCTTTTACGACAGTTACCGAAGGTGATCGGGAGGTGGATTATATTGTTTACCACGCGAACCTTATTTCCGGATCCGGTTGGGATGGTAGAAATGTATTCGTGCAGCCGTTTGAATGGGAGGAAAATAACTATCCCGTATTCGGTAAGCCAATAATGAAAAGATGTAAAACAGGAGAAATTTCATGAAAAATAAACATAGAAAGTTATTAGCCCTACTTCTTTGTATTCTAATGGTTCTTCCTGGCGTATCTTGCGCTGAAGAATTGAACCCGGGAACAACTAACGAATCCTCTGACACATCAGGTAATATGAGCGAAGGAGATGCGACTGACAAACCCACCATAGCGACTAAAAATTATGACTGCGATTTTAATATTGTTATTCCGGATAATAATCCCGAACTTTGCTTTGACAAAAATTTAATTTTGGTTGAAGCAGGAGGTGGCGATACCTTATCGGATTCTGTTTACGAAAGAAGCGTGAGGATCAAAGATCATTTGGGGGTGAATCTGGTACAACAGGATGCCGGAGATTGGATCGAATATTCGGCTAATGTTATTAAAACAGTACAATCCGGAGATGACGACTATCAGTTAGTCATGACGTCAACCTATCAGGGCTTAACTGACTTAATTACATCCAATGCGTTGTATGATCTTGGTGCTTTGGAATCCGTTGATCTCGATGCTCAGTATTGGAAGAAAAATTTAATGGATGAGATCAAGGTAGCTGATCAGTATTTGTTGGGGTATAGTGATCTATGTCTTTCCAAAACGCATTGTCTCGTATTCAACAAAGACATGATGGAAAAGTATAATATGGACGTCCCGTATCAGTTGGTCAGAGATAAACAATGGACATTGGAGAAACTGATGGAAATGGCTTCTTTAATAAAGGAAGATAATGGCGATTCCAAATGGGATAATCAAGATACCTACGGTATTACGGGGTGGGGATGGACATATTTGATCAGCTTCATCACGAGTAGTAATTTGAAAATCGTAGACAGAGATGGTGAAGGGCTTTACAAAATTGCCTACAATAACAATCCCGATAAGATCAATGACCTTATCGAGACTGTTTTTGATCTTTATAATGCAGAATATTCATATTTTTGGGGTGCCTGGGAGAACGCTTCGGCAGATAAAATCGTGGATTTTTCTAACGGAACCTCCTTGTTCCAGTTTTATTCGTCCGATCAGCTTACTGAATTGAGAAGTTCGAAAATTCCTTTTGGCGTGTTGCCGTATCCCCTGTATGACGAAAATCAAGAATCCTATAAATCTTTGAATTGGAATGGACTCATGGCCGTTCCTACGACCATTAAGAATCCTGATATGGTGGGAGAAGTTCTGGAGCTGTTGGCATATTATACGGCTCCTGTGAAGATTGCTTATTACGAGGATCTTCTCGGTTCTAAGTTGGCGAATGCGCCCGAAGACGCTGAAATGTTAGATGTAATTTGGGATTCTCAAGTGAGTGATGTAGGATTGATTATTTGTAATTGTCACAAATCTATGGATAGTTTGGTATATATGATTCCTCAAATGTGCGAGGGAGGTAATAATATCTATACTTCATATATCAAAAAATTCAGTTCAAGTGCACAAAAAGGCTTGGATCGCGTGTTTGATCAGTAAATGCTTTTCCCCAAACACTACCGTGATGTTTTGAAAGGAGAAATACTAATGAGAAATAATCAAATTCGCAATTTATTTCTTATTTTGATGAGTGCTGTATTGCTTGTTTTAGCAATGACTGTTTTACCAACGATGGCAGAAGACACGACAGAAGTTCTACTCTATGAGTTTGATATTACAAAAGAATACGCTGATAGCATTGCTCCGGATGGATATAAACTGGTGCGTGTAGAGGGAGCTTGGCTCAACTTTAATATGATGGGTCAGGGAACGAACTACTTTTATCTTGGCGAATATGATCTCTCTGATGTTGGCACCATTACATTTAAGGCGAGAAACGATCCTTCTTCTGTTTTTAAGTATACGAGTTGTATCGCTTTCTCAAAGGATGCGGCAGGGAACGAAGTTCTTTCAACGTCCAAGGCTATCTCATCTATCGGTTGGTCGGGAGGAGCTACCTGTTCGGCCTATTTAGATACTGATTATCAAGGCCCCCTGTATGTCAGCTTTTATAGTGCAGGTGTTTCCGATGGCTATTGCATTTCTGCATTTAAGTTTTACCAAAAGACGGGTAACGAGCCTCAGGGAGACGAAACAGAACCGGAAGAAACGCTTGCCCCGGGTGAGACAGAGCCTAAGTATACCTTTAAGGTGACGGATGAATGGATGAATAGCTTGGACAGCAAACAAATCAAGCGCGTACGTCACAGCAGCGAATGGTTGGGAGAAGACCATCATTTCCTTCAATTCAACGCTACAGTGGCCGGCACGAATTATGTGTATATCGGCGATTATGACTTGTCCCAAGTGAGTGTTGCCTCCTTTGAGGTGACGAATGGTAAGAGTACGGTTTTTCCGGACGGTGCGGAGGTGCGCTTTGTCACAAGCCCCTCGTGCGATACAGTTTTGGCGAGGGCGTCTGCTATAAGCCGTGTGAGTCTGGTGAATCCTACACTTTCGTATGCTGTATTTGATACAGATTACAGCGGTCCCGTGTATTTGTCTTTTTATAGTGCAGGTTCAGATGCTATGTATCAAGTGGCGAATATCAAGTTTTACGCAACAGCCGAGGATGATCGAGAATTCGTCTTTCCCACTGAGACAACCGCTGGGGAAGACGCATCTCGGGAAACAGAGAACTTTGATCCCGTTGTTACTTCACCCTCACAGGACACGGATACTTTAACAGAGATGACAACTTTTGATACAAGCGGTAACGAGAGTGTAACTTCCTCGGACAATGGGGGCGGCTGTGCATCCACCATGATCAGCCTTGGTATTTTACCTCTTGCAACAGCGGTCATATTTCTCCGGAAAAGAAAGGAGGACGCTTCATGAAGAAACAAAGAGTGAAATATATTTTAACTTTCCTAATAACTTCTGTTATGCTCTTCTCTACTGCCTGCACCGGCACACAAGGACAGAGTACGGATACGGAGAATACCAATTCGATAGAGGACACCGCAGAGGTTGGAACAGAACCGGATACCGAGATGAATGAAATTCCCGTGGTGAACAGTAGCAAGGACTTGTTGACATTCACGCCTTCTAAGGCTGATGAGTTGGTACTCAGCGAAAAAGGGAACTGTGCTCCGATTTTGATTGAGAATTATAATGAGACAGCCCTTGATGCCCTTGGACGAGAACTTGTTTCATCTGACCAAGTCGGATTGCCTCAAGAGAACAAATGGGTTGGACTTTTTTATTCACTTTGGACCTGTTCCGAATCCGGTTCGGTCAAAACGAACATAGATGTGACAAAGGCTATCGCTTGTGATCCGGAGCACCCCTATTTAGGATCCTACGGTACATTCTGTTGGTGGTCAGAGCCGGAGACGGGTTACCACATGGCAGACGATGTCTGGCAGATTCGGCGTGATATGCGTTATTTCGCTATGGCTGGCGTGGATTTCCTTTATATTGATTTTACCAATACGTTCTTATACCACAATGGCTTCAAAACGCTTCTTGATACCATGCTTGCCATGCGAGAGGAAGGGCAAATGACCCCTTATATTGTTCCTTGGATCACGGCGGATATTAACCCGAATACCTGTAAGGGGTGCCTTGGTGATATATACGAGACCTTCTATAAACAAGAAAAATACAAGGATCTTTGGTTTTATTGGGAAGGCAAGCCCTTG
Source organism: Eubacteriales bacterium (assembly GCA_045531965.1). Lineage (GTDB taxonomy): Bacteria > Bacillota > Clostridia > Oscillospirales > CAG-272 > CAMEON01. The sequence goes on from JAZSFA010000037.1 coordinate 15,224, forward strand.
GTTATGCTCAAGCAGGACAAGCAGAATGGTTTTGCAGTATTGCAAAACCAAGAATACATGAATTTTTTTACCTTCCGTTTGTCTTGGGTTGGAGCCCAATGGCTGGATATGCCTAAGGGCTACAACAGTTGGGGTGATAACGTGAATTCCGGCGGATACGGTTATGGCTGGCATGATGACCCCCAACAAGCCGAAGCTATGGGTATTGGTACGACCGAAGGCTTTGCATATCCTGGAGACGGACGAAGCGGACAATATTCAAACAATGAGTTTTTGGATCGCTTTATTGAAACAGGAACTATGGGAGAAGGCATTGTATTTCAACGTGCTTTTCAAAAGGTCATGACTCGCAATCCGGAATGTCAGGTGCTGTTGATTACTCGTTGGAACGAGTGGACCGCACAAAACTTCCGCAGTGCAGATAAGGTATATGACCAAAACAGCTCAACCTTTGGTTTTGTTGATCAATTCAATGCCGAGTTTTCTCGTGACATTGAGCCTATGAAAGGTGGCTTTACCGACAACTATTTTTACCAGATGTGCAATATCATCCGTACATTCAAAGGGGTACTTCCTGCTGAGGGGAATACCGGTGCTCAAACGATGGATGTGGAGGGAGATTTCACCAAATGGCAGAATATCTATCCTGTATTTACGGATTATGAGAATGATACTAAGTGGAGAAATTCTACCGATCCTACGGGTACGATTCGCTATGTCAACTCTACCGGTCGTAATGACATTGTAGAATCTCGTTTGACTGCCGATAAAGGTATGGTGTATGTGTATGCTCGTACCGCCAAGGACATGACATCTTATAAGCGTAATCCCAACTGGATGCTGCTTTTTATTGATGCAGATCAAGATAAGTCCACAGGTTGGGAAGGCTACGATTTTGTGGTTAATTACGAGGTGTTGAGCGATACAATGACTACACTATGTGCCTATATTGACGATATATGGCAAGAAATTGGTACAGTACAGTATCAACGTCAAGGGACAGAATTGATGATAGCCATTCCACGATCGCTGTTGGGCTTGGTTGGGGAGAGCGTGGCTGTCAATTTCCATTGGATGGATCATGTGACAGATATTTATGATTTGGAGTCTTGGTTTACGACAGGTGATAGTGCCCCGGAGCGTCGTAATAATTATTCTGTTGCTTTGAATGTGGTATATGATGCATCTGCCGAGACCGTTCTTGTCGGGCGAACCGAAGAAAAAATTGCATATATGCCCGCCACAGAACTGACGAAAAAAGAAGAGGGGAGATTGCAGTCCGGACTTCATATGTCTGTCTACAATTTGCCTGTTAATTATGGCAAATTTCCTAACATCTACCATATCGAAAATAACAAAATGGTGACGATGTCTGTGGGCTCAATTAGTGCAGACATTGGTTTCAGAACGTCAAATTTCGCACTATCGTATGATGGATACGTTAAGATTCCCCAAAACGGAGAATATCGATTCCGTATCGCTTGCGATGATGGAGCGATGTTATACATTGATGGCAGACTTGTTGCGGAGGTGTCTTATGATGCCGAAAGGGAGAGTGGTGAGGTCATTATTGGTACCGGCTCTATACGATTGGCAACGGGCTATCATACCTTCAAACTTGAATATGCGGAAACAGGTAACGGTCAAGCATTGTTGGCAGTGGATGGAGACTGGGATTTTTATGTGATATCCGAGTCAAATTCCGACCAGTCCGATGACATAGATTACAGCAAGGTTGAAGAAATAGAGCTTGATCTTGTAGAGACGATAAGCGGCAAACCCACTCTTTTCACCAAGCGGATCGAAGTCAGAAACATGGGAACTGTTTTAGGATTGGGTAGCATGGATCTCTCCTTGTATGCTCAAGTTGAAATTTCTTATTGCTCCGACGGGAAGGCTATGCTGGGTGATGTAGGCAGTTTCTTTGCATTGACTACAAATAAGACAAGTATCAACTCTGCCTTGGGCAATACGAATATCATTGTTCAAGGGAACATGGAAAATGCTCAAGGAGATTGGGGGGCAGATATTCGTACCGTAACGCTTGATTTGTCTGAAATCGCCTATGAAGGTGATACATACCTTGCAGTATATATGGCAGACCATAACGGTGTCAATATTACAGGCATTAAGTTTACAGTCGCAGAAGAACCTACGCCCAAACCCCAAGAGCCTGCCAATGGCAAAACAATAACCTTTGTTGATGAAGATGGCTCTGTTCTGCAAGAGAAAAAATATGCGGAAGGCGATATACCCGTGTACCAAGGCGAAGTGCCCACCAAGCCTGCCGATGACCAATTTACTTACACTTTCTACGGGTGGGATAAAGAAGTTATCGCTGTTACAGCAGAAGTGACCTATACAGCTATATATTCGGCAAAAATCAATGTACGAAATACAGAACTGACGAATTGTAGCCTTCACGCCACCGTCGATGCGATTGAGTTTAGAAAGTATAACCCGATCGTGGGACTCGGTGAAATCGATTTGTCCAAGTATACGAGAGTGGAGATCCATTATGGTAACGGTACTGGTGGAGCCGCATTGGGTGACACGAATGACTATTTCGCTTTGAAGTCAACGGCTACCGCGATCACCGACACGGAACCCACGGATCTGCTCGGAACCAAGGGACAAATGACCGCCTCGGATGTACAGTGGGGGGCTGGCAAACGATGCGCCACCATTGATCTGACGGGTGTCGATCATAGCGGCGAAGTGTATTTTGCCTTCCGCTATGAGTGTGCTATCAATGTATATGACATCGTGTTTATTCCTGCTTGATTTCCTATTGTGTTTTGTAATGTAATAGAAAGGAATGATAATCATTATGAAAAAACTGATAATTATTTTCATGGCGGTTGCTATGATGCTATCTTTAGGGACAATTTTTGCCTCCGCAGAGCTCCCTGAAGGTATAAAGTTTACGGATGGAAAATACTCGGTAGAAAATCCCGATGATTTTACGACCATAGGGGATGTACGAATTACTTGGGATCCCGAGGCATCTGAAAAACTTGATTTTACCGATGGGACTATGCAAGATTGGGCTGATGCTAAGTATAATATGATTAGTATAACCGCCGAAAATATGGTGGCTTGGCTGGGAAGCCATGAAACGGTGGATCCTAATTGGTCAATTACTACATACTTCGTAGCTGATGCAGAGTGGCTATATATTGGTTTTTACGTGGTAGATTCTACGTTTACGTATAGCCCAAGTGATTGGTATAATGGCGATGCCTTCCAGGTTTGCATTGACTTTGGCGGCAAATTGGGTTATGCAATTAAGACTGATCCGTATCTTTTGTCAAATCCCAAAAATATTTTCTATTCTTTCTCTTGTCGGGAGGATAATGCACCATTGGTTATCCAACGTCAAGAATCTGAGAATAATAAGGCCTTGACCGAGGCAAATGGTGACGGTGTCAAAGGAGAAGCGTTCCGAACTGAAACCGGTTGGAATGCTGAGTTTGCTCTGTCTTGGGAGATGTTGTATGAGGACTATGTATGGAAAGCATACGAAAATGATCCCACTATTTATATCGGTGGTGAAGATAATCTTCCTTTGACCATAGGATGCTGCCTGTATTATTTTGACCGTCATCCTGATAAAGGTACGGCTGTTCCTTGGGCAGCAGGTACTACCAATGGCATCAAAAAGGATGATGGTACGCCGGTTGTGTCTTGGACCGCTTACGATAACGGCGTCAATCTCTATTTGCCTTATGAGGAAGGCATGGAGTTTGAATGCGAAAATCTTGTAGTAATCGCTCCTGATGAGACTATTCCGACGAAAGATCCCGACGATGAGCCAACCGAGTCTCTCACACAAGCCCCCGAAGAACTGACTACCCAAGCCCCTTCTAATGATATTAATAACAATGCGTCCACGGGTTACGACAATCCGGGCGACAGTCAAAGTGATTTAGCTAACAAGTCTGATTCTACAGAGAAGGACAGAGAAGGTTGTAGTTCTGTTGTCAGTATGAGCGGTGTTGTAGCATTGATTACTATCACGGCTGCCGTTGTACTTAAGAAAAGGGACTGATCTCTTTTAAATTTAACTGTATTCCCTTCATCCACTCTCTCCCCCTTGATAGTGGGACATATAGAAAAGAGTGTTCGATGCTTGTATCAATACGGGCGTGGCTATTGTGGAAAAGTTTGCCTCCGAGGGCTATAACGTGGTCTTTACGGGCCGATCCATCGAAAAGGTGCATGCAGCCCAACAAAATTACAGAGAAAAGTATCCAAGCGTTCAGATCGTTGGTTATCATATAGATTCTTTGTTGGACGAGAGAACGGTAGATGAGGCATCGGTCGAACGGATGTTTGCGGATTTGGATGAGAAGGGGATCTTTGTGGAAACCCTTGTACTCAACGCCGCGGACCAGGGGTTGGGCATGAAAATTTTTGAAAGTCCTCTTGTTGATTTAATGAAGGTTATCAACACCAACGTAGTATGGAATTTCTGTCTCTGCGAGCACGCGGCGAAGAGAATGAAGGAAAACGGCGGAGGAAACATCGTATTTGTAAATTCCAATACGGCATACAGAGCCATTCCCGATCGGGTCGCATATGTTGCTTCCAAAGGAGGTCAACTTGGTCTTATGAGAGCTTTGGCCCTTGATCTCGGCAAGTACAATATTCGCGTGAATGCTGTGCTTCCCGGCATGATAAAAACAGATCGTTGGGAGAAAAATCCGGAGTTTTATGCTAAAGTGCCATCTCGATATACACCTATCGGTGACGTAGCCATAGGAGCTGATGTGGCGGATGCGGTATATTATTTTGCGGCATATGCCCGAAACACCACGGGTGCCGAGCTTGTAGTAGATGGAGGAAATACGATACAACTTTATCCTATCATTCCTGAATGATGTTTGAGAAGATTGTGATTTCTGTTTCTATGTTGTAAATTACAAGAATCGTAATGTTACTAATATATAGCCGATTATGAGTGTTTTTTATATTGCGAAGATAATTTAGAAAGGATGGTGTTGCTTTATGAATCAACATATAAAATTGTGTGCCTTCGCAGATGAAGCGTGTTCATCAACGGATGGACAGATAAAGGCTCTTTTAGAGAACAACATTCCTTATTTGGAGATCCGCGGCGTAAACGGAATCAACATTGCTGCACTGGACACCACGACAGCAAAGAAATTTGCACATGAACTGAAAAGCCGAGGATTATCCGTGTGGGCAATTGGTTCTCCGGCTGGAAAAAGTCAGATTACCGATGATTTTTCCAAGGAAAAGGAGCAGTTTTCTCGCCTGATGGAAATGGCTGATATTTTTGAAGCCTCCTGTATTCGCCTGTTTAGTTTCTATGGAACTGATCATTCGGATGCCTGCTTTGACGAAATCTGCTCACGCTTGGATACATTTTGTGCTATGGCACGTGAATATAACGTGCGCGCATGTCATGAAAATGAAAAGGGTGTTTTCGGTGATACGGCAGAAAAATGTATGAAATTACATAAAGCCTTGCCTGAATTGTCAGCTGTTTTTGATCCTGCGAATTTTATCCAATGCGGTCAGGATGTGATGACGGCATGGGAAATGTTGAACCCCGTTGTTTGGTATGGACATATTAAGGATGCGCTGGCTGATGGCGGTGTTGTTCCTCCCGGCGAGGGTGTTGGTGCATTGCGTGCGTATCTTCCCTTATTTGCATCTATGGCAAGAGAAGGGAAGAACAGCGGTGTTTTGACATTGGAACCTCATCTCATGAGATTTGTGGGGCTTGCGGGATTGGAACAGAAGGGAGATAAGAGTGCTATTGGCGGTCTTTCGTATCCGAATCAGCGTGCCGCTTTTGATCATGCAACCGCCTGTTTGAAGAAAATCATCGCTGATTTTGAATAATTTGTTTATTGTAGAGTAAAATTAGAATTCTTTTTTAAACAATTTATTTTGGAACACTTGCGTATTTGTCCATAAATTACTCTTCGGATATATTGCAAACACGTTCATAAGCTCTGATCAAATAGTGTAATTTAATCATTCTTTGTAACAGGAGGTAAGTTCTTTGATAAAAACATGTTTTAATCATGGCTGGGATTTTACGTTTGAAAATCATATAGATGAATTTTCCACTTGGGGTTTTGATAAATACAGCGATGCTGCAGGTGCCCCTACGCGGTTCTTAGATTATAATCATTGGCAACGTGTTGATCTGCCTCATGATTGGGCACTGTCACTTGAGAAAAACATCTTGGCGAACACCTTTGCAGGTGCCTATCCCAATACCTCGTACCATCGGTTTATGACAGAGCGGCATTCGGAAATTCAGGATATATATCATGTCGGATGGTATAGAAAGCAATTCGCTTTTGATCCCGCTTGGACAGGAAAGCGTATTTTCCTTGAATTTGAGGGTATCTTCCGCGATTCTATTATTTGGGTCAATGGCGTCTATCTCGATCGTCATAACAGTGGATATACAAGCTTTGTCATAGAAATCACCGATCATTTGGTAGAAAATGAGGATAATTCCATTGCTGTTCGTGTGGATAGTGATCAGCCAGAGGGTTGGTGGTACGAGGGTGCGGGTATATATCGCAACGTCAATCTTCTCATTGGTGAGCCAACATATTTCAAGTATAACCAAACAATTGTTAAGGCAGAGACAGATGGTAAAGTTCAAGCAACAGCCATTTTGGTTAATGATACGGCTGATGCAGTTGATCATGAAGTTGTATGGGAAATTGTGAGCGCTGACGGGCAGACTGTTTTCAAAGCTGAGAGTAGTGTTCCCCTTCAACCATATAGCGAAACAAAGATAACTCAAGATTTAAAAATTGATTTCCCTATACTTTGGAATATTGACACGCCTTATTTATATACCCTCAAAGCTACGGTTGACGAGGAGAAGACCTCCGTGCGTTTTGGTATTCGTTCTATTGTATTTGATGCAAACGGCGGATTGCTGATCAATGGGATTCCGCAAAAGGTTCGAGGGGCCTGTGTGCATCAAGACTTTGGCGGTGTTGGCGTTGCTCTAACCGATAATCTTCAGTATTATAAAATTAAGCGTTTGAAGGAAATGGGTGTGAATGCCTATCGCACTTCTCATCATGCGCCCTCTCCCGTGTTGCTGGATGCTTGTGACGAACTCGGCATGCTGGTGATGGATGAAACTCGTATGTTTGGTACTTCGCCTGAAGCGATCCGACAGTTAACAGATTTGATTGAACGTGACCGTAATCATCCCTGCGTATTTATCTGGGCCCTTGGCAATGAAGAGTTTTCAATTCAGAATCAAGTGTGGAGTTATCTTTTGATGAAAAAAATGACGAGAATCGCCAAAAACCTTGATTCAACCCGACCTGTCACCTACGGCGGCTGCAATGGTGCCAATTTTGTTGGTGTCAATGGGGCAGCGGAGATTCGAGGCGTCAATTATATTCGCAATGACAGAACCGGGGAGTGGTTGGATGGCTACCATACCGCACACCCAGAACAACCAATCATCGGCACCGAAGAAAGCTCGTATGTTTTAAGCCGAGGTGGTGCTGTTAACGATTTGAAAAACGGCTTATTAGATGCCACGGGTACAGTTACCATGCCCTGGGGTTCCACACCTAAAGGATGGGTCAAGTTCATGGAAGAACGGAAGTATTTCGCAGGTAGCTTTATGTGGACAGGCTTTGATTACCGAGGCGAGCCTAACCCGTTTTACTATGAAAATTGTGTTTCCAGCTTTGGTACCATTGATCTCTGTGGCATGGAAAAACCACCCTTCTATTACTATAAAGCCTGGTGGACCGACGAGCCTGTTTTGAAGCTATCGCCTCATTGGAATCATAAGGAGGGAGACACAGTTACCGTTGCTGTGTTTACCAACTGTGAGCAGATCACCCTCTCAGTCAATGGCAGAATTCTCGAAACAAGACCAATAGAGCGATATGATGCACCTCTCTTTAAGGTTACATTTGAGCCGGGAGTGCTGGCAGTTGACGGCATACGGGATGGTCAGCCTTTTCATGATGAGCTTGTGACCTCGGGTGATACCACGAAGGTTATATGTACATCAGTTCTTAATATACAAAACGAGGATGATATTGGCATTTATGAATTGAATGCTTATGACGACAAAGGTGTATTTTGTCCGCTTGCCCACGAGACTGTGGAAATTATGATAGAAAACGGCGAGATTGTAGGTGTTGGAAACGGTGACCCTTCCAGTTTTTCATACGAACGCAAACCCGCTACAGAGAAGGTTCGTCTAATTCGGGAATTTGAGGAGAATGGGCATAGCTTTTTCATTCCCGCCAAAATAAAAAATCACCTGCCCGACCGCAAGGATTGGTTTCGCTTGGAAAACAAAGAGACAAGCTTGGGATTTGAGGATGATTTCCGTGTAGTGGCAGAGTTTCAGACCTCTTTTGTTACCCAAAGGACGAGAGTACTGACCTCCGTGATTGATGACTCTCAAGGATATGAATACATTGAATTTGAGCGTCTAGGCGGCAAGGCACGAGTCTATCTAAATGGTGAATTGATTGGCCACAATCTTCGTTGGTACGGGAGACAAACGAGAACCGGCATACGTCCTTATCGCTTCTATGCCAATTTCGCAGAGGATAAAAATATCATCCGTGTTGTATTTGAAGAAGTCGCGGATGATGATACGCTCATGTCTGGCTATGTCAAGCTTGGCAAGCGGCTTCATGAGCCATGGCAGGTCAAATTGCATTACGGCAAGGCGAGAGTGTTTGTCAAATCAAGAACACCAGACCAACTCAAATTTAAGGTGAAGATCGAAAAATAATAAAGAAACAATTTGCGGCTGCAGATGTTAGGTGCCCGTTCTTTCATATGGAGGTTTATAATGAAATACGATACCTTTGTACTGGATTTGCGCTATCCTGACTGTGTGGTAAACGCATATATCCACGATGATGTGCCTGAACTGAATATGCCTTCTCGGCGAGCGATCATTATATGCCCTGGAGGGGGATATGATCATATCTCCAAGAGAGAGGCGGAGCCTGTCGCACTTCAATTTTTTGCAGCTGGGCTAAACGTTTTTATTCTACAGTACTCAATTCTGGAAAAGGCCCAAAACGATGCACCGTTGATTCAAGCAGCCCTTATGGTCAAGCATATACGTGAACATGCTGAAAACTATCATGTTGATCCTGCCTATGTATTTATTTTAGGCTTTTCGGCAGGAGGTCATTGTGCGGCTATGTGTGGCACACGTTGGAATGATCCTATGATCCGTAAGGCGTTGGGGATTGATAGCGGAGAATTCCCCGAAGGTATCAACCGTCCCACCGCGATGGTGTTGTGTTACCCTGTGATTACGGGGGGGGGGCATATACTCACCGTAGTTCCATTGACTTTCTCTGCGGATATCCCTCCGAAGGAACAGAAGGGGCCAAGCGCTATTCTGTGGAGCTTTATGTGGATAAGACAACTCCCCCGTCATTTATTTGGCATACCTTCAACGATAGAGCCGTACCGATTCAGAATACACTGTTGTATGTAACGGCCTTAACGAATATCTGGACGCCTCCGAGCTTTTGGGTGCCACCCTGTTCCTCTGTGACGATCGCGCGGCCTCGGCCATCACGGGCGTAGTCCTGCCCATTGACGGCGGATTCGCGGCTTATTCGGGCGTATAAGGAGGTCATATCATGGAAAAATTTATTCCCGTGGTGGTTATCAAAGAGCTTGCCGAGACTGACAAGATCCTGACCGCCTTGAAAAACAACAATATCAACTGTGCCGAGATCACCTTCCGCACCGCCTGTGCCGCTGAGGCCATTGCCTACGCGGTGGCTCACTATCCCGACATGGAGATCGGCGCGGGGACGGTCATCAACACCGAACAGTGTGAGGCCGCGCTGGCCGCGGGAGCCACCTTCATCGTGTCCCCAGGGCTTTCACCTGCCGTGGCGAAAATTTGTTACGAGCGGAACATCCCCTACTATCCCGGTTGCGTAACGCCCACCGAGATCATGGCGGCCTTGGAGCTGGGGATTACCACGGTCAAATTCTTTCCCGCCAACGTGTACGGCGGCTTGAAGGCGCTGAAAGCCCTCTCCGCTCCTTTCCCGCAGGTCAAGTTCATCCCCACGGGCGGTGTGGATCGCTCCAATATTGACGAATTCTTGGCCTTTGACAAGGTGGCGGCCATCGGTGGTAGCTTCTTTGTGAAGGAATCCCTTGAAAAAATGGAGGCAGAACAATGAAAAAAGTTGTGACCTTCGGCGAGATCATGCTGCGTCTTGCCCCCAACGGCTACTACCGTTTCTTCCAGAACGATCAGATGCAAGCCTCCTTCGGCGGCGGCGAGGCTAATGTGGCGGTTTCTCTAGCCAATTTTGGTCTGGATTCCGCCTACGTCACCAAACTCCCGAAACACGCCATCGGTCAGGCGGCGGTGGACTCTCTCCGTTATTTCGGCGTGGATACCACAAAGATCGTCCGTGGCGGCGACCGTGTGGGCATTTACTATCTGGAAAAAGGAGCATCCCAGCGTGGCTCGGTCTGCATCTATGACCGCGCTCACTCGGCCATTGCCGAGGCCAAGGCTACCGATTTCGATTGGGATGCCATCTTTGATGGCGCGGACTGGTTCCATTTCACGGGCATCACCCCCGCTCTGGGCGGTGAACTGGTGAATATATGCCTCGACGCCTGCAAGGCCGCCAAGGCTCACGGGGTCAAGATCTCCTGCGACCTCAACTACCGCGGCAAGCTCTGGACGAGAGCCGAGGCGCGAGAAGCTATGACCAAGCTCTGCGAGTACGTGGACGTCTGCATCTCCAACGAGGAGGATGCCAAGGACGTCTTTGGCATCGAGGCGGAGAACACCGACATTTACGGCGGTAAGCTGAACCATGAGGGCTACAAGTCGGTTGCAAAACAGTTGGCCGACAAATTTGGCTTTGAGAAGGTAGCCATTACCCTCCGATCTTCCATCTCCGCCAGCGACAACGATTGGGCCGGTATGCTGTACGACGGCGAGAACTATTGCTTCTCCAAATCCTATCACCTTCATATCGTTGACCGCGTGGGCGGTGGCGACTCCTTTGGCGCAGGTCTTATTTATGCCCTACTTTCGGGCAAGTCCACCCAAGCGACCATTGAGTTCGCCGTAGCCGCATCGGCGTTGAAGCACTCCATCGAGGGTGACTTCAACCGTGTCAGCGTCTCCGAGGTGGAGAAGCTGGCGGGCGGGGACGGCTCGGGTAGAGTACAACGGTGAGTTGCCCCTTTTTGATCGAATGCTTCTTTTTCCTTTTGAGAAGGTCATTTATCGTCAATCTAAAGTAATTTTGATTATTACTCTACAGGCGAAGTGTTAGGGCTGGGCTTCATCGTCGGTATAAATACAACAATATTAATAACTCTTTGTTATTTTATTGTTGGAGTTTGAAAAAGAACATTTCTCTCCTTCCTAATGTTTCTTCAATTATGTAGCCCTCCTCCTACCTTCTCCCCCTTGAAGGTGGGAGGTTAATTAGATAGCTATCAATAGAGTTTTCTAAAACATATTTAATTCAAGTTCCTCTTTTCTAAATGTGAATTGCAAATGAAGCGAGAAATTCTGGTTTGCATTGATCATTATTGAGATGTTCAGTAAATAAAGTGCTTACGTCAACCCTTTCTAAAAGGGAGCCGCTCCCCCGCCCGTAAGGGTGGGGGAGTTTGCCTAAAGACCAACAATAGGAGGTAATTTATGCCCAAGACAGACAGATTTCGAGCGTTATACGTGCTAAAGTATTTGTGGGAAAACACAGACGAGGAACACACAGTTTCACTCGCCCAGATTCAAGATTATCTCGCGACGCTTGGTGTCGATGCGATCCCCAAGACCATCGACGGCGACATTACGGCTCTGCAGGAGTTAGGATTTGATATCATCCGAAACCGAAGCACCCAGTATCAGTATTTCTTTGCCAGCCGACACTTTTCATCCTTTGAACTGAAACTGATGATCGACGCGGTGCAGGCGGCGAAATTCATTCCACAGGTGCAGACGGAGGAGCTTGTGGAGCGGATCGCAAGGCTGGCCAATAAGAACCAATCCGAGGATCTTCGACGTAATCTGTTCGTCAGTAAACTAAAGGACAACGATAAGAATACCCTGACCATGGCAGATTGGCTCAATACGGCTATCAATCAAAACAAGCAGGTCACCTTCCAGTACTATGAGTACGATAGAGAAGGGAAGAAGGTCTTGAAATACGACGGCTACCGCTACCGCTTCAGTCCCTATGCCTTGGTCTGGAATATGGACAGCTACTTCGTTATTGGTAGCTACAAGCGTAAAGGGGAAGTCAGTGTCATCAAATTCAGAGTGGACAAGATATGCTCCATACAGATTGAAGAGGAGGAACGGTTGCCTTTGCCCGAAAACTTTGATCTGGCAATATTCTGTGATTCCATGTTCCTGATGTACGGTGATGATGCGAAGGACGTTACCTTATGCTGTGAGTATTCCGTGATGAATAAGGTAATCGACCGCTTCGGGGAGGATATTACGATTCAACCTGGCGAGGATGAAAATCATTTCCTTATTACAGAACCTGTCACAGCCTGCTCTACCTTCTATTCCTGGGTATTCAATTACGGCGGTAAAATCAAAATCGTAGCTCCGGAGGAAGTCAAGCAGGAGTTTTGCGAGCTGATCCAAAAGTTCCTGTAACAATCCAATTCAATGATTACATCATACGAGGTCGTAACCAAAAGTGTGACCTCGTTTTTTATAGTCATTTTCCCCCTTGACATAACGAAAGAGGTGTGCTATAATGCAAATGCGCGAAAGGGAACAAACAGTTCACGAAAGGAGATTGAGGTATGAGAACCTTAAACCAAGAGTGTCTACAGAAAGTGGAAACGTATGTCATTGAGTACCAACGGGAGAATGGTCAGGCGCCGACCTACCGTCAGATCATGAGAGATTTGCACATGAGCTCACTGAATCAGGTACAGAGATACGTGAAAGCTCTTGAAAGAAATGGCAGGATCGCCCGCACTGATCTTGGTAGCATCGATATGCTTCCTCAACTTAGACCGGGTGGTACGACGATGGCATATCTTGTGGGGGATATTGCTTGCGGTAATCCAACCGAAGCGATTGAGAACATTGAAGAATGCTACGCATTGCCGAAAGCACTCTTTGGAGACGGGACTCTGTTCATGCTCCGTGCCTATGGTGACAGTATGATCGACATAGGTATCCGCGAGAATGATTTCGTAGTTTTGAAGCAGCAAAACACAGCTAACGATGGCGATATCGTGGCAGCTCTTGTTAATGGCGAAAGTACTTTGAAACGTATTTATTTCCAAGGCAAGAGAATAGTGCTTCATCCGGAAAACTTAACCATGACAGATATCGTTGTGGATGCGGAGAATTGTTTGATTCAAGGTGTACTGGTGAGTTGTATCAAGATGTATTAAGGAGGAATGAGTATGGTAGAGAAGAAAAAGAGTTCTTGGACGGTCGTACAGATGTATTGTCCTAACTGTGGAACTCTGAATGTAGGATATAAGGATCAAAACGAAAGGTATCGCTTCCGATGCAAGCGATGTGAGGTCGTGATGGTTCGATCCTACAAAAACAGACGACAGGACTTGATAGAAATCACCGTGCCAAAAGGAGCGGACAGGTTAATCGTATAAGTCCGATTGTTGAATTGAATACGGTGAACGACGGAGGGTGCCTGGCTGAAACAGTGCTACGTTAAGCCGCTCTTCAGGTCTCACCTTGAAATTGGTTGGCAATGCCAGAAACACGCTGAAAAACGTGAAGTTGTGAAGCCGCCGATATGGCAGAGAATCGTATGGGAACCCATAGGAGGCTCTGCCATGTCGGCGGCTTTTTTCGAAAAAACGGTACACCGCGCAAAATATGTCAGATAATTGAAGAATTTGATAAAGCAAAAAAGGAGGAAAAAATATGTTGCCATTATCCAAAATCCGAGCTGATCTGAAGGAGATCCGATATTACTACGAGCGAAAGGAGGTGTTCGATAGTGCCATCGGCGGTGCCTGCTTTAACGACGTTTTGAATAAGGTCAGACGCTATAGCCATGCGGTGCAGTCTGCGCCGCCTCGGCTGTATGACCTGTACATCATACTTTACGTCAAATGCCGTACTCAGGAGGCAGCCGCCAAAGAACTTGGGTATGAATGCGAGCATATCAGACGGCTCAACAAACAACTGCTGCTTTTTTTGCAGACTAAAATTGTGGAATAAGAAGTGTAAAGGCTCCGATCATCGCATCGGAGCTTTTGCTATGCTTTCTGCCAATGTGGGGTTCAGGAGGGGTAAAGGCTCGGATATTAATAGGTATTGGCTTGGTATTGGCTGGGAACAGGTGGGGGTAATGTCCTTCAAATTTGCGCCGAAATCATGTATTATAACAGCGTAATCACCGCAGAGAACCGCGACGCATCCGATCTCTGAACTTTGCAAAGAATAGGTGGCCACCTTCGGAGCACGAGGTCGCAGGAAACACGATGTTTCGCAGAACGCGGAGAGATTACCGTTTACCAAGATGTAAGCGTACAACTGAATAGCCTACGGGCACCAAATCTACAAAGGAGGTTTGCACATGGCAAACGAAAAGTACAACAAGCGCAGATGGGCGATCCCGTCCAAGCGAGCCAAGGGCTACGCCGAGGAGCGTAAGGCCAAGGTACACAAGCACGGCCCCAAAGAGGGGCGCGAGCTCACCGACTACGAGGCAGGCACCCGTTCCGGATACCTTCAGGCACAGTCCGATCACAGCGGAATTGTGCGCTCGGATAGGGCGTTGTTATAAATAGTTTGGTACTATACCGTAAGATAGAGCGGTAATCGACCAGTCTAACCGAAAGGCGAAAGCTGACACGGGAACATAGCATGACTGGAAAACGGTAAGTTGCTTAAAGGTAAAAGAGCACGACTGAACCGTGACGATAAATGGATATAAGGATAAAGCTGTATTTGCTGAATGCGAGTTTCCAGTCCCCGTTGTGTGGGGGCGTGGGAAAATTACCTGATACCCACGGCATAAATACTACAAATAAAAAATTCCTATTTGCAGTCTATCGACAAATTTATGCGACACGGCGCTGAGCGCTGATAACGAAACGAAAGCATATCCGACAATCCAACATCCAAATAACAACGCTAACCGAGGATTGCCTACATCGGAACGCCCTACAGGGCTATGCGTAATGCCGAAAGGTGAGAAATCCCGAAACGGAGACGTTAGGGAGATGACGCTGAATATCCGACATGGCAACGGAGTCCCCATAGTAGTCCGAGGACGGTAACGCCGTCTGCATGGCGAAGGGGGACAGTTAATGCGATTCAAAATGAAAACAGATTAGGGAGGAATACCTCAATGCAACCAACAGTTGAAATTTTGAAGAAAATCAATCGGAACTCCATGAACAACAAGGAGGAAGTATTCACAAGGCTGTACAGATATCTGCTCCGTGAGGACATTTATTATGTGGCCTACCAAAAGCTGTACGCAAATAAGGGCGCGGCGACCAAGGGCGTTGACGATGATACGGCAGACGGCTTCTCTACCGAGAAAGTACGCGCCATTATCCAAAGCCTGTCGGATGGTACTTACCGTCCCAAGCCGACACGACGTACCCACATTCCCAAGGCAAACGGCAAAACCCGTCCCTTGGGACTGCCAACGTTCACGGACAAGCTCGTGCAAGAGGTTCTCCGTATGATACTGGAAGCGGTATATGAGCCTGTATTCAGCGAATTTTCTTATGGGTTCAGACCGAGCAGAAGCTGTCACACGGCACTCAAGGATCTCAAGCATAAGTTTTACGGAACGGTTTGGTTCGTAGAAGGTGATATCAAAGGCTGCTTTGACAATATCGACCATCAAGCGTTGGTGAATATTATCAATGCGAAAATCAAGGATGCCAAGCTCATGCAACTGATCTGGCGGTTCTTGAAGGCTGGCTATATGGAGGATTGGAGATTTCACAATACCTACAGCGGTACACCGCAGGGAGGTATCATATCCCCGATTCTTGCCACTATCTATTTGAACGAGCTGGACAAAAAGGTGGCTGAAATGAGCAAGGCTTTCAATAAGCCGAGCGATACGAAGATCAATCCAGCGTATTATGCGCAACAGCAAAAGGTACGGTCGCTCCGTGTTAAAATCAACCGTCCCTGTAACGCCGACAAACGCCCCGAGCTTTTGAAAGCGTGGCACGAGGAACGGGCGAAAATGCTGACAATGCCCCACAAGTCGCAAACCGACAAAGAAATCAAGTATATCCGATATGCGGATGATTTTATCATCGGCGTGAACGGCAGTAAAGCCGATTGCGAGTGGATCAAAGCCGAGCTGAAGCAGTTTATCAGCGAAAAGCTGAAAATGGAATTGAGCGAGGAAAAGACACTCATCACGCACAGCAGTCAGTATGCGAGATTTTTAGAATACGATATCCGTGTCAGAAGAAGTAATCAGCTAAAGCCAAGCGGTAAGGCGGACGGTCTGACGAAACGCACATTCAACTACATGACAGAACTCTGCATTCCTCTTGAAGATAAGATCGAAAGATTTCTATTCAAGATCAAGGCGGTAGAGGTCAAGGACGGTGCGCTATTTCCCATAAAGCGTGATGCTTTAGTCGGACTGACAGACCTTGAAATCGTGATGACCTATAATGCGGAATTGCGTGGTATTTGTAATTACTACAAGTTAGCCTGCAACTTCTACAAGCTGGGTTACTTCGCCTATCTGATGGAATACAGTTGTTTGAAAACCCTCGCCTCCAAGCATAGAAGCACGATCAAAGGTGTGATGAATATGTTTAAGGACGGCAAAGGCGGTTGGGGGATTCCCTACGCCACCAAAAACGGGGAGAAACGAATGTATTTCGCTGACTATACGACAAGCAAAAAATCCAGCGAATGTCTGGACACCAAGCCCCTGTCGGCAACATGGTATTGGCATAATCCCAATTCCGTAGAAAAACGGCTGACGGCGCAAAAATGCGAGTTGTGTGGTACGACAACAGCCCAAACATATGAAATCCACCATGTCAATAAAGTGAAGAATCTCAAAGGCAAAGAGCATTGGGAACGCATAATGATAGCGAAGAGGCGTAAAACCATGGTCGTATGCTACGAGTGCCATCACAATATCATACATGGAAAATCGAGTCCGAAGGATGAAAAGCATTGATGGAAAGCCGTGTACATCGAGAGATGTAAGCACGGTTTGGGGAGGGGTTGGAGCAAACCTACCATAGCAATATGGCAAGGCGGTTCTTTCCTACTCTACTTCAAGTACAAGAAGGCCCTGTCCGAGGGCAAGTCCAAGAAGGAAGCCCGCGAGATCTCCCAGCGCAAGGGCGGCTGATCCCCGTCACAGGATCGAACAGAACCCAATCAAATCAACCGAACTAACATTACCGAAAAAGGAGGTAAAGTAAAATGAACGCAGAAAAGAACATTTTCGTGGAGCGCGAGGTATTTGAGAAGGACGGCAAGTCTTACTTTTCCTACTTCATCAGAGGCAATGTTCGCGGCAAGGACGTCCGCGTGGCCATCATTCCCCCCGATAAGGGCGGTTATACCGTTCTGGATATCGTCTTTGGAAGCGCCATGGCCGCCGAGCTGGTGGTCAAGCCCTTCGAGATCAAGGATGATGCTACCAGCAAGGTCATCAGCGGCAACAGCTATGCTGTGAAGTCCTACGACGAGTACGGCGTGGAGTATGAGTGCGCCATCAAGCCCTTCCGCGCGTCCGACAAGGCGCTGCTCAATATGCTGCTGAAGTGATCGGCGGCATGATGCCCTATAAGGGCAAGTAAAAAACATAGTTTCTGCGGCTTGGATGCGGACAAGCCCACCCAGGCCGCAGTTTTATCTTACACAAAGGAGGTCTTCCATGGAAGCAACCAAAACCAACAAGCCCGAGTCGGGCTTCAAGCGTACCGTGAAAAAAGCGGGCGCAAAAACCAAAGCCTTCGTGGGCAAGAAAACCGCCCA
>JAZSFA010000165.1:0-48235 GCA_045531965.1 Eubacteriales bacterium
GAGTCTGCTCTCAAGGATCTGGAGCAAATTCTCACCGGTGATGCCGGATTTCTTAACAGCCATTTCGTAGTATTTTGCGAACTGGCTCTCAAGTACGCCGTAAAATCTTCTTGCCTTCTGCTTCTCTCTGAGCTGAGTGCCGTATTCAGAGATCTTCTTTCTGCCCTGACCGTGCTGGCCGGGAGCGTATGCTCTCTTATTCATGGCGCATTTCTCAGAATAGCATCTTTCGCCTTTTAAAAATAATTTCTGGTTCTCACGTCTGCAAAGACGGCAGACGGAATCGGTATATCTTGCCATTAGTCATCGCACCTCCCTTATACTCTTCTTCTTTTGGGCGGTCTGCAACCGTTGTGGGGAATGGGGGTCACGTCGCGGATCAAGGTGATCTGCAGACCAACAGTCTCCAGTGCACGGATAGCGGACTCACGTCCCGAGCCGGGGCCCTTCACGTATACTTCAACGCTCTTCAGACCGTGATCAACAGCGATCTTAGCAGCAGTCTCGGATGCGGACTGTGCTGCGAAGGGCGTAGACTTACGGGAACCTTTGAAACCGAGCTCACCGGCAGAAGCCCAGGAAATTGCGTTGCCGTTTACGTCGGTAATGGTAACGATCGTGTTATTGAAGGTAGACTGGATATGAACTGCGCCCTTCTCGATATTTTTTCTCTCGCGGCGCTTCTTAATGCCTCTGGCGGCCTTATCATTCTTTGCCATTGTTCATGCCACTCCTTTACTTCTTCTTGTTTGCGATGGTCTTTGCAGGACCCTTACGGGTTCTTGCATTGGTCTTGGTGCGCTGACCTCTCACAGGCAGACCCTTTCTGTGACGGATACCGCGGTAGCAGTTGATTTCGACCAGGTTCTTGATGTTCAAAGAAACCTCACGGCGAAGGTCACCTTCCACGTTATAAGAGTTTTCGATCTCATCACGGAGCTTAGCAATCTCGTCCTCGGACAGATCCTTTGCACGGGTATCAGGATTGATACCGGTAGCGGCCAGGATGTCGTTGGAGCGCTTGCGGCCGATTCCGTAGATGTAGGTCAAAGCGATCTCAACGCGCTTGTTGTTGGGAATATCAACACCAGCTATACGAGCCATTTCTTTACACCTCTCTGTGTGATTTTGTCGCTCCCTTCAGGGGAGCTTTGGGTGGCTAAGGCTTTCGGCGTCCGAGCCGAAGCTACTTAGCAGTCATTGTTCATTCAGAATCAGCAATCAGCCCTGTCTCTGCTTGTGCTTGGGGTTCTCGCAGATGACCATGACCTTGCCTTTTCTCTTGATGATCTTGCACTTTTCGCAGATCTTCTTAACGGACGGCTTCACTTTCATTTGTGATTACCATACCTTTCTGTGAGAATTGGGTTTTATCACTTGGATCGCCAGGTAATGCGACCTTTATCGAGGTCATAGACAGACACCTCAATGGTCACATGATCGCCCGGCAAAATGCGGATATAATTCATACGGAGCTTCCCGGAAATATGAGCGGTCACCACATGACCGTTGGGAAGTCTCACCTTGAAGGTGGCGTTGGGCAGTGCCTCTTCGACCACGCCTTCAAACTCAATAACATCGTCCTTAGACAGAAGAATCCCTCCCTTGGATTGAAATCGTAATAATGCTTTAGATTTTTTCTGACCCCATCAGAAGTCGGGGTCGATGCCGGTCAGGTTGATCACACCGTCCTGTGTCAAGGCAACGGAGTTTTCATAGTGAGCGGACAGCGATCCGTCCGCGGTCTTTACAGTCCAGCCATCGGAAAGTTCCCGCACGGCTTCTCCGCCGATATTGACCATAGGCTCAATAGCAAGGGTCATACCGACGCAGAGGCGGGTGCCGCGTCCCGGCGTGCCGTAGTTCGGTACATCGGGGGACTCGTGAAGGGCTTGCCCCACACCGTGCCCGATATAACGTTTGACCGTAGAAAAACCGTTTTTGACCACCAGCTCGTCGATCGCGTATCCGAGATCGCCCAGCCGATTGCCGACTTTCAACATGGCAAGACCGGCAAAGAAGCTATCGCGGGTAACTTGAATGAGCTTCAGCGCTTCATCACTGACCTTCCCTACGGGAATGGTGCGAGCGCTGTCACCGTGGAAGCCTTTGTAGTAAGCGCCCACGTCGATCTTCACGATGTCTCCCTCTTCCAAAAAACGCTTTTTGGAGGGGATACCGTGAATGACCTCATCGTTGATGCTGATGCACGCGCTGGCGGGGAAACCGCCGTAGCCGAGGAAGGAAGGCTTAGCGCCCGACTTCTCGATGTGCTCTCTCACCAAACGATCCAACTCATAGGTACTGATACCCGGACGAACGTGGTCACGGGCGACGAGCAGAGCCTCGCCCGTGATCCGTCCGGCTTCTTTCATGATCCTGACCTGATCACCGTTTTTAAGTTGTATCATAAGCAGGATACCTCAGAGGAGTTTACTCTCCGCACTTCACGCCATCCAGTGCTGCCAGAACGGCGGCAGTGGTGTCTTCAACCTCTTCGCGTCCTTGGACGGTAACGAGGAGACCCTTAGCACCGTAGTAGTCCTTCAGGGGTTCGGTCTGTGCGTGGAAAGTTTCCAATCTCTTGCGGACGGTAGCCTCAGCGTCGTCATCTCTGATATACAGAGCATCGCCGCACTTATCGCATACGCCGTCCACCTTCGAGGGAAGGTAAACCACATGGTAGGATGCGCCGCACTTGCAGACTCTGCGTCCGCTCATACGTTCAATAATCTTCTCGTCGGCAACCTCCAGAGACAGGACTGCGTCCACCTCAGCGCCCATGGCGTCGAGAGCCTCAGCCTGAGGAATGGTTCTGGGGAAACCGTCCAGAATATAACCGTTTTTGCAGGAATCGCTTGCCAGCTTCTCCTTGATAAGACCAATGATGACCTCATCGGGAACCAGCTTGCCGGCATCCATATAGCTCTTAGCCAAAAGACCGAGCTCGGTGCCTTCGCTCTTAGCTGCGCGGAGGATGTCTCCGGTAGCCACAACGGGAATGTTGTACTTTGCGGTGATATTTGCCGCCTGTGTACCTTTACCTGCGCCGGGTGCGCCCAATAAAATGAGTTTCATGTCGTTTTTCCTCCTCTGATCAATGGAAAGGGGGTGTTTGTTGCTTCATATAAGGTTTGTTCATAGGATACTCGCGAATACGCATCAATCAAGGAAGCCCTTGTAGTTGCGCAGGGTCATCTGAGCCTCCAGCTGACGGTAGGTCTCCAGGGCAACACCCACCACGATCAGGAGGGAGGAGCCGGAGAAGGCAAGGTCAGCCAGACCTACGCCGTCGATCGCATACCAGACCGCGTTAACGATCATGGGAACGCCGGACAGCACGCAGAGGAAGAGGGCACCGAGCAGGGTGATTCTGTTCAGGATCTTCTTGATATACTCTACGGTAGGTCTACCGGGACGGATACCGGGGATGGCACCGCCGTTGCTCTGCAGGTTGTTGGCAACTTCCACGGGATTAAAGGAAATGGTCACGTAGAAGTAAGCGAAAGCAACCACGAGGATCAGATAGATTGCGAGATAGGGGAAGCTGTTCATGCCCAGGTAGTTGTTGACAAACTTACCAAAGCCGGTGTTAGGAATGAAGCCGGCGATGGTGGGCAGGATGCTCACGATGGAGCTGGAGAAGATGATAGGCATAACGCCGGTCATATCCAGCTTCAGGGGGAGGTTAGAGGACTGACCGCCATACATCTTACGACCGACCACACGCTTAGCGTACTGAACGGGAATGCGGCGTTCGGAGTTAGAGAACCAGATCACCAGGACGGTGAAGGTCAGCAGGATTGCTGCGAACAGGAGGCACAGTACAGCACCAATGATGTACTGAGGAACCTGCCAAGCCTCAACCTCGGCGAACATATCCCAGCGAGCAGCGAAACAGCGGTTGTAGAGGCTGCCGATCATAGCGGGGAGACGGGCGATGATGTTAGCGAACAGGATAACAGAGATACCGTTACCGATACCGTACTCATTGATACGCTCTGCCAGCCACATGATCAAGGATGCACCTGCACAGAAGCAAGTCACCAGGGTGATCATCTGGAGCCAGAAAGCAGCACCATGAGTGGAGTTGTAAGTCAGCATGCCGTAGGTGCTGAGGAACATAGCGTAACCAATACTGGTGACCAGTGCCAAAGCCACGGTAATGCCGCGGGTCAGAGCGGAGATCTTCTTACGGCCGCGCTCGCCGTCCTTCTGCCAATCAGCCAGCTTCTTGAACGCGATGGTCAAGAGCTGAACAACGATGGACGCCGTGATGTAGGGCGATACGGACAGAGCGAACAGAGTACCGCGGGACAATGCGCTACCGGACAGAACGTTCAGCCAAGTAAAGGCATTTCCTGCGCTCTGATTAAACCAAGTGTCGAGAGCTGCGGGGCTGACCCAAGGCATAGGGATGCTTGCACCGATACGGTACAGAACGATGATAAACAGGGTAAAGAGGAGCTTGCTCTTAAGCTCGGGAATTTTCCACGCGTTCTTTAACGTTTGAAACATTCTTATACCTCCTCTGCCTGTCCACCTACTGCTGTAATCTTCTCCTTAGCAGCTGCCGAGAAAACGGTAGCCTGAACAGTCAACTTCTTGGTGAGCTCGCCATTGCCGAGAACCTTAACGCCGTCGCAAACCTTGCGAACGAGCTTCTTCTCACACAGGTTTTCGAGGGTGACCACGTCACCGTCATTGTACTTGTGCTCGAGCTGACCGACATTGACGATTGCATAGATAGTAGCGAACTTATTGTGGAAGCCTCTCTTGGGAAGCTTTCTGTAAAGGGGCAACTGACCGCCTTCGAAGCCGGGACGGACACCGCCACCGGAACGAGCGTTCTGACCCTTGTGACCCTTACCGGCGGTCTTGCCGTTACCGGAACCGGGGCCTCTACCCTTGCGGTAGGCGTCTTTTCTGGAACCCTCAGCGGGTCTCAATTCATTCAGTTTCATTCTCATACCCTCCTTATTAGTCGTTGACGGTCTCAACCGTAACCAGGTGAGCGAGAACCTTAACCTTACCGGCAAGAACAGCGTCATCAGCGTGGACGATGCTGTCGCCGATTCTACGGAGACCCAGGGACTGAGCAGTAGCCTTCTGATTGGGCTTTGCAGCGATCAGACTCTTCTTAAGTGTTACCTTTTTCATTTCCGTCGCCTCCTTAAGCCTTGACCTGCTCCACAGGGATGTCACGGATCTTAGCGACTTCCTCTGCGGTGCGCAGCTCTGCCAAACCAGCCATGGTAGCCTTAACTACGTTGGTGGGGTTGTCAGAACGCAGGCACTTTGCACGAATGTTGGAGATACCGGCGCACTCCAGAACGGCACGCACCTTGCCACCGGCGATGATACCGGTACCAAGAGCAGCGGGCTTGAGCAGGACCTTACCTGCGCCAAACACACCGGTGACCTCGTGGGGGATGGTGGTTCCCTTCAGGGAAACCTCGATCATATTCTTCTTGGCATCTTCGATACCCTTGCGGATTGCCTCGGGAACCTCTGCTGCCTTACCAAGACCAACGCCAACGTGACCCTGCTCATCACCGACTACCATGAGTGCGGCGAAGCGAGCGATACGACCACCCTTAACGGTCTTGGAAACACGGTTCAGGGAGACGAGCGTTTCTTTCAGCTTCAGCTCTCCCGGATTAAACTTGTTAGCCATTTCTGTTTCCTCCTAATTGAATGCTCAAACATTGTTTGAACAGTGTACAAACCGGACTAATCCCTGAAGGATTAGAACTTCAGGCCGCCCTCGCGAGCGCCTTCAGCCAATTCCGATACACGTCCGTGGTAAAGGTAGCCGCCTCTGTCGAATACGACTTCGGTGATTCCCTGTGCGATAGCCTTTTCAGCGATCATCTTACCGACCGCTCTTGCGGCAGCCTTGTTGCTGCCAACACCTTCAAAACCGGCGCCGTAAGTAGAAGCGGCAACCAGAGTAACACCCTTCACATCGTCAATGATCTGTGCGCTGATGTTAGCGTTGGAACGGTAAACAGCCAGGCGGGGACGCTCGGCGGTACCGGAGATCTTGCTTCTGATGCGAACATGTCTCTTCAGACGGGCTTGGTTCTTATCCTTTTTCGTTACCATGTTGATCCACTCCTTTCAATTATTTACCGGTCTTACCGGCCTTGCGGCGGACAGTCTCGTTGATATAACGAACGCCCTTTGCATGGTAGGGCTCGGGGGGTCTCTTGCTGCGGATCACCGCTGCCATCTGACCGACCTCCTGCTTGTCAATACCCTTCACCACGATGATCATGGTAGAGCTGACCTTCTCGGTGGTCATCTTGTCGATGCCCTGCTTCTTGATCTCATCCTCAGAGGGAACCTCCAGCTTAACGGTGTCGGTCTCGGGGATGATGAACTTATCCTGGGGCATACCGGTCTTAGGCATGAGAGAGTGACCGAGGTACAGCAGCAGGTTCTTGCCCTGCTTGGCGGCCTTGTAACCAACGCCGACGATCATGAGAACCTTCTGATAACCGACGGAAACACCGGTAACCATGTCCTGCAGAAGCGCACGGGTCAGACCGTGAACACTGCGATCTTCCTTCTCATCGGTGGGGCGGGTAACGAGTGCCTGATTGCCATCAACGGTGATGGTCATTCTTTCGGAGAACTGCTTAACGAGGGTGCCGAGAGGGCCCTTAACGGTAACAACGTTACCGTCAGCGATAGTAATGTTTACGCCTGCGGGGATAACCACGGGCATTCTACCAATTCTTGACATATCTTTGTACCTCCCGTTTCATTACCAGACGAAAGCAAGGACTTCGCCGCCCACGTTGAGGGTGCGAGCCTTCTTATCGGTCATGACGCCCTTAGAGGTGGAAACGATCGCGATACCGAGACCGTTCATAACCTTGGGCATATCCTCGCAGCTTGCGTAGATACGCAGACCGGGCTTGGAAATACGCTTGATCCCACGGATGACCTTCTGCTTACCGGGCAGGTACTTCAGGGTCACGCGAATGACACCCTGCTTACCGTCGTCAACCACAGTGTAGCTCTTGATGTAGCCTTCCTCAACAAGGATCTCAGCGATGGACTTCTTCATGTTAGATGCCGGAATGTCAACGGTAGCGTGCTTTGCGGTGTTCGCATTGCGGATTCTTGTGAGCATATCGGCAATTACATCTGACATTTGCATTATTTTTTCCTCCTGATGCAAGTTATCATAATCTTGCTGCCTCCCTTATCTTCGGGTGGCGGCATATCGGGGGTTAAGTTTGACCGGGCGGCTTACAACCGAAACAGGAAGCTCCGACAGATCATCTCGGACACGCTTTTGTCCTCGAGCCTGCCATATCCGGCTGACTTCCTACCGATAGGTGGGGGTCCCGTCCGACGCGTTTCGCTATCGGACAGGTGTGAGGGTAATTCTTTTTAAGTCCGAATTACCAAGAAGACTTCTTCACGCCGGGGATCTCGCCCTTGTAAGCGAGTTCACGGAAGCAGATACGGCAGATACCGTACTTGCGGAGGTAAGCGTGAGGACGGCCGCAGATCTTGCAGCGGTTGTAACGGCGGGTAGAGAACTTTGCCTCTGCCTGCTGCTTGTTAATCATTGCCTTCTTTGCCATCTTTCAATACCTCCATCAATCCTTTGCGAAGGGAGCGCCCATCAGCTTCAGAAGCTCGCGAGCTTCCTCGTCAGTGTTGGCGGTCGTCACAAAGCAGATATCCATACCGCGGATCTTCTCAACCTTATCGTACTCGATTTCGGGGAAGATCAGCTGTTCCTTCAGACCGAGGGAGTAGTTGCCACGGCCGTCGAAGGCGTTGGGGTTGATACCCTTGAAGTCACGAACACGGGGGAGAGAGAAGTTGAAGAGTCTGTCAACAAACTCATACATGATCTCGCCGCGGAGGGTGACCTTAGCGCCGATCTTCATGCCTTCACGCAGCTTGAAGTTTGCCACGGACTTACGAGCGTAAGTGGGGACAGCCTTCTGACCGGTGATGAGGGTCAGATCAGCGATTACGGCGTCGATGACCTTGGAATTCTCCTTGGCATCGCCGCAACCGACGTTGATAACGATTTTGTCCAGCTTGGGGATCTGCATCACGCTCTTGTAAGCGAACTTCTGCATGAGAGAGGGAGCGATCTCGCTGGTATAGAGTTCTTTAATTCTTGCCATTGCTATCTACCTCCTCAATCAAACTTGTGACCGCACTTGGTGCAGACGCGGATCTTCTTGCCATCGACAACCTCGATGTGGGTGCGGACGCCCTTATCGCACTTGGGGCAATAAAGAGCGACCTTGGAAGCATACATAGCGCCTTCAGCGTCTACGATGCCGCCGGTCTCGCCCTGACGGCGAGGCTTAACGTGCTTGTGAATGATGTTGGCATCCTTAACGATGACCTTACCCTCTTCGGGAGACACGGCGATAACTTCGCCCTTCTTTACGCCCTTTTCCTCACCGTCAACGATGCGGAACTTGTCAGCGCCGGAGATAACCTGTACGATATCGCCCTTCTTAACATGCATCTTAGCCATTTCGCGATACCTCCTATTACAGTACTTCGGGAGCCAGAGAAAGGATCTTCAGATAATCCTTCTCACGGAGCTCTCTTGCCACAGGCCCAAAGATACGGGTGCCTCTGGGGGTCTTATCTTCCTTGATGATGACGGCTGCGTTCTCGTCGAACTTGATATAAGAGCCGTCAGCACGGTGAACACCGTGTACGCTTCTAACGATAACTGCCTTTACGACATCGCCCTTCTTGACCATGCCGCCGGGAGCAGCCTTCTTGACTGCGCACACGACTACGTCGCCGATGTTAGCATAGCGGCGACCGGTGCCGCCCAGCACGCGGATGCAAAGAAGCTCCTTCGCGCCGGTGTTGTCGGCAACTTTCATCATGGATTCCTGTTGAATCATGTTGTTTTTCCTCCTACTGTTTCAATACGCAACGGCGTACCTACTATTCGAATTCTGACCACAAATGCCCGTGTGGCCTTCGGGTTGCCGATAGCGGACTTACTTAGCCTTTTCGATGATCTGAACCAGTCTCCATCTCTTGGTCTTGGACAGAGGTCTGGTTTCCATGATCTCAACGCGGTCACCCACGCCGCACTCATTGTTTTCGTCATGAGCGTGGATCTTCAGGGTGCGCTTGATGATCTTACCGTAGACGGGATGCTTTACGTTGTCCTCGATAGCCACAACGATGGTCTTGTCCATCTTGTCGCTGACAACCATACCCACACGGGTCTTTCTCAGTGCTCTTGCTTCTGTCATGACTGTTCCTCCTTACGCGTTCTTCTCATTGAGAACGGTCATTACTCTTGCGATGTCGTGCTTGACCTCGGTCATCTGATGAGGGTTGTCAAGCTGGTTGATCGCGTGCTGGAAGCGGAGGTTGCGAAGCTCGCTCTTCAGCTCCTGGAGCTTAGCCATCAGCTCTTCAGAAGTCATATTTCTCAGTTCTGCTGCCTTCATTGCTCTTACGCCTCCTCTTTCTTGATGAACTTAGTCTTGACGGGGAGCTTGTGGCTTGCGAGACGCATAGCTTCTCTTGCCACATCCTCTGCAACACCTTCCATCTCAAACATGATACGGCCGGGCTTCACGACAGCAACCCAGTACTCAACTGCGCCCTTACCGGAACCCATTCGGGTTTCAGCAGGCTTCTCAGTGATGGGCTTGTCGGGGAAAATCTTGATCCAAACCTTACCGCCACGCTTGATGTAACGGGTCATTGCAATACGGGCTGCCTCGATCTGAACGCTGGAGATCCAAGCGGGCTCAGTAGCCACCAGACCGTAGGAGCCATAAGCGAGGGTGGTGCCTCTGGAGGCCTTACCCTTCATTCTTCCGCGCTGTACGCGACGGAACTTAACTCTCTTAGGCATCAACATAATTAGTTCTCGCCTCCTTCTTTGGGAGCCTTAGGTGTTCTGGGCAGTCTCTCGACGGGACGAGGAGCTGCTGCGGGAGCACCGGGCTTGCGGTCGCCGAAACGACGGTCGCCACCCTGACGGCGGTCACCACCCTGACGGCGGTCGCCACCCTGACGGCGATCACCCTGACGGCGATCACCCTGACGGCGGTCACCCTGACGACGGTCGGGGCGAGCAGCCTCACGGGCTTCGGGGCGATTTACTTCGTTGAGGATCTCGCCCTTGAAGATCCAAACCTTAACACCGATCTTACCGTAGGTGGTGTTAGCCTCCCAGAAACCGTAGTCGATGTCAGCGCGCAGAGTCTGCAGCGGAATGGTACCTTCGTGGTAGTGCTCGGAACGAGCGATCTCAGCACCGCCCAAACGGCCGCCGCAAGAGATCTTGATACCCTTCGCACCATTCTTCATGGTGTTACGGATAGCCATCTTCATGGCACGACGGAAGGAAGCGCGGCGCTCCAACTGACCTGCGATGTTCTCAGCAACCAGCTGTGCGTTCAGGTCAGGCTGACGAACCTCAACCACGTTGAGGGCGACCGGCATACCGACCATAGCTTCCAGTTCCTTCTTGTACTTGTCAATCTGCTCACCGCCGCGGCCGATAACCATGCCGGGCTTAGCGCAGTGGACGAATACGCGAACGCGACGGCTGTCACGCTCGATTTCGATCTTGGGAACGCCTGCTTCCTGCAGAGCCTTCTTCAGATACTTTCTGATGTTGTAGTCGGAAACCAGGGTATCGCCAAAGACTTCGTCCTTTACGAACCATCTGGAATCCCAGTTTTTAATGACACCCACGCGCAAACCGTGGGGATTTACCTTTTGTCCCATTGTTCTGGTCTCCTTTCTTAGTCTCTTTCCTTAACCACGATGGTTACATGGCTCGTTCTCTTCAGGATGCGGTCTGCGCTTCCCTTAGCACGGGGCATGATTCTCTTCATGGTAGGACCGGGGGTGACGAAGCACTCGGAAACGTACAGTTCCTTGGAGTGATCTCTCTCGTCGGGATAGTTGTGATCGGCATTAGCCACTGCGCTATTCAGGAGCTTAATGAGGTACTCGGAAGCACCGCGGCGGGTGTTCTTCAGAATAGCCATGGCTACATCGGCATCCTTGCCTCTGATCAGATCCAGAACGATCTGGACCTTGCGAGGAGAGATGCGTGCGTGCTTCAGATGTGCTGCTGCTTGCATTCTTATATCCTCCTCTTAATTACTTGTTAGAAGTCTTGGAGCCGGCGTGACCCTTGAAAGTACGGGTCAGGGCGAACTCGCCCAGCTTATGTCCGACCATTTCTTCGGTGATATACACCGGAACGTGCTTTCTACCGTCATGAACGGCGATGGTGTGACCAACAAATTCCGGGAATATCGTGGATGCTCTGGACCAGGTCTTGAGCACCTTCTTCTCATGATTTTCGTTCATGGCGCAAATTCTTGCGTACAGTTTTGCTTCCACAAAAGGAGGCTTCTTCAAACTTCTACTCATGTTATATTCCCTCCTTACTTAGCGTTACGGCGCTTGACAATCAGCTTGTCAGTGCGAGCCTTCTTATTTCTGGTCTTATAACCCAGAGCAGGCTTACCCCAGGGGGTAACAGGCGAAGGATGACCGATGGGAGAACGGCCCTCACCACCACCGTGGGGGTGATCGCAGGGGTTCATAACAGAACCGCGAACCGTAGGACGAATGCCCTTATGGCGGGTCTTACCGGCCTTACCAACCTTAATGGTGTTGTGCTCGAAGTTACCGACCTGACCGATGGTAGCAACGCAGTCCAGACGGATGATGCGGACTTCACCGGAGGGGAGACGAACCTGAGCGATGCCGCCGTCCTTGGAGATGAGCTGAGCCATCACGCCTGCGGAACGAGCGAGCTGAGCGCCCTTACCGGGATACAGTTCCACGTTGTGGATGAAAGTACCGGTGGGAATGTTTGCGATGGGCAGAGTGTTACCAACCTTGATGTCAGCGTCTGCACCGGAGCGAACCACGTCACCGACCTTCAGGCCTTCGGGAGCTACGATGTAGCTTCTGACGCCTGCCTCGTTCTCAAGGAGAGCGATGAAAGCGGAACGGTTGGGGTCGTACTCGATAGCGATGACAGTTGCGGGAGCGTTGTCAAGACGCTTGAAGTCGATAATTCTGTACTTGATCTTGTTACCGCCGCCGCGATGACGAACGGTGATGCGGCCGTAGCTGTTACGACCTGCGTGCTTTTTCTTAATAACGACCAGGCTCTTCTCGGGAGTGTCCTTGGTGATGACCTGCTTGTAAGCGGGCACGGACATATTTCTTCTGGAAGGGGTCGTAGGCTTATACTTAATCGTAGGCATTAACTTCAACCTCCTTCATTAGTTCAGGCCTTCGAAGAACTCGATGGGCTTGGAGTCAGCAGTCAGGGTGACAATCGCCTTCTTCCATGCGGAAGTATAGCCGAAGTGCACACCCATTCTCTTGGGCTTTCTCTTCATGTTGATGACGTTGACGCTCTCCACCTTGGTACCGGGGAAGATGGCCTCAACGGCTTTAGCGATCTCGGGCTTGGTAGCGGAAGGCAGAACCTTGAAGACGTACTTCTTGTGGCTCTCGTCATTCAGCAGATCCATGCTCGCCTCGGTGATCACAGGCTTAATGATGATATCTTCGATCATTTTCATTATGCGTATACCTCCTCGAGCATCTTAACGGCTGCGGCAGTGATCACCAGCTTGTCGGCCTTCATGATCTCATACACGTTGATCGTGGAGGAGAGGCAGGTCTCGACGCGCTCGATGTTAGCGCAGCTCTTGATGGTGTAGTGGTTCACTTCGGGGAGAACCACCAGGGTGCGGCTTTCTGCACCCAGAGCCTTGAGCATGTTGACCATGGTCTTGGTCTTGTACTCAGTGCAGTTGATCTCATCAACGACGATGAGCTTGCCCTCTGCAACCTTAGCAGAGAGAGCGGAGAACAAAGCGACTCTCTTGGTCTTCTTGTTCAGACCGGTGTGGTAGGAGCGGGGCTTGGGACCCAGAGCGATACCACCGTGTGTCCACTGAGGAGAGCGGGTAGAACCCTGACGGGCGCGACCGGTGCCCTTCTGTCTCCAGGGCTTTCTGCCGCCACCGGAAACCTCGGTGCGGGTCAGAGTGGACTGAGTGCCCTGTCTCTGGTTGAGCAGATATGCTCTGACTGCGGCATGGAGGACAGCAGCATTGATCTCTGCACCGAACACGCTGTCAGCGAGCACCATGGTACCGACTTCTTGGCCGGCCATGTTATACACTTTTACGTTTGGCATGGTTTATTTCCTCCTTCCGCTTATGCTTTGACCGAATCGCGAACGAACACGATACCGCCCTTGGCACCGGGGATGGCACCCTTTACGGCGAGGATGTTTCTCTCGCTGTCGATCTTAACAACTTTGAGGTTCTGCACAGTAACCTGTTCGTTACCGTACTGACCAGGCATCTTGTGGTTCTTGAAGATTCTGGCAGGGTCGATAGAACCCATGGAACCGGGCTGGCGATGTACAGGGCCAACACCGTGGGTCATGCGAAGCTTGTGGTGATTCCAACGCTTAACAACACCGCTGTAGCCGTGTCCCTTGGTCATACCGGTTACATCGACCTTTTCGCCTGCGGCGAAGGTATCGACGGTAATGACGTCGCCGACATTGTACTGAGCGCAGTCATCAAGGCGGAACTCCTTGAGGTGCTTCTTGGCGCTGATGCCATTCTTTGCGAAGTGGCCTGCGCGGGGCTTGTTGACGTGCTTAGCCTTCATCTCCATGAAGCCGAGCTGGATGGCTTCGTAGCCATCGTTCTCACCGGTCTTCTTCTGTGCAACAACACAGGGGCCGGCTTCGATGAGGGTTACGGGAATGACGTTGCCATTCTCATCGAAGATCTGAGTCATACCGATCTTCTTACCGATAATTCCCTTTTTCATTTGAGTTTTCCTCCTGTAAATTATTGGTTGGCCGGGGTTTGCAGTCGAGATCCGACATCCTTCGGTCAACATGACTTACAAAGTTACCGATCCATCGGCGCTTGCCGGTGTCGGCTGTTGTCTTTGCCGCAACCCTATATAATATGTAGGGTTACTTCCGCTTTCGCGGCAGGGCGCGTTTTTTTGCAGTTGTTTTTTTCGAGGGCTTGATATTACAGTTTAACCTCAATCTCAACGCCTGCGGGGAGCTCGATGTTCATGAGGGCTTCC
Source organism: Eubacteriales bacterium (assembly GCA_045531965.1). Taxonomy (GTDB): domain Bacteria; phylum Bacillota; class Clostridia; order Oscillospirales; family CAG-272; genus CAMEON01. The sequence continues at coordinate 14,137 of JAZSFA010000165.1, forward strand.
ACAGTCTTCTGGGAAGGCTTCATGATGTCGATGAGTCTCTTGTGAGTTCTGGTCTCAAACTGCTCACGGCTGTCCTTGTACTTATGAACAGCACGCAGAATGGTAACGATCTCACGGTCGGTGGGAAGCGGGATGGGACCCGAAACCTCAGAACCGTTCGCCTTAGCCACAGCAACGATCTTCTCAGCCGCGGTATCGATGAGGGTGTGATCGTAGCTCTTGAGACGGACTCTGATCTTCTCTTTCACTGCCATTGTTTCTTGCCTCCTTGTCAGATTTCGCTGACCTCTCCGCCGCAACCCGAAGTGGCAGATTTTTCAGCGATTCATGGTGGGGCCACCGATTCAACACCGCTCCGTGCGTTCCTTTTTCGTCCATTAAAAATTGCCGTCAGGCGGCACTTATGAACGTTCAGGCACGGGGGAGTGATGGTTCGCCCGATGTTCGGACATACTCTGCGAAAATTCCCTTACAGGACTCGGTGAAGTCCGTAAGCAACCTCTCGCTTCAGCGCATATCAAGCCCTTCTATTATACAGGATTCTTTCTAAAAAAGCAAGACTTTTCGCAAAATTTCCACCGCGAAATACAAAACGAATTTTAGATAATTTTTCGGTTTATTTTTGTGCAATACCAACAAATCCGCCGGAGTGCATGAAAAATCGCCAAAAAAATTTGCGAGATCCGCAGGATTCGTTACAAGGCGTTCATAATTTCGGAGTATAATAAGGAAGAATATGCACATCTATTGCTTTGATCCACGAAAGGAGGCTGTGTTTATGAAGAAAATGTCCGTTACCGTACGTATCTGTATCCTCGGCACCTTTGCCTTAACCCTACTCAGCGTCATCCTTCGCACAGTCGCTATGTTTGTTTGTTTCGACAGAGAGGTAGGTTATTTTAACGTTTCCCTGCTCAATACCTTGCTCGTCATCCTGTCGTTCCTCGGTGCGGGGCTACCCATCATTCTATCGCCGGTCACGCCCAAAGGTAGCTTGCCTGCCGTTTGGCAGCAGCCTCGCCGCAACCTCGCCCCCCTCCTTCCCGCCGTTCTGTTTCTCTTGAGCGGTATCCTGACCATGTCGGTAGTACTCTCCGACGGTCTCCCCCTTCAGCTTGCTCTGACGGTTGGAATCCTGGCGCTTCTCTCGTCGCTCTGCTATTTCCTGCACACCGATGCCAAATTCAAGAACGCGCTCCACGTGATCGGATATGCCCCCATCCTTTGGGGACTGATGAGCGTTGCGGAAACCTACACCGATCAGATGACCACCATGAACAGCCCCATCAAATTGGGATTGCAATTTGGTTTTCTCGGGCTCATGCTCATGACAACGGCAGAGCTTCGTTTCCTGATGAACAAGCCCGCCCCTCGCGCCGCGCTTTGCTTCCATTGTCTCGCCCTGTTCTTCTGCCTCAACGGCAGTATCCCCACCTTGGTGGCTTTTGCTTCGGGTATCCTCACCCGTCCCCTTCACGGCGCATACGCTTTGGCGCTTTTGGGAGCCGGACTGCACGCCGCTTTCCGTATCATCTTTTATGTATCCTGTCCCCTTCCCGCCGAAGAGGAATGGGCGGTACAAAAAGCGAATCAAGCCTCTCCCCAAGCTAAGGAAACCTCTCCCAAGGCAACCGATGCTGAGACCAACGCTATCCCCGCAGTCGACGTCCCCGATCACAACACTGAAGAGTGAGGTACACAGAGCCTATGAAAGCGAATCTACACGCGACCCATAAAACCTCTGCCAATCTTCGCATCCAATGGTTTCATGACGAATTGCGTCGAAACACCTACCCCAACGCCCCCCGTTTAGCAGAACGTTTTCACATTTCCCTTCGGCAAGCCCATCGGGATATTGATTATCTCCGCAAGCAACTGAACGCGCCCCTTTTGTTTGATCAACACAACAGAGGCTACGTCTATACCGTTCCCTTCTCTCTCCCCTTAGTGATTGCCACGGAAAATGAGGAAACCTACCGCCCCACAGAGGACTCCTTTTTATCCAGAAGAGGGCTGTCACCTATGCCCGAAGCCGATCATGTGATCATTCAGAGTCAGATTCCCTACACGGCTACGTTGGAGATCAAGGACAAACTGACCGTGCTTGAAATGCGGAGCTACATCATTTCGGAAGAAGGCAAGCACGCCTTTCTCTGCGAATTTCACAACATAGATCGTTTTCTCTGCGCCATCTTCACCGCGCGCTCTCCTATCCGCATCATAGAACCCGACTGGTTGCGGGACAAGCTGTTACATATGGCAGAAAAGGTTCTAAAGGTTCATGAATAAATCCCCCATCCTTTGAATACGCGAAAGGACATATATAATAAATGAAGGAATTTCACATCAACACAGAAATATTCTTTGGAGAAAACGCGTTGGACCGATTGGCACAGCTGTCTTATGATCATGTGCTGCTAATCTCCGATCCCTTTGTTGTCAAAAGTGGCATGGTCAAGCTACTGACATCCCGTCTGGAACTGGCAGGCATTCGGTATGAGCTGTTCACCGACATCGTCCCCGATCCCCCCATCGAAAAGGTGATCGCGGGCGTTTCCGTGGCATTGAAAAGTCATGCTCCTTGCATGGTAGCCGTTGGCGGAGGCTCCGCCATTGACACCGCCAAAGCCATCCGCAAATTTGCCAATCAGCTGGAGAAAGACTACTATCCCCATTTGATCGCAGTCCCCACCACCAGCGGAACAGGTAGCGAAGTGACCTGCTTTGCGGTACTGTCCGATCCTGAAAAAGGTCGAAAGTACCCCTTGGCATCCGAGGATCTCATCCCCGACGAAGCCATCTTGGACGAAGCGCTGGTAAAAAGCGTCCCCGCATCCGTCACCGCAGATACGGGTATGGACGTTATGACCCATGCCATCGAAGCCTACGTCTCCACAGCCAACAATGAGTTTTCGGGTGCTTTGGCAGAAAAAGCCGTAGAGATCACGGGACAATTCCTGATTCGTTCCTACAGTAGCTGCGAAGATACCCACGCACGCCGAAAAATGCACATTGCCTCCTGCCTGGCAGGACTGGCGTTCAATTCCGCCTCGTTGGGATTGAACCACGGTATGGCGCATCAGCTGGGCGCCAACTTCCATATTCCTCACGGTCGCGCCAACGCCATCCTGTTGCCCTACATCATTGAGTACAACAGCGGCATCAAGCCGACCGACCGGTCCCAGAAAGAATACGATCCCTGTGTTCGAAAATATTGTAATCTCGCCCGCATTTTGGGTGTCAGCAACATGAATGAGGTGACCACCGTCCGTTCCCTCATCTCCTATATGCACTTCCTCAACAGCGACATGCAGATCCCCTCTCGCGTGTCCGAGGCTTGCCCCAAGCTGACAAAAGAAGAGTACATGGCAGCTCTCGACCGTATGGCGGACGCGGCGCTGGCCGACGGTTGTACCGCCACCAACCCAAGGGTTCCCACCAAAGAAGAGATCATCGCGATCTACCAAAAGATCTGGTAAATTGATCGCCAATGTCCCGAACGAACAAAAAAAAGAACCGTGAGATAGAGCGGTACTCTTAAAGACAGTTTTTCAAAACACGGCATATCTCGAAAGGGATATGCCGTATTTTGCATTTGTGTCCACAAATGCAGTGCTTTTCAGGAAAATGACGAGTCATAGATGAACATAAAAAAGGCTCCCTTGTGTAAAGGGAGCCTTTTAACGATCAGCGCATATATATCTCTTGACAACTTGGAATTTTTTATGCTTTTATAGTTGAATACAATGAAAAGTCGGTGAGAATAATTCTATATTTCCTTTTCGTTTCTTCTTTAACGTCATAACACACAATAAATCCTTGCAAAGATCGAACATACAATAACCCTCGTGATATACGCCGTCTACTTCGATATTTTCTAAAATTTTGCCATTGTAGTCTATTCTAATCATTTGTGTGCTTCTATTATCAACGGACCCAAAATAATAGCTGTTGTTTGCATCGAAATATTTCGATGTCCCTTTGGTATTAAAATCAAATATTATGTCACCCGTATCAATATTCAAAGAGTAAAAGTGCCCTCCTTGACCTGCTGTACCGAAAACAATATTGTCCTGATTTAATACTATTTCAGTGTAGAGATATCCTTTTAAGGATTTTTTCCATAATAATTGCCCATTTTTCTTACACATATATCCCCACTCACCGTAATGGGAGATAGTGTACTCTCCAAAAATGAAATCATCTAATGTTAAATTATGTAAATTGTGTTTTTCTGTAGAAGATTTCTTGTTGATTTTTCCGTCTTTTCTATAATCAATAATCTGACCGTTTTGAGCATCAAAAGAAATCAATTTCATACCCACACTGCGGTCAAAGAACCAACAATTCAGAGTATCTTTCTCTCGTTCAACCATTCCTATGTAATACAAAGGAGAGGTTCTAACCAAATCAAAACCGTCAAACTTGTTTTGCCATAAAAGTTTCATGGTTTATATACCCTCTTTAGAATCTTATTTGTCATTTGCATTTCACTTTTTGCATAGGTCTAAGCTCACACCACTATTATAGCACAAAAACCGCAGAAAATCAATCTGCGGTTTCTGCTTTTTCTGTTGGTAGGTAAAACTGTCCTTTAGCGTGAAGCCCTATACTCACGGTTCTTATCACTTATCGGTTTTTCTTGAATCGGCTGACTTCTTTTCCTTGACCACCTTCACGATCTGCGGCAGATACAACACCACCAAGTATACCACCAGCACAATCACTGCCATATACATATACCAATACTGATGAGGGATGATTTTCCAAAAGAGTGCCAATACGGGGTTATCCGGGGTCATGGAAAACATATAGTTGAAGGTCAGGAGATTTCCTGCATAGTCCACGATCTGATGGGTCTCTACGTAATGGGTCAGCGCAAGATTGATGAAATGGACGATGGTGTAGATCACTACCGTAGCGCCAACGGTAACGGGGATACACTTATAGTCCTTCTTGATATAACCAAACTTAAAGAGGTAAATAACCACGCCAAACTCAAAGACGTGGGGAATATAATAAATGAAGAAAGCTGCCGATGGAATGATAAAATGCCCTGAGGCGTGGTTGATAATGAGCGCCAGAAGAGAACCCAAACACCACACCAACAAAAGGTTACCCATGTAGCGGCTCTTGGTCAACACCGTGATGGGAAGCATAATCGCCAGAATGGAACACATATGGAAGGGCAAATACTCCAAAGGTGAGTCCCATGCCAACAGGTTGTAAACAATCGCCACGATACCTGAGCAGGACAGGACGAAAATGGTAAAATAGCGGATCTTTTCGGGCAAGAGCTTGAGGATGAAATACCCCCCCGCGATGAGGGCGGCGGCAATGACAAGGGTGGCGATGTGGACAATACCAAAGGAACCCCACTGCATAGTCGTATCTCCTTTAAATGTTCTTGTTTCAGGATCAAGTATTTGCACAAATATCAGTATACCATTTTTTTCGACTTTTGTAAAGGGGGGGATTGTTACATTTCGGGAGACCGTCTGTGAAGGGAATGTGAACATTCCGGCAAAATATGTGATTTCATCCAAAAAAAGCATTGCATTTCCGCTGATTTTATGCTATACTGTATTTGCCCCGTGTGGGTATATCACGCAAAGGAACGGTAACAAATATGAAAGCGACCCGCAAAGACCTGGCGCTGATTCCCTATCTGCGCCCCTACTCCTCTCCCCAAGACATTCCCGTGGTTTACACCATTGGAGATAAAACCTACCGCGGCTTTCCTGCTGCGTTTTCCCCCATCGCCACCCGCCGCCGCATCGACTCCTGCATCTATGAGACAGTTATCACCGCCACGACACCCGAAGGTCTGACGCTTCGCGCCGAATGCACTGAATTTCGTGATTATCCCGTGGTGGAATGGGTTATGTATATATCCAACGACAGCAAGGAAAATTCCCCTGTCATCTCGAATTGGCATCTTGATCTCGCGCTGCCTGCCACAAGCCCCGTGCTTTACCACGGCAACGGCGACACCTGTAACCCCGAGGGCTACGAGTGGTGGCGAGATCCCGTCACTAAGGAGGGCATCGTCAAGCAACCCTGCGGTGACGGCACTCCCTGCAACGGTGCCTTTCCCTATATGCGCCTCTTGGGCATGGGAGAGATGAGCGGCGTCAATATTGCCGTGGGCTGGTCGGGCACCTGGCGTTTGGAAGCCAAGCTCCAAAGCGCGGGGGATTTCGACGAAGTCCACCTGACCGTCGGTCAGGCTTCCTTCCGCTCTTACCTGAAGCCCGGTGAGACCGTCCGTACCCCTCGCCTCACCCTGGAAGCCTTCGCCGCTGATGACGTAGCGTCTTTGGACGACCGCGGCTGCAACCTCTGGCGCTCTTTCTACATCGACCACATCCTTCCCCGCGAGGACGGTCATCCCCTGGACCCCAAGCTGGTGCTCCATACTTGGATGATTGATGGTCTTCCCGAATTCTGCGGCGTTACCGAGGACAATCAGCTTGCCGCCATCGACACCTACCTGGCAAAGGGGCTCAAGCCCGACATCTGGTGGATCGACGCGGGCTGGTATCCCTGCAACAACGACTGGCCTACCACGGGTAACTGGTACCCCAACCCCGACCACTTCCCGAACGGCATGGGTCCCGTAGGTGAGAAGCTCCAAAAGGAGGGCATCGACTTTTTGGTTTGGTTCGAGCCCGAGCGTGTCCGCCGCGGCACCAAGCTCTGGAACGAGCATCCCGAGTGGCTCCTCCACTACCTCCGCGACGATAACCCCTGGCTCTCTGAAAACGCCCTGTTCGATCTTGGCAACCCCGCCGCCTGCGATTGGCTCATTGACACCGTAGACGCCATCATCAAGGACTCCCACATCAAGATCTACCGCCAGGACTTCAACTTCCCGCCCGCCCCCTACTGGGCCCTCAATACTGAGCCCGACCGCGAGGGTGTGTTGGAGAATCTCCACATCCAGGGCTACTACCGTTACTGGGATACCCTCATTGACCGCAACCCCGGGCTGTGGATGGACTCCTGCGCCTCGGGCGGCCGCCGCAACGACCCCGAGACTATGCGCCGCGCCGTGCCCCTCCACTACACCGACGTGGGCTACGGCGACCACTACGTCAAGCAGAAGCAGCACCGTGAGATGTTCGAGTGGATCCCCTACTTCCGCGCCCACAACTACAACTGGGATGAGCCCGACGGCACCTACAACGGTCAACAGCATCAGGTGGACGACTTCGGCTACCAGAACGCCCTGACCCCCGCCGTGACCTCTATGATCGAGTTCTATCATCCCGATGAGATCTACGCTGTGGGTCGTCGCTTCCATCCCGTCTGGCGCAAAGCTGCCAAGCTGGAGCTGACCTGTGACTACTACCCCCTTACCGAATGCCGCAAGTCCACCGAGGACTGGTACGCCATGCAGTTCGACGGAGAGACCGAGGGCTTTGTCCAGATCATTCGCAACGTGAACGTCAAGTCGGAGAACATCACGCTGAAAAATCTCCATATCGACGAGACAAAAACCTACACCTTTACGGACGAGCTGGGTCACCGTACCTTTACCGTATCGGGTGTCAAGCTCGCCGCCGAGGGCTTCTCGGACAAATTGCCCCATAGATCGGGCGTGATCTGGTTCTATACCAAGAGCTGATCCCCACCATACGATTCCCATGCCGCCGACGGTCTCCCCTCGGCGGCACTTTTTCGTAGGGCGTGCGGTGCCGTCCTGCGGAGTTGTAAATTGCAGTTTATAGGAGAGAGAGGAGAACGGCCTCCGGCGGCTTAGAACCTTTTTGAAAAAAGGTTCTAAGAACTCCAAAAACTTTGAAAAAGCATGGATAAATAAGATTATTATTTAAAAGTTTTGGGGATTCTTAAGGGACTTTTTCAAAAGTCCCTTAAGCGGGTTCAGGGCAGAGCCCTGGCCGACAAACCCAAATTTGCACAAGAGCCCCCATCCCTCCGCAGTTACGCCCCTCTAAACCGTTGGTTGAGCAAACCGAAAAACAAGTTATTGACTTTTCCCCCGAATATGGTACAATAAAATCAGAAACCCACAAAACCCACAGAAAGGCAGATACACACATGAACATCGGTGAAAAGATCGCGGAGCTCCGCCGTGACGCGGGCATGACCCAAGAGGTGCTGGCCTCCAAGCTGGTTATCTCCCCCCAAGCCGTCTCCAAATGGGAGAGGGGCGTCGCCAACCCCGACCTGGAATTGATCCCCGAGATCGCAAGACTCTTCGGCGTCTCCACCGACGAGCTGCTGGGTCTCTCCTCCCCCAAAGCACAGGAAACCGAGCTGGAGTCACGGATCAGCTCCCTGGAGAGCCTCCTCGCCATGCTCACCGAAAAGGACGATCACGCCACCCGTGAGATCCTGCTCCGAGGCGCCCCCCGTGTGGCGAGCTTTGACTTCACCAAAATGACCGCCGAAGAAAAGAAAAAGTGGAAGCCCGACGGGCTTTGCATCCTGGACGATCGCCAAGGCTCCGAACTGGTCTGTAAGGCTACGCCCATAGAGCGTGCCGTTGGAGCCGCTGTGGATCCTCAGCTCATCTTTGCGGGGCTTTCGGTGGCGGTCAATGGTCCCTTGCACGTCCTCATTCACCTATGCACCAAGGGTAGCCATCACGCCCGCAACCACCACTTGGCGGTCTACTTCACCACCGAAGAGAACCCCGAATGGGATAACCAAAAATCCGCGTGGTGCGGTTGTATCAACGGCAACTGGATCGGCATCGACCTGCTCATCAACAATCCGTTACTCCGCGGCACCCTGACGGGCCTGCGCATCGACCCCTTCGATTACGGCGACGGCACCACCACCGTGGATTCTGTCCGCCTCATGACCGACGAAGGCGAGCTGGTAGCCGATCTCACCTCTATGCTCACCGAAAAATTCGCCATCCTTGACAATCATGACCCGATCGAGAATATCACCACCCCCCATCTTTTCCTCAAAAACGTGGCATATACCGAATCCCCCGCAGGTAAGCTTTCCTTCGTCTCAGTTCCAGCCAAAATCGTAAGGCAGGTCTTTGACCCCATGCTGACTCGGGATGACCTTTCCATCGACATCAGCAAGGTGCGCTACATCCACCTCCGCATGAAGACCTCTCTTTTTGACCGCAACCGAGGCACCTACCGCACCGCCTGCAATATCAACTGCAACGCCGAGATGAAGCTCTACTTCAAGACCGAGGGCTGTGACGACTACACCGAGCAACGCAAATTCAGCGTCCACTACCTGGCCACCGACCAAATGCAGGACATCTACATCGACACCTCCATAAACGGCGCCTGGCACGGCACCCTCACAGGCCTGCGCCTCGATCCCATCGAGAACCAGGGCGCTTCCTTTGAGATCGCCCAAATTGAACTGTTGGAAGGCACCCCCAAAGTCAAGCTCAGCGGCTTCATGAGCAGTCTGGAGGAAAAGATCGCAAAGCTGGAGACCGCCGTCGCCGACCTGGAGGGAGAGCTGGAGGACGCGCGAAGCACAGCCGAGGAGGCTCTGGACGAAGCAGAGGATCTCAGAGGTGAGCTGGAAGCCCTCCGCGAGAAAATGGAAGATCGCGAATGACCAAAAGACAAAGAACCCCTGTCCGCTTTGGGACAGGGGTTCTTTATGTACTTAAGGTTAGTCAAAAGAGATCAAATTCCCAGGTCGGGGATGTTGATATCCTCGCCGCCGTTGATCACGCCGTCGGCAAGACCCATACCCTCGTCAACATGGTCGATGAGGTACTGCTTCAACTCGTCAGCATGAATTTCACCGTCAGCACCTACCTCGGCAAGTGCCTTTTCAGAGAATTCCACAGCCAGATCCTCGGACAGCGGTACACCATACTCAACAAAGGCAGCCTTGACCGCCTCGCGGATGATGGGCTCACGCTCTTCCTTGGACATCTCAAGCACGTCATTCAGCTGACCTGCCACAGTTTCAATCAGAGGATCATACTCCGTGGTGTTCTTCAGGGTCTCACCCAGTACGGAGGAAACCACCTTGACGCTGACCGTCTTCACTTCTTCCGCCAAAGGTGCCATGTGGGGATTCTCGCTCAGTTTTGCCATCAGACCGCTGATGAAGCCGTCCTTGCCCAGCTCTTCCATGAGCTTATCATAGTCAGGATCATCGGTCAAAAATCCAACAGACATAAGGTCTGCCATCACGTGAAGTACGGTATCCACGTCGGTACGCAGAGTCTCGGCGCTCTCGGTAGACAGTACGGTCAAAGCCGTATCCATAATGGGTTGCAGGATGGAACCCACCTCGGGAGGCTCGATACCCATGAAGGACTCGCCCTCCTGCCAAGTACTGGCGATACAGCTGATAGAATCAGCGGCAATCTCGGCGACCCAGTCGGAAGACAGCAGATTGTTCACAGCACCCACCAAAGCTTCCACGTCCTCAGGAGAAATATCTTCATCCTCCATGCCGGCGGTAGCTTCTGCCAGCTGTGCGGCAGATTCGGTCAGGTGGGGCAGCTCTTCCGCCAGAGTGAACTTGATGTTACCATCGTCCAACGTACCGCTGGTCATCCAGTTAAAGAGCGGCGTACCAATGGTATTCATGACGTCGATCATTCCGCCGGAGGTCAGTTCTTCTGCCATATTCATGGCGTCTTCCAAGGCGGGATCTTGGTTTTGAACAAAGTTTTCGGACAAAAATTCGTAGCGTCCCTGCACCGAAGGTGCTGCTATTTCTTCCTGCGCCAAGGAACCGTCGCCGGAAACAGCGGTAAAGGCGGTCACGGCACTGTTTGCCAAAGCAACGTAACCGCAAATGGGGATAAGGGTCACCAAAGCCACCAAAATGCCGTTGACAGCGCCGATGGGCATGGCAATTGCGGTGTTGACGGTGCTGGTTTCTCTCAAATCGGGGATACAACGCTCAACGATCCATACGGACAAGCCCATCAGTCCACGAATCACAGCAAAGATCAAAAGGAACATCAGGGGAGCGATGAACAGGCTCACAATCAGCTGGAAGCTTTCTGCCACCAGAGGCACATCGCCCATAAATTTCGCGAGATCGCCCGTAATGGACGGTTCAATCAGCTCATAGAGCTTTTCTCCGATCGCGGACGCGACCAATTTAGACAGGGGAACAGCGGCAATCACCGCCACGATAATGATACCCGTCCGTACCAGCACCATACTCCAGTGTCTTTTACGGGCAGGCAGTGCGGTAAACAGAGCCAACAGGGCTATGTATATGATCAGAACAATTGTGATAAGCGCACTCATGCGATTAACCTCCTTATCTTGATAGGTATGCAAATTATAGCACAAAAGCAAGCATTTGTCAACACTTATTCATAAGCTTGGATTTTCTTTGGTCATTTCAGCAAGAATCCCCCCTGATTTTCGTATATTTTTCCGATAAGATTCTTGACTTTTGGGTGTCATTGTGCTACAATGATGCCGTTTGAGTTTTGTGCCCTCAATACCGTTTTCCGTCAAACGCACATACGCCTTGCTTGAAAACGGCCAACCACGCCATTCCCCCAAAATGTCAAATCATAAAGCGAGATATACATTATGACTTCTTCCGCTGTCGCCGTCCTCGTCATCTTCGCCGCCACCTGCGGCGCTTTGCTTGCCTTGGTTTTTGCCAAACCCCACGTTCAGTTGGGAGGCAAGAAGGTGAGTATTTTCTGGCTCGCCCCGCTGGCGGGCGCCTTGCTTCTCATAATCAGCGGTCTCTTGACCCCCGGCGAGATCGCCTCGGGACTGACCGGTGCCGGAGACGTGAACCCCATCAAGATCCTTCTTTTGTTTTTCTCTATGACCATGATGTCGGTGTATTTGGACGAGATCGGCTTTTTCCGTTTTCTTGCCGTCAAGGTGCTTGGGCGGGCGGGACACAGCCAAAAGGTGTTGTTTTTCCTGCTGTACGCTCTGGTTTCGGTGCTGACCATCTTTACCTCCAACGATATCATCGTTCTCACCTTCACCCCCTTCATCTGTCATTTTTCCAAAAACGCCCGCATTGATCCCATCCCCTATTTGGTATCTGAATTTGTCGCTGCCAACACGTGGAGCATGGCACTGATCATCGGCAATCCCACCAATATTTATCTTGCGGGTAGCGCAGGTGTGGATTTCGGTGGATATTTTGCTCAAATGCTTCTCCCCACCGTCTCCGCGGGACTGGTGTCCATGGGTGTCCTCTATCTCCTGTTCAGAAAGAAGCTATCCGCGCCCATTGAGCCCAAAGCCGAGCGTGTTCCGCCCATCGACAAGGTGACTGAAGTATTGGGTCTGCTCCATCTGGGCGGCTGCATCCTTCTTTTGTCCCTGTCCTCTTTTATCAACCTACCCATGTGGCTCATCACCTGCGGTTTCTTTTTGAGCTTGGTGGTCTGCACCATGGCAGTCAGTCTCTTCCGTCGACGTGCCCCCTTCCTTATTGCCAAGTGCATCCTGCGCGCCCCATGGGATCTCGCTCCCTTCGTCCTCTCCATGTTTGTCCTGGTTTTGGCATTGGACAAATACGGTCACACCGCGACACTTGCCTCCTTTTTGGGACAGTTCCAAGCCGTCCCCGCCGCCATTTTCGCCTTTGGCGTCGCCTCTTTCCTTGCCGCCAACATCCTCAACAACATTCCCATGAGCGTATTGTTCAGTTCGGTCATTGCCATTCTTCCCGCACAGTTTTCAGGCGCGGAAGGTGTATCTCCTTCACTGCTGTCCGCCGCGCTGTTCGCCTCGGTCATTGGCTCCAATCTGGGCGCTTTCTTTACCCCCACGGGTGCCTTGGCAGGCATTATGTGGACGGGTCAGCTGCATGACCACGGTGTTCCCTTCTCCTTCGTCACCTTCGTAAAATACGGTGCCGCCGTGGCTGTTCCCGCCCTCCTTGCAGCCCTCGCAGGACTTGTCTTGACCTTTGTTTGATTTCCCTACAAACGTAAGCTAACAAAGCAAAAAAATATTTATGAGACAAACAATTTTTCCTGCGTTTTCCGCTTGACAGACAGAAAACTATATGTTATAATGGAAAATAGAATAGATGTCGAAAGAACATTTCAAAATACAAGGAGGAATAAAAAAATGAAGAAGCTTTTGATCGTTCTGTTTGCAGGTCTTCTTCTGATCTCCGCCGTCGCTTGTACCGGCGAGGGCGAAGGCAACGAGACCGGCAATGATACCAATATTGTCATCCCCAACGGCACCGACGAGAGTGGCGCCGTCATCACCGACGCAGAAGGTAACGTGGTCACCAATCCCGTAGAAGACGGCACTCAGGCGCCTCAGCAGGACAACATCTCCGAGCAGAATCCTACCTTTACCGATTGCGAAAAGACCCTGTACGTTTGGGTTGCTACCGCTACCATCCGCTCCGCTACCGTGATCGGTGAGGAGAACGGCATCGCATGGCCTACCGAAGGCACAACCCTCACCTGCACCGGCGAGAGCAACAACTGGTATCGCATCCAGTACGAGGACAAGACCGCTTACATCGCCAAGACTGTGGCAGGCGACTATGCCGCCATCTCCGGCATGACCGCTGTGGACAACGAGGAAATCGAGATCTCCGCAGACGTTAACGTCCGTACTTATCCCTCCACCGAGGGCGGCGACCTCACCTTGAGAGGCGGGCTGAAAAAGGGCACCAAGGTCACCCGCGTTGCCAAGGGCGACAAGTGGAGCTGCATCCTGTTCGCTGTGGAATCCGAGTCCGAGACCGATGCAGAGGGCAAGCCCGTTGTCGAGATGAAGCAGTACTTCATCGTCAACGAATGTATCGCGGAAGAAAACGTTACTGAAGCTGTTACCGAATAATTTTTCATAAAAAGGACGGTTCTTCTGAACCGTCCTTTTTTCGTACTTGGGGGTTGCATAATTTCGGTATCTGTGCTATAATAGTGGAGGAAACGAAAGGAGCCTAGCGTGGCTGTTCAATGATCAAAAACTATTTCACGTACAATTCTCTCTAAAATGGGACTCGCCCATTTTGTCGCATAAGCGACACGGTCAAATTTCAAACCATATTTGCGCCGCCGTTGGCGGCAGAATGGAGATGATCATGGCAAACTTTACAACCGTGCTTCAGATGATGGAGCAAGTGCAAACATACAGCGAAAAGACCCAGTTTACCGCCTATATCCTGAAGAATCTCGAAAACAAGCGGGTGAAGCTGACAAGTCAAGACAAAACCGAGCTGTCTGACGTGGCGTTTCGCCAGATCCAAGCCGTAACCGAGCAAGTGCCTCATATGACTTCCTATCGAGAAAAAGACACCGCCTTCGACTACGCGGATCAGTTATTCGGCATCATCATGTTCGTGTTTGTCAACCCGATCGACGTGCCTCCGGCTCAGCTGGACATTCTCAAAACTTTCCGTCTGCTCATGGAAAAAGAGCGGTTTGTAGAAAACGAGATCGACCACGTGTTCAAAGAAGACCATTTCAGCAAGTTTGAGGTGGAGCATCTTTTGGAGGTCATCACCCCCGTCAAGGACGAGTTTCAAAGAGGCTTGCTCTACAGCGGTATGCTCCATTATAAAGACAAGCTGGCAAATCTGCCCGAGGACGCCAAGGCGCTGTTGGCGGATTACATCGCATCTGAAATCAAGCGGTATATCAGCGGTCCCACCGACAAGGAAATGTTGGATGCCTTGGAGGTAGCCTGCGACGTGAGCGGTCTTCTCGGGTCGGACACCTTGATCGCGCTTTTGTATGACGTTTTGAAGCTCGAGCGCCCCAACCTCCATTTTTACGTGGTTGAATCCCTTTTGAAGACGGGCAAGCCTATCCCCGAGGAGGCGATCAACTTGCTGGCGCGCGATCTTGAATATGCCAGCATGACCTACGTCACCTTGGCGCATTACGGTCAGGCAGACCGCTTCCCTTCCGACTGCGCGGACGAAGTCTATCTGGCGAAAAGCACCATGATCCGCTGGTTGATGTACCCCACCGAACTGGGACAGATGCCGGAGGACATCGAATATTTGGGCAAGGTCAAAAAGAAAGAGGTCTACCACCTCTTCCGTTTCAGATCCTGCAGCGACACCTTGGACGAAGACACCAAGGGTAAATGGCTCATTGGTTGGGCATCCGAGGAAGGCGGCACTTTCTCCAACTTTGATCTGTACGAGAATTTTGAGCAGAAGACCATTGAAAAGACATTGAAGTACATCAAGCGAAAGCTGCTGTAAGCGTTCCGCGTATTTCAAGGCTTGAAAAAACGGACGGTCATGATCCCCTATCAGCACAAGCAGAGGCTTGTAGCAGGAGATTCGTGATCGTCCGTTTTTTTATCAGGATTCCAGCTGACGTCCGAGGAACCCTGCGGCAGTCTGCACCAGCTTGGATTCCGCGTCAGGCATCAGCGCTCCCTTGTCGGAGCCGCCTTCGCCGCGCACCGAAACCACACAACCCACCAAGTCTCCCTCGGAGATAATGGGCATAGCACAGCTGATATAGTGAGAGCCGCCTTCCCGCAGAAGGGGTTTCGGCGTGTCTTCCCCTCCACGCATATACAGAGAACGCGACTCTATGATGGCTTCCAGCGCCTCTGACAGAGGCTTGTCGGTGTATTCCTTCTTGGAGAGCCCCGCACAAGCAATAACCGTGTCCCGATCACAAATGGCGATATCCAGCCCACAAGTTTTGTGGAGGGTGTCGGCATATTGACCCGCAAAGGCTGCCAGTTCCCCAATAGGAGAGTATTTTTTGAAAATGACCTCGCCTTCGCGATCAGTATAAATTTCCAGAGGATCACCCTCGCGAATACGCATGGTTCTTCTGATTTCTTTAGGGATAACGACACGTCCGAGGTCGTCGATCCTTCTTACGATTCCTGTTGCTTTCATTTATATAAAATCTCCTTGCTTTTACAGATTTGTAATGTTAGTATCTGCAAAAGAAGGAGATTTATACTTATTCAAACGATTTAAATGTCCATCCGAGAACAAATTCAAGAATAGCTTCAAAAGAAGCTTTTATCTAAAAGCCATTGACTTTATATGTGGCTTATGCTAAAATATATGATGTCTTAAAGCCATCGCCCCCTAAAAATTCTGAACATAGGAGAAGTAAGATGCTGAAATTTTATTCTATGATAACAAATCCCGAAACAAACGAGGAAGAGATCATTGAATGCCAATACGAGGAAACGCCCGAAAAGCTCTCTTTGAAAGAGCAGCTCCTGAAGGAAATCAATGAGTATGAATTGTATTATATCTCTTACACAGACAGATATTATCATACCACAAGAGAAGACCGCACTGAGCCAATAGACCTTGCTTGCGCGGTATTTAAAGATGATCAATTCGTTGGATGTATGATCAAGGATGTATTCCGCAGTAAAGAAGGCAAATTTACTTCAACGTATAGATCTGAAGGCGGCGGTTTTGTATCCGCAGAAGAATGCGTGAAAATTCAAAAAAGAGATAAGAGCCATTGATACCTTGAGGTGGACTTTAACTCCGAGGGTGAACATTCTTCGTTGATAAGGGTCACAGGCAATCGAGCTTTGCCTCGCGCCGGAATCATGTGACATAGCCAAAAAACCTCTCATGCAACAAGCAGAGAGGTTTTTTCAATTCTTCGAAAGTGACCGACAGGCAAACTACACCCGATCCACCGTGATTACCGTATAGCAGTTGGGGCGTTCCCGGCGTACCGCTTCGTTGATTTTTTGCTTGATCTCTCCGTCGGAAACCTTGACCTCAAAGGGAACCGCTATGTCAAAGATCAGGTTGGTGTGCGTATCTCCCGGCACAATGCGAAAATCATGAATCTTTACTTGAGGGTAAAGATCGGCGACCAGCCGCAGGGTCAGAGCCTTCAGCTCCTCCACCAAGGGATCGTTGACCACGATGGGATCCATATGGACGGTGGCTTCGATACCATGCTCGTCACGGAGAATTTTCTCCACTAGGTCTGCCATGTCGTGCGATTTGAAAATATCCTCCCTGCCGTCTACTTCCACGTGCAAGGATGCCATGATGCGTCCGGGACCGTAATTGTGGACCACCAGATCATGAATACCCAGCGCCTCGGGAAAGCGGGACACCACTTCTGTGATGGCGGCTACCGTTTCCTCTGCGGGCTTCTCCCCAAGAATAGAATTTTTCGTTTCATTCAAAATCTTGATGCCTGCTACAAGGATCAGAATCGCCACCAAAATGCCCACGTAAGCATCGGGATCAAAGCCGGTGAACTTAAAGATCAGCGTGGATACGAGAACGGCGGTCGTAGCGCCCGCGTCGGACAGGCTGTCGGCAGCGGTAGCGCGCATGACCGAAGAGTCAATCTTTTTCGCGATCTTGCGGTTGAAGAAGCAAAGCCAAAGCTTGACCAGTACAGAAGCCCCGAGGATGCCCACGGACACCCAACTGAATACCGTCTCCATAGGATGGAAGACCTTGTCCACCGAATCCGAAAGCAGCTCCCAGCCGATGATCAAGATGAAGAAAGAGACAATCATGGAGGAGACGTATTCAATACGGGCATGACCGAAGGGATGATCACGGTCGGCAGGCTTGGCTGCCATTTTGAAGGTGATCAGGGAGATGATCTGACTGCCCGCATCCGAAAGATTATTGAGGGCATCCGCCTGAATGGAAATGGCACCGAACAAAAGCCCCACAGAGAATTTCCCCGCCGCCAACAGCAGATTCAAGATGATCCCCACGGTAGAAACCAAAGTACCGTAAGCCCTACGAACCGCTGGCGAGGTGGTATCATTGGGATTTTTTATAAACAATTTACATAAAAGGTGTGTCATGGTTCTCTCCTTTATCCATGAGTGGCGCCCCAGTATTTGCGATCCAGATTTCTCAGTTGAATCGCCTCGGCAATATGTTCCTCACGGATTAAGTCGCTTTGTGCCAAGTCCGCAATGGTGCGCGCTACCCGCAAAATACGGGAGTATCCTCGGGCGGACAGTCCCAGCGCTTCATACGCGTTTTTCAAAAGCAGCTTCGCGCCCTCGGTCGTCTCACAGTGATCCACGATTCCCGCGGCATCTAGCTGGGCATTACAATACACCGTCTTGCCTCTGCCGTTCTTCACAGGCGCATCGGAACCGCGTTTTTGCTTCATACGCGCCACAGCAAACGCACGGGCAGCACAGACACGGGCACGGACAGTTTCGGAGGTTTCAATGGGGGTTTGATCATTTTTCGCTGTCAGCTCCTCATAGGATAAAGAAGGCAGCTCAATCTGGATATCAATACGATCCAGCATGGGTCCGCTGATACGGGAGATATAACGGCGGACATCCTCGGGCTTACAGGTACAACGTCCCGAGGGGTCTCCGTAATAGCCGCATCGGCAGGGGTTCATAGCGGCAACCATCATAAAAGAGCAAGGGAACGTGACACGTCCGTTAGCGCGGGTAATGGTCACGGTCTCGTCTTCAATGGGCTGGCGCAGAGCATCCGTGATGGTTTTTGGGAACTCGGGCATTTCATCCAAAAACAACACGCCATTATGCGCCAAAGATACTTCGCCCGGCATGGGATTGGCGCCACCGCCCACCAAACTGACCGCCGACATGGTGTGATGGGGCGAGCGGAAGGGTCGGCGCGTCAAAAGGGCTTGCCCTTCAGGCAAGGTTCCTGATACCGAATGTATTTTTGTGGTTTCAATGGCTTCTTCAAAAGTCAAGGGAGGAAGGATGGAGGACAGGCGCTTGGCAAGCATGGACTTTCCTGTCCCGGGAGGTCCGATCAGGAGGATGTTATGTCCGCCGGCGGCAGCGATCTCCATGGCTCGCTTGGCAAGGTGCTGCCCTTTGACGTCCGCGAAGTCCTCCTCATAAGGCGCTTTGGACGCAAACGAAAATGACTGCGCGGGCATGGGAGCCAGGACAGCACGTCCGTTGAGGTGATCCACCAGCTGTCGCATACTGCCGACACCATAAACCTCAATACCCTCCACAGCTGCCGCCTCGGCGGCGTTCTCCTGCGGAACGTAGATCTCCCGCATACCCGCATCGCGGGCAGCCACACACATGGACAAAACGCCCTTCACGCCGCGAAATTCTCCGGATAGCGACAGCTCGCCGATGAAGCACTTATCACCCAAGGTGACGGTATGTCGAATGATGCCCGAAACAGACATAATACCCACCAAGATAGCGGCATCAAATCCCGAGCCTTCCTTACGGCGGTCAGCAGGGGCTAGATTGACCAAAAAAGCGGCTTCGGGGAAAGGATACCCGCTGTTTTCACAAGCGGTACGCACCCGATCCTTCGCCTCTTTGACTGCGGCGTCAGGCAACCCCACCAGATCAAACTGGGGAAGTCTTGGCAAACCGTTGACCTCCACGCTGACAATAAAACCGTCGATGCCGAAAAGCCCGGCACTGAATACCTTAGATAACATGGATGAACCTCCGTATCATGATAGAGACATTGTATCATATTCAGCGAAAAATATCAAGTATCTACCGAAAAAAAGGAGACGTGTGTTGATTTCAACAAATTATTTACAATCTACAGAGCGAAATCCCTTGACAATTTGACAGGAATGGGGTATAATATGTACATTGATTACTGTAATTTTTCGGAGGTATGCTTTTATGAGAAAGTTCCTGGCTCTGGCTCTGTCCTGTATTCTTCTGGTTGCCACGCTGGCTTCCTGTGCTGTCGGATTGGGCGATCCGGATGCGATCAATAACTATACGCCCGAGGTTAAGACCATCACCACCGACAAGGGTGTCTTTACGTTTGAAGAAGCCATCGGTGATACCGCTATTCTTGTGGGCTACAACGGTAGAGCCACCAAGGATGACCACGTAGAAATCCCCACCGAATTCAACGGTCGTCCCGTTGTGGGCATTGGCGATAAGGTGTTCTACAATCTCGCCGCTGTCGTTGAAGTCAAGATTCCCGATACTGTTGTAAGCATTGGTCAGTTTGCTTTCGCCAACTGCACAGAGCTGACTGCCATTACGTTGCCTGCTGGTCTTCAGACCATCGGTGAGGCTGCCTTCCACGGTTGCACCAAGCTGGAATCCGTTGATCTGGGCAAGGCGCTGGTCTCCATTGACGACTATGCGTTCATGAACTGCCCTGTGCTGGCAAACATCACCCTGCCCGCCACGCTGGAAACCATCGGTATGTACGCTTTCGCCTACGACGTAGCACTGACCTCTTTCGAGGCTCCCGCCGCACTGAAGAAGATCGATACGCTGGCATACTACAACTGCACCGGGCTCACCTCCATCAAACTGTCTGACACCATCGAGACCTTCGGTGAGTTCGTATTCGTCACCGAAAAGACCACCATGAAGGCGATCATTGACCCCACTTCCTACGGCGCAGATTCTGAGGCTGCCAAGTACGTAGCCGCTATGGCGGATACCGTCATCGAGGAAGACACGGTCGAGGGCACCGAGGTTACCGCAGCCGTTGATCCCGAATAATCCTATACATCCATGACAAAGGGCAGACATATCGTCTGCCCTTTTGATATAAGCGGGGGCTCAAAGGAGCCGCCGCCTTTTTATTTTACACGAGCTTTTCGCTTAATGCCTCGGGCGTCAAACACCTCATATTTTTCATCGCGTGAATATCAAGAGAAAAACGGGTCATGATAATAGATAAAACGGGCAAGTCCCGATCTTTTGAAAGGATGCCCGTCCTTGGCGGGCACAGGAAAGCATGGAAGACAAGCAAACAAACAGGATCATCCTCAGTCCCATGAACGGAAGCGTCATTCCTCTCGACCATGTACAGGACGAGGTCTTTTCCAAACGCGTTTTAGGTGACGGTTGCGCTATTCTCCCCGAGGACGGGAAGCTGTACAGTCCTTTGGACGGCGAGATCACTTCTATTGCCGAAAGCAAGCACGCGTACGGCTTTCGCGGTGATGACGGCGTAGAGGTGTTGGTGCATATGGGGCTGGAAACCGTCTCTCTCAAAGGCAAAGGTTTCACATCCCACGTCAAAGTTGGAGACAAGATCAAGGCAGGTGACCTTGTTGCAGAGGCAGATCTTACGCTGCTTCGGAAAAAGAATATTGATGTAACGACCCCGATCATTATCACAGAACCGACTGACGAGATCGGGCTCACCTTCCCCGAAGGCAAGATCAAGACGGGGGAGCCGCTTTTGACGCTGACAGATCTTGCCATGAAAATAGCCGAACCCCCTGCTTCTGACAGGCAATCAGAGAGGGTAGCGTCCAAAGGCAAGACTCAAAAAAACCGAAAAGGGATCAATTTTGATCTGCTGCAAAAGCTTGGCAAGGTGCTTATGACCGTCATCGCCGTCATGCCTGCCGCGGGGTTGATGATCAGTATTGGTAAGCTGATCGCCATGGCGGGGGGAGACGTGTCCTTTGCATTGACGATAGGCAGCGTATTGGAGAATATCGGTTGGGCGATCATTGGTAACCTGCACATCCTTTTTGCCGTTGCCATTGGTGGCTCTTGGGCAAAGGAAAAGGCAGGCGGCGCGTTCGCCGCTCTTTTGGCATTCATTCTGATCAATAATATCACAGGCGCGGTCTTTGGCGTGACCTCAGATATGCTCGCAGACCCCACGGCTGTCACTTATTCCCTCTTTGGTCAGGAAATGCCTGTTGGAAATTACTTCACCTCCATTCTCGGCTCGCCCGCTTTGAACATGGGTGTATTTGTGGGTATCATCGCAGGTTTCCTTGGCGGTATCATCTACAACAAATTCTACAATTTCCGCAAGCTCCCCGATGCGCTGTCCTTTTTCAACGGCAAACGCTTCGTCCCCTTGGTGGTCATTGGCTGGTCGGTCATCCTGTCGTTGATTTTGGCGGTGGTTTGGCCACTCATCCAAACGGGCATCAACAATTTCGGCATTTGGATCGCCAATTCCGCAGATACCGCACCTGTCCTCGCCCCCTTTGTCTACGGAACGCTGGAGCGTCTGTTGCTTCCTTTTGGTCTTCACCATATGCTGACCATACCCATGAATTACACCTCCTTTGGCGGCACGTACGAAATTCTGACCGGGGCATCCGCGGGGACAGTGGTGTACGGTCAGGATCCCTTGTGGCTGGCATGGATCACCGACCTCATCAACCTGAAAAACGCAGGAGACACGGCGGCTTACCAAAGTCTACTCACGTCTATAACCCCTGCCCGATTCAAGGTAGGACAGATGATCGGATCATCTGGGCTGCTTTTGGGCATTGGTCTTGCCATGTACCGTCGCGTGGACAAGGACAAACGCCGAGCCTACCGCTCTATGTTCTTTTCAGCGGCGCTGGCGGTCTTCCTCACCGGCGTGACCGAGCCTTTGGAGTTTATGTTCATGTTCTGTGCCCTGCCCTTGTATATCGTTTACGCCGTCCTACAGGGCTTGGCATTTGCCTTGTCAGGTGTGATCAACCTCAGACTGCATTCCTTTGGTAACGTAGAGTTCCTCACCCGAGTTCCCATGTCCTTGAACGCGGGCTTGGGGATGGATATTCTCAATTTCGTTTTGAGTTGTGTGGTGTTCTTCCTGGTAGGATACCTTGTCGCTTACGTGATGATCGGTAAATTCAGATATGCCACTCCGGGGCGTTTAGGCAATTATACGCGAGATAACAGTGACGGTGGGACAACCGAAGGGATCACCGACGGGGGGAACAACAACCAAGGTCAAGGGGACAGTCAAGCCGAGCGGATCATTGCCTTGTTGGGCGGGCGGGAGAATATCGTGTTGGTGGATGCCTGCATGACCAGACTCCGTGTCACCGTCAAGAAAGTGGAAAAGGTAGCAGACGAAAGTGCGTGGAAACAGGAAGGCGCTTTGAGTCTTTTAAAAAAGGGTGAAGGCATACAGGCAGTCTATGGACCTAAGGCAGATGTCTTGAAGTCTGACATCAACGATATCCTATGAAGCTTTTGACCCTGAACACCCACAGCCTGGTGGAAGAACACTACCGACGAAAGCTGGAGGATTTCCTCACAGCGACTGCCCGTGAAGCCCCTGATATTTTGGCACTGCAGGAAGTCAGTCAGCATCAAAGCCGTGCCATCATCGACGCTGCCCGTTTGATGGACACAAATTACGTTCCCTGCGCCCCACAAATTCCCATCCGCCGAGGAAATCACGCACTTTCCGTGGCGGAAGGATTGCGGGGACTGGGTATCTCTTACTTTTGGACGTGGCTCCCCGTGAAACGAGGGTATGGCATTTATGACGAGGGTGTGGCGGTTTTCTCCCGCACACCGATAGCCCAAACCGATATTTTGACCGTCTCGTCCGTCCGTGATTACACCAACTGGAAGGTACGACGCCTCTTGGGCGCACAAACAAACGGCATATGGTTTTACAGCGTTCACCTCGGTTGGTGGGATGATCCCGAAGAACCCTTTGCTATCCAATGGGCTAGGGTCAATCGCCATATGGCAGATCGCGGCAGAGTCTTTCTGATGGGAGACTTCAACAGTCCCGCAGAAGTGCGGGATGCCGGATACGATCAAATGATCCGTGATGGTTGGCAGGATACCTTCACCCTTGCCGTCCACCATGACAACGGCAGGACAGTCAGCGGTAAGATCGCGGGGTGGACAACCCGCGACCTTCCTGCGGGCGGCGCAAGGGTCGATCATATTCTGACCAACCGCCCCTGTACTGTCATAAGCTCACAGGTGATATTCAACGGAGAAAAAGACCCCACGGTGTCCGATCATTTCGGGGTTTTGACCGAAATCAGCGAGGACTGATGATACCCAAGTGTCCGCACACATCCGAAGCGTTCTCTGCACAAGACACTTCGGATCTACATAAAAAGCAAAGGAGATCCTTCATGAAACGTTCCTCAGGCATTCTGCTCCCTCTTTTTTCCCTTCCCTCCCCTTATGGCATCGGCTGCCTGGACAGCGAAGCTTATCGGTTTGTGGACTTTCTCTCGGATGCGGGGCAATCCTTCTGGCAAATCCTGCCCTTGAGTCCCACGGGATTCGGAGATTCCCCCTATCAGTCTTTTGCCTCCTTTGCGGGCAGTCCCCTGTATCTGGATCTGGAAGATTTTATTCAAAAGGGGTGGTTGACCCGAGACGAGTGCAACGAGGCAGGACTTCAAACAAATCCTAATAAAGTTGACTACGGTCTTCAATATGAACGCCGCCTGCCGTTGCTCCGCAAGGCATTTGAACACAGCCGTGGCGAAAGCGATCCCCTCGCGGATCGATTTGTCAAAGAGACGCCTTGGCTGGACAGCGCGGTTCTGTTCATGGCATTGAAGGATGCCCACCACGGTGCGCCTTGGTATGAATGGGCGCCAGAATTGCGGCATAGTCTTCCCGACGCACTGTTCCAAGCCCGAGAACGGTACGCCGAGGACATCGCTTTTCACACCTTCCTGCAGTACCATTTTCACCGTCAATGGATGGCTCTCAAGGAATATGCTCACCAAAAAGGAGTCGCCATCATCGGAGATCTTCCCATTTACGTGGCGGATGACAGCGCGGATGTGTGGTCTCACCCTGAGCTGTTTCAGTTGAATGGCGAGAAACGACCTTCGGCGGTGGCAGGCTGTCCCCCTGACGGTTTTTCCCCGAACGGTCAGTTATGGGGAAATCCCCTGTACAACTGGCATACCCACGCCGCCACCGGTTACAACTGGTGGCTCAAGCGGTTGGAACAGGGATTCAGCCTCTTTGATGTGATTCGCATTGACCATTTTCGGGGATTCGATGCCTACTACGCCATTCCCGCTGACCGGTCCGATGCCCATGGCGGCCATTGGGAGCCCGGACCGGGCATGGACTTTTTCAGAGCCGTTCGTCAATCCTTGGGGGAGCGCAACATCATTGTAGAAGATCTGGGCTTTGTGACCGATTCTGTTCGCACGCTGGTCAGGGAAAGCGGATTCCCCAATATGAAGGTGTTGGAATTTGCCTTTGACCTACGGGATGGCAGCAGTAGTGAGCATATCCCCCACCGATACCCTGAAAACTGTGTGGCATATACCGGTACCCACGACAACCAAACCCTGGCAGGGTGGCTCAAAAGTCTGTCGGGCGAGGAGATCGCCAACATCAGGGGCTATCTCGGAGATCATTTTACGCCAATCCACTGTCTCCCTCGCAGTCTCATTGCCTTGTTGATGCGTAGCCCGGCTCACCTCACCGTGATCCCCATGCAGGACTGGCTGGGGCTTGATGACGAATCCCGCATCAATACGCCATCTACGTCCGAGGGAAACTGGTGCTGGCGGATGAGCGCAGGCAGCGCTAATCCTACGTTGGCAAGAGAAATCCGCCATATGACCGATCTGTTCGATCGGCGATAATACGCTACCTGATTATCTTCCAATCAAAGAAAGGAATCCACATGAAAACCTTCCAATATACGATCAAGGATCCTTTAGGGATCCATGCCCGACCTGCCGGGATGCTGGTCAAAACCGTCAAGTCCACAAACAGTCGAATCACACTTCAAAAAGGCGCACAAAGTGTTTCCGCTGACAGACTCCTGTCGGTGATGGGCATGGGCATCCGTTGCGGCGACACCGTGACCTTTACCATCGAGGGTGGAGACGAGGAAGCCGCCGTCTTGACCCTTCAAAGCTTTCTGCTTGAGCATCTTTGATGGAGAAAGGCGGGGTTCATGACCATTTATCAAGGTAAAGGCGTCTACGGAGCCATTGCCGCAGGAAAGATTGCCGTCTATAAGCGCACCCATATGCAAGTCAAACGGGACAAGATCCGCAGTCCCCAGAGCGAGTTGAACCGTCTCGCGGACGCTCAAAGAGAAGCCGCCGCTCAGTTGGACGCGCTATATGCCAAGGCGCTCAAGGAGGTTGGGGAAGCCAACGCTCAAATCTTCTCCATCCACAAAATGATGCTGGAGGACGAGGACTATAACGAAGCCATCACCAATATGATCACCGTTCAAAAGGTCAACGCGGAGTATGCGGTATCGGTCACAGCCGACAATTTCGCGGAAATGTTCTCCGCCATGGAGGATGCCTATATGCAAGCCCGCGCTGCCGATGTCAGGGACGTATCCAATCGTTTGATTGCCTGTCTCACCGACCGTCAAAGTGCCTCTTTTCAGACTAAGGAGCCGGTCATTATCTGTGCGGATGACCTTGCGCCCAGCGAGACGGTATCTTTGGATAAGGAAAAGGTTTTGGCATTTGTCACGGCTCACGGCTCCAATAATTCTCACACCGCCATTTTGGCGCGAAACATGAGCATTCCTGCCATCATTGGGGTGGGAGACGACTTTCTGTCTCACATCAAAAACGGAGATCTCGCCATCGCCGATGGTTACACAGGCGAATTCATTCTGCATCCCGATCATGCCACGCTGACAAGTGCGAGAGAGCGTCAGCAGGAGGAAGCGGAGAAAAGAGCACTTTTGCAAAAGCTCAAGGGAAAAGAAAGCATCACACTGGATGGTAGGCATGTCCACATATATGCCAACATTGGCTCTGTGGACAATATCGGCGCTGTCCTACTCAACGATGCCCAAGGAATCGGGCTGTTCCGTAGCGAATTTCTCTATTTGGAAAACACAGATTATCCCACCGAGGAAGAGCAGTTCAAGATCTACAGACGGGTACTGGAGAGTATGCCTGCCAAAAAGGTCATCATCCGAACGCTGGATATCGGTGCTGATAAGCAAGCAGACTATTTTGGCTTGGAAAAAGAAGAAAATCCAGCCCTCGGACTACGTGCCATCCGTCTCTGTCTCACCCGCCCGGAGGTTTTCAAGACCCAACTGCGTGCCTTATACCGCGCCTCTGCCTTCGGGAAGTTGGGCATCATGTTTCCTATGATTACCTCCGTTTCGGAGTTGGAAAGCTGTCTTACCCTTTGTGAGCAGGTCAAGCGTGAGCTGACAGTGACGGGAAAGAAATATTCCCCCGATATAGAACTGGGCATTATGATCGAGACCCCTGCCGCCGCCATCATCAGCGACAAGCTGGCGCCATTGGTGGATTTTTTCAGCGTAGGCACAAACGACCTGACGCAATACACCTTAGCATGTGACCGTCAGAATCCCCGCATTGAAGGCTTTTGCGACACACATCATGAAGCTATCCTGCGGTTAATCGCGCTTTCGACAAAAAATGCCCATGCCCATGGGGCATGGATCGGCATTTGCGGAGAGTTGGCGGCGGACACCTCCCTGACCGAGACTTTCTTACGCATGGGGATTGACGAGCTTTCGGTATCTCCCTCTTTTGTTTTGAAGATCAGGGATATCGTCCGCAACATCGACCTGTCCAAGGAACCCTCGTAGGCGTGTGCAAAAGAAAAAATGGGGGCATCGCCATCTGCGATGCCCCCTCGGTGTTTATTTGGTTTTTAAAACAGCACTGCCCCGTTCCGATGGTGTCCCGTCACGAATTTTTGCCGCATTGCTTTAATTTTCTGATCGCTTGACGATACTTTTTTTGTCGTTCCTTTGCTCGCTCATCCACCTCATCCAACCGAGACAGATCGCTGTTGTGCCGAAGATCTGCCAGCTTGACCTGCCGCGCGATCGGATGCTTGGAAAGCGCTTCCACGTAGGTCATATAGGGGACGGATTCGTCGTGGGTCAATAGCGCGAGCACAGTTAATACCTCCTCGGGGAAACCCATGCTCCGCAAATCATCCGGCGTATAATCGGTATCCTCCACCACGTCATGAAGCAGCGCGCAGGTCACCGAAATTTCGTCTTTCATCTGCTCTGCCAAATGGAAGGGATGAAACACATAGGGCATTCCTGTTTTGTCCACCTGGTCCTTGTGTGCCTCAAAGCACAGTTTGAGGGCTTTTTTGGTCAGCTCTGTGTAGATCATAAAAATTCCTTTCATTGACGTTTATTGATCAAAAGGTGTTCATTTGCGCGCGTTCAAAGCTCTGCAAATCCCTTATAAGCCCTGCCAACGCAGTGCTTTTTATTGACTAACAACCATAATTTTGAAACAAATCATGGACTGTCGATGTTGTTTTTGGAGAATATATGCTCAGAATATATTTTTCCGTCTTTCACAAACGACATGGTGCCCTCTTTTTGAAATCCCAAGGAAATAGCACATTTGCAACTGATTTCGTTTTTACTGTCACACATAATTTTAACCATTTCGATAGTTGCGCTGGATTTTTCCATAGCGTAATCATGGTTAGGATCATCTATGGTTTCAATTTTTCCTTCGAACGCAAGTTCAAGTACTTTTGGGGCAGCTTCTGAAAGAAAGCCGTTCTTTCTGTGTCGGGGAATGATATAGTATTCAAGATTACAGGT
Source organism: Eubacteriales bacterium (assembly GCA_045531965.1). Taxonomy (GTDB): domain Bacteria; phylum Bacillota; class Clostridia; order Oscillospirales; family CAG-272; genus CAMEON01. The sequence continues at coordinate 42,301 of JAZSFA010000165.1, forward strand.
TTTTTCAGATGCAACAGCTCCCCAATACTTGACAAAGGTCAAGCCAATATATCCAACAGGTTCATGGGTATCGTTTCGAATCACAGAAAAAAACATTTTGGGCTTAAATAAATAAGTATCAAGAGATTTTATGAAGGCATGAATCTCTCCCTCCTTTAAAACTTCCTCTTTTAACAAGCCGGCTGTCTTTTCATCCATTGCAGAAAGGGTTAATCGCCGGGTGATAACAGGCGGCGTAACATGGAACGGCGAGTTGAATTTTTCTTCTTTGCCGAGTAAATACCGCTCTTTCATTTTTGTGTAAGCGGTAACGGATCGGGCAAATGGGTGATTGAGTAAATATCCTTATCCCAAAGAAACCAATACACCTCTTCATCACCATTTTCAAGCAGACATTCGATAAGAAGATTGGCATTTTTGTTAGAAACTATATCTTCCAGCAAAAGCAATGGGTCTTCACCCGTATTATCCTTTTTTAATAGGGTCACTTGATCTGTTCCAAAATTTTGCTCTATGATGTTACAGAGTTTTTTAAACATAATTGCACTCCTGTATTGTAATTCTGCTTTTGGTTAAATATATCGTGTGCAACAACAAACACACAATGATTGTGCAATACAATTATACAACAAAAAAGTACAAAGAGCAACCCCTAAATATCAAAATTTCGGTCGAAGTTTTCAGAGATGGAGAGATTCTTTCTGCCGCTCCGCGGCGTCGCACCTCGCACGCATAGTCGCCCTGCGCCCTTCCGGGCGCGATGCTCCTTGCTTGCTCACTCGCTCGACTTCGCTTCTCCCGCCCCAGGCGGCGCTTGTCTCGCTCCCTCTCGCGGTCGCTCGTGTTCAAATCTTCTCTTTTCGCCAATAAAAAAGCACTGCCTCAGCAGTGCTTTTTTATTGGCGGAGGGTGTGGAACGTAAAACGACCCTTTTCGAATCATCTACATTCCACACCTCCGCTCAAACCCGCAGGGACAAGCCTCACAGGTCATACCGGCATTCGGAAGCCTTGCGTCAGGCTCGTTTCAAATAATATCCCTTGTAGGTGGTGACCATAGCCGTCGCTGCGCTTGCAGGATCGGACAACAGCGCGCTATCAATGGCCGTGCCGCTCGTCGCGCTCGACGAGGTGGCGTGGAACCAGCCGTCGGCAACAGCGAAGTCGACTTCGGCCAGAGCAGTTCCGTAGAACGCATTCTGGTTGATGGCCGTCACGCTTGCGGGAATATTCACCGACACGAGAGCCGAGCAGGAATAGAATGCGCTGGTATCGATGGTAGTCACACCTTCAGGGATGACGATGGACGTAAGGCTCTTGTTGTAGCTGAATACGCCCTGTCCGATATAGGTAAGCCCCTCGGGCAGAACGATCTCGGCAAACGAGCAGGAGTTGAAGGTGCCGTTTTCCAGTCTCGTGATATTCTTGGAAAGCGTCACGGAGGCAAGGGACGTACAGCCGTAGAAGGCGTTGCTGCCGATGGCGGTCACGCTGTCGGGAATGACGATGGCGGTAAGGCTCGTGCAGCGGTAGAAGGCGTCGTTTCCGATGGTCGTCAGGGTACTCGGCAGGGTCACGCTTGCCAGCGCCTTGCAATCCTGGAACGCATCCTCTCCGATGGTCAGCAGACCCTCGGGGAGTACGATGGATGTGAGCGCAGAGCAATCCTGGAACGCGGCCTTACCGATGGAGGTCACGCCCGTGGGGATCGTAATGCCCGTAAGCGCCTTGCATCCTCTGAAGACGGAGTCTGCGATCTCGGTGAGGCTCGCAGGGAGCGTCACGTTCGTCAGAGCCTCACAGTAGTAGAAGGCGTTTTTCGCAACGGTGGTCACGCCGTCGGGAATGACGATGGCCGTCAGACTCTTACAGGTAGAGAACGCGTCGTGCTCGATGGCCGTCAGCGTGCTCGGGAGAGTCACGGAGGTGAGACTCGTGCAGTTGTAGAACGCCAGGTAATCAATGACGCTCACGCCCTCGCTCAGCGTTACCGAGGTCAGACCCGAGCAGCCCGAAAAGGTGCTGCTGGGAATCGTCGTGATATTCCCCGGGATCACGATCTCCCGAAGAGCCGTGCAGCCGGTGAATACGCCCGTGCCCATGGAGGTAACGGTGGTGGGAATTTGGATCGAGGGCAGAGCCGTGCAGTAGGCGAAGGCGCTGTGGCCGATGGCCGTCAGCCCCTCGGGAAGGGTGATATCCGTCAGCAGCTTGCAGCCGTAGAATGCCTGACTTTGGATCTCGGTCAGCGTGCTCGGCAGGGTCACCGACGTCAGCTTGACGCAGTTGGTGAACGCACCGCTCTCAACGACCGTCACGCCCTCGGGGATCACGATGGATACGAGGCTCTTGCAGGAGTTGAAGGTATCATTGTCGATATAGGTGATATTTTTGGAAAGGGTGACCGACGCGAGGGACTCACAGCCGGTGAACGCGCTGTATTCGATCACGGTCACGGTGTCGGGGATCACGATCTCGGTCAGCGCCTTGCAGGTGTAGAACGCCGCGTTTCGGATGGCCGTCAGTGCATCGGGAAGGTCGACCTCCTCCAGTGCCCAACAGTTCGTGAAGGTGCCTCTTTCGATGACGGTCACGCCGTTCGGGAGCACGACCTCGGCAAGAGCGTTACAGCCGTCAAAGGCGAACTCGCCGATGGCCGTCACGCTGTCGGGAATGACGATGGAGCGGAGCGCCTTACAGTTGCGGAAGGTACTGCCGCCGACGGCGGTGAGGTTTCGGCTCAGCGTAACCTCCTCCAGCGCGGAGCAGGTTGAGAACACGTAGGCACCCATGGTCGTGACGCTGTCGGGAACCGTGACGCGCTCCAGCTTCGCGCAAGACGAGAACGCAGAGTCGCCGATGGAGGTGACGGTGTCGGGGATGGTGATCTCGGTGAAGGCGCATCCGTGGAAGGCGTAGCGGCCGATGGTCACGAGCCCCTCGTTCAGGGTAACGGACGCGAGATTCTTACAGCCTTGGAAGGTGTAATTCAAGGAGGTCACACCGGCGGGCACCGTGATCTCGGTGAGGGATTCGCAGGTCTTGAAGGCATAGTCGCCGATGGAGGTAAGGGTATCGGGCAGGGTAATATCGCTCAGCTTCTTGCAAAGCTCGAACGCATACCTTCCGATGGAGAGAAGCCCGTTAGAAAGGCTTACCGAGGTCAGCGCGTCGCAATCCTTAAACGCCTGCTCTCCGATGGAGGTGACGCTCGCGGGGATCACGATGGCGGTCAGCGCGTCGCAGTAGCCGAAGGTACCGTACTCGATGGCGGTCAGATTCCTGCTGAGGGTAACGTCGGTCAGCTTGTAGCAGAAGGCGAAGGCGCTCTTGCCCAGCGTGGTCACGCTGTCGGGGAGGACGATGCTTTCAAGCGTCTCACAGCGGTTGAACGCATCGTTGCCGATGGAGGTGATGGTGCTCGGGATGGACACGTCGGTGAGCTTGGAGCATCCGCCAAAGGCGGAGCTGCCGATGGAGCTGACACCGCTCTCCATGGTGACCGCAGTCAGATTCTTACAGTTGTAGAACAGCTGATTGGAAACGGCGGTGACGCTGCCGGGGATCGTCACCTCGGTCAGCGCGTTACAGCCGTAGAAGGCGTTTGCGCCGATGGCCGTGACGGTATTGGGGAATAGGATCTCGGACAGGGCGGTGCAGCCGCTGAAGGCGGCGCTGCCGATGCTGACCAGCCCGCTGTGAAGCGTGACGCTTTCCAGCGCGGTGGCGTTGGTGAATGCGCGATCTCCGATAGAGGTTACGCTTGAAGGAATATCGACGGAGGTAAGCGCCTGAGCGTCGTAGAAGGCGTTGCTTCCGATCGTCGTAACGGTAGCGGGGATCGTGATATCCGAAAGCTTCCTGCAGGAGCTGAAGGCGTAGTCGCCCAGCGTGATCAGACCGTCGGAAAGCACCACCTCGGTCAGCTCGGAGCAGCCGTAGAAGGACATATAGTTCAGCGTCGTGATGCTTGCGGGAATCGTCACGCTCCGGAGCAGCGTGCAGTTGGCAAAGCCGTTCTTTTCGATCTGGGTAACGGGGGTATAGTTGTAGACCGAAGGAAGAACGACGTTGCTCGGCATACTGCTCTTATTCGCCATCTTGACGGAGTACGTGCCGTCGGCAAGCTCTGTAAAGGTGAAGTAATCCGAGTGAGTCAGTCCGCAGTATACGCAGTTGCCGCCCTCGTATTCGTGATCCTTGACCTCAACAAAGCTGTCCACGCGCACGTCGCCGCAAAGGTTACAGGTATGGGTTGTGTAGCCTCGCTCACCGCAGGAGGCAGGAGTGACAACGGCCGTATAAGTGTGCCCCGTGGCAGGAATCGTCTGCTGAGCGGCGAGGATTTCGCCGCAGACCGAGCATTTCTTGCCGGCGGTCAGACCGGAGGCGGTACAGGTGGCGTTCACGGCGGGGATGATCTCTTCGGTGTGGCCAAGAGCCAATACGGTGTGCTGTGTTTCAAGAACCGCATGGCAAACCGAGCATTTCACGCCCTTGGTCAGTCCCGCCTCAGTACAGGTAGGCGCGACGGCGGGGATAGTTTCATTGGTATGACCCGTTGCAGGGACGGTCTGCTGCGCGGTGATGATCTCATCGCACACCGAGCATTTCGTGCCCTCGGTCAATCCCTCCTCGGTGCAGGTGGCGTTTACGGCGGGGATAACAACCTCGGTGTGACCCGTGGCGGTCACCTCGCTGTCGGTGTAGGCATGACCGCAGACCGAGCAGGTATGGGTGGTGTAGCCGCCCGTGGTACAGGTGGGGGCCGTCACAACAGAAGCATAGCTGTGTCCCGTGGCGGGAATGCGCCCCTGGGAGGTGAGGATCTCACCACAGACCGCGCACTTCACGCCCTCGGCAAAGCCGTCCTCGGTACAGGTGGGGGGAACGGCGGTCAGGGTCTGCTCAGTGTGTCCCTTGGCGGCGGTTTGCCCGTCGGTGTAGGTATGGTCGCATACGGAGCAGATATGGGTGGTATAGCCGCCCGCCGTACAGGTGGGTGCGGTTACAACGCTTTGGTAATCGTGCCCCTTGGCGGGAACGGGTTGCTGAGCCGTAAGAATCTCGCCGCAAACAGAGCATTTTTCGCCCTTGGTAAGACCCGCTTCGGTACAGGTAGCATCAGCAGCGGGGAGGACTGCGGGAGTATGCCCCTTGGCGGGTACGATCTGTTGTGCGGTGATGATCTCATCGCACACCGAGCATTTCGTGCCCTCGGTTAGTCCCGTTTCGGTACAGGTCGCCTCCATAGCGGGAAGCGTCTTTTGCGTGTGTCCCGTAGCATTCACACGGTCATCCGTGTAACTATCGCCGCAGGTACAGGTATATGTGGTATACCCTTCAGCCATACAGGTGGGGGCGGTGATCGCGGCTTCGTAGGTGTGCGCAAGCTTAGGGATCTCTTTGGCTTCAACGTGTCCGCAATGCTCGCAGTCTCGTTTGCTTTGACCGAGCTCTGTGCAGGAGGGAGCTTTGAACTCATACCATTCCCCAAACTCATGGGGAATTCTATCTACGTAATTACCTATGTACGAGTCACCGCATTCGCTACAGGTGTAGGTAGTATAGCCCCGTTCCGTACAGGTAGGAGGTGTTATGACAGCGTCGTAGGTATGGCTCAGCATACCAATGGTCTCGGTCTCAAAATAGTCGCAGTTCTCGCAGTCCCGTCTCTTCTCGCCGTTGTTTTCATAGGTAGGCGCGACGGTTTCCCGCCATTCTCCCATGGAATGGGGAACGGTATTCGTATAATCCGCCACATAATGGTAGCCACAGGCACAGGTGTAGGTGGTATAGCCCTGCGCGGTACAGGTGGGGGCGGTCACAACGGCGGCATAGCTGTGTCCCGTTGCGGGCGTATGCTCGCCAACGTAACTGTCGCCGCAAGCACAGGTATAGGTAGTATAGCCGCCAGCCGTACAGGTGGGGGCGGT
>JAZSFA010000006.1:0-19405 GCA_045531965.1 Eubacteriales bacterium
AAAAAAGGTTTCAAGACTTCCAAAAACTTTTAAAAAGCATACATTTTCCCGCCCCAAGCCTTCCCCAGCGGGGAAGGGGGACCGCCGCAGCGGTGGATGAGGAGAGCCAACCTTCATCTCTCTCCGCCGTGCCATCTCCCCTCCATATATCGGCGGGCGGATATGGAATCCGCCCCTACAGTGATTATTTTTTAAGTTTAGGGGTTTCACCCCTGCAACCCCACTTGAAACCTTTTTGAAAAAAGGTTTTAAGACTTCCAAAAACTTTCAAAAAAACATATTTTCCCACTCCCAAGGCTCCCCCTCCGGGGGAGCTCCGCGCAGCGGTGAGAGGGCGTTTTCTGCCTCCCCCGTATGTCGGCGGGCGGATATGGAATCCGCCCCTACAGTAATAATTTTTAAAGTTTTTGGAGATGCCAAAGAACCTTTTTCCAAAAAGGTTCTTTGGTGGGGTGCGGGGCAAAGCCCCGCAAAGAAAACCGTACTCCGGGGACGCGGGGCAAAGCCCCGCAAAAAAACGGTGCGGGGCAAGGGGTGAAACCACTGTAAAGAAAAGATAATGCCGTCGAAACAAAAGGAATTTGTCAAAAAGATGAAGTTTTTTGTGAAAATGGGCTCTCAAAAGGGCGCTGATTGGATTAAATGACGAATTTTCAAAGAATTTGCAAAACATATTGCAATTTTTCGATTTTTCTGCTACAATAGTCATAAGTTTGCGGACAGTATGCATACGGGAGAAATAAGCGCTTAACCACGCCGTCACGGACGGCGCCTGCAGAAACGCCGAGGGTTTCTCCGTATGACGGGAGACGCGCAAGCACTACAGCCTCCAAAGGAGTATTTATGCGAAATGGAAAACGACATCCTCATCAGACTCAATGGGGTATCCAAGGCCTTTGACGGCGAGACTGTTCTCGATCATGTCAGCCTTGATATCCACGACAAAGAATTTATCACTTTGCTTGGACCTTCAGGGTGTGGCAAGACCACAACCCTCCGGATCATCGGCGGTTTTGAAACGCCGGATACCGGGGATGTTTTTTTTGACGGTAAAAGAATCAACGACGTGCCTCCCTACGAGCGTCTTGTCAACACGGTTTTTCAGAAATACGCCCTCTTCCCTCACCTTAACGTCTATGAGAACGTGGCATTCGGTCTTCGCCTGAAAAAGACCCCCGAGGCCGAGATCAAGGAAAAGGTACAAGAGATGCTGGCCATGGTCAACCTCAAAAACTTTGAGCGTCGCCGTGTCACCACCCTCTCAGGCGGTCAGCAGCAGCGTGTAGCCATCGCCCGCGCCCTCATCAATCGCCCCCGTGTCCTGCTTTTGGACGAGCCTTTGGGTGCCCTTGACCTCAAGCTCCGCAAGGATATGCAGAACGAGTTGAAGCGCATCCAAAGAGAGACGGGTATCACCTTCATCTACGTCACCCACGACCAGGAGGAGGCGCTCTCCATGTCCGACACCGTGGTGGTCATGGCGGGCGGTCAGATCCAGCAGATCGGTACCCCCGAGGACATCTACAACGAGCCCGAGAACGCCTTCGTCGCCGACTTCATCGGTGAGTCCAATATTCTGGACGGCGTCATGCTGGAGGACTTCAAGGTCAAATTCTCCAACCACGTCTTCACCTGCGTGGACAAGGGATTTGGCAAGGGAGAAAAGGTGGACATTGTGGTGCGCCCCGAGGACGTGGACGTGGTCTCCATCGACAAGGGTATGATCACAGGCGTGGTCTCTTCTGTCACCTTCAAGGGCGACTACTACGAGATCATCGTGGACGTGCAGGGCTTCAAGTGGATGCTGGAGACTTCCGACCACGTGGCCCCCGAAACCACCATCGGCCTCTATATTGAGCCCGAGGCGATTCACGTCATGAAGAAATCCGAGTATTCGGGGATGTTTGGTGACTATTCCTCCTTCAGCGACGAGCTGGAACATCTCGGTGACCCCGAGGAGGAGGTCGAGGAATGAGAAAAAATTCTCTGTTCCAAAAGATCGCGGCGGCACCTCACATTTTGTGGGCGATCATGTTCATCGTTGCCCCCATGCTCTTCGTTTTGTACTTTGCCTTCACCGACGCGGACGGACATTTTTCCTTCGGAAACATCGCCTCCCTGTCCCAATACGGCAACGTCTTTATTCTGTCTATCGCCTTCGCCCTGATCGCCACGGTGGTGTGCCTCATCATCGGCTATCCGTTGGCATATTTCATGTCCAGACAGTCCCCCAAAGCGCAAAAAGTGCTCATGGTGCTGGTCATGCTCCCCATGTGGTGCAACCTGCTCATCCGCACCTACGCGCTGATGGCACTCCTGGACAACGGCGGTCTGCTCAATGCCCTGCTGGAAAAGCTGGGACTGCACAAGCTGTCTATCGTTGGCACCAACTTCGGTGTCATCTTAGGTATGATCTACGATTTCCTGCCCTACATGGTGCTGCCCATCTTCACCGCCATGACAAAGCTGGACAAGCGGTATATCGAGGCATCCCATGACTTGGGCTGTAACGGATGGCAGACCATGACCCGTGTCATCATGCCCCTCACTGTGTCGGGCGTGATCTCAGGTATCACCATGGTCTTCGTCCCCTCCATCAGCACCTTCTACATCTCTCAGAAACTGGGCGCGGGTAAGATCGACTTGGTGGGCGACACCATCGAGCGTCTCTTCCAGAATCCCAGCACCTACAACGTAGGCGCCGCCATTTCCCTTGTGATGATGGTGCTGATCCTCATCTCTCTCCGAATTATGAACCACTTCTCGAACGATGAACGGGAAGCCTCCGCACCCAAGAGCGGTAAGGGAGGAGGGATCGTACCGTGAAATTCCTTTCAAAATGCTATATCGGGCTGATCTTCTTTCTGCTCTATATCCCCATCATCGTGCTGATCGTCTTCTCCTTCAATGAGGCGGGAAGCCTTGCGGAGTTTTCGGGTTTTTCCTTGGTTTGGTACGAGGAACTGTTCAACGACAGCGAAGCCCTGTCCTCCCTCATGAATTCCCTCATCCTGGCGGTCTCCTCCTCGCTGATTGCTACAGTCATCGGCACCTTCGGAGCGCTGGGTCTCCACCGCATGAAGAGCAAGTACGTCAAGGGCGCGGTCAATACCGTCACCAACATTCCCATGATGAACCCCGACATTGTCACCGGTGTGTCCATGATGCTGCTCTTTGTGGCAGTCGCTTCCATTCTGAAAGCCCGCTCCTTTTTCGGCTTTGGGACCATGCTCATTGCCCATGTGACCTTCAATCTGCCCTACGTGCTTTTGTCGGTCATGCCCCGCTTTAAAGGACTGGACAAGTCCCTGTCCGAGGCGGCACAGGATCTGGGCTGCACCCCCGCCCGCGCCTTCTTCATGGTGGAGCTGCCTGAGATTATCCCCGGCATCATTTCGGGTCTTATGCTGGGCTTTACCATGTCCCTGGACGATTTCGTCATCAGCCACTTCGTCAGCTCCCCCGACTTCCAGACCCTGCCCCTGTATGTCTACAACCAGACGGCGCACAACGTCAAGTTCAGTATGTACGCCCTGTCTGCCCTCATCGTGGTGATCATCCTGATTATCCTTTTGGTGGTCAACTTCGCCGGTTCTGTGGGCAGCCGCAAAGCAAAGAAAAGGGGGTAATGGCATGAAAAAGCTTTCTATTTACCGCCGTCTGTGCCTTTTTTTGGTTATCCTCTGTCTGATTCCCACCCTCTTGTGCGGTCTTTCGGGCTGTGGAAGCCAAGGGATCGGCGGCGAGGTCGTGACCCTTTACGTTTACAACTGGGGCGAGTACATCTCCGACGGCTCCGAGGGCTGTCTCGATGCCAACGCCGCCTTTGAGGAATGGTATTATGATACCTACGGCGTCAAGGTCAAGGTAAATTACTCCACCTTCTCCTCCAACGAGTCCCTCTATGCCAAGCTTAGCTCGGGCTCTGTGAGTTACGACGTGGTGGTTCCCTCGGACTACATGATCGAGCGGCTCATCGCCGAAGATCTCTTGGCACCCCTCAATTACGACAACATCCCCCATGCCAAGGAAAATCTCCTGCCCGAGTTTTTCGGGGAGGCCTCGGAGCATTCCGACTACGACCCCGGCAACGTGTATTCCGTCCCATACCTCTACGGCATGATCGGCATTATCTACAACACCACCATGGTGGATCCGGATGATCCCAGTCTTGGCAGCTGGCAGCTCATGTGGGACGAGCGTCACGCAGGCAACATCCTGCAGTTCAACAACTCCCGCGACGCCTTCGGCTCGGCACAGTACTTCCTCGGTCTGGACGTCAATTCCGACAGCGAGGCAGACTGGCGCAAAGCCCTTGACAAGCTGAAAGAACAAAAGCCCATCCTGCAGGGCTACGTCATGGACGAGATCTACAACAAGATGGAGAACGGCTCCGCGGGCATCGCCGCCTACTATGCCGGTGACTATCTTGCCATGTACGAGAATAACCCCGACCTGGAGTTCTACTACCCCAAGGAGGGCACCAACCTCTACGTGGACGCCATGTGCATCCCCAAGAGTGCCCGAAACAAGGAGATTGCCGAGCGCTACATCGACTTCATGCTCACCGAAGAACCCGCCGTCGCCAACGCCGAGTACACCTACTACGCTTCTCCCAACCGCGTGGTGGTGGAAAGCGAGGAATACATTGAGTACATGGGCGAGATCAAGGAAGACGCCTATGAAAAGATGTACGACACCGACAGTGTTGAGACCTCCACCTATCAGAATTTGTCGGGAGACAAGCTCCTGCTCATCAACGAGCTGTGGGAGGAGCTGAAATCCGACGTCACTGTCAGCGCGGGGATCTACGTCATCTGCGGCGTGATTCTGGGCGTGCTGCTGGCTCTGACCGTCTTCTTCGCCGTGCGTAAGAAGATTCGGAATATCTATTAAAACGCAACCCGCCGTCTCTTTCGAGACGGCGGTTTTTTCAGTGCCCCTGCGGGACGGACATCCTATTCATACGCTATCCCAAGAGGGGCTGTTGGGCAGGTAAATTGTTATTTAGGAGTACGCCTGGGAGGGCCCTTCTTGAAAGAAGTGCCCCCCAGACCCCCTCCAAGAACTTTCAAAAAAGAAAAATTGCATTGATATTGATAAATATATGCTTTTTTGAAAGTTTTTGGAGTTCCAAGAACCTTTTTTCAAAAAGGTTCTTGGTGGGGTTCAGGGGCGATGCCCCTGGTAAACAACAAATTACTGCCGCGCGTCCCTTGCGAAACGTAAAACCCCGCACTGTAAAAGCGCGTATCACGCCTCGGGTGCAGGGTAAACGATTCAATTTTAGGGAGACGGTATGCCCTTTGAGGGAAGGACTTGGGATGGTTGTCGGTCAGAGCCGTTCCGCCAACACCTGCCGCTTTTTCCAAATTCCCGACAGGAAATAGAGCAGACTGGGGATGGCATAACCGTACGGAGCAAGTCCGTATCCCAGAACAAAGCCGTAGAAACCGTGCCCCAAGGCAATACCGAAGAGATAGCTGAGACCGATACGCAAAACCACACCGTCAAGGAGGGCAAGCACCATGGTCAGCTTGGCGTGTCCCAACCCTTGGATGAACGCGCCGCTGCCCCGCATGACCGCAAAGGCGGGGAACATCCACAAAATGGCAGCGATGAAGGTGCCCGACATCTCATGCACGGCAGGATCGTCGGAGAACAGCATAAAGAGCTGCTTGCCAAAGACCACGTAGAGGATCATAAAGAAGACGGTGAGGGCGGCGGAGAAGATCCACGCCCAGTAGACCACCTCTTTGGCGCGCTTTTGCTGCCCCGCGCCGATGTTCTGACTGATCATGGGCATGGCGGCGTACTGGATACCTTGGGAGATCTTGTTCACGATATCGTCGATACGCACGCCCACACCAAAGGTAGCAGAGGCAACCACACCCACCTCGTTGATCATGGCGTTGACAAAAAGCATGGACAGATTGATAAAGCCCGACTGGATCGCCATAGGTGTCCCTAAGCCCATGATCATGCCCACGTAGCGGCGATCGGGGATGAAATTTTCCCTACTGAAATCAAAGCCGAAGGCTTCCCGTTTTTTGTAGAGGTAGACGATGGAGAACAGGAAGGACGCCGCCTGACCGATGATGGTGGCGAATGCCGCGCCCATGACCCCCCAACCCAACAGTCCCGTAAAGAGCAGATCCAAGATCAGGTTGACCACCGAAGCGATACCGATAAACAAGAAGGGGCGTTTGGCGTCGCCCATCCCCCGCAGGACAGCCGAAACCATGTTGTAGCCCGCGGTGAAAATGAGTCCCGCGGCACAGATCACCAAATACTGCATCGACATGTCGTAGGATTCCTCTGGGATCTTCATGACGGTGAGGATAGGGGTACGGCACAGGAGCATGATGCCCGCGAGCAGGAGGGCAAGGGTCAGGACGAAGCCGAAGAGCGTGCCGATGACACGGTTCATCTCCTTGCGTTTTTTCGCGCCCAGCGCTTGGGAGATCAGCACTTGACCGCCGTTGGAAAAGCCCAGGCAGACCATGGTGGCGAAATTGACGATCTGACTGGCTTGGGACACGGCAGACAGTCCTGCCGTCCCCACGAATTCTCCCACAATAACCATATCAATGGTACTGTACAGCACTTGCAAGGCGTTGGACGCCATAAAGGGCAGCGCAAACCACAAGAGCCGCCACGGGATGGCGCCTTGGGTAAAATCTCTGGATAGGGTGTTGGTTTTCAAAATGATGCCTCGGTTCTTTTGATGTATATATTCCTATTGTAGCACAAAGCGGGAAAAATGTCAATGAACAGGAATCGGTGACACTTGAAAAATCTCTTGACACTTGCGGGGAGAGGGTGTATAATGAAGGAAAAGAAGTATAAATTTTTGCCCCTGCGGGGCGCTCTGACTCGGGGACGTTCAACCCATGCAAACAATCTACCGCGAAAAACTGTTGTTTAGCGGGGTAAACCCCGTACCTTTCGGGTGTCGGATGCCGATGGGGGTTCTGGGGGCGAAGCCCCCAGAACCTATGATGAACGGCCGGCGGTTTCGGGGGCGGCCTTGAGCGCCCTGAATCAAAATAAAAATGTTTTGCGAAGCAAAACTTCCTTATTCTGCAAGAAGAATTTGGCTTTCAAAAGGGGTTTCTCGACATCAATCTTGTTTTTCAGAAACCTTCTTGCGGCTTCCGCCGCGCGCCGAGGCGCTCCCGGCCGCCCTCGGCACTGCCGGCCTCCCAAGTGAGGTGCAGGGCCTCCGCCCCTGCTCTCCTTCAGCCCGATAAACAACAATTTACCAATGTACATCCCCTCGCGGCGTGAAGCAGGCATGGGTTGAACACCCCCGAGCCAAAGCCCCACCGCAGGTGGCGAGCCGGAGCCCCACCGCAGGTGGCGAGCCGGAGCCGCCCCGCAGGTGGTAAACAACGATTCATTCTTCCATTCATCAAACAAAAAACCGCGGCTCGGTATACCGAGTCGCGGTTCTTTTGTCATACGCTCATACTCAAAAACGGTGCATAGCCCTTCCCTGCTGTTGCACCGTTTATTTGTTTATTTGGGGATTACTTGTTCTTCCCATAAGATAATCCATGCTCACATTGTAATAATCTGCCAAGATCATCAGCGTTTCTGTCGGGGGGATACGAAGACCATTCTCATATTTCGAAAGAAGGGCTTGCTCAATACCTGTTTCCATTTGCACTTGAAGTTGAGTCTTTTTTCGTGCTTTGCGCAGTTGTTTGAGATGACTATCCACTATTTTTACTCTCCTCGTCCTTATATATGACATTTTATCATATTATAAGAATCATCATATGACGATTTGTCATTTTGTACATTTTTCTAAAGAATAATTGTGGACATTCGCCATTGACATTTATGACATTTTGTCATATAATATGAGTTATAGGTGCTTCTTATTCAGAAAGGAAACAAATAATATGTGCAACAAAAAACAATTGATCACAGATGTTGCGGTACTCGCTGTATGCATACTTCTCGCCACTGTTTTTTCAGCGACAATTGGAAAATTTGTTATAGCAGAATTTTCCAAAGATTTTGGACTGAACATAACCGATACGAAAACCACGCTCATTTTCTCCCTGTTTTTAGGGTATGCCGTAGCCGGCTACATAACAGGGTTTATTGTGATAAAAAATCTTTCGGGCGGAGATTTTGTCGGAATGATCATTGCCTTTTTGTGCGGTCATATTGTAGGCTTTTTCCTGCTTCCCATAAGAATCATAAAAAATATTGTTTGCTTGGTTATTGATATTGTTCGCAAGCCATCATAATCTCCCAAGAACACAGATCAAGCGCTGACATATAAAAAGGATGCTACCGTTCGGTAGCATCCTTTTTGCTTACATATTTTGATGAAACTCCGACAGCTTGAGGTCGGGATTCTTGTCCAGGGCGAAGTCGATCTCGTACTCACCCACAAAGACGAGGAGGTTTCTGCCCCTCACGTCCTGCACCCATTTGGTGTTCTGCATGAGGCGCAGAGAGGCGGGATTCAGCTCCTCGGGATCGTTGTCGATATAGCGGATGAGCTGGTGGGGGGTATCCCGCTTGTAGTACTTCACGCCGTACTCGGATTCCATGCGGAACTGAAGCACGTCAAACTGAAGCACACCCACCACGCCCACGATGACCCGCTCCATACCCGAATTGGGTTCAAAGAAGATCTGAATGGCACCCTCCTGGGCGATCTGGGTCATGCCCTTGGCAAACTGCTTACGCTTCATAGAGTCGATCTGCTCCACCACGGCGAAATGCTCGGGGGCAAAGGTAGGGATGCCCGCGTACTGGATCTTTGCGCCCTTTGCACAAATGGTATCACCAATGGAGAAGATACCGGGATCGAAGACGCCGATGATATCGCCGGCGTAGGCTGTCTCGATGATCTCACGCTCCTGCGCCATCATCTGCTGGGGCTGGGACAGCTTAACGGGTCTGCCTGCCTGCACGTGGAAGTATTCCTCGCCGCGCTCAAACTGACCCGAGCAGATACGCATGAAGGCGATACGGTCACGGTGGGCCTTGTTCATGTTGGCTTGGATCTTGAACACAAAGGCAGAGAAATTGTCCTCGAAGGGGGAGATCTCTGTGGGGTTTCCATCATCTACGGCAGGATGGACACTCATGTGAGACAGGGGGGCGGAGGTCATCTGCAAGAATCTCTCCAGGAAGGCCTCCACGCCGAAGTTGTTCAGCGCCGAGCCGAAGAATACGGGGGAGAGCTTGCCGCAGCGGACTTTTTCGATGTCGAAGTCAAAGCAGGCGCCGTCCAAGAGCTCAATCTGCTCCACCAGAGCCTCGCGGGCGTAGGGGCCGATCAGGTTGTCCATCTGTTCCGTATCGTTGATGTCGCACTCGATACCCTTGAGGCGTTTACGTCCCGCATGGAACTCGTCGTAGGCCAGGATGGCATGGCGGTCACGCTCGTAGACGCCCTTGAAATCCACGCCGCAGCCGATGGGCCAGTTCATGGGATAGGTACCGATGCCGAATTCCTTCTCCAGCTCGTCGATGAGATCGAAGGGATCGCGGGTCTCGCGGTCCATCTTATTGATGAAGGTAAAGATGGGGATATGGCGCATGGCGCAGACCTTGAAGAGCTTGCGGGTCTGGGGCTCGATACCCTTGGCGCCGTCAATGACCATCACCGCGCTATCGGCTGCCATGAGGGTACGGTAGGTATCCTCCGAGAAGTCCTGGTGGCCGGGGGTGTCCAGGATGTTGATATGGAAGCCCTCGTACTCAAACTGGAGGACGGAGGAGGTGACCGAGATACCTCTCTTCTTCTCGATCTCCATCCAGTCGGAGGTGGCGTGGCGGTCACTCGACTTGCCCTTGACCGCGCCCGCGGACTGGATCGCGCCGCCGTAAAGAAGGAATTTCTCGGTGAGGGTGGTCTTACCCGCGTCGGGGTGAGAGATGATGGCGAAGGTCCTGCGCTTTTCGATGTGGTTGCGAATGTCAGCCATGGGATGCCCTTTCTGTATCTGGAATTTTTAAATATACTCAATCTTATTTATTATAGCCGAAAATTGACGAGGTGTCAATAGTCGGATATACAAAATTTCGGCTCTGCCGTGGAGCTTGGCAGAGCATCTTGACAAATATGAAGATTTATGGTACTATCTACATATATTGCAAGGGGGAGGCGTAAAGATCATGGGATCGTGGGGAGTCGGAATATATTCCAATGACACCGCTCTTGATGTGCGTGATACGTGTCAAGAGATCTTTGCTTTTGTTAGTGTAGAAGAAGGCAACAAAATTATATTCGATGAATATAAAGAACTGCTGGATATGAACCTGATGGACGACGATTATGCATCTTTTTGGTATGCCCTTGCCGATTGGCAGTGGAAACACGGGATGCTCATTGACGAAATCAAGGATAAGACCTTAAAGCTATTAGAAGGTTATACAGGTCTTTCCGAGTGGGAAGCTGATGCTTCAAAAGCAACAGTGAAAAAAAGAATGGCTGTGTTGGATAAACTGAAAGAACAACTTCTTTCCCCGCAACCACCTCTTAAAAAGCCCAAATCTACGCTGGCAAAACCGAAGCATAAGCCGGGAGATATTGTTATATTCCAAAGTTCAGATCACCCTATTTGGGACGGTAGTAAGCTAAGTAATCCTTTTTTGCTATATATAGACGAAAACAGGCATATCCAAGATGTCCGGGATGCCCCCCTCCTGGATATTTCGTTTAAGAACAAATATATGGTACTTTTGTGTGTAGGCTCTGTATTTGAGAAACGTTATAGTAGATACCTGCACATAATGGATGAACATAGCGTTTATGCTGTTTATGATTATTTGTCCGATGAGGAACCAACTTTAGAGACTCTAAAGGGCCTGGGCTTTTTGCCGGTATATGGTTTTAACAAAGGGATCAGCGATGGCATGGATGAGCCTCAACTTGATTTATTATATAAAATATATTTTTCCACCACCGCATGGAAAGCATCATGCTCAAATTTTAAAAAAGATCATGATATAAATGAGTACCTAAGATTTTGCCAACTCCAACAAAAGGCATCTGTCAGTGATGGATGTAAAGCGTGTGAGGCTGAACATGACACACCTCTGGCTTTTATACCCAAACTTTATTTTGAAAGAATGGGCGTAAAAATCAATACTTTAATTGATCCAACCGTGGTCAATCCTATGGTCGTGAATTATGAGGAATATCGCACTTATACCGATCATATGAAAGTGAAACATTGCTAAAAAAATTTTTTCTCCGCACTCAATAGAGTTTTTTTACTTCTTTGAGTGCGGAGTTTTTCTTTCGCTATATCTTTATTTTACCACCACGTTCTCCTCACCCAAGATCCTCACCAGCCGCTCCTTGACCACAGGCGTGAGTCTCACCTTGACGGGATGCTTGACGTACTTCTTGGCAGACTCATCATAGAACACGGTCTCGGTGGTGCCGTCGCAGAAGATCATGACGAGGTTTTCAGCCTTTTTATAGGTCTCGCCCTCGAGGTCGGGGACGCGGAG
Source organism: Eubacteriales bacterium (assembly GCA_045531965.1). Taxonomy (GTDB): domain Bacteria; phylum Bacillota; class Clostridia; order Oscillospirales; family CAG-272; genus CAMEON01. Next base: position 11,494 of record JAZSFA010000006.1, read on the forward strand.
GTAGACGCGGGCGGGGACTTGGGGTTCATGCGACACATCCGGGTGTATGTGGGCGGTCGGCGTGCGCGGCGGCGCGCTCGTGGGCGACGCCGCGCGAGGCCCCGCAGGGCTACTCATTGCCGCATAAGGGTTATAAACGAAGGCAGGCTGTCCCTCCCCCACGGAGGAACGCGGGTGGGTCGTGCCCTGTGGGGCGGTTGCTTCAACGCCTCGCGTTGAAGCCGCCGACCGCCCGGGGTGGGGGGTGGGGGTAGAAGCGGATGACGGCACAGGGGTCTCTCGGTAGTGGGCGTTATCCACCAAAAGCCCCACCGAATCCACCAAGAGCTTGGGGGCTTCGTCCTCGCGGACAGAGAGATGCCCCTCGACAAAGATGGCTTGGTCTGCTTTGATAAGACTGCCATCCCGTTGGAAAATCTTGGGGAAAACCAAGCATTCCATCTCTCCCATCGAGTCCTCTATGGTAAAGAACGCCATACGCTCGTCTTTTCTGGTGGTTTTGAGGGTCACGGAAGTGATGATCCCCGCCAGTCGAATCCGAGTCTTGTCGGGCAAGAGCGCCCCGGGCGCGTCCTCGTCAGCCTCCGGCGGGATGATCTCCGAAATCGCCATAGGCTTGAGTCCTGCCACACACTTGCTGTAGTCGTCCAGAAGCTGACCCGAGAAAAACATCCCCGACGCCTCCTTTTCCAGCATCAGTTTTTCCCTCAGGGTATATTCGGGGATCTCGGGATAGACGGTTGCGGTGGTTTCTGCTGTCGCCGCTTCCCCGCCCTCCAGGAGGGCAAACATATCCATTTGCCCCTCTAAGTTGGCACGGTTCTTGGCGGCGCGGACGTCGATCATATGCTCAAACACCGCAAGCAGCTGGGCTCTGTGGGTGGGGAAGCTGTCAAACGCGCCTGCTTTGATCAGTCCCTCCACCTGCCGCTTGTTCATATCCTGTCCCGCCAGGCGGTCAAGGAAATCGTCAAAGGATGCAAAAGGACGGCGGGCACGCTCGGCAAAGATGGCATCCAGAAAGGACTCACCCACGTTTTTGAGGGCAAGCAGACCGTAGCGGATGGCTTTGCCGTCGAAGTGGAAAGTCTTGCGGGATGTGTTGATATCGGGGGGCAGCACCTTGATGCCGTATTTCCCGCACTCGGCGGTATATTCAGCCATTTTGGGCTGATTACCCAAAACCGAGGTCAGGAGCGCCGCAAAATACGCTCCGGGATAGTGGGCTTTCAGGTAAGCCGTGCGGTAGGAAATGAGGGCATAGGCGGCGGCATGGGACTTGTTGAAGGCATAGTTGGCAAAGCCGCCCATATCGTCAAAGAGGCGGTTGGCAGCTTCGGCGGTCATGCCCCGCTCGGTGGCACCCTGTACGAAATCAGCCCGCTCTGCTTCCAGCACCGAGGCTTTTTTCTTGGACATGGCACGGCGGACGATGTCGGCGTGACCGTAGGTATAGCCCGCCAGCACGCGGAAGATGCTCATGACCTGCTCCTGATACACCGTGACACCAAAGGTAGAGGACAGAACGGGCTCAAGCAGCGGTGACGGGTAGGTGATCGCGTCGGGGTTTTGGCGGTTTTTGATATAGGTGGGGATCGCTTCCATGGGGCCCGGACGATACAGGGCAATGGCAGCTTCAATGTCTCCGATCCGCACAGGCTTCAAATTGATCAGCGTTTGTCTCATCCCCCCCGACTCCAGTTGGAAAACGCCCGAAGTGTTTCCTTTGGCAATCAGCTCATAAGTGGCGGTGTCATCCAAGGGACACTTTTCCAGATCAAAGTGAGGATGATTCTCCTTGACCTGCCCTTCCGCGTCATGCATGATGGTCAGATATCGCAGACCGAGAAAGTCAAATTTCAGAACACCCAGCTTGGCAACGGTATCCATGTCGTACTGGGTGACGGTGGTACCGTTGTTCACCGCTAAGGGGACGTACTCCGCCACGGGATGATCGGTGATCACGATACCCGCCGCGTGGACGGAGGCGTTACGAGGCATGCCCTCAATGGCGGCGGCGGTATCGATAAGCTTTTGGATCTGCTCCGAGGATTTATACAGGGTCTTGAGATCAGGCAACTTCAAGGCATCGGCGATGGTCACGCCCAAGGCTTGAGGGACGGCGCGCGCGACAACGTCCACGTCGGCATAGCTCATGCCCATGGCACGTCCTACGTCACGAATGGCAGCGCGGGCTGCCAACGTACCAAAGGTAATGATCTGGGACACGTGATCCCGTCCGTAGCGTTCGGCTACGTATTCGATGACTTCGTCGCGGCGGCTATAGCAAAAGTCCACGTCAATATCGGGCATGGACACACGCTCGGGGTTGAGGAATCGCTCAAAGAGCAGATCAAAGGCAATAGAATCCACCTCGGTGATCGCCAAGCAGTAAGCGACCAGGCTGCCCGCGCCGGAGCCTCTTCCGGGGCCTACGGGGATATCCTTGCGTTTGGCAAAGCCCACGTAGTCCTGCACGATGAGGAAATAGTCATCATAGCCCATCTGCGAGATGACCGACAACTCATATTTGATCCGTTCACGGTACTCGGTCTCGGGGTGCTTGTCTGAAAAGATTATCTGTCCGCTTCCGATGCGCTTTTGCAGACCCGCTTCGGTGAGCTGTGCCAGGTATTCGGTGGCGGTCATGCCGTTGGGGCAGGGGAATTTAGGCAAATAGGTCTTGGAGAAATCAAAGTCTACGCAACAACGCTCGGCAATACGGACGGTATTTTCCAAGGCGCCCTCGTACTTGCCAAAGAGCATGGACATTTCCGCCGTATCTTTATAGTAAAACTCGTCGGTAGCAAATCCCACACGGTCGCCGTCCGACAAGGTGCGTCCTGTTTGGATACAGGTGAGGATCTCCTGCATGGGGGCGTCAGCGCGTCGGAGATAGTGGCAGTCGTTGGTCGCCACCAGCGGCAGGCGGCATTCTCTTGCCACCCGCAGCATGGTAGGCAGGATCTGCCGTTCCTCTGCAAGACCGTGATTTTGCAGTTCAATAAAGAAGTTCCCTTCCCCGAAGATCTCCGAAAGGGTCATGGCGGCGGTCTTCGCCCCTTCAAGATCCCCCATGATGATCTTTTTGGGGATCGTCCCTGAGAGGCAGGCAGACAGGGCGATAAGCCCATGATGATATTTGCGGAGCAGTTCCAGATCTACCCTGGGCTTGCCGTAAAAGCCTTCGGTGAAGCCGGCGGAGACCAGCTTCATGAGATTTTGATAGCCCTCGTTGGTTTCACAGAGCAGGACAAGATGATCGTACTGTCCTTCCCTGCCCGCGCCGATCTTATCAAAGCGGGAGCCGGGCGCTACGTAGACTTCACAGCCGATGATGGGCTTAATCCCCGCTTTTCGACACGCCTCGTAAAAAGTGACGGCGCCGTAAAGAACGCCGTGGTCTGTGATGGCAACGGCATCATGCCCACATTCCTTCGCGCGGGCGGGAATATCGCTGATACGGCACGCACCATCCAGAAGGCTGTATTCGCTGTGGAGATGAAGATGGACGAAATCGGACATGGTGGCTCCTTTCTATAGGTGTGAATGTAAGACAAATTGTTGTTTGCGGGAGTACGACGGGAGGAACCTTCTTGAAAGAAGGTTCCCCCGGACCCCCTCCAAGAACTTTCAAAAAAGAAAAATTGCATTGAAAAGTATATGCTTTTTTGAAAGTTTTTGGAGTTCCAAGAACCTTTTTGCAAAAAGGTTCTTGGTGGGGTCCAGGGGCAAAGCCCCTGGTAAACAACAGTTTACACGTTTTCTCCGCGGAAGATCAGCTCGGCCTCGCCTTTTTTGTTCACAGCCAGCACCGCCTGCTCGTCGCCGAGACGGAAGATCTCGCGGCGGGCGACTTTCAGCCCGAGGAATCCCGCGGGCAGATCAAAGCTCTCGCCGTCAATGGTGACGGTCATCTTTCCCTTCAAGCGGGCAAAGGTATAGTCTACGGTGTGGGTGGTGTCGTCCACCGTGACCGACCAGTTTTTATGTTTCATGGGATGCCTCCGTGGGTACAGTTTCAGATGTTATCATTATACAGGAAAAGAGGCGGGTTGTCAAGGTGGGGACTAAAAAGAAACGGAAAGCCAAGCTCCCCGTTTCACATACAATTCAATGATCGACCTTCCTCTGCTCCTCTTTTCCCAAATCCCATCCTTCTACCAATCCTTTCTTGAAAGCCTTTTTCTCACGCTTCAAAAACATTTCTGCGGTTCTTCTCAAAATTTTTGCCAAAAGTGCTCGCTGAGACTCATTGAGTTCCTCCCTCAACCGCTCGATATCCTGTACAATGAGCGCCCCATACTGAAGGTCGTCCATCATGTCATATTCTTCATCATCGAACATGGTGTATTCCACATCCGCATTCATATCATCCTCATGGCGTTCGATTTTTTCGGCTGACATAAGCAAGTCACCTTATAAAAAATATTCAAAACAAAAAGTGCGCGGCCGAAGCCACGCACCGAAAAATGCATGGCTCATTGCTGCGACACAATTGTTTTCACACAGTCCGAAACGGTATACGAAAACAGAGCATACATTTTTACCATAGTAAAAATGTACACCATTCCTAAACTGTGTATTCAATTGTGTCGCAGATTCATTATAGCACAACTTTTCCATTTTGTAAACCCTTTCCGCCAAATTTTCTCATTCCCCTTGATTTCCTCATGGTTTTAGGATATAATGTGTATATAGAAACGGGCGGATATGGAATCCGCCCCTACGGGAAACACATCACAGGAGGCACTCATGGGACTTACAAACACCCCCTTCAAGATCGGTCGCGGTCAAAGCGGCGCAAAGAACCTCATCACCGACGTACCGGGTGTCACGGTGGGACACGTCACCCTCCGTGACGGCGACCGTATGTGCACGGGTGTCACCGCCATCCTGCCCCACGGCGGAGATCTGTTCCATGACAAGGTCATGGCATCGTCCTGCGTGTTCAACGGCTACGGCAAGACCACAGGGCTTGTGCAGATAGAAGAGCTGGGCACCATTGAGTCCCCCATCGTCCTGACCAACACCCTAAGCATGGGCACCGCCGCCACGGCTGTGGTCAGATACATGATGGAACGAAACCCCGACATTGGCCGCGAGGCGGGGACGGTGAATCCCATTGTCTGCGAGTGCAACGACGGCTCTCTCAACGATATCCGCGCCCTGTTCGTCAAGGAAGAACACGTCCTTGACGCCATAGAAAACTGTGACGACACCTTTGAAGAAGGCGCGGTAGGTGCGGGTACGGGGATGTGCTGTCTGGGTTTTAAGGGTGGCATCGGCTCTGCCTCCCGCGTGATAACCTTGGACGGCAAGGACTACGTCATCGGTGCTTTGGTGCTGTCCAATTTCGGCAGTGCGGGGCGACTGATGATCAACGGGCATCCCGTGGGACAGGAGATCCAAGCGGTCATGGCAGAGACCCCCGACAAAGGCTCCATCATCATGATCATCGCTACCGACATTCCCCTGTCCGAGCGTCAGCTAAAGCGCGTGGCACGCCGCGCGGGGGTGGGGCTATCCCGAACAGGCTCTTACATGGGCAACGGCAGCGGAGATATTGCCATCGCTTTCACCACCGCCAACCGCCTGCCCCACACCTCGAACAAGGCCGTTCTTCCCTTCTCCATGGTATTGGACGACAAGCTGGATCCCGTCTTTGACATGACCGCCGAGGCGGTGGAGGAAGCCGTTGTCAGTTCCCTCTGGCATGCCGAAACGACAGCCGGGCGTGATGGGCGGATCATGCGGGGACTGAGAGATGTTTGGGAGGCAGTTTTCGGGGGGTAAATTGTAATTTATGGAGTACGGTCGGGGGAAACTTCTTGTAAGAAGTTTCCCCCATACCCCCTTCAAGAACCTCTAAAAAAGGATTATTCGAAAAGGAATAATTGCTTTTTTGTTAGGGGTTTTGAGGGGTTCCAAGGGGAACTTTTTCAAAAGTTCCCCTTGGCGTACTCCCCTAAACAACAATTTATCGCTGTATTACTTAAATCAAAAAGAACGGAAAGCCGCGCTTTCCGTTCTTTTTATTTTTAGTTTTCGCTATGCTCCACGTAGATGGGCTCGTCACTTTTCTTTTCCTTCTTGGTAGCGATCAAAATGATCTCCACGATGCCGAGGATGACAGTGATACCGATGACCACCCAGCCGATGACCTTCAAAATCAGGTTGAGGATGGTATAGCCCACGCCCAGGAGCGTTCCGCCGAAGACCAAAAGCACCACGCCCAGGATGATACGGAGCAGCTCGCGCTTGAGCTGTTCTGCCCAGTTCTTCCGTGCCAGGATGATACGGATTACGGGGAACACGATCATGTAGGCAGCAAGGATCACGGTGACAACTTGGCTTTGAGACACAATGAGTCCCACACCAAGCAGAATGCCGATGATAGACATGATCAAATCGAAGATGGCGCTCTTACTCTTGATGTTGGCGATGCTGTAGACCAGCGCAGGGATATTGCCAATGATGATGATCGCCCCCCAGATGATCAGCGCCAGCCAAACCAGCGTCTCCGCCTTGATAACAGAGCCAATGACCACCAACACAGCACCCATCAGGATACCGAGAATCATAGAGATCACGCGGTTAGCAATGCGGTTGTTTTTAGAAAGCATATTCATACGTATTCCTCCACAAGAATAATTATGTCAAGCCCTTGGGTGGGCGTTGATCCATTGAATAACAACCTCGGGCAAAATGTCCGATAGGCTTTCCCCTGTTCTGAGCTTTTCACGGGCAAGGGTGGAGCTGATGCCGTCAAAGGCGGGATCGGCGGGGAGATAGACGGTTTCGGCGCGGGGATTATGGGCACGATTCCACAGCGCGTGCTCCTGCTCGTAGGCAAAATCCGCCGTGTTGCGGACGCCCTTGACGATGATATTTGCCTGCACGCGATCCACAAGGTCGATGAGCATCCCCCCCGCGGAAATGACCTCCACGTTTGGGAGATGGGCGCAAGCGAGGCGGGTCATCTCTGTACGTTCCTCCTCATCAAAGAGGTAGAACTTGGGCGGTGTGCCCGGGACGTATTTGTGCATATCGTTGGTCATGACAGCTACCACCACGCGGTCAAATACAGCCGCCGCGCGGGTGATCACGTCCAGATGCCCCAGCGTGATGGGGTTATAGCTCCCCGGAATGAGGGCGGTTACCATGGCTACCTCCTTACTTTGCGGGGGTCAGGACGGTGACGCAGGCCTTGCCGTATCTGGCTTCCTTGACCACCTCAAATTTCTGTGCGATAGCAGTATTCTCCCCCAAGGGACGAGGTTCTTCGCTCTCGCAGATGATGAGTGCATGGGGCTTGAGGAGCTTATGCTGCTTCAATGCCTCCACGGCGGCGGGAATGGCGTGCATGGCGTAGGGCGGGTCGAGAAAGACGATATCAAAGGGCTCTCTGCCGTGATTACGGCGGAGATACTCGGCAAACTCGGCGCAAATGATGGTACAGTCCTCGGCGAGCTTGGTCTTCTCGGCGTTCCTTGTGATAATCTTCACAGCCTCCTTGGACTGATCCACAAGGACGGCGTGAGCGGCACCGCGGGACACAGCTTCCAGCCCCAGCTGTCCCGAGCCTGCGAACAGGTCAAGGACACGTCTGCCCTCAATCTCAAATTGAATCATGGAAAAAATCGCCATTTTCGTGCGTTCCGCTGTGGGACGGGTCGCCTCTCCCTCTAAGGTGTCAAGCTTGATGCCGCGAGCGCGGCCGGTGATAATTCTCATCATGATGGTTGGTTTCCTTTTTGTTGTTTTTTGTAGCATGAAATTGTTATTTAGGAGTACGCCTGGGAGGGCCCTTCTTGAAAGAAGTGCCCCCCAGACCCCCTCCAAGAACCTTTAAATAATGATTCTTTTTAAAGGTTTTGGGAGTTCCAAGAACCTTTTTTTAAAAAGGTTC
>JAZSFA010000118.1:0-9952 GCA_045531965.1 Eubacteriales bacterium
GGGGCGGATTCCATATCCGCCCGTCGATATACGGGAGAGGCAGAAAACGCCCTCTCACCGCTGCGCGGAGCTCCCAAGTCGGATCGTAGCCATGTCGTTCTGTGAGCCAAGGAGTTGCACCAAACAGTTGTCTTCCTAAGACCGCTTGGCCTCCGACTTGGGGCGGATTCCATATCCGCCCGTCGATATACGGGAGAGGCAGAAAACGCCCTCTCACCGCTGCGCGGAGCTCCCCTGGAGGGGGAGCCTTGGAAGCGACAAAACATATTCTTTTTAAAAGTTTTTGGAAGTCTTGAAACCTTTTTCAAAAAGGTTTCAAGTGGGGTTGCAGGGGTGAAACCCCTGCGAATAAACTGGGGGTTGCAGGGATGAAACCCCTGCAAGGTCAGATTTTGAATTAACAATTTTTTTACCTTTTTGTTTTTTTGATGTCATGGAAGCATGGTATGCTAAAATCAGCGAATTTCGGGATTTCTTGAATCATTCTCTCGAAAAAGAAAGGAAATCGACGTTATGACCTTGAACGCTGTTATGGAATTTATCGTCTCCTCAGTTCTGCCGCTGATCGGCGGACTCTGCTTGTTCCTCTTTGGTATGAATACCATGGGCGGTGCCCTGGAACGCCGTGCGGGATCCAGCTTGAAAGCGCTGCTCGGTAAGCTGACCAACAACACTTTCCTGGGCTTTTTGACCGGTACGGGTGTGACTGCCGTTATCCAGTCATCTTCAGCTACCACGGTCATGGTGGTCGGTTTCGTCAACTCGGGACTGATGACCTTGCGCCAGTCCATCGGTGTTATCATGGGTGCCAACGTGGGTACCACCATCACCGCATGGATTTTGAGCCTGCAAAACGTGGGTACTTTGGGCAGCGACACCTGGTATCTGGATATGCTCAAGCCCACCTCCTTCTGTGCCGTGCTTGCCCTTGTGGGTATCGTCATGTATATGATGCCCAAGGCCACCCAAAAACGCAAGGACACCGCTACCATCATGCTGGCGTTTGCCGTCCTCATGTTCGGTATGGACATCATGTCCGACGCCATGAAGCCGCTCACGGCGTCCCCCGCTTTCCAAAACCTGTTCATCGCCTTCGGCAACAATCCCCTGCTGGGTGTGCTGGTAGGTGCCGCACTGACAGGTATCATCCAGTCCTCCTCCGCCTCTGTGGGTATTCTTCAGGGCTTTGTCACTGCCGCCATTTTGTCGGGTGACCCTGCCGCTATGGCTCCCCTGACCTTTGGCGCGCTGCTCCCCATCATCATGGGTCAGAACATCGGTACCTGCATCACCGCCTCCATTTCCGCCATCGGCACCAATACCAACGCCAAGCGCGCCTCCATGATTCATCTCTTATTCAACGTCATCGGTACCGCTTTCCTGCTCACCGGCTTCTACGTGATCAACGGCGTATGGGGCGGTGATGAAGGGCATCTCTTCAACCAATTCGTCGGTCCTTGGGGTATCCCGCTGGCACACACCACCATGAAGATGATCTGCGTGGTGCTGATGATGCCTGCTAACCGACTTCTCGAAAAGTTTGCCTGCCTGATCGTGCGTGACAAGAAGACTGTCAAGGAAGAGGAGGGCATTAAGCTGGACGAGCGTCTTTTGAATTCTCCCGCCGTGGCACTTCAGCAAGCACATGACCTGACGGTCACCATGGCAGAAGATGCTGTGAAAGGTTTGAAGGACAGTCTCTATTCCCTGAACAACCTGACGCCCCAGCTGGCGCAGTCCATCCGTGACTACGAGGACAAGGGCGACCATTACGAAGACGTTTTGGGCACCTATCTTGTCAAACTTTCGGGTCAGCCCTTGACCGAAGACGAATCTGCCGAGGTTGCCAGCCTGCTCCACCTGATCGGTGACTTCGAGCGTATCTCCGACCATGCGGTAAACATTCTGGAATCCGCAGAAGAGATCAAGGAAAAGAAGCTGGTGCTGACCGAGCGCGCGCGTGCCGAGCTGACCGTGCTGACCACGGCTGTGGACGAGATCCTGACCCTGTCCCGCAAGGCATTTGTGGACAAAGATTTTGCCGCTGCCATGCAGGTTGAGCCTTTGGAGCAAGTCATTGACGATCTGAAGGAAGAAATGCGCGCCACCCACATTTTCCGTCTCCAAAAGAACGAATGCACCATTGAGGGCGGCTTTGTATGGAACGATCTGCTCACCAATTTAGAGCGTATTTCCGACCACTGTTCCAATATTGCAGGCTGTGTTATTGACATCGCTTCCCGCAACCTGAACCTGCACGAGTCTCTCCGCAACGCCCGCGAGAACGATGCCGAGTACGAGGTCATGCACAAGCAGTTTGCCGAGAAGTATTCCATTGCGAATTTGTGATTTTCAGGTCACCTCTGAATAAGGAACACCCCCGCACAAGACGTGCGGGGGTGTTTTTAAGTTTCGCAGGGGGGATTCCCTACCCATCCGAAAACCTTTTAAATGTCCACGGGGTTTATTGCGAGCGAACGCAGTTTGCCCCTACGGGAATACAGAGCGGGCGGAAAAATATATTTTTTTGAAAGTTTTTGGAAGTCTTGAAATGAGGCATAACCCTTGGCGACGGGAGACGAAACGCCTCACCTACGGAGGAGAGATGACACGACGGAGAGAGATGAAGGTTGGCTCTCCTCATCCACCGCTGCGGCGGTCCCCCTTCTCCGCTGGAGAAGGCTCAAGGGGCGGGTGAAGACAGAAAACGCCCTCTCACCGCTGCGCGGAGCTCCCCCAAAGGGGAAGCCTTGGGAGTGGGAAAATATATTTTTTTGAAAGTTTTTGGAAGTCTTGAAACCTTTTTTCAAAAAGGTTTCAAGTGGGGGTGCAGGGGTGAAACCCCTGCGAAAAAGTGGTGTGAATCCCTTTACGCGCTTAATTCTCAGAAGCGTCGTAGCACGCCTTCCAATATTCAAAGGTTTGCATGATTCGCGTGTCGGCATCGTCGCCGTAGCAGTCGAACTTAAAGCCGGGGGCGCTTTCGATGGTCATGATACCGTCGAACCCTCTGTCACGTACCACACGGGCGATCATGGCGATATCCAAAGGGCCGTCCTCCAAGAACTGGTGGGTGTCATTGACACCGTCGTTGTTGTGCAGGTGCATCTCAAAAACAGGGAACTCTTTGGTGTCCATGGCGCGCATAAAGTCCGTATATCCGGGGTTGTCGCACTGCGGACACTCGTCATCGTGGTGGGAGAACAGCGCCTTGCCGCTTTGGTTCTTGCCGCGGATACGGAGGAACATATGTCCGATGTCCAACAGATACCCAAAACGGGGATTGCCCTTGAGATAGGCGATCTGGGCGCGTTCGTCAGCGGTCAGACCGAAATCCTCTACCGCCAAAAGGCATCCCTCAGTTTGCGCCATGGCGTACTCGAGATAGGGCGTCATGTGATCTCTGATCGCGGCGGGGACGTCGAAGGAAAGGACGTGGATGAGTCCGTAGCTCTTGTGCCACGCACCGATGCTGTCGATGCCTTGCTCGAAGGCGCGCACACGCTCGGGGGTATGGGCACGTGGGAGGGCGTAATGCACCGTCAAGGTTACACCGCTTTCGTGGATGGCTTGCGCCAAGCGATCCCCTTCCCCACGCGCCAGCGCGTCAGCCAGTCTTGCGCCGTGGACGCTGACAGCGGGAAATCCTTGGGTGGCAAAAAAACGGATGTTTTCTTCCATGGTTCTGTGGGGATAATGCCAAATAGCGAGACTGTTCTTCATGACGTTACCTCTCTGATGTTGTCTTTATATTATCAGTTTACCACACTTTTTCGGGAATGTCAAATCTTTTGGCTGTTTTTTCTTGATCCGCGTCGAGCGAAAGTTTTTGGGATGACAAAATTCCCTTGTGTCCGCAAGGTTTTTGTGATATGCTGAAAGCCAACGTTCCAAAAAGGAGGAATTGTAATGAAAAAGGAAGATGTACTGACCAAGTCCCCGCGTCTGAAAAAGTTTTTGCTGTTGGGCGTGGCGCTGCTGCTCCTTGCCCTTTGGGTAGCAGGCTGTGGCGCGTCCGATGAGGGGGACAGCACCGACCCCCTCGAAACGGGACAAGTCACCGAGGAAGGTGCCGACACCCTGACGGACACGTCCGAGGGGGACGTCACCGCCGACCCGGACGCGCTTTTGTCCTACTACGAGGCGCTGGTGGAGGAATTGCGCGCCGAACTCTTGAAGGAGCGAGAGGATCGCTACATATCCGACCACGAATACAAGACTCGTCTGGAGGCATTGGAGGCGGCGCTCAAGGCATGGGAGGAGGGGACAAGACCCGAGGACACCCCTACGGTGGGAGAGCCCGAAACCCAGCCTGCCGAGACCAAGCCCGCCGAAACCGCACCGCCTGTCAACGCCGCTCCCTTTGATTACCGTTTGGAAAACGGCGAGGTGATCATCACGGCGTACAAGGGCAGTGCCACCACGGTGACTGTCCCTACCGAGATTGACGGCGCGCCTGTGGTTGCCATTGACGATCACGCGTTTCAGAACACGGGGATCACCACGGTGATCCTGCCCGGAACGGTAAAGTCCTTGGGATGGTTTGCCTTTTACGGTTGCTTTGGGTTGGAAGTGGTGGCAATCCCCGCTTCGGTGGAGAGCATCAGCTACGCCGCTTTTGACGGTTGTCCCAATCTGACCCTGCTCTGCCCTGCCGATTCCTATGCCGCGCGCTATGCCGTGAGCTTTGGGCTGAAGCATGAGTACGTTTAAAAAAAGAGCAGACACGGCGCGTGTCTGCTCTTTTTTCTTTGCGGGGCTTTGCCCCGCACCGCTTTTTTGCGGGGCTTTGCCCCGCGCCCCACCCAAGAACCTTTTTGGAAAAAGGTTCTTGGGTATCTCCAAAAACTTTAAAATAATCACTGTAGGGGTGGATTCCATATCCGCCCGGCGATATACGGGAGAGGTAGAAAACGCCCTCTCACCGCTGCGCGGAGCTCCCCCGGAGGGGGAGCCTTGGGAGTGGGAAAATATGTTTTTTTGAAAGTTTTTGGAAGTCTTGAAACCTTTTTTCAAAAAGGTTTCAAGTGGGGTTGGAGGGGTGGAACCCCTGCAAATAGGGGAGAACCCCCTGCGAAAAAAGCGTTTTACAAAAACAAAGGTCTGAGTTGTTTGCCTGCGAGTGCCGATGCCAGGGTATCCGGGAGCAAATCAAAATCCGCTACCAGCGAATGGGGCTTTGATACGGGATCATCCTGCTTCAAGGGGACGAAGTATACCTGCTTGCGGTTCAGGAGGACGGCGATGTTGGCAAGATTCGCTGACAGGGCATCGTTACTGGCGAGGGCGATGACCAAGGGACGGTCGGAACGCAGATGAGCTTTGGCAGCCATACACACCGAGGTGTCGGTGATGCCCCGCGCCATCTTGGCGAGAGTGTTGCCTGTGCAGGGGCAGATGACCAAGGCAGTAAGGGGACGGGCAGGACCTAACGGTTCGGCATCGGCGACAGTGTGGATCACCGTATGCCCACACAGCGCTTCGGCTTTTCGGATATGTTCAGCCGCCGTCCCAAAGCGGGTGTCGGTCTCATAGGTGATGGGGCTCATGATGGGCTGGATCTCATAGGCCTTACGGAGTTCTGCCAGCATCTCAAGGGATCTGTTCAGCGTGCAAAAAGAGCCGCACATGGCAAAACCGATCATGGCTCCACCTCCTCAAGCACCGACAGCACCAATTGCGCGATGGCATCCCCCGCGTCTACGGGGGCGTATCGCCCAGGCAGGGATGGTGCGCGGATGACTTGCAAACCGCACCGCTTGGTGGCTTCGGTGACCCCTACGGGGTCCAGTCCCCCCGGTGCGGATGCCAACTCGATCCATTTGGTGTCGCAGGGGAGAGACATCATCGAGGGGACGTCCAAGACACGGGCGGGGACGGTATTAAAGATCAGTCCGTATCCCTCGCAGAGGCGGTGGTTCTCACGGGTGGAGATCGCGCGATGCCCTTCTGATTCGGCTTCGGCAAGGCTTTCCTGCCGTCTGGCAAACACCGTCACATCCGCCCCTAAAAGGCGGAGCAGACGGCTCAGAGAGCGCCCGATCCGTCCAAAGCCCACAACGGCAGTCTTCATGCGAAGGAGGGCGGTATCGGTCATTTCCATGGCGATCATCACCGCGCCCTCGGCGGTGAGTCGGGCGTTCCTTTGCAGGAACGCTTCGCTGTCCTCGTACTCGGTGACCCTGCATCCGACGCTTTGGAGAGGGGCTGTGAACGCCTTGGGCAGTCTTCCGCCAAAAACGCGCACCTCGGGGTGCTTTTCTCCGTACTGACGGATTTCACTGAGGGGGAGCTTTGTCCCCGCGCCCAAAGGGCAGAAGACGGTCTCGCCGTCCTTAGTGGCAGGGTAGGGGAGAAGGATGGCTTGGCACCCTTCCAACGCCCGATCCAAGCGGCAGTTGATCTTCACGCCTGTGGGCAGAGGATGGGCTGACGCGGGGCGAAGATCTCCGTCCTCTGCCTCTGAAAAGCCCATAAGGCGGATCTCGTAGCCGGCTTGGGCGAGGGTTGACGCCGCCGCAAGCTGTCGGGCGTCGCCGCCCAAAAGGGCGAGGACTTTGGGGACGGTTTTTGGGGGAGTGTGGGATATGTCATGATCCTCCCTTGGTATAGGGGTGGCAGTCCCCAAGGGGGCAGGATCTTTTTTACACATAGGGTTGCCTCCTTTCATGGGGTGTTGTATAGACTTCCCCATATTGAAGGTTATGCTTGCCCTCGCCTCTTGGTGCGGAGATTGTCGAAAAAACCATGTGCTTTGCGGGGCTTTGCCCCGCGCCCCACCAAAGAACCTTTTTGAAAAAAGGTTCTTTGGCATCTCCAAAAACTTTAAAAATATCACTGTAGGGGGTGGATTCCATATCCGCCCGCCGATATATGGAGGGGAGATGGCACGACGGAGAGAGATGAAGGTTGGCTCTCCTCATCCACCGCTGCGGCGGTCCCCCTTCTCCGCTGGAGAAGGCTCAAGGGGCGGGCGAAGACAGAAAACGCCCTCTCACCGCTGCGCGGAGCTCCCCCGGAGGGGGAGCCTTGGGAGTGGAGGGCTTCGTTTTTTCAGATAAAAGATAATGAAGAGATCATAGATGAAATTGCGAGGGATACGGCGGTTGTAGGGGAGGGGCTTGCCCCGCCAGTGAAATGCGGCATAACCCATGGCGACGGGAGACGAAACGCCTCACCTACGGAGGGGAGATGACACGACGGAGAGAGATGAAGGTTGGCTCTCCTCATCCACCGCTGCGGCGGTCCCCCTTCCCCGCTGGGGAAGGCTTGGGGCGGGAAAATATCTTCTTTTTGAAAGTTTTTGGAAGTCTTGAAACCTTTTTTCAAAAAGGTTTCAAGTGGGGTGCAGGGGTGAAACCCCTGCGAAGAAAGTGAGGTGCAGGGGTGAAACCCCTGCGTATCAAAGATGCGGCGTGATGGCATTCAGTACACGCTCAGCGCACACCTCGATGCCCTTGGGGGAGAGGTGGATGAGGTCATCGCAGATCATGCCCTCCACGTCATCATAGACGGGGGTGAACAGATCGTTGATCAGCACGCCCTCGACGGTGAGGGCTTCCACCACAGCGGCGTTATAGGTCTTGATGCGCTCCGCGTCGTGACCCCACATCTTGGGCGAGGGGGGCGTGGAGGTGGCAAAAATGACCGTGGGCGCATAGGTCTTCAGCACACGAGCAATCCGCACCATGGTACGGACATAGTCCTCCATGGGGGTGAAGGCACCGTCACCGAACAGGTCGCAGAGATCCCAGAGCCCGTTGTTCCAATGGATCACGTCGGAGCCCTCCATCTGTGCCTTGTAATCAAAGCACATCCGCAGGGTGTAGGAGGCGAAGCGGCAGTTATCGTCGGGCTGCCAGACCTCACAGCCGTATCGGGTGGTCAGGGTCTCGGCCACGGATGCGCCGTAGCCGATCTGGCGGATGGAATCGCCGAGGAGGATGATCTTCTTTTTCATGATGGACTCCTTTTTACGTTATTTTCTTTTTTGAAAAAGCAAGGGCAACGCGCTCCACAAGCCTGCCCACAGGAAAAGGATCAGGCTGTAGAGGTAGGTCTCGTCCTCCGTGCAAAAGGGCAGGAGATAGCCGAGGGCGAGGACGAGGGCGTTATAGAGGACAAGCAAGGGCTTCCTTTTTTCAAAGCGCAGGAGCTTGAAGCCATAAAGGAAGCTATATGCGGGGACGGCGAGGAGAAAAACGGTCAGGATCATGGCACCGTGGATCACCGTAGCCAGGATCGCGCCGCCCAGATCAGAGACTCGGGTAAACAGGAGAGCCACGAGTCCATAGCCGAGGAGGCAGGAGAGGTCGAAGGTGACGGGGGCGAGAAATTTGGCGGCTTTGCTCATGGGGGCTCCTTTCTGCGGAGATCAGATCAGGGCGTGAGGAGGAACACCTCCCCAATGGAAAAAACAGCGATGTGACAACGGGGTTTCTTCGCCCGTTACATTTTTGTGAAGTTTTTGAAGGGTAGCGAAGCGGCGACGCGGTAGAGAATCGTTGCTGATAGCAACCAGAGCCGCGGCGTGACCGAGCCGCAGCGAGACCCAAGGGACACTTTTTTCAAAAAATTTCCCTTGGATTCGTTACCCAAGCAGTGCCGCCGTCCTCTTCATCCGCTCCACCACGCGGACGTGGAAGGGGCATCTCGTCTCGCATTTGCCGCAAGCGAGGCACGCCGATGCCTTGACCTCCAGGGTGTTGTAATGCTCACGGACGGTGGCGGGGACGACGTCCCCCTCGTGGGCGGTGGCAAGGTCGCAGAGCTTATTGACCATAGCGATGTCGATGTTCACGGGGCAGGGCTTACAATGACCGCAGTAAGTGCACTGACCATAGTAGGTCTCGCGGGGAGACAAAGACAGCACCGATGCGTAATCCTTTTCGGCGTCGGTGGCGGTCTCGTAGGCGATGGATGCGGGCACCTCGGCGGGATGATCAAAGCCCAGCATGACCGTTGCCACGGCGGGACGGGTGAGGCAATAGTGGATGCATTGGACGGGGGTGAGGGCGATACCGAAGGGGGATCTCTTGGCATCCAACAGGCGGCCGCCGCCAAAGCACTTCATGACGGTGATGCCCACCCCGCGCTCGGCGCAGAGGCGGTACAGGTCGGCGCGCTTTTCGTCCATCCCCCGCAGGACGGGGGCGTTTTCGTCGGGCTGACCCACGTTTTCATGGGAGGGGAGCAGGTCGTAGCCGGGGTTAATGCTGAACAGGAGGGCTTCGATGACCCCATGCTCCACCGCCAGGCGGGCGATGTCAGGGCTGTGGGTGGACAGACCGATATGGCGGATGGCACCGCTCTTCTTTAACTCGATCATATAATCCATAAGACCGCCCTCGAGGACGTCCTGCCAGTCGTCGAGGCGATCCACAAAATGAATCATGCCCAGATCCATGTAGTCGGTATGAAAGCGATCCAGAAGATCTTGGAACGCCGTCTTGGCTTCCTCCACCTTTCGGGTGCGGACGTACTGACCGTTGTGCCAGGCAGAGCCCACATGTCCCTGGATGATCCATTTTTCCCGTTCGCCCTTGATGGCATTTCCCAGGTTGGAGCGGACGTTGGGTTCGGACATGAAGCAATCAATGGTATTGATACCCGCAGCGCGGCAGGCATCCACCACAGCTTTGACCTGCTCCGCACTCTTGCGCTCCAGCCACTCGCCGCCCAGGGCGATCTCGCTGACCGTGAGTCCTGTGTTCCCGAGTTTTCTGTAGTTCATATGTACCTCCGATGGTAAATTGTTGTTTACGGGTTGAGTGTCATGGCGGGCGAAGCCCGCTGTAAAGCCTCCCCCTCTGGGGGAGGTGGCACGCTTCATGCGTGACGGAGAGGGTATTTAGCGGCATTTCGCGTTTTTACCCTCTCACCCGCCCGTCGCAAAGCTGGGCGGGAGCTCTCCCAGAGGGAGAGCCTTTCTTCGTGCCTCCTCCGCTAAACA
>JAZSFA010000007.1:0-18881 GCA_045531965.1 Eubacteriales bacterium
TCTCTTTACACTGGGACAAACAACCCCGCGCGAAATATTTACGAAGCGGCGGGGTTCGAGATCGTTCGAAGTTTCGCGAATATGAGAAAAACAAGATAAATTGTTGTTTGGTGGAGTACGGTTAAGGGAAACTTTTTGCAAAAAGTTTCCCTTGGAACCCTTCAAAAACCTTTAATAATAAATACTTTTTAAAGGTTCTTGGAGGTGGTTTGGAGGAACCTTCTTGCAACAAGGTTCCTCCCAGCGTACCCCTACAAACAACAATTTATACGATTAACTCCCCCTCGCGGCGTGAAGGCGGTATAGGTTGAACAACCCCGAGCCGGAGCTCCACCGCAGGTGGTGACCACAAGAAAAAGAGCATACCGAAAAGATATGCTCTTGATCTTATCAACCCAAAAAAGGATGCTCCTTAGCGGCTGTCCGCATTTGGTGAATCACGGTTTTGGGTTTCTTGGTCTTAAACAGCGAAGAACCTGCCACCAAAATGTTGGCACCTGCTTCGGTACAATGTGTCGCGTTATCTCCGCTGATGCCGCCGTCTACTTCAAGGTTCAGATCAATCCCGCGAGCCAACGCTTCACGGCGAAGAATACGCACTTTGTCCAAACATTCAGGCATGAAAGACTGTCCGCCAAAACCGGGTTCTACTGTCATGATCAGAATCATGTCCGCCACGCCAATAAAGGGCAGAACAGATTCTGCAGGGGTTTTGGGAGAAATGGCAATACCACAAGGAATATGCTTTGCCTTGATGGCTTTCAGAATATCCATGGGATGATCAGAGCATTCATAGTGAAAGGTGATGATATCTGCGCCTGCTTTAATGAAGCTATCCACGTATTTGAGCGGATCGCTGATCATCAGATGTACGTCAAAAAAAAGTTGAGTATGTTTGCGAATCGAGGCGACCAGTCCCGCGCCAAAACTGATGTTGGGCACAAAATGACCGTCCATCACGTCTAAATGAAGATAATTGGCGCCGGCTTCTTCCATTCGCTTGATCTCACTTTTGAGATCCGAAAAATCAGCGGCAAGGAGGGAGGGAGCAACATAGAACATGGCGATACCGTCCTTTCATAAGAATTTTGTCAACATATGGGGGAATGTGTCATATGATGGCGTGTGGCAGGGCTGTGCCAACCGCCCATGGGAAATGTGAAAAGAGAGGGAATCGAACGTAAGGGGTGCGGCAGGTACAGTGCAGGGGTGTCCTTCGGGATGCCCCTTTGATTACACCAGCAGGCAGACTGCGTGGGCAGCCATGCCGTCGCCGCTCCCCGTAAAGCCCAGATGCTCCTCGGTGGTGGCCTTGACGTTGACCTGCTCAACAGACACCTCCAGCACGCGAGCAATGTTTTCCTTCATGGCAGGGATGTGGGGCGCCAGCTTTGGGGTTTGTGCCAGAATCGTGGCATCAAGATTGCCAAGAACATAGCCCTTTTCAGTCATGATCTCTGCTACCCGAGCCAGCAGAACCATGCTGTCTGCCCCCTTGTAGGCGGGATCTTTGTCGGGAAACAGTTGACCAATATCAGGCGCGCCCATGGCACCTAACAGGGCATCCATCACCGCATGCACCAATACGTCTGCATCGGAATGCCCCAAAAGTCCCTTCTCGTAAGGAATGTCTACTCCACCAAGGATCAGTTTTCTGCCTTCCGTCAAGCGGTGAACATCATATCCGTGACCGATCCTCATGCCTTGTCCTCCCCGCTTTCATTCGTCTGCTTTTCCGCCTCCTTGCGGGCTTGCAGGATCGCCTTGGCGAAGATCAAGTCCGAAGGATCGGTAATCTTGATGTTTTCTCGGCTGCAAGCCACCATTTTCACGGGTACACGAATGTGTTCTGCCATTTGATTATCGTCGGTGGCTTGAAACTTTTCGTCGCGGCAAACGTAAGCTGCGGCGCGATAAAGATCGATCTGAAAGACTTGAGGCGTTTGTGCAAGCCAGACCAAACCACGATCGGGCGTATAGTCGATGAAGGCAGACTTGTCTGCTACCTTGACGGTATCGTACGCCTTAATGCCTGCTGAAGCCGCATTCCACTGGTACGCCGCGTGGATAACGCGGCGGATTTCCTCGGGGGTGATGAGGCAACGGGCGGCATCAGCTACCGCGACGAACTTGCAACGCTTATCGACCTCGTCAGAGCCAAAGCGAGCAGACTCTTGTCGTGTTTCGCCGCCCTTGACTACCTTTGTGAGCTTGGTGATGCCGTAAACGTCCTTCATGTTGTCGTATAAAGGAATTTCATCCTCTTTGGCTACGACGATGATCTCATGAACGCAGTCCACCGCTTCATAAGCCTGTAGTGTGCGTACCACCACAGGGAGACCGTCCAGCTCGATAAATTGCTTGGAGTTCCCCTCACCCATGCGTGTGGAGCTGCCTGCGGCGCAGATTACCACCGAGGTGAAATTCTTGGGGTGAGGCTTGCCCGCAATGGCGCGGAGGATACCTGCAACCTTTTTGGGCGTATCATTCTTTTTCTTGGTATTTTCGCTCATGGCGGACTCCTTTGATCTTTTTTGTTCAACGAGAGTTTTTTGAGGTGACCTTCAATTTAAAATCTGAATATCTGAATGGGGCAGGGACCCCATGGAGGCAAGACACGAACCTACGGGTATTCAATTTTCGGGTAAATGATTTTTTTTATTAAAAGTTTTTGGAGGTCAAGGAACCTTTTTTCAAAAAGTTCCTTGCGTACTCCTCGTCCCCTTCGTTCTCCTTTAATCCAACGCGTTCAGCGCGTCCACACGCACCTGATGGCGACCGCCCAAAAATTCTGTGTCCACGAACAGGTCCACCATGTCGCAGGCGAGACCGTAGCCGATGACGCGCTCTCCGAGGCACAGCACGTTAGCGTCGTTGTGCATACGGGTCATGCGTGTGGAGAAGGTGTTCTCGCATACAGCGGCTCGGATGCCGGTGTGTTTGTTGGCAGCTATGGACATACCAATGCCCGTGCCGCAGACGAGAATGCCCAAATCGGCTTGACCGCTTGTTACAGCATCGCAGACAGCATGAGCAAAATCCACATAATTGCAAGATTCGGGTGAGTGTGTACCCACGTCAGTGACCTCAAAGCCTCGATTCTTCAGATGGGCCACTACCTTTTGCTTGAGGATAAGACCCGCGTGGTCAGAACCGATTACAATGCGCTTGTTCTCCATGTCAGCCACTCCTTTTTACTACTATTTCAATAATATTTGTCAAGCCACGGGTCAGCCATTCGCACCGTCGGCTTTTTTCTCGTTTTCCAACCGCACCCGCTCTGCCTGAGAGGGACGGAGATATACGGGCACCAATTCCGCATCGTTGCAGGAGAAGCCGTTTTTGTGCATATCTAAAGCCACCTGTGCCACGGAATATCCGCTTTGGTTGCGGAGACGTTCTTCCAAAAGAATCAAGCGGTCATCCAAAACAGGGAACTGCTCTCCAAATTCATCAAAATCTACGACCAACTCGGCACCGTCGCCCACCAAATAGATCTTATGATCGGGTGGGTAAGTCTCCAGCTCTCGAAGCAAGTCTTCAATAGACAACGCCCTGTCCTCACACAAACGGGTCAGCTTGCCCTCTTTGCACGCAAACAAGGCGTTGTAGACCTGCTCGTGGCGGGCGTTCATGCAGGGACAGATGATGCCATCAAAAGCCCTCACATTGGTGGCCAAAGCCTCTAAGGTGGACACACCCACACATGGCTTGCCCTTGCCAAAGGCGATGCCCTTGACCGTGGCGGCCCCGATGCGTACCCCCGTAAAGGAGCCGGGACCTACCGTGCAGGCAAACAGGTCAATATCATCTACAGCTATACCGCAGGACTTCAACACAAACTCCACCGTGGGGAGCAGAGTCTCGGAATGGGTGTTGCCCGTGTTCAGAGTGCATTCAGCCAGTAAATGCTCGTTGTCACATAAGGCCACAGAGCCAACCAGAGCCGTCGAATCCAAAGCCAAAATCAGCATGCCTGCCTCCTTATTTTTTTAAAATTTCAATGCGGCGCACGTCCACGCCCTCGTCCGTCTTTGAGATGGTCACCTCAATGCGTCGGCGGGGAAGGGAATCCATGATGTTTTCACACCACTCCGCGATGCAGATACCGCTGTCCAGATACTCGTCGTAACCCATAGCATACAGCTCGTCATCCGATTCTATGCGATACATATCAAAGTGGAACAGGGGACGTCTGCCGCGGATGCGATATTCGTGCACCAGCGCAAAGGTGGGAGACTTGATCTGCTTGCCGGGGGCTAACACCTCGGCAAAGCCCGATACAAAAGCCGTCTTGCCCACGCCCAAGTCGCCAAACATGGCCACAAAGGAGGGCAGGGACTTGTCAGCCTCCAAGGCCTCCGCCAGCATACGACCCACCGCCCGCGTTTCCTCGGGACTGCGGGTGACAAATGATACGGGAAGCTTCAACATATCAAAACTCCTTCGATCATTTGCTGTCGCCCGACTTTTTGCGATCCTTCACACGCTCGGTCGTGCCGTCGGGATTGACGATGACCGTGTTGTCCAGCATACCCGTCATAGAGGCGCGGATCTCCGCCAGATACTCGGTGCGAAGCGCGGCGCGCTCGATCAGTTCTTCTTCGGTCAGCGTCTCACCCGCCTTGACGCGGCGGGCGTATTCGTTGATCTTATCCAGTTTCGCTTTTTCCATGATGTTTTAACCTGCGATGACCTTGATGAAATTCTTCTTACCCTTACGGAGCATCTTGCCATCAGCAAGATCAGCAGGCGCAAAGGTGGTGCGGGGATCGGTGATCTTCTCGCCGTCCAAAGTCACGCCGCCCTGCTGGATAGCCTGACGAGCCTCGGACTTGGACTTGGCAAAGCCGGCTTTCACCAGCATGGTGGGCACGTCACAGCGGCCGTCCATGTAGAAATCCTCGGGAGCCAGGGTCAGGGTGGGAACCTCTGCACCCTCGCCGCCGCCGAACAGCGCCTTGGCGGCAGAACGAGCCTTCTCGGCCTCTTCCTCGCCATGCACCAGCTTGGTCAGCTCGTATGCGAGGATATCCTTGGCGGTGTTGAGCTGAGAGCCCTCCCAGTTATCCATGGCGTTGATCTCCTCGATGGGCAGGAAGGTCAGCATACGGATGCACTTCAGTACGTCGGCATCCTCCACGTTCCGCCAGTACTGGTAGAAATCGTAGGGCGCGGTCTTGTTGGGGTCCAGCCATACGGCACCGCTGGCGGTCTTGCCCATCTTCTTGCCCTCGGAGTTGAGCAGCAGGGTGATGGTCATGGCGTGGGCGTCCTTGCCCAGCTTGCGGCGGATCAGCTCGGTGCCGCCCAGCATATTGGACCACTGGTCGTTGCCGCCGAACTGCATATTGCAGCCGTATTTCTGGTACAGATAGTAGAAGTCGTAGGACTGCATGATCATGTAGTTGAACTCAAGGAAGGACAGACCCTTCTCCATTCTCTGCTTGTAGCATTCGGCACGGAGCATATTGTTGACCGAGAAGCAAGCGCCTACCTCGCGCAGGACCTCCACATAGTTGAGGTCAAGGAGCCAGTCGGCGTTGTTGACCATGATGGCCTTGTCCTCGCCGAACTCAATGAACCGCTCCATCTGCTTCTTGAAGCAGTCGCAGTTGTGTTGGATGGTCTCGCGGGTCATCATGGATCTCATATCAGTGCGCCCCGAGGGGTCACCGATCATGGCAGTACCGCCGCCGATCAGCACCACGGGCTTGTTGCCTGCCATTTGCAGACGCTTCATGAGGCACAAAGCCATGAAGTGACCTACGTGCAGGGAATCAGCGGTGGGGTCAAAGCCGATGTAGAAGGTGGCCTTGCCCTCGTTGATCATGTTCTTTATTTCTTCTTCGTTCGTCACCTGGGCAATGAGACCGCGGGCGACCAGTTCTTCGTAAATTTTCATATTTCGTCATTCCTTTGCTTGAAATAAATATTCATTATATTATACCACCGTTTGGGCGGATTTGTCAAGAGGGGATGCGGCTAAACCGCCGCTTTCCTCAAAATTTTCACACGTATTCCTCGTGCTCGTGAGGAAACTTATGTCTGTGTAGGAGAACCAGCAGGAGCAGCAGGGAACCCAAGCCCAGGATCCCGCCCGAAATGCCGTAAAAGAGGGTCAAGCCTTGATGCCCCAGCAGAGAGGATGCCGCACCGAGGATGGTTGTGAGCCAGCGCACCCCCGCCACCGCCCACAGAAGGGGGTGGAGCTTTGCGGAAGTTACGAGAGCGTAGATCAGCATCGTCCAAAGCACCGAATTGATCAGCGTGACCAAAAGACTTATCGCGTTGGAGATGCTGACGTAGGAGACGACCAACTCATAGCTTTTTGAAGACAGAAAATAAAGCACGAAGGTCTGTACGTATTCGATCAGCAGAGAAACGCTGGTGAGGATCACGATACCTCCGATCGCTCGGCGTCCCGCCCTGCAATTTTTGATCTGACACATGAATTTGCACAGCACCATGGCCGTCAGCACCGAGCATTCGTGGGCGAAATGACCTCGGATGGAGGTAAGCTCCGCCAGGATCTCTCCGAGATGATAGCCTTGATGAATCAAAAGACCACCCAGCAGGTTTTCGTCGCTGACCGCAAAGACGAGAGTCGTGAAGCCAAAAGCGATCAGCGTATTGCCGAGCAGGAAAATGAATTGAACGAAGGTGCCCGTATGTAGCCCACGATGCTCCTTTTCGTCGTAGGACAGCTTCTCGGTCCAGGAGATGAACAGATACTCCAGACCAAGAGTGAGGACAGATACGACGTAGGCGATGAGGATCGCCCAAAAGTTAAGGATGGATCGATGCAGCCCAAAGTCGATCATCGCCCCGCCAAAAAATCCCGGGAAGAGCCACCATGCCAGCTTGGCAAGATTGAGACATACCCGCTTGTAATACGCACCCTTGGATTCATGGATAAAGGTGTAGTTGAAGAAAATATCCCGCTTCTTGAAGGCATAGTAGAGATAGATCACCCCCAGGCACTCGTAAAGCCGGGGAAGATAGTTCAAAGGCACGTCATTTGACCATTGACGGGTGGAAAAGGGAATGGTCAGAGCGTAGCCGATAAAAGCCGCGACCACAAAAACCTTGCCCGCAGACAGATAATAATTGTGCTTTTCAAAAATCTCCCGCTCGTCTCTCGCGCGTCCGTAAAGAAGCGCGCCCAAGAGCAATATCACGCATCCCGTGACAAACACAGTCGCCTCGGGAAGTAAAAAAGCGTAGAAGTTAGAAAACTCTTTGATTGCATAGAAATCGCTGATGATATCGTCCAACAGAAAGTAATGTAATATGCCGTAGATCAACGCCACTACTGTGGCATACAAAATGCCCCGCTGATAGATCTTTCCACATTCCGTGTTGATCCGTTCGTCGTAAAAATCCTGATTTGTCATGCTTCCACCTCCCAAAATAGATCATCGAGTGATACATCCAAAGCTTTGCAGATTTTTATACATAAAGCAACGGTGGGATTGTAGTCCCCGTTTTCGATCATATTGACGGTCTGCCTTGACACGCCGATAATCTTGGCAAGCTCAGCCTGAGACAAATGCTTCCCCAGCCGCGCCTTCTTCATTCGTTCGTTGACCATAATACCTCCTGTCAAATTTATTTGACATTTCCATGATAGCATATTATGGGAAATTTGTCAAGTATATGCGACAAAATCATGATATAATTTTCAAAGGTAGAAAAACCAAAGAAAAATTCACACACAAGTCATGCATTTTGGGTGTCTTTATGTTATAATGAATAAAATGTCATTTCATAGGATGTCCTTGGTTGAGGCGTCCTGTAAGATAAAGGAGTCTACGTATGAACATGAATACAAAAGGAACCCCCCTGTCTACGGTTGACGGACTGAAGAACGCGATTCTGGAAGGAAAACTGGATCATGT
Source organism: Eubacteriales bacterium (assembly GCA_045531965.1). Taxonomy (GTDB): domain Bacteria; phylum Bacillota; class Clostridia; order Oscillospirales; family CAG-272; genus CAMEON01. Next base: position 7,902 of record JAZSFA010000007.1, read on the forward strand.
TTTTGAAGCGCTTGTGCCTGTTGGCGGCGTCTCTGCCGAAAGAAACCGTAGCCTTGCCATTCTAGAGCAATTTGGCGCTCTCTACGGCTATGATCGACAGGTTGCCCTTTTGTCAGTCCCAGGCAGAAGTGAGCTGTCCGGCAACCACACTGACCATAACCATGGTTGCGTTATTGCGTCTTCCATCAATCTGGAGATTTTGGCGGTGGCCTCTCCCAGAGATGATCTGAAAGTTTCAGTATACAGCATGGGATTGTCCCACGATCAAACGGACCTTTCTGTCTACCGTGCCCCGGATCCAGCCATGTTTGGCACCTCCACATCCCTCATTGCAGGCGTTTGTGTCGGGCTTGCTACAGAGGGCTTCCACGTGGGTGGATTTGATGCGGTCACATCTTCCAGCGTACTTGTCGGCTCCGGACTTTCCTCTTCGGCGGCTTATGAAAATATGATCGGTACGATTCAGTCCCACCTTTATAACGAGGGAAGTATCGATCCTGTCACCATCGCGAAAATTTCTCAATATGCGGAAAATCAATTCTTTGGCAAGCCCTGTGGACTTATGGATCAGGTGGCTTGCTCCGTGGGAGGTATTGTCGCCATTGATTTCAAGGATCCCAAGGCACCTGTCATTACCCCCATTCCCTTCGATATGACTGCCGCCGGTTACCGTCTCTGTATTGTGGATACCGGAGGCAATCACGCCGATCTGACCGCTGATTATGCCTCTGTCCCGGCTGAGATGAAGTCGGTTGCTGCTGTGTTTGGTAAGGAAGTCCTGCGGGATCTGGATGAATCCGCAGTTAAAAACAGCATTCCCACCCTCCGCGAAAGAGTGGGTGACCGTGCGATCCTTCGTTCCCTCCATTTCTTTGCTGAAAACCGTCGTGTCAACGCTCAAAAGGAAGCCTTACTCATCGCTTGCAACAGCGATGATTCTGCTGTGACTGTCGAGGCGCTTTCTAAGTACTTTGACGGCGTGCTGTCCTCGGGACGATCTTCTTTCTGTTATCTCCAGAACGTCTATACGACGGCAAACGTTTCCGAGCAAGGCCTCTCCTTGGCGCTTTGCCTTTGTGAGGATATCCTTGGCGGTGAGCGTGCTGCATGGCGTGTCCATGGCGGCGGCTTTGCGGGTACGGTACAGGCGTACGTTCCCGAAGCCTTGGTAGATACGTTTACTTCGGTCATGGATGCCGCCTTTGGCACAGGTGCCTGTAAATGCCTGGCTATCCGAATTGTTGGTGCCACTCGACTTTATTGATCGGAAAACAGAAAGGAATCCAACTATGTTCTTCCCGCAAAAATCCAACAAACCCAACCTCCCGCCAAGGGAAAAGAAACCCGCAAGTCCTGAGGCAAAGAAGCAATTCGCTATTGTCGTAGTTATGACGGTGGTGCTTCTTGTCCTTTACTATGGTATTATGGCGGCGTTCCCGACGGAAATCGTTACCAAAGCCGTCATGCTTGCCTATATGGTGGTCTTTGCTGTGCTTCTCGTATCCTATCTTGCGTATAATCGCGGTTTTGTCAACAAAGACGTCACTGAGGATATGCTCCCCGACGAATGGTCTGAGGAAAAGAAAAAGGCATTCGTGGAAGGGAATAAGACCCGAGCTGAAAAATCCCGTTGGATGCTGGTGCTGATCATCCCCTTTATCGTGGTTTTCATGGCTGAAGCGCTGTACTTCTTTGTGTGGGACGGTTGGCTTGCCCACTACTTTATCGACTGATCGAGGTGTCCATGGAAACCCAAGCCTATCGTCTCTGTACCCTCTATTCCGGATCCACCGGAAATGCCGCTTATTTGGAAACTGCCCATGCTCGTATCCTCATTGACGCGGGCAAGTGTACTCGTACCCTTATAAGTGCTCTCAAAGAGATCGGAGTGGATGTTCATACCATTGATGCGATCTTTGTTACCCACGACCATAACGATCATACCGCGGCTTTAGAGGTGCTGACCAAAAAGCATCCCATTCCTGTACATATCCTCTATAAGTCGGCACTGCGCTACAAGGATACACAGCCTGAAGCCCTGTGCGCTTGCTTGCAGATGTACCGTTGTCCCGAAGATCTGCAGGTTCAGGTGGGGGACGTGACGGTAACCGCCTTCAAAACCCCCCATGACAGCCGCGATTCCATGGGCTTCCGCTTTACCGTGAACACCGAAAAGGGCGACCGACAAATTGGTTACGCCACCGATATCGGCTACGTATCCGAATCGGTGCGCCTTGGACTTCTGGGGTGTGAAAGCGTGGTGTTAGAATCCAACCATGACGAGGAGATGCTGAAAAACGGGCTCTATCCTTATGATTTAAAGGTTCGTATTCTATCCAGAGGTGGTCATCTGTCCAATCGAGACTGCGCGGATTTTGCTCAAGAACTTTGCGATCACGGAACAACCCATTTGCTTCTTGCCCACCTCAGCGAACATAATAATCTACCCGATATTGCCTACGACGAAACAGCCTCGGTGTTGGCAGGGCGATCGGTCACATTGGAAGTCGCTTCCCCTGATACCGTCACCATGCTGGTAGGAGAAAAGCATCTGCCCATTGAAAAAATCCAATAGGGGGCTATATGATCAATACACCTGTTAAATTTATTACGGTTGGCAGTCTGAAGGAGTCCTACCTTCGAGACGCGGCGGCGGAATACAAAAAGCGTCTTTCGGGAATGTGTCGTGTGGAAGAAGTGGAGCTCAAAGAAAGCAAACTTCCCGATGATCCCTCCGAAACCGAGATCAGTCATGCGCTTGCTCAGGAGGCGAAAGCCATTTTGGCGGCTGTCCCGCCCCGTGCTTGCCTTATCGCTTTGTGTGTGGAAGGCAAGCAGTACGATTCTCGTGAGCTGTCCGAGATCTTGGAAAAGGCGGGGCAGACAGACAGTACCCTCTGCTTTGTTATTGGCTCCTCCTTTGGACTGGCGCCTGAGGTCAAGGCGGCTGCCAAACTCCGACTGTCTGTATCAAAGCTGACCTTTCCTCACCAGCTCATGCGGGTCATCCTGTACGAATCGGTGTATCGTTGCTATCAAATTGCCAAGGGAACGAGATATCATAAATAACCGTCAACGGGCGGTATTGTCTCCATATGAAAAAGCATAAGCGGTACGGATCGCAATTTGGTCCGTACCGCTTTATTGATCAGAAATTCACTTGGGGAAACACAAACGTAAGCAGAAGTTCAACCGCCAACGCTGCCACACAGGATACCACCGCCACGAAAGTCAGCCCCTTGCCCTTGAAGGCGAAGACACCCCCCGCAAGAAGACCTGCCGCTGCGGAAAAGAGGTGACCTGTGGCGTATAGTGCCGCAGGAAAGGTCATGGCAGCCAGCACCGTATAGGGAATGTAGTAGAGAAAAGAGCGGATAAAACGACTCTTGATCTTCTTTTGAAATGCCGCAAAGGGGATGGCACGGATAAGGTAAGTGGAGCCTGCCAGGATCGCCAGATAGATCCAAAAATCTTTCATGTTGACACCTCCGCTCCGTCATCGTCATCTTTAATGGGAAAGAAGATAGCGCCAAAGATAGCGGCTACAACAGCGCAGATGCTGATGGTCAGTCCGGAAGAAATGCGGTTGAGCATGGGAACGTAGTAGAAAATACAATGCAGGCACACAGCTACAGCCACAACACAAAGCACGGCTTTGGAGGTGCGGGCTTGGGGTGCGACAATGGCAAGGAACATGCCATAAATTGCAAGACAAAGCGCGTTCAAGACAATTTCAGGCAAAATGCTGCCCAAAAGGCTACCAAACAGCGTCCCCGCCGTCCAGCCTACATAGGGCATAACCGACAGACCCATAAAAAAAGCGGTGCTGACTTCCTTTTCGGCGGATGCCACGGCGAAGATCTCATCAGTCATGAAAAAACCGAGAAGCCAGCGCTTGATACCTCGAAATTCAGGTGTTGTTTTTTGTGCCAAGGAGACAGACATAAACGCATACCGCACGTTGATGGTCATTTGAGACACGAGCATTTCTATATATTGTCCGGGGTGGATCATGACCCCGATGCCTGCCAGCTGTCCCGCGGAGGTGAGGGTGAGCATGGAGATGATGACTGCCTGCCACCAGTCCATACCGTAGGAAACAGCCATGATGCCGAAGGTGAATGATACCGAGAGATATCCCAGTCCGATGGGAATGCCGCCCTTGAAGCCGCGCATGAATGAAGACACGATAAGAACCGTCCTTTGGAGTAAAAATAGTGATGCAAATTGTTGTTTAGGAGTACGCCTGGGAGGGCCCTTCTTGAAAGAAGTGCCCCCCAGACCCCCTCCAAGAACCTTTAAATAATGATTCTTTTTAAAGGTTTTTGAAGGGTTCAAAGGGAAACTTTTTGCAAAAAGTTTCCCTTTGCCGTACTCCCGTAAACAACAATTTATCTGCCAAAAATACGCCCTTCATTATACCACCAAACGCAGGAAATTGCAAGGTTTTTCGCAAAATTTGCCTTGACTTTCAAAAAAAGATATGATATTCTATGTTTAGATATTATACAGGAGGAACATCCCATGCCCAAATACGCCCCCAATCCCTTGCTTGACAGCCGCACCTTTATCCCCGACGTGGAAGCCCACGTATGGGGAGACGGACGCATTTATCTCTATGGCTCAATGGATCACCAAGGTGAAAATTATTTTTGCAGCGATGTCCATCACGTCTACTCATCGGAAGATCTCACACAATGGACAGACCATGGTGTTGCCTTTTCCATTGCCGATTCCAATTGGGCAAAGGACTGCGGCGTGCTGTACGCTCCCGATTGTGCCTATCGCGACGGTTGGTACTATCTTTACTACTGTGTTCCCGACGGACGGTGCGGTGTGGCAAAATCCACAAGTCCCACGGGACCTTTTGAGGATGTAGGGCAACTCAAGGGCGTACAGGGTATTGACCCCGCCGTGTTTATTGATGACGACGGGCAGGCGTATCTCTACTGGGGACAGCTGACCTGGTGTCATGTGGCAAAACTTAAGGAAAATATGGTAGAGATCGAGGAAGATACCATCACCACCCCGCTTACTGTGGAGGAGCATGAGTTTCATGAGGGTAGCTCTGTCAAAAAGATCAATGGGAAATACTATTATCTTTTTGCCGATACTCATCGCCACGGCGAGCCCAACCGTCCTGACGGTCGCCCCTCTTGCCTGGGCTATGCCGTCTCGGATCACCCTATGGGGGGCTTCAAGTACGGCGGTGTCATCATTGACAATTTTGGATGTGACCCCAAGGTGTGGAACAACCATGGCTCCATGGCGTGCTTCAAGGGACAATGGTACGTCTTCTACCACCGCTCTACCCACGGTAGCGAGTTCTCACGTCATGTCTGTGCAGAACCTATTTACTTCAATGAGGACGGCTCCATTTCCGAAATCCTTCAGACCACCTCGGGTGTGGGTGACCCCATCCCCGCCAATACACCCTTGGAGGCGCACCGTGCTTGCGAATTAAGTGGTCACGTCCGGATCGCAGGGGATAAACACGCCTCTCATAACCTCGTCCTCACCGAGATACTGCATGGGGACACCGCTACCTACCGTTATCTGGACTTCCACGGCGAGACCTCCTTCAGCATCCGCATGAAAAATAATGCCAAATGCCGTGTGGAGCTGTATTTGGACGGTCGATATCACGGAGATTTTCGTGTTGAGTCGGCAGATGCTTATGTAACTACGAGCAAAATTCTTTCTCCCGTTACAGGTACACATACCCTCACTCTTAAATTCTTCGGAGATTTTTCGTCCGCATCAGTAGATTCATTCTCCTTTAGATGAAAGGAAAAAGCGATGACTGTCAACGAATATCAGAAAGCTGCTATGGCGACACTTAACCCGGCGCTGGATAGAAAAGATGTCCTGATCAACGGCGTCATGGGACTTTGCGGTGAGTCGGGAGAGGTGATTGATATCGTCAAGAAACATTTGGCGCAGGGACACGAGTTGGACGTGGAAAAGATCGCCAAAGAGCTGGGCGACGTGGCGTGGTATCTTGCTGAAACCGCCTACGCTATCGGTTATGATCTGGAAACCATCTGCCAAATGAATATAGATAAGCTGAATAAACGCTATCCCCAAGGCTTTTCCACCGCTTGTTCGGTAAACCGAGAGGAAAATTAAAAATTCCCCCGAGGCTATCAGCTGCCTCGGGGGAATTTTTATCATAGAAAATTGTTGTTTGCCCCTGCGGGGCGGCTCTGGCTCGGGGACGTTCAACCCATGCGAACCACATACCGCGATGGGATGTATACCGATAAATTGTTGTTTAGGAGTACGGCCAAGGGAAACTTTTTGCAAAAAGTTTCCCTTGAAACCCTTCAAAAATCTTTAAAAAGAATCATTATTTAAAGGTTCTTGGAGGGGGTCTGGGGGGGCACTTCTTTCAAGAAGGGCCCTCCCAGGCGTACTCCTAAATAACAATTTACCTCTTCATCTGTTTTAGGAAAAGCAGAACTGCCGCTACGGTAACAGCGATACCGTAACCAAGTACCCACAAAAGATGGGGAAGAATACTGTCAAAACTGCCGGACAGCACTGCGCGCTCCAGCTCTACTGCGTGGACGAAGGGCAAGACGTAAGCAATTTTTTGGAACACCCCTCCCACAAGCGCCAGATCAAACCAAGTGCCCGACAGCCAGGCGGTGAGATTGGTCAACAGCGCGCCGCAGATCCCGCCAACCTGCTTGTCGTTCAGAATGCTGCCGAAAAGCAGACCCAAGCCGATAAAGAAGATAGAAACGGGCAGGATGAAAATTATCGCCCACAGAATGTTGACCGAAGGAGACAGTCCCAGGATCAAGGCTACGGCATAGCAGATCACGGTTTGCCCCATGGCTATGGGAATCATGGGCAGGGTATAACCCATAATGAAATCCCACGCTGTCAACGGGGTGGTATACAGTCGTGCCAATAGGGAAGAACTGCGATCTTTGGCAATGATTGTGGCAGAGAACAGGGTCATAAAGGAGAGTCCGAACACCGAAATACCCGGAGTCAGATGAGCAATTTCAAAGAGACTTACCGGGACGTTCGCCTGAATGGCGGAAAGCAACAGCAATAAAATAATGGGGAAGCCCAATCCAAATCCCAAATTTAAAGGGTCGCGCAAAATCTCCCGCAGCGTTCTGTGGGCAAAGGTCAGCATTTTCATGATCTCACCCCCTTGACGATGTTCACAAAGGCTTCCTCAAATTTGTCCGATCCCCCTTGCGCCTTGATCTCCTCGGCGGTGGCACAGATCAGGAGCTTTCCGTCCTTCATAATGCCTATACGGTCTGACAACGCCTCGGCTTCCTCCATGTAATGGGTGGTAAAAACAATGGTCACCTTGCCCTTGAGGGACCGGATGAGATCCCATAGGTCACTCCGCGCAAGCACATCCAAGCCTAAGGTAGGTTCGTCTAAAAAGAGGATCCTCGGCTCGCTGATCAGTGCCATGGCAATGGACAGCCGCCTCTGCCATCCTCCCGACAGCTTTCCCGCTTTCTTGTTCTCTATAGAAGAAAGTCCCAAAAGGGTTGACAGTTCCCGAATCTTTTCTTCACGCTTTCCCTTGGGGAAACCATGAACGCCACACATCAGAGCCAAGTTCTCCCGCACAGTCAGCCCGGGAGCTACGGCAGTTTCCTGGGGGGAAACCGCAATGATAGATTTGACATCGGCCGTGTCCCGAGTGATGCTCTTGCCCAAAAGGAAGGCATCTCCCCCGGTGGGCCGCAGGAGGCAGGACAGCATTTTGATGGTGGTGGTCTTGCCCGCGCCATTCACGCCCAGAAGGGAAAATAACTCCCCTTCGTTGATGACAAGCTCCAGCCCATCCACCGCGGTCACATCCTTGTACCGCTTGGTTAAACGTTCAATTCTGATGGCTTCCATGGCTTTACTCCTTGATAAAACGCGCCCTGAGACCTTGGTAAACGTCGCTGATCATACGGCTGACGAGGGGCATATCCAGCATCAGATAATCAGTCGCGACCATGGTGGCAATCCCGTGGACAAAAGCCCACATCTCCATGTGAAACAGCTTAGCGGACAGGGTATCAAGTCCAGTGTTTTCCTGAACCATGGCGGTCACCGTTTTACCAAGCTCGGTTTCCTCGGGGATTTCCTCCATGGAACGATCTCGCATAAACAGCAGCTTGAAAAGAGCCTTTTCTTCCAAAGCGAAACGAATATATGCCATACCGCTGGCTTTGTAAGGGGGATAAAGACCACTCTCGGTATCCTCTTGGATATAGGTCTCGTATAGGGCAGCAGCCCTGTCAACGACCGCCATTTTTACCTCATCCATAGAAGAAAAATTGGAAAAAATAGGCTGCGTAGAGCAGTGCAGTTTCTCTGCCAGCGTTCGGGCGTTCAAACGTTCATGACCAAACTCACGAACCAGATCCGTGGCGGCAGATATGATGGATTCTTTGGTTACCTTAATTTGGGGTGGCATACAGACCTCCGATAACTATTGTTATATTACGAATGTTATTATATCACGATTCTGTTGATCTGTCAAGAGGAAAATAACAAAAATCCGGGATCAAAAAATGATCCCGGAAGGATGATATGTTCTTTTAGTTTAATCTCTCTTTTTCCGCACAAAGCACAGGGCAACGGCAAGCAGTACTGTCATGCCGGAGAGAGAGATCATGGACTGACAGCTCTTAGTGTTAGCTTCGGTAGGTGCCTCGGTGGGCGTTTCAGTGGGCGTTTCAGTAGGTGCCTCGGTGGGGGCTTCAGTGGGCGCTTCAGTAGGCGCTTCGGTCACAGGCTCGGTAACCGTAACGGTGTACTCGCGAAGCACCTGGATCAGTTCGCCACCGTTGAGCTTGACACAGAATTTTACGTTGTTTTCGCCTATTTTCAAACGGTTTGTGGGTAGTTCACCGTAATAGCGAGAACCATTGGTACCGCCCAATGCTTTGATGGCATCAAGGACAGGCTGCTCGGTTTCGTACGTGAAGTCTGCGGAATAAATTTCGGTGTCGTTGACAATATAACCAAATTCAAAGGTGTCGGCGTGGAAAGCTGCCCATCCCCAGTCTACCAGTTTGTCTACCGTGCCTTGCTCGAAGGACACAGTCTGATTCCAACCTTCATACTGACCCGGATCAAATGCCTGACCCACTTGGTTACCGTCCTTCATGTATCTCAACTCGTCGTTGGAAGCATGAACGAAGCCTACCTCCGGGATCAAGGAGAGGTTGTAATACTGAGCGAGACCGTCGGCAATGGCATAGCCCATAGCTTTCAGACCTTCCTCGGTAGCAAAATGCTTTTCGTATTCCTCTTTGTTGGAAAGGAAGGCGCATTCCACGATCATGACTACGGGAATGTCCAACAGTTTACCGTGGCGGATGACCTGAAAATGATCGGCGGCTGAACCGTCATCATATTTGGCGGAGGAGCTATCCTTGGTGTAAACCTTTCTCTTGACAACGCCTGTATCGCTGACCATACGATCCAACATAATGGTCGCGCATTCCGTGGAGGCTTGACCGATCTCTGCTTTGAAATTGTTGTTGGGCACAATGATTTCAGCACCGTGAGCAGAGGGATTGGAGAAGGAGTTGTTATGAATGGAAATGAGGGCATCGGACTTGTGTTCGGCAGCCATTTGTGCGCGCTCCACAAGACCGGGACAATCCTCATTGTTTTCACGGGTCATGTAAACTTCCACGTTCTGATACTGCTCCAAACGTTCCTTGCAGTATTCGGAAATGGACAGAGTATAGAAAAGTTCGTTCTTTCCGCCAAACTCAACCGCGGCGTTCGTACCTGTGCCGGTAGAGCCGTCTTCGGACTTTTTACCACCGTGACCGGGATCAAGCGTAACAACGAGCTTTTTCTGTTCCTCTGCGGAGGCGAGGGTAGCGGGGAAGATGACCGCCAGTGCAGAGACGACGGTGATCAGCGCCAAAGCAAGGGAGAGGATTTTTTTGAAAGAAAAGTGATTCATAGGTAAGTCCTTTCTGCTAAGGTAAATTAAAGGTGAAAATGTCCACCTGCTACCTTATTATAACAAAATCGGCTGGAAAAGTCAAGGATTAAGCCGGATTAGTTTGATATTTTTTAGAGACTGTTTTTTGTCAACGAAACCTGCGCGCGTATCCACATCGGCGGCAAAGATCTTCTGCGGCGCATCGCCGCTCAAAGCCATTTACAATTGCCTCAGCACGCGGAGCGGATAAAATCTCGGACAGCGGTTCAAGGAAGATGTTTCCCAAGGAAATGATCCCATCGCTGTCCATACAGCAGGGAACCACGGTGCCGTCGCAGAGAATGCCGAAATGATCTCGCAAGCCGTAGCAGAAGACTTCGTCTCCCCGCAAGGGCGCCTCCTTGTCGGGCCACTCAAAGCGATCCCCCCACTCCAGGTGGAGTTTGTCGCGGATGCGGACGCCGCGGGTGTTTTCCGCCCATTCCCCCTTAAAACGACCTTTCAAATCGTCATAAATTCCATCGTTCCGTCCACCATCATGACCTCTGTTCCAAAGGCGGAACACCACGATAACGCCCGCCCTTGAAGCTTTGTCAGCAAAGTCGGTGACGCCACGCAGGTAGGCATCGAATGCATCCTCGTCCTGTCCTTCAAAGCTGTGGAGGGAGATACTGACCTTGTGAACCCCCGACGCAAGCATCTCATCCCCTCGCTTGGGAAGGAGGGTGCCGTTGGTGGTGATAACAGACTTAAACCCCCGTGACTTAGAGATCTTCAATAATTCAGGCAGGTCCGGGTGGATCAAGGGCTCGCCCATGAGGTGGTAATAAATATATTGGGTCTTTCCTTCCAGTTGATCAAGCACGCGAGAAAATTCTTCTCGCTTCATGAGCCTCTTGGGGCGGCTGTGTCCGTGGCAAAAGGAACAAGCCATGTTGCAGATGTTGGTAATCTCGACGTAAACCTTGGAATACATGGTGTCTCCTTTCTAAAATTCGAAAAACTTGTTTACCAGGGGCGTCGCCCCTGGACCCCACCAA
>JAZSFA010000158.1:0-3680 GCA_045531965.1 Eubacteriales bacterium
TTTCACCGTCGGGGGGCTTACGTTGTTGGGGATCATCAGTACCAGTACCAATCACGGCAGATGAACTGCTGATCCTTCTGCACGTGGGTGCGCTTGAAGGTCTCGGCTTCTTCTGTCGAGATAGAGGCGTAGTAGCCGTCGATGACCACGAAGGCGTTGCCCGCCTCGTCATAACCCACGTGGAGGAAGGAGGACAGCCCCGCATAGGGCAGACCGCCCATGGCAGAGTCGTAACTGCGGAACAAGGAGGCGATGGGGGTGATCTCCTTTTCTCCCGCCTCAAAGGTCAGCCCCGACAAGAACTCGGCAAGGTAGGCGTTGTCCAGCTTCTTTTGGAGGCTGAGGCGCACGTCGCCCAACACGTCGGTCTTGGCGCAGTAGCGGGAAAGATCGTGAACGTATCCGTCGTATGTTACTTCCACGTATTTATCTTCCCAGGCAAGGAAGCCCGCGGTTTTGATGAAGGCATCGTAGGCCATCCCCGTGAGGATGGGGCAGGCTTCGTCAAAGGCATCCTTGAACGTAGCGTCAAATTCGGCGGTAGAGCTTTGGAAATTCTCATCCACGATGGCATCCAGCCGAGGCAGGAGCAGGGCTTTCATGGCAGTCATCTGCTCGTCGGTAAGCTCCACGCAGAAGAACTCAGCCATCCCCTTTGCCACGTCCCTTGCCATGTAATCCAGGGCGCGGGTGCGATCGTAGCCGTAGTTTGTAGTGATGCGGTGATCCTTGTAGTAGTTGGTGAGCATTTCCCGTATATCGTTTGTATAGGTCATGTTGGTCAGCTCACCCAGGGTCATATCCCCGATCATGGCGTACAAGGTTTTGGAAGGCAGCTCGGCGGTGGTGCCCCACACATCCAGATAGGGGATCAACTGCTCTGCGATCTGCGGGTACAGGGGGGCGTGGGGAGCGATTGCGCCTGTAGAAATTTCTTCGGTGTAGACGTCAAGCCGATTCAAGGTAAAAAACAGATTGAGCAGGTGCAGAGCGTTATCCTTGTTGACAAAATGCAGCTTTTGACCGTTGATCGTATAGAAGTTCAGAATGTCCCCCAAGGGATCGTGCATATGGTTGTGATCGGAATAGCCCACGCTGTCAAAGACCACCAAGCCCTCCTTGCAGTAGGTCATGAGCAGAGCGTCCTCGGCGGCGTTGAGAAAAAGACCGTAGGTCACGGTACCCGATGCGGCTGCCTCGGCGGCTTGGGTTACGAAGGTGTCGGATAAGTTGAGGACACCGCTTTCCGCCTTACAGACGTCGATGCAGAGGATGTGCTCCGCCCCCTCAAAATAGAGGTACATGAATCGTCCGTCCTTGGAGGCAGCGGTGGCGGCAGGGGTACCCTCCCACAGGGGCGTGGCTTCAAGGGTCAGCACGTCCACGCGGATATTTTCCTCCATCACGAAGCGGTTGGCGAGATCAAAATCCTCTCCCTCCGCCTCGGCGGGGACGAAAGCACCGTTCTCACCCGTCAGCTCAAAGAATTGGTAGCCGTCGGTCTGCTTCATGACGGCGTAAGAAACACCCTTCCCCGAGGTGATGACGCGGGAAAAATCGCCCTCCACGGTGTAGAAATTGCCGTTGCTGATCACATAGAAGCACCAAAGTGCGCCCGAGGGATAATAGATCACGTTATTGTAGACCTCGGCAGCGGCGGTGGGGGGGAGGAGCGCTTGGTCAGAGAAGGAAATTTCGCGGTACTCACCGTTTGTTACATCGAAGAGCAAAACAGCGTTTCGGGCATAAACAGGGACTTTATGACCGCCTCGGTAGTGATAATATTGGACTTGATAAGGCAAGGTCACCACGATCTTACTATAGTCATCAAAAACAATAAAGCTCTCCGCCAGAGACAGCTCGGGGCATCGGGTGTAGTCACCCAAGGGGTTGAGGAGGGTTTTGTCGATCCTCACAGCCTCCCCCGTGGTCAGATCCAGGAGGTAGTTGCCGTAGACGATACCCGTGAGAGGCGAGACGAGAGAGAACAGACATTTGTCGGGGTCAGCACCGTACTCCACCACATCCACCACGGGGTATTGGTACTCATCGATATGCTCTTTGACGTAGGTCTCGTGAGACTCAAAGGCAAAATTCTCAATGCCCAGCTTGGCAAGGGTGGGCTTTTTCAGCTGAGAGAACAGCTCGCGGGTCTTGTCGGTGTCAAGCATTCTCCTGTAAGTTTCGCGCCATTCTCTCACCGCGCCGCTGGCTGACAGATGGGTCTCATCCAAAAGGATTTCCTCCATAAAAGCGTCAATGGCGGCGTCGGTATACAGCTCGGTTCCCTGCACCAGTGCCAGCACACGGCAGGACAGACAAACGTTCTCTCCTGTGTGGATGTTGTAATACACGTCGGTGCAGGAAATGTGCTCGCCCTCGGTGGGACGCATCTTGATGAGATCGGGACCCATGTATTCCGAGATCTTGGTGTTGTCCATAATGGACACCTGCACGTTTTCTCCCTTTCCGAACACGGGGGCGTCGGGGGCGGGGAGCGTGTCGGTTTCCGCGTCGGTAGCAGCATCGGTGGCAGTGTCCGTGGCGACATCGGTGTTCGCATCGGTTTCCGCGTCGGTGCTTGTCAGCATATCAAAAGATAACCGTCCCGTGGACATAGACTCGGTAGCGGGTTTGTAGGTCAAGGAAGTAAGGGTCAGCTTGCCCGTTTTCCAAGGGGCGTCTATGGTGGCGGGATCTACGTAAGGGTCGTCGGGACTCCCTGTAGCGTGGGGATCCGTGGAAGGACCCACACCGGGGGTTTCCGGGCGTAAAAGAACAAACACGCCCAGCAGCATAGACAACGCCAGCACAACCGAAACAGTTGCCACGGCAAGGCGGGGCAGGATGATCCTTCGACGGGCAGGGTGGGATTTCATTTGAAGTTTTTTAAGCTTCTCGGGGCTATCTGCCATGTAGGCTTCTTCCAAGAGGGCGGGGTCGATGTCGCCCAGAAGCAGGGATAAGCGTTCGGAATTTTTCTTTTGCTTCATATCTCAATATTCTCCTCTCTCAAAACATTTCTCAGTCGCTTTTTGATGCGGGACAGGCGGGAGGACACCGCGTTTTCGGTCATGCCGAAACGGGCGGCAAGCTCGGTCACCGACTCAAAATAGACGTATCGGCGCAAAAACAGGACCCTTCCCTCGGGTTCCAGCGAAGCAACAAAGCGGTTCAGCACTACCCTGATCTCGTCATCGCGGCTCGCCTGTTCCCAAGAGGGGTCAGGAATGGCATCGTCCAATTCGGACAATAGCAGCTGATAACTGTCCCGCTTGCCCCGATGGTTATATTTGTAGCGGTTGATGCCGATACGGCGGGTCAGGGTGCAGACGTAAGCTGTCATGCTTTGGGGGCGATTCGGCGGGATGCTGTTCCAAACGGCTACAAGCAGGTCGTTGAAGCATTCCTCCACGTCCGCGTGATTCTCCAGAATCCCTGACAACAGCTTTATTGCCAGACCCTTGTATTTGTCGGTCAGCATAGCCAGCCCTTGTTCGGATCTTTCAAACAACAGCTCGATGATGGTCGTGTCCTTCATACTGTCTCCTTTCTGCCTTTGTGTGGCTTCATTGACTAAGACAACATTTTGGGGGAAATCTTGCGGGGGAGAGAAAAAAGCAGGAAAAATTTCAATGGAACCTTACTTCCATAAATTGTTGTTTACCAGGGGCGTTGCC